>CAZFHS010000060.1:0-34206 GCA_964518955.1 uncultured Gemmatimonadaceae bacterium | reverse complement strand
CTAGGGGCAAAGGGCACACCCGTCTGCTCTCTAGACGCGGACGCGCTAGGGGCAAAGGGCACACCCGTCTGCTCTCTAGACGCGGACGCGCTAGGGGCAAAGGGCACACCCGTCTGCTCTCTAGACGCGGACGCGCTAGGGGCAAAGGGCACACCCGTCTGCTCTCTAGACGCGGACGCGCTAGGGGCAAAGGGCACACCCGTCTGCTCTCTAGACGCGGACGCGCTAGGGGCAAAGGGCACACCCGTCTGCTCTCTAGACGCGGACGCGCTAGGGGCAAAGGGCACACCCGTCTGCTCTCTAGACGCGGACGCGCTAGGGGCAAAGGGCACACCCGTCTGCTCTCTAGACGCGGACGCGCTAGGGGCAAGGGGCACAGCCGTTTGCTCTCTAGACGCGGACGCGCAAAGCACACTATTATCCCAAATCGTCGACCCGCCAGCATTCCGTTATTTAACGGCTTACCAGGAGCGTACGATGGGTGAGAACGTGGAGCAGAACAACGCCACGGAAGGGCAGCTACGCCAGTTCACCCGCAGTCTTTTGAACGATCTCCACGCCCTCGATCAGATGCTTCAATCTGGGCAAGTGGAATCGGGCAAACACCGAATCGGAGCGGAGCAGGAAATGGTGCTCGTTGGCAAATCGGCGCGACCTGCACCTGTTGCAGACAAGGTCATCGCTCTGCTCGATGATCCCCATTTCACGACCGAGATTGCCCGTTTCAACATCGAGTGCAATCTGGACCCTCTGGAGTTCACCGGCGATTGCTTGAGGCAGATGGAAGTTCAGCTCACGCAGTTTCTGGACAAGGTGCGTACTGCTGCCAGTGAGTTCGACGCTGATCCGGTCTTGGTCGGTATCTTGCCAACGATACGCAAGCGTGACCTGACTCTAGAGAACATGACTCCGCGCGATCGGTATTTCTTGTTGAACGACGCGCTCAATCGGCTGCGCGGCGGAGCTTACAACTTAAACATCAAAGGCACAGACGAACTCATCCTGAGCCACGACAACGTGATGCTCGAGGCGGCCAACACCAGCTTTCAAATCCATTTCCAGGTGGACCCTGAAAGGTTTGCCAAAAGGTACAACATCGCCCAGGTGGCAACCGCACCGGTTCTCGCCGCCGCTGCGAACTCACCATTCCTCGGACGCTACCGCCTCTGGCGGGAGACGCGAATCGCGGTCTTTCAACAATCGATCGATACGCGAAAGGGACCTCACGAACGTGACTTCTCTCCGAGAGTACACTTCGGCAATCGTTGGGTAGACGACTCGGTGCTGGAGATCTTCCAGGAGGACGTGGCCCGATACAAGATCCTGTTTGCGGCTGAGATTCCCGACGACGCGTTCGACGTGCTCAATTCTGGTGGTACACCAAGACTTCAGGCACTCCGTCTCCACAACGGAACCGTCTATCGCTGGAACAGGGCATGCTATGGTGTGTCGGACGGCAAAGCACATTTACGCATCGAGAATCGCGTCTTGCCTGCCGGGCCCACAATTACCGACCAGGTCGCAAACGCGGCGTTTTGGTTCGGGATCATGCGCGGTCTGGGAGAGGCGTACAAAGACATCACCGACGTGATGGACTTCGAGGACGCTCGCGACAACTTCTTTGCGGCCGCACGACACGGCTTGGGTGCCCAATTCAATTGGTTCGGCGGAAAGAGACATACGGCAAAAGACGTGATCTTGAACGAACTCCTACCGCTTGCTCGCGACGGACTCAAGCAAGCCGACTTGGATACCGCTGATGCGGACCAATACCTGGGCATTATCCAGGAACGCGTTGAATCGGAGCAGACAGGGGCGCAATGGATGCTCCGGTCTTTCTCCGCGATGCCGGGGCCGGCACCAACGTGGGAAAAGCTGCACGCCCTCACTGCTGGAACCATGACTCGGCAAAAGGAAGGAGAACCGGTACATAGGTGGCAGCTCGCACAGCTCGAGGAAGGGGGAGGCTGGGAGCAGAACTACCTGAGGGTGGAGCAGTACATGACCACCGACCTCTTCACTGTCCAACCGCATGAGCCCATAGACTTGGTTGCGTTGCTGATGGTCTGGAACAACGTTCGGCACGTCCTGGTCGAAGACGATCAGCATCGCCTGCTAGGAATCGTGTCCCACCGCCGGTTGCTTCGACTTTTTGGTCGTCCGATTCCAAAGGAGGGCGGACAACCCGCTCCTGTCAGTTCGATAATGGTGACCGACCCGGCGGTGATTTCCCCAGAGACACCGTCTCTGGACGCAATCAAACTGATGAAGGAAAAGCAGATCTCGTGCCTGCCCGTGGTGCAGGGCGGAAAGCTGGTTGGGGTTATCACCGAGGACAACTTCCTGGCCATTGCAAGCAACCTTCTGGAACAGAAGCTTGCCAGCGAAAGTAGTGACTTGGAATTTCCCAAGTACGAAGTGGAAACGGAAAGAAAAACGTGACCGTTACCGGGTTACCCGAAGAGCGCTTGATGGGGCAACTGTCTGGACCCAAGGAGGGTTCCTGCGTAATCGTCGTTGCCGGTCTACACGGAAACGAGACGGCCGGCATCGAAGCGACACTGAATGTGCTTGCCGCATTGACCGCGGGGAACATCGAGCTCCGCGGAGACCTCTTGGCGTTACGCGGCAACGTGTCGGCGCTGGACTGCGAGCGACGATTCGTGGATCTCGATCTCAATCGAATGTGGACACCGGAACAGGTCGAATCGATCCGGAGGAACGGCCCGAGCGATCATTCTCAGGTAGAGTGTCGAGAGCTCTTTGAGTTGCTCACTTCTGTTGATCACGCTTTGCAACATGCGCGCGGCAGCAGCTTGATCTTCGATCTGCATTGCAGCTCGTCAGTGAGCCCACCTTTCACTCTCGAGGGGCACCGCCTACTCGATGAGCAAGAGAATCAGATCCTCGATGTACCGTCGATCATAGACACAACCGGGTTTTTCAGCGGCACATTCATGAGCTATTTCAGGAACAAAGGTCACCTGGCTTCTATCTTCGAGGCCGGGCAGAATAACGCCGAAGCAACGATCCGGAACCACGAGACCGCGATATGGGCTATCCTCGTTGGACTGGGCATGGTACAAAGGTCGAATCTACCGAGGGAGGTTTCTTTGCTCGCCATGCATCACAATGGAGCGTCTGACTTACCGGCATCACTCGAACTTTTCTATCGCCACGCAATCCTACCGGAGGACGATTTCCGGATGGTGCCCGGATTCAAGAACTTCGACCCGGTCCGGCAGGGTCAGCAACTTGGCGAGGACAGAAACGGAGCGGTTTTTTCGCCCAGCGATGGACGAGTGTTTCTGCCACTGTACCAACCTGAAGGAGAAGACGGGTTCTTCCTCGTACGCGATATGCTTGGACCTTAGTCAGCTACTTTCACCAACAGTTGCGGCCAACTCGGCCGCCAAGCCCTGCGCTGCCCGCCCGAGATTCGTGTTCCCCCTGCCATAATTGCGAAGCAGGATCACGCCGACCTTTGTATCCGGGTCGAACACCAAGTGCGCGTTGTAGCCTGCTACTGAGCCTCCGTGACCAGCGAGGCGCACTCCGTTATCAGCGGTGCGGATGGAAAGACCGAGGCCGTATCCACGAGTCGTGTCCTCAGGCGTTTGAATCGTCAAGACTTCCCGCCTCGCCCGAGCGGAGAGAATGGTGTGCGGCGATGACCCACTCAGCGCTGCGGCGAAGCGCGCCAGATCCCCTACCGTCGAATACACACCTCCGTTCGGTACCTTGTAGCCCCGGCCCGCGTGTTCCCGGGCAGGGTATTCAGCGTCAACCGATCCGTCTCGGCGGTTCGCGTAGCCAACCGACATATACGGTTCGAGATCGGGCGTAAGGGCGAACGTACTTTGGGTCATGCCAAGTGGCTCGAAGATCAACTCCGTAACCAAGTCCATAAACGAGCGTCCGGCGCCACGGGAGACCGCGAGGCCCAGGATGCCGAATCCAATGTTGGAATAGGAATACTCGGTGCCCGGTTCAGATTGGAGAGACGTGGTCGGTATTGACGCAATGACCTTCGATTCCCATTCGGAGAGTGGTCCAGATGCGGCAAGCGGAAGTTCGGGCTCTCGTATGAGACCGCCAGTGTGGCTGGCAAGCTGCCTCAACGTTATTGAGCGAACCTGTTCGTCAGGGCCGGCTATCTGCGCGAATTCCGGCAGGTGTTCGACAACAGGATCGTCCAATGCGACGACTCCGCGTTCCACGAGCTGCATCAGCAATACCGCGGTGAATGTCTTGGAAATCGAGCCCGTTCGGTAGATCGTTTCGACGCCTGCCTGCATCTGGAGGTCGGCGTCTGCCCATCCGAAAGCGCGAGCCCAAATCACGGAATTGCCTACAAACACCGCTCCTACAATCGAGCCGACGCCGTCAGCGGCAACATCTGAAGAAATCTGAGCTTCGAATCGTTGTATGGCGCCGGCAAATGCATCCTGAGCGACGGCTTGGGTCGACTGCGCAAGCAGCAGAGAGACTACGAAGACGAAAACGTGGATTCGTGAAATGCGCGTCTTGAGCATTGAAGCCCCCCCCTAATAACCGATTGAGTTTGCAATCTACACCAAAGACAGGGGCGTCACTTCATCTTCATGTGTCACGTGCCCTTTTCAAAGTCTGCCTTTGCGATTAACCCTATGGCACGCAATTCGACCCAAATGGAGGTGACCTTTGAGCAGTTCCATACAGCACAGACCTATCGTGAGCGACACACTTCCCAGCCCGATCGGACCTTACTCTCCAGCCGTCGCATTCGAACGCCTCATCTTCGTTTCTGGACAGGGCGCGGTTGCGCCTGAAACGGGAGAGCTCGTCGGACTCGATGTCGAAAGTCAAACAGAGCAGGTTTTCAAGAACATTGCCGCGATTCTCAATGCCGCTGGGTCGGATCTCCAACACATGCTCCGCTGCGGAGTGTTCCTGGCCGATATGCGGGACTTCCCAAAGATGAATGCCGTGTACGAGCGAATGATGGCCGGCAACAAAGCCGCGCGGACTACCGTCCAGGTCGCGGCACTGCCCGTGCACGGATTGTTGGTTGAGATAGACTGTGTAGCGTACGTGCCGTAGCACACACAATCTGTACCCGCGAAGGAGTGTCAACCGATGAACAACGCGCTGCGAGTGTTTCATCACACTCTGTTTGCAGCATTCTGTCTGGCTGCCGCCGCACCCTTGTGGGCCCAGCCAGGCATTGCTTCCGCCAGGCTAAACGAACTGACGCTCGAGGAAAAGGCATCACTGGTCACCGGCCTTAACTGGTGGGAAACCCAACCGGTTCCGAGGCTGGGAATTCCGTCGATTTGGATGGCGGACGGTCCAGTTGGCCTTCGGAAGGTTGGCGTCGATCAGAACGTACCTGCCACATGCTTTCCGTCTTCCGGAGGCTTGGCCGCAACGTGGAACCAAAGCCTAATAGAACGCGTCGGAGCAGCGATCGGCACAGAAGCTCGATTCCACGACGTAGCTCTCCTGCTGGGCCCTGGACTCAACATGAAGCGGTTTCCCCTCGGCGGCCGCAACTTCGAGTACTACAGTGAAGATCCTCTGCTGAGCGGTCTCTCCGCCGCCGCATTCGTGCGAGGAGTTCAATCACAGGGCGTGGGAGCCACGCTCAAACACTTTGCGGTCAACAACCAGGAACATCGCAGGATGGTAATCGATGCCCGCTTGCCTGAGCGCGTTCTGCGGGAGATCTACCTGCGCGGATTTGAAATAGCGGTGCGCGAAAGCCGCCCCCAGGCGGTCATGACCGCGTACAACAAGGTCAACGGAACGTACGCGACCCAGAATCCGCTCCTACTAACAGACATTCTGCGCAACGAATGGGGATTCGAAGGATTGGTGGTATCCGACTGGGGGTCAATGGACGACCCGATTGCGTCCGTCACAGCAGGAATGGACCTCGAAATGCCCGGCAATCCGCTCACGCCAGCAGCGATCGTGCAAGCCGTCCAAGAGGGGAGCCTTTCAGAATTGGACCTAGATCGTGCCGCGGCCAAGGTGCTGCAGCTCGTCGATCGCGGTGGCGCAATACGCGATCTGCCCAAAAACGATGCAACACGGCTGAACCATGAACTCGCGCGTCAGGCAGCGATCGAATCCATGGTACTGTTGAAGAACGACGGAATTCTACCGTTCAATGATGATACTCCGCTCACCATAGGAGTGCTGGGCCAACTAGCTCATCATCCACGCATCCAGGGGATCGGTAGTTCACAAGTAAACCCGACGCGAGCCGACACCGCTTGGAACGGCATTCGAGCGATCGCGTCCGAGCAGGGTCACACGGTCAGCACCTGGACGAGTGATTTCCCCGATGTGGGGTTGACCACGAGCGAGATGGGAGAGCTGCTGCGTTTCTTCGAGGAGCACGACACCTTCATCATATTCGCCGGCCAGGATGCGTTGCACGACGCTGAGGCGTGGGATCGCCCGTCGATGGATTTGGCCTCAGCCGACTTGAGGCTGATCAATGCGGCACGACGGGTGGGCAAGCCATTCGTGGTAGTGCTGGTCGGCGGCGGTGCAATGAACATCAGCGAATTCGCGGAAGGTGCGGACGCGATACTCATGGGCTGGTTGGGTGGACAAGCATTCGGCAGCGCCGTAGCTGAGGTCTTGTTCGGACACAGCTATCCGTCCGGGAAGCTTTCGGAGACTTTCGCATTGTCGCTGGACGAATTTCCGGCGGCCCTCAATTTCCCCGGCGGGCCATGGCATGTGGATTATGGCGAAGGATTGTACGTCGGTTATCGCTATTTCCAGAGCTACAGCACAGAGGTAGCCTATCCGTTTGGACACGGGCTGTCCTACACGACTTTCGAATACGCCGGAGCAAGCACACCCGACACGCTCTTCGCAATCGACGATGGCGTGGACGTGGTGGTGCAGGTCGAAAACACAGGTGATCGTGTTGGTGCTGAGACGGTGCAGATATACTTGCGCCACCTGGATCCTGAGTTGAACCGACCTGATCGCGAGCTGGCCGGTTTCCAGAAGATCGAGATAGCACCAGGGAATACGGCAGAGTGTTCGATTCACGTCGATGCGGAACGGTTTGCATACTATCACGACGCGCACGAACGCTGGGTGATAGAGTCAGGTGACTACGAGTTGCTTGTGGGAGCGTCGGCCGAGGACATCAAATTTGCCCTTCCGCTCCATCTGAAGTCCGGCACCTTGCCGCGAGTGATCTACACCCTGAACCACACGCTCGGTGACATCTATCAGGACTCACAGGGTCGCGTAGTGATTGACTTCCTCTTCGCACAATTGGGATATGTACCGTTCTCAGAGGCCGACGAGGACGACTTTTTTGCCGCGGCAATGCGGGGATTGCCATTCAAGAAGGTCGCGAACTTTTCTACCGGGATGCTGACTCACGAAGCGGTGCAACAATTACTTCAGCTGGTAAACAGCGACCTGTCTCCCGAACAGGTAAGGGCAGCACTATCTAGGCCTTGAGCAACTCCTGATTTTCGATCGTCCAAGACTCGCTGGTCAGGGCATTCGCGAGGCGTTCGTCGTGGCTGACTATCAAGAGCGCGCAAGAGTACCGGGTCAGCGCTTCTTCGATCCGCTCAATACTCGGCAAATCGAGATGATTGGTCGGCTCGTCGAGCAACAGCAGCCATGCTTGACGTGACAGGCCCAAGGCAAGAGCGAGTTTTCGCGCCTCACCGGGAGAAGGTTGTTCGGATGCGAGGAGATGTTCGGGTGGAACACCCAGAGCCGCCACTATCTGCAGCATCCTCCCCTTCTCCGGTCCGGGCAACGATGCCAGCTGACTCCGGTTCTCCTCGATCTGTTCGCTCGTCAAATCCTGCCGCAAGTAGAGGATTCGCTCATCGAGCAACGTGGATTCCTCAATCAGAGTTTCTATCAGTGTTGTCTTGCCAGAGCCGTTCGGCCCTCTCAAGTGAATCCGACTGTCTCGGCGTATCATCACGTCAACATCGTCTATCAGAATTCGGTTTCCGCGCCGCACCGCCTGCCTGTTCAACGCAATCAGGTTCTTGGCGGGAGCGGGCTCTTCGAGAACGAAGACCGAACGACCAATCTCCTTCTCGAATCGCACCTGCTGAACCCGTTCCTCAGCATCACCCAGTTTGTGGCGCAGCAATTCGACGTCTCTGCCTAGCCTCTGTTCGGCACTAGCAACGCGGCCTTTGGCGGCCATGCTCCGGGCATCCGAGTCACGAATGCCCTTCATCCGTTTTGCGGTACTCATCCCGGACTCTGCTCTTTCACGCGAATGGCGGGCGGCATCCAAACGACGCTTCAGTTTTCGGCGGTCAGCCTGCAACTTCTCACGGTCATCGCGCAAGCGTCGCTCCTCGGTGAGCCACTGCTCTCGCGCCGCAGTATAGTTGCCGGAGTAAAGGGTCAGGCCACCACCATGGCCAAACCGCACCGTCACCCTCGTCAACGCATCAAGGAGGCCACGGTCGTGTGACACCAAAACACCGATTCCTCTATACCGCTCGAGCCCTTCGAACAGCAACTTTTTGGCATCGGAATCGAGGTGGTTCGTTGGCTCGTCCAGCAACAACAGATCGGGCAAATCTGCCAGCGCTGCGCCGAGTTGCCACCGTTTTCGCTCGCCCGGTGAAAGTGTGGGCCACCGGTCCAGATGGTCCGGTGTCAACTTCAGCTTTCCCAACAATCCCCTAGCGTGCCCGTCCGAGCGATCGGCGAACTCACGAATCGCGGGGGTGAGCGTTTCAACGCTCTGAGGACAGTACCGCACCTGCATATCGGACGGGATACGGCGTACCTGAGCGGGAGTGGAGTGCAGCTCGCCTGCCAGAATCCTGAGCAGCGTGGTCTTGCCTGACCCGTTCGCACCAACGAGCCCGGTCCAACCCGGCGAGAGGCTCAGAGAAACATCGTCAAGGATATCGACAGGGCTCGACGGATAACCATACGTGAGGCGCGATACCACTATTTGCATCGCGGCCGTCATTCCTTCCGACGCAGCTGTCGTTGTCGCCTCTTCAACGACTTCTTTCCGAACGGACATGCGGCAGTGCAGATGCCGCAGTTGTGCCCTTTGTGGAACTGGTAATAGTGCTCCTTCTTCCAGTTGTCGCACGCTGGCGCATCCAATATCTCTTCGCGTGCAACCCCAGGACGCCACTTCTCGCCGGTAAGTGCACCGGCTGGACACGCTTCGACGCAGGCGTCGCACTTGCCGCAGAAATCCTGTTCTACGGGGGGACTGCATGGCAACTCCATATCCGTGAATACGGTCCCAAGCCGCAGCCAGGGCCCAAACTCAAAAGTCACCAGCTGGCAGTGTCGCCCGACCCACCCCAGCCCTGCCCTCGTCGCGGCAGTCTTGTGAGGAAAGTCGCCTTTGATGTTCTCAGTATCGGTGCGGGCAGAAGCCGCCAGAGGCATCGCGAGAAACCCTCGATCTCGTATTTCAGCGGCCAGTCGACCCGACAGATCGTTGATGCGCGCGTTTACAGCAGCATACTCCCGAGCATACTGCTCGTTTGGACCACTCTCGATGCCCGACATGACGCCTGCGTCCACGGGTACCGCAAATGAGATGGCTCTTGTGAAAACATGCCCGGATTCATCCTTGGGAGTGGAGTACCCGCTCAAGTCTGCCACCCCCCAGAGTTCCACCCCGTCAGCGTCGAGAATTGACCCAAGCCATGAGGGAACCAGGGGAGCCCCTCCCGCCGAGTCATCGGGTGGTTTCGCAGCCATGACTCAAGTTACGCAACTCGCCGACGACTGGGGCCCAAACCATTGTGAAGAACCCGTGCATTTACTATTTAATGAGCCTGCGAACTAGGGGTGAGAGATGAAAGTCGCCGTTACAGCCGCCACCGGACACCTTGGCGCCGAGATCGTCAATGCCGTCACAAAGCTGGTCGATCGCCAGAATGTGGTTGCGCTGACTAGGAAACCACCCAAGGCTCAGGCTCTCGGTGTAGAGGTCAGACAGGCTGACTACAACGACGGCGTTGGATTCGAGGACGCGCTGGATGGTGTGGATGTGGTGCTCCTCGTTTCGGGGATGGACACGCCCGATAAGAGGATCGAGCAACATCGCAATGTGATCGGCGCAGCGGTCACATCAGGCGTCAAGAAAATCGTCTACACCAGTGTGCAAGGCGCCGAGGAGGGCAATTCGTTTTCCCCGATCGTTCAGAGCAACCGGCAGACTGAAGAAGACGTTCGAACGTGCGGTCTGGACTGGGCTATAGGTCGAAATGGCATCTACATCGAGCCAGATGTCGAATACATCGACACCTATCGCAAGAGTGGAGAGGTAGCCAATTGCGCCGGGAACGGGCGATGCGGTTATTCAACACGCCCTGAACTCGCGTTCGCATACGCTCGGCTTCTCGCCGAAACGTCGCTCGAGGGGAAAACGTACAACCTGCATGGCGAGGCGATCACACAAGAAGAGCTGGTTACTTATCTGAACGCAGCATACGGGACCGAATTGAGTTACCGGGACATGAGCCTCCTCGACTACCGGAGAGAACGCGTCGAAGAGCTGGGTGAGTTCCTCGGGTCCGTCATTGCGGGTATTTACGACGGCATACGGAACGGCTACTTCGACAATGAGAGCGAATTCGAAGCGGTGGCCGGCCGACCTCACCAAACTTGGCTCGAGTATTTCACAGACCTCAGGCAGGGCTAGTCGGAATCGTCAACAGCAAAGAGCCGAGGAGAATTTCCCTCGGCTCTTTGTGCTAGTCTCGCAATCTGTTCTGCAATCAACCTCCGCTACAGGCTGACATCTCCGGGTGAGCAGTCCAGCTTTCGAATGCCTCACCTGCTGTAGGCAACCGAACGTCGGTCGTCTGGCCCGCAGGAAGGTCGTTGCGGGGCGTCGGGCCAAGCTCGGTACCTGTGGATAGATGCACCTCTACTCGGACAGCACATAGCGTCTGCGTGGTCGTGTTCTCGACCGACCCTACGAATGCGTTCGACACGGCGTCAAATGACAAGACCACCCTGGCTCCTCTGCGTACTACATCCCATGTCTCGCTTCTCCCGATGTACACGCCCGATTCTTCACCCTCTTCATCGTGCCCGGCTTCACCGTGCTCGCCATGGCTTTCGCGTGCTTCTCCATGCTCGCCTTCGCCCTCAGCATGCTCGCCAGCCACCTCCGCCCGTTCACTGGATCCCTCGGCAGCCGCGTGTTCGTGTGCGTCCTCGGCGTGGCTGTGTTCGTGAGATGCCTCGTCCTGAGCATCAGAACCCTGGGAGCATCCGGCCATCACGAAACACACTGCTACGCAGGCGGCAAACCCAAGCTGCGCAATGATGTACTGATTCATTCCTGCCATCCTTTGCTTGATTCGATCTCTCCGATCGCCATTCACACAGATTTTAGTCGGTTTCCACACCAAATGATATCAGCGTGATCGACACGTGTTGCTCCATCCCACTCAGTGACACGTAGTCTGAGGTGACGCGCTCACCAACGCGCGGCTATCTTATGCCGATGCAGGAATTGCCACGCGCCTTCACCGAAGCCATCCGAGATCGCTATGTGATCGACCGGGAGGTCGGTGCCGGCGGCATGGCCACCGTACACCTCGCCCTTGACGTGCGTCACAACCGCAACGTCGCAGTCAAGGTTCTCAAGCCTGAACTTTCAGCATCTGTGGTAGCCGATCGGTTTCTCAAAGAAATCGAGATCGCCGCTCGGCTTACTCATCCGCACATAGTTCCGCTGCATGATTCCGGCGAGGCAGAGGGGTTCCTCTTTTATGTAATGCCGTTCATCGATGGCGAGTCCCTGAGGGCAAGGCTCCTCAGGGAAAAGCGTTTCGACAAAGCTGTTGCGCTCGACATCATTGGAGACGTGGGCGATGCATTGAGCTACGCTCACCGGCAAGGCGTGCTTCACCGCGACATCAAACCTGAGAACATCATGTTTTCCGAGGGCCATCCCATAGTCGCAGACTTTGGAATAGCCCGTGCGGTGAGCACTGCCGGCGGAAACAACATCACGCGGACAGGCTTGGCCCTCGGCACCCCGGGATACATGAGTCCCGAACAGGCGATGGGTGCGCGCGAACTGGATGCAAGAACGGATGTGTACAGCTTGGGATGCGTCTTGTGCGAGATGCTGATCGGCGAGCCGCCCGGGATCTGGCAGACCGACCAGGCCCTGAGGCTTGGTAGGTTCACCGACCTACCTGAGGAGCATCAAGCCCGGATGCGGCAGCTCG
The DNA here is from genome assembly GCA_964518955.1 of uncultured Gemmatimonadaceae bacterium. Lineage (GTDB taxonomy): Bacteria > Gemmatimonadota > Gemmatimonadetes > Gemmatimonadales > GWC2-71-9 > JBDGYW01. Next base: position 21,979 of record CAZFHS010000060.1, on the reverse strand, counting down.
GCGGTGCGATCGAAGAGGCACTCGTGCGTGCGCTCACGTGGCGGGCAAGCAATCGGTTCGAATCCGTGGATGCATTTCTACAGGCGATCAGAACGGAAGCGGGGCCGGTTCAACGCTACAGCGACAATGAGGTCGAGGAAATCGTGCGCCGCGCAGCCGACGAGCAGGTGCAAAACCCCTCCGATCCGGGAATGTCTCTCAAGACGGTGCAACAGATAGCCGACGACGTAGGCCTTTCACCGGAACGCGTAGAGCGGGCAGCTCGTGACTTGGCAGCACGGACGCCTTCTCAGCTCCCCGCCGAATCCAGCCCGGGGAAGTTCTGGCTGGGCAGCCCAACAGTGATCGAGTGGGAACGCGTCGTGGACAGCGAAGTTACTGACGTGGCGTATGATGACATCGTGGATGAAATACAGGCCACGTTTGCTACTGACGGCCAGATGGACATCCGGGGTCGGTCACTGACCTGGCGCACGATGAAGCCCACCCTTGGAAAAACGCGGGCGCTCCAGGTGCGTGTGACAGCACGAGGTGGAAAGACGCGCATTCAGGTTCAGGAAAGGCTCGGCGAGCTCGCCAGCAGCATTCACGGTGGAATTATGGGCGGGGGAGGTGCAGGCGGAATCGCTATCATCCTCGGCGTCGGCTTAGGTATGCCTCTCGGGACACCTGAGGTAGTGAGCCTGTTCGCAGCTGGTTGGGCAGGTGGGCTTTGGGCGCTGTCGAGATCGATATTCCGAGCGGTCGCCAGGAGAAAACAGACCGACCTAGTAAAGCTCGCCGACCGTGTGGCTGAGCTCGCTGTTGAGTCCGCTCGTGATACTGGAGATGTAGACCAGGCGACACGCACAGATCCTCGCTGAGTCGTCTTGCCGCTCCCCTTTCCACAGTAGTACCTTCCTCGCTCCAACTACGAGAGATAGGGGCGGTCTCCCGATGACAGATCAACTTTCGACATCTTTCGCCCCAGCATCACAGCAAGTCCTGGGTCTACCTGCACCTGCGATTCACTCTGTCCTCATACTCGCCGCGCTCACCACCTTCTGTTTCGTTTTATGGCGACGTGCCGCGGTTCTCCGCCATTCAAATCCAGATCCGCGTACCGATCGTGTATTAGACCGTATCAAGAAGTTGCTGGTCGTCGGTTTCGGGCAGGCCCGACAGCCGCGTTATCCGCTCGCAGGGATTTTGCACATCCTGATCTTTTTCGGATTCTTGATCCTGTCGCTGCGTTCGCTCACGCTCCTGGGCGAGGGGTTGGCAGCCGGTTTCGATTTGCCTGGATTGGGTGGAGTCGTGGGCGAGTGGTATGCAACTCTCAAGGACTACACCGCGCTGGTCGTTCTCGCAAGCTGCATAGTAGCGGCCATACGCAGAGTAGCGTTCAAGCCAACCCGCTATCACGATCGGCACGCGCGCAAGAGCCACGGACATGAGGCCTACCTGATATTAGGACTCATCTCATTGTTGATGATCGCCGACGCACTCTACGAGGGCAGCGCAATGGTTTCGCTGCAAGTTCCTCTAGGCGTAACGCTACCCCTGGCGTCGTTCGCATCGATCGCGGTGGGTGGTGGATCAGAAGCCCTGTTGGTGAACCTGCATATTGCGAGCTTCTGGGTACACAACATTGCCCTGCTCTTCTTCCTGTGTTATCTGCCGCTATCCAAGCATTTCCACGTGATCTCTGCGCTTCCCAACGTCTTCTTCTTGAACGTGCATCCAGTGGGCCGCGTCAAACCCGCCCGCCACGGCGTCGAAAATCTGGATGACGTCGAACAGCTGGGTGTAGGCAAACTCGAGGACTTCACTTGGAAACACATTGTCGACTTCTACAGCTGCACCGATTGCGGGCGCTGCAGCGACAACTGCCCTGCATACGCGACCGGCACACCGCTGTCACCAAGGATGATCAGCATCAACTGCCGAGATCTCGCGTACGAGAGCTACCCGGTCCTGGGTAAGCCCACTGCCCAAGAGAATCGCCCCGAATTGGTTGGATCGGTGGTGCGCGAAGAGGAGCTTTGGTCCTGTACAACTTGCGGCGCCTGCGAGGACGCCTGCCCAGTTCTCATTGAATACATCGATAAGATCGTCGACATGCGACGATTTCTCGTCGATGAAGGACGTGTGCCGACCTCCCTACAAAAGCCGCTCGCCGCACTCGAAAAACACGGGAACCCCTACGGCAAGATGGCGCGAAAACGAGGCGACTGGGTCGGTAAAAAAGACGAAGCCCTGGAAATCGAGGTTCTCAAAAAGGGCGGCGAATGTGACACCTTGATCTTCACCGACAGCTGCGCCGCATATGATCCGCGCATTGTTGAGATATCGCGCGCGTTCGGTGAACTCCTAATCCGAGCCGGCGTCGACTGCGGGACCCTCGGCAAGGACGAGGTCGATTCGGGCCATGAGGCGCGACGGATAGGCGAGGAGGGTCTGTTCGAAGCACTGCGCGATCAGAACCTCGAGGCGATGGAGGAACGTGAGTTCAAGAATGTCGTGACCTGCGACCCACACGCCTTCAACGCGCTGCGCAACGGTGGCTATGACCTCGGCAAGCCGGTGCAACACCACACACAACTTCTCGCCGAGCTCATAGAATCCAAGAAATTCCAGTTAAAACCCTTGAAGGATGGACGCCGTTACACCTTCCACGACCCCTGTTACCTCGGCCGGCACAACGGTGAGTACGAGGCTCCACGCAGAGTATTACAGGCCCTTGGCGTGGAGTACGTCGAGATGCGGCGATCGAAGAACCGCAGCTTCTGTTGCGGTGGCGGCTCACTCTACCTCTTCTACGATGGGGAGTCGGAATCTCGCATGGGTGAGCAACGACTGCAGATGGCAGCCGACGCAGGTGCTGATGTGGTCGTTACCGCATGCCCCTTCTGTCTCATAAACCTAGAGGATGCTATCAAGACTAGCGGCCACGAGGGAAAGTTGGAGGTCATGGACCTGGCCGAACTCGTGCGAACCGCGACGGCGGCAGACGCGGCAGTATAATGAGTGTTAGAGGAAACGAAATCGAACGACCGATTGGTCGAGCCTGATAGTGGAGGATAAATGGAGATAATAGTCTGCGTTAAGCGCGTTCCCGACACCGCCGAGTTGGAGATCGAGATAGACCGCTCGGGCACCGGTATCGAGGAGCGCGACCTGGCCTACGGAATCAACGAGTGGGACAATTTCGCCATAGAAGCGGCTTTGGCCTTAAAAGAAGAGCACGGAGGCAAAGTCACCGCCGTAACGATTGGCGGCGAGGACGACGAAGAGGTCCTGCGCCGCGCCCTTGCCATGGGTGCCGACGAAGCCCTGCACCTCATGGACGCGGCATTCGATGGCTCTGACGCGCAGGGAGTGGCTACGATCCTCCACAAGGCGATAGCGGCGCGCCCGTTCGATCTCGTGCTCACCGGCGCAATATCGAGCGATCGCTCGAGCGGCCAGATAGGAGGGATGTTGGCGGCGATGCTCGAAATTCCGCAGGTAGTGCTGGCAACTGACCTGAAGGTCGAGGGGGGCATGGCGATCGTGGCTCACGAAGTCGAAGGTGGGCTCGAGCGCCTTGTGGAACTCGATATGCCCGCTCTGGTGACGGTACAAACTGGCCTCAACGAACCACGCTATGTCTCGATTCGCGGCATCCGCAAAGTCTCGGGCATGGAGATACCGGTCATGGGGGCAAGCGATCTGGCGGTCAACGCGGCGACGGTAGGCGCATCGGGGGCGAAAGTGACGGTGGAGGAGTTATTCCTTCCGCCGAAGGGCGAGGGAGCTGAGATGCTCGAGGGCGACGACGATGAAATGGTCGAGCAGCTTGTTGCGAAACTGCGCGAGCAGGGAGGGCTTTGATCATGGCTGAGCATCTTGTTTTGGTGGAACTAGTAGGCGGCGAGATAGACGACAGCGCATGGGAGCTTGCGCAAGCCGCACGGGCGGCAGGCGCCGAGAGGGTCTTTGCAGCCCTGCTCGGAAAGGACGTAGCAGGCCATGCTGATACCCTGACCAAAGCGTTTGACGCTGTCCACGTCTTCGACGACGCTCAACTCGAGGTTTTGGACGGCGAGGTTTCGGCGGCACTGTTGGCGCCGTTCGTGGAGCGTATCGCCCCCACCGTGGTTTTTGTACCGCATACCAACTACGGGATGGATCTGGCGCCGGGTTTGGCCGTGCGTTCGGAGCGTCCCCTTCTGACGGATCTCATCGCCATTGAATCAGCCGATGACGGAATTCAGGCGGTGCGCACCACGTACGGCGGAAAGGTTCATGCACGGGTGAAGGCGGCCCCGAGCGAGAACGGCTATGTGCTGACCCTTCGACCTGGTTCCTTCCCCTTCGTGGAAGACGCCGCCGTCGGCGGTGCCGTACACACAGAGCAAGTGCCGGCCGACCTAGCCCCCCGTCGCAGGTTCGTCGAGACCATCACGCCAGAAGCAGGCGAGGTCGACATCACGCAGGCAGAGATTTTGGTGGCCGTTGGTCGCGGCATCGAAGAAGAGGAAAACCTAGAGATGATCACTTCGCTTGCCGAATCGCTCGGTGCCGAGGTGGCGTGCTCGCGTCCCGTCGTGGACAAGAAGTGGCTTTCAAAGAGCCGCCAGGTCGGCACTTCCGGCCTGAGCGTCAAACCCAAGATTTATATCGCGGTGGGAATCAGCGGTTCGTTCCAACACATGGGCGGGGTCAAGGGAGGTCCGTTCATCGCGGCGATCAACAAGGATCCCGCGGCGCCCATTTTCGGGGTTGCTGACGTTGGAATCGTGGGCGACCTCTTCGATATCGTTCCGTTGCTCGAAGAACAGATCACCGAGGCGAAGGGTTAAAAATGCATTTTGAACTGACTAAGGCACAGAAAGACATACAAAAGGCAGCTTTCGAGTTTGCCAAGGGAGAATTCGACAAGGAACTCGCACTCGAGTTGGAGACGAAGCACGAGTTTCCAACGGAGATCTGGCAGAAGGCGTGTGAGGAAGGTTTTGTGGGACTCCATTTCCCCGAGGAATACGGTGGCTCGGCTTATGGCTGCCTCGAGAACGCGCTCGTGGTCGAGGAGTTTTGCCGCCGTGACTCGGGCATCGGCGCGGCTATGATGATCGCAGACTTCGCGACCGAGAACGTCCTGAACTACGGAACCGACCAACAAAAGGCGATGTACCTCACTCCTGTCGCCGAGGGTAAGGGAATCTCGGGGGGAGCAATCACGGAGCCCGATCACGGCAGCGACATCACATCGATGAATACCACAGCCGTGCGCGACGGCGACGAATACGTGATCAACGGTGTGAAAACGTTCATCACGAACGCCGGCATCGCGACGTACTACGTCACCATGTGCCAGACCGATCCCGAGGCTCGCCACAAGGGCCAATCGATGATCGTGATCGAGGCTGACAAGCCTGGCGTCGAGATAGCGAGCGTGGGCGACAAGATGGGTCTCCGCATGATTCCAACGGGAGAGGTCTCGTTCAAGGACGTACGCGTTCCTGTATCCAACCTCTTGGGGAAAGAGGGTAAAGGGTTCTACCAGATTCTCGAATTCTTTGACGAAAGTCGCATCGAGGTTGCGGCCCAGGGCCTCGGAAATGCTCAGGGCGCTTTTGACAGAGCGCTCGCGTACGTGAAAGGCCGAGAGCAGTTCGGCCAGAAGATCGCCAAGCTCCAGGCTACGCAGCACAAACTGGCCGATATGGTGACAAAGATCGAAACCGCACGCCTGCTCGTTTACAAAGCAGCCTGGCAGGTAGACCAAGGCAAGATGGACCCCAAGGTGACCGCCATGGCCAAGTATTGGGCTGGACGCGTAGCAGTCGAGGTGTGTGACGAAGCTATTCAACTACTGGGCGGATACGGCTACATGACGGAGTTTGAGGTCGAGCGCTTCTACCGCGACTCGAAGATCGTCGAGATTTACGAGGGTACGAAGGAAATCCAGAAGAACACTATTGCGAGCTATGTGATCGGGAAGATCAAGTAGGGAAACAACCCTTACGAAGATCTCACGCCGGTTGGTGGGTCTCCCACCACCGGCGTGCGTCTTCTCTGCTCCACCGGTGGTCGAGCGGGATCTCTTGAAGCTCTGCCGACAGCTCCTCTGCACCATTAGGGCGCTTGTTCGGGTCCTTTTCCAAACACTGCAACACCAACGCATCGAGTTCTGGCGGAATTGTCAATTCGGATCGTTTGGAGGGAGCTACCGGCGGGTCGTTGATGTGTTTTATCAATGCCTGCATCGGTGAATCGGCCGTAAACAACCTTGTGCCGGACAACAGCCAATAGGCCACACATCCGAGTGCATACAGGTCGGCCCTACCGTCGATCTGCTTCTCGCCGAGTGCCATCTCAGGAGGCATGAAATCGGGAGTACCCATCACAAGGTCCGGCTGCGTCAGGTTGTGCTCATTTGCGCTTTGCGCACTGACCTCCTTGACCAACCCGAAATCCAGCACCTTCACGAAGTCGAAGTCATCTCCGTATCTGCAGACGAAAAGATTCGCCGGTTTGACGTCACGGTGTATGAGTGACCGATTGTGAGCTTCGCTGAGTGAGTGACACGCCTGGATCAACAGGAAAAGCACGCGGGCCGGTTCGACAGGCCCGAACCTCTCGACCAACGTTTCCATGTCGATCCCATTGAGTCGTTCCATCACATAGTAGAACGACCCGTTCTGGGCGAGGCCGTAGTCGTAGATGTCTACGGTGTGCGGAGAACTCAGGGCAGCCGTGGCCTGAACCTCGTGTTCGAAGCGGTGGTTCAACTTCTCGATGTCGGCCGGCGACATGCCTCGCAGAGTTTCGGTCTTGATGAGCTTGACCGCTGCGGGCCTGGCCAGCATGCGATGGTTCGCGGTCCAAACTTCCCCCATGCCCCCACCACCCAAGCTCTCTTCAAGTGTGTAGCTGCCCATTTCCCGCGCAGCCGTGACTGATTTGCCCATCCTGTAGACCACGTGGGAAACGACCAATCCCATGATCGCGGAAAACATCATTACGAGTGTTAAAATGGTCAAGGAGTCCGCCGGTAGCTCAACGTAGCCGAGGCTCTGGATCAGTACTCGGCTGAGCGGGCCCATGGCTGCGGCCAGAAAGATCATGGTGTAGGTGGACCACGATCGGATGGGCACGAGAGCGGGAAAAAACACCACCCAGGCCTGGTTGAACGAAAAATAGGCTAGCGGAGTGAACTGGTCGGTTACCAGCATGAGGCACTCGGTGACGCTGGTATTGAATGCAGAATACACTCCGAAACTCAAACCCAGGGCCACGAGCTTCCGGGGAGACATCTTGCGGCGGTGAACGATCCAAGCAATGCCCAACGCAACAACAATCATCATTGCATCAGTAGCAAAGTCGACAGCGCTGTAACCGCCTTTGAGGACAACCGTCATACTCAACAACTGCCCAAGAGTCATGACGACCCCAAAAATCGCCATTCCCGCGGAAATCAGGCACAGGATGACTATCCGCTTGAGAACGACATCGGTGATGTCCGAGGGCAAGGTGTCCGTGCCGCTCGGCGTAGCTCCGGCTTTGCGTATGAATTGTGTTTCTAGGGACATGCGGCCCGCATAATACGCTTCAGTGTGTCGGGCCGCAATTGGAGATGGTGCGCGCTTGTTGTATCTTCGCGCACCCACTCAAGGAGTGTATCGATGCGAGTTCATCATCTCTCGTTCATTCCAATCTTCGGCGCAGTGTGGGTGGCATGCGGTCAGCAAGCGGCCCTCGATCAGGCAGTATACCGAGCGGCCGAGGTCGCACTCAAGCAGGACCTTCGGGGCTACGTGATGGCTCAAGAAGCCTATTTCTTGAGCAATGGCAAGTACGTAGATAACACATCACGACTGAGTGATTTTGTTGAATTCGACCCGACACATACCGTCAGAGTACATTCGATCACTCCATCGACGGGCCACGCCGCCATCGCTTACAATGACAGCCTCCCGCAGCTCGTGTGCGCAGTTTTCGCGGGATCCGAGGCTGCACCTCTCGAGGACGGTGCGGCTGTCGGTCATCCCACCTGCAAGCGATTTTCAACTGTTTTGACATGCGGACATGGCCACGCATACCCCGCACTGACGGGATACAACTTCTGCCCTGAGCATGGGGAGGAGCTAGTGCCTGAAGTGAGGTAGCTGGTGCAAGGTGCAGCGCGTTGTTGATAGGTTTCGTTCTCACCCGCGAACTTTCGAAGAAGGGTCCGCAGTTATGGTCCGAACGATACTGGTTGGTCTTTCTCTCGCCTCAGGTTGTCTGCAAGTCCTGCTGGGAACGCCTTCCCCGCTGAGTGCTCAGGCTGGGCCTGGTCCGGTGGCGACGTTCACCTTTGACGGGAATACCCGCAATACAGTGGGAAATTCGGCTTTGATAGCGGTGAACGGCACACAGCGATTTGTGAAAGGCCTTTCAGGACAAGCACTGAGTGTGGGAGAAGACTTCGGAGCCGTCTCTCTCTCAGTCGCCGCCGACAACCTCCCATTTGGTACTAACCGTGATTTTTCAGTTCAATTCTGGGTGCGCACCACTGCAGGTGAGGGAGAGCGGTTCGTGCTCCTTTCGCAAAAGAACTTCCCCGACAACAGCCTAGCCTCCCAGAAGCAAGCTGGGTGGGTGTTCTACCTCTCCGGGGGCACCTGGGCTTGGAACATGGGCTCCGGAGAGCGCCGGATTGCATACGAGCGCGACAATGGAGTTCACATGCCGCTCAATGACGGCAGGTGGCATCAGTTGACCATGACGTACAGCAGCGCACAATCGACAATCCGTCTGTTCTACGATGGAGATAATAAGGTCACATACAACGTGCGCGACTCGGACGGGTTTGATTTTCACAACGCGCATCCGATGACCGTGGGTTGGGATGATCCGGCGTCAGAGCGGCACCCCGAATTGCTCCCGCTCATCGAGGAAGGCGCGGAGAACCTGCAACAGCTTGTCGATACCTTCAATGCATTCGGTCTGAGTGAACTTCAATCAGGTGAACTAGTGCACCTCGTCGTCGATCCGGAACGACTCTTCGAGCAGAAGATTTCCGAAAGATCTCAACAACTCGGAGTCGATAGCGTTGAGTTTCGTGCGACCATGGACTCGGTCGATTGGGAACCGATCTCAGGATTGGAAAGAGAGTTGATGGCCAATCCCTACACGGTGCACCAGGTGTTGAACTTCCAAATGGTCGCACCACTGATGCAGATCTACTCTCTAGTGAATGGTCGAGTGACTGTGGACGGAGATGCCGCGACATCGTTCGCCGAGCATGAAAGGCTGCGCACGCCTGAATTCGACATGGACAACCTGGAAGTTTGGGATCGTGTCCTGTCGGCGGATGATGTCTTAGCGTCCTACGCAGAGCACTTTCTCCCCACCGTACGCGTCCTGCAGGAAGAACTCACGTCGATAACGTCAGGGTGCTGGAACATCTGGCACGGCGGAAAACACCTCAACGTGGGCGAACACGGTGCGGACTCGCGTGAGGTGATCGCGGACATGCTGCGGTGGGAAGGCACCGACGTCGTGATGATGCAGGAGACTTACTCATCGGGCGATTTCATTGCCGCTGAGCTGGGGTATTACTTCGCCACAACCGTCGATTGGGATTACTTGAACCAAGGCTCGAACATCTCGGTGCTCAGCCGCTATCCCATCAAGGAGATATACGTGCAGGGCGAATCGCCCTTCATGAACGTCGGAGCCAAGGTCGCTATCAGCGAGACGCAGGACATTTACGTGATGTCGAACTGGTATGGTATGCAGCAGTTCCCTGCGGTGTTCGAGTTTCACCAATCCAGATTTGGGGAATCGGAAAACATTCCGATTCTTTTCGCCGGCGATTTCAACGCGGTTCCACACACTGACGGAGGGGATAGCCCTGCGTCTGTCGCCTTGCTCGATGCCGGCTTCTCTGATGCGTTCCGGAGCCTCTATCCGGATGTTGATGCTCATCCGGAACCCACGCATCGAAATGGGAGAAGGATCGACCAGGTCTATTACAAGGGCAAAGGCCTCACAAACACGTTTACGCGCGTGATTTCAACGTGGCCTGCCGGATTTCCCTCTGACCACTATCTAATAGTGGCGAAGTTCGATCTGGATTATGTGACGACTGAAACGGGCAGGTAGACAAGCTCATTGTGTCGGGATATGCCCGATTCCAACAGCAAGGTTTTGATCATGATATTGAGAACGTTGACCCTCGCAGTCCTCGTTGCTGCTGTAGCCTTACCGATTCGCGCCCAGTCGGAGCCGTACACGGTACACGACACGCGACCGGTAATAACGGATGGGCCTTACCTGGTGGCGACCGGTGAGACAACGGCAACGATCGTCTGGTTCACCGACACGCCCAGTCATGCAAAGGTCCTGTACGGTCCTGGTGGAGAGTTGGCGGAGGCTGTGGAACCGCAGGTGGACGGTCTCATACCAGTTGGGACCCGCCATGTAGTGCATCTAGAAGGCCTGGCGCCGGGCACTACCTACACCTACGAAGTGATCGCGACGCGCGTCGTCAAGCTCAACGCGTACTGGCCTGAAAAGGGCCTGGACGTTCGCGGTGGGCCGTATGAGTTCACGACATTCGATCGGAACAATCCGTCGGTTTCGTTCAGCGTCATCACTGACACGCATGAAGACGCACGGCTCATCGACAGCCTAAACTCACTCATCGATTGGGAGTCAACCGACTTTCTCGTACACGCCGGCGACGCATTCCATTGGCTGGATACGGAAGAGCACGTGTTCCGCACATGGCTGCGTCCTACCATAGCAGGTCTGGCCCACACCAAATCTCTGATCCTCGCGCGTGGCAACCACGAGATGCGTGGCCCGTTTGCCAGGCACCTTCGCGACTACGTTCCGACTCCCGAGGGTCGGTTCTACTACGCGCGAGATGCGGGACCGGTGCATTTGATCGTGGTCGATACAGGTGAAGACAAACCGGACGACACGAACGTGTACGCGGAACTGAACCGGACTGAGCCATACCGTGCCGCAGAACTCGAGTGGTTTCGCGATCATGTCGCTACGAACGACCGCGTTGCAGAAGCACCTTTCAGAGTGATCCTGATGCACAACCCCCGGTGGGGTTGGTTAGCCGACGGGCCCGATGCCTGGGTGGAAACTGCAAACGGCGCCGGCGTGGACCTGGTAATCGCCGGGCATCGGCACCGGTTTTCGCACACGCCGCCGGGCCCCGAGGTCGACCATGACTACCACCTGCTCGTAATTGGCAAGGAACAGATCGCGAAGGTGAACGCGACGGCAGATGCGATGGAGGTAGTAGTATCGGGATTGGACGGTGCCGTGTTGCACGCCGTAACTATCCCGCGGCGGCGCTAGAGTCCTGCTCAGCCTGTGAGGAAATCGAGATGAAGACCCAGAAGGTGTTATTCGGCACCGTGATGATTTGCTGCTCCGCGCTCGCATGTGGAGGAGGAGATTGCGCGCAGGTTTGGGCGGTTATTGAGCTATACGGAAGCGGCCATCGAGAAAGAGTTGGTCAACTAGAATGAGCATTGGACGCGGAATTGCGCCGAGTGTTTGTTGGGTTGGGTGGGGTAACCTTCATCCGTAAGGGGAAGGGCGTGGATCCACGTACGTCCGCGTTTCTCAGCGGCAATTCCAAAGCGGTTAGTGCGCCACTCCTCCAGCCATTTCGAGCCTCAGTATCGCCAACACGGCCGCATGATCGCTCGGCCAACCGTCGGGATGCTCGGTCAAAACCATCCCGTCTTCGACATGCCACCGGTCGCCGAGTACGTAGACGTAGTCGATACGGTCTTGATGACTGTCGACGAACTCGGGAGACCATGTGAGGCCCGGATCCTGAACTGGATCGGGATGTGCCGAACGGAATACGTCAACGAAACCCGCCTCCTGCATCGCAATACCGGCCGGCCATGCGACGACACGCCCCACATGGTTCGGAAGCGATGCCGCTGCCGCCGTCCAGTCAAGGTGAGAGCCGCTATTGAAGTCACCTCCCATGATGACCGGAATGCCTGGAGTGACCTCGAGATGGGGCAACAGCTCCTCGAGGACCCCGATCATCTCGCTACCTCGCGTCTCCGCGTCCGCGGCCGCCAACTCCGCTCCGGTGGCGCCGGCCTCGAGTTGCTGCTCAATGCTTGGCAAGTAATTGAGCCAGATCGAATACGCTTGCACCTGCACACCGGGACGAAGTTCTACCGTCACACCACCAAACCGGAATCCATTCGAGAGTCGATGGACGTCGACGATCGGGTAGCGACTCATCACAGAGAGATTGGAGGAACGCAGGAAGTAGTCAAAACCGATCCGACCGGATATGCGAGGCCCACTGCCGTAGGTTTCCTGCATCAGCACGATATCGACACCTGACTCCTCAATAACCTCTACGACACGCTGTACGCCTTCGTCTCGACCCTTCCGACGCCCGCCGTGCCAGATGTTCCAAGCCAAGACTCGAAGAGGCTGCCCATCCCACGTCGGAAGCTGCCCGGGGCGCCGTTCTTCACCAAAGATCTCAATGAAATCCTGCTCCACCTCATCGCGCGACAGAACGCCTGACTCTAACCGTACGGCTCCCACCTCGAACTCGGCAGACTCGGACCCAATCTGGACGGTTGCCCTGTTTGAGCGCAGACTACCCACACCATGCAGATCGTGAAGGGCAACTCGGCGACCGTCATGATACAAATGTGCTACACCTCTCGAGCGATCGATCGCAAACCCTACCTCGTGCCACTGTCCATCGGCGATTCCCTGATCGCGGGCCTCGGGTCGATGATCGATCCGGGAGTTTCCATCACCCGCGTTCCAGGTCCATGCACCGTCGGGTAACACGCTGATAGCGAACCCAGCCTCAGCTCCAGATTCCCTTCCGATGCCGTAGGAGTTGTTCGTGGTGTAGTCCAGGATCTCGCCGCCTTCCCAGTTCTTGTTCGTCGCCAAAGCTGGTAGTTCCTGAGGTGTGGCACTCATCCGCACGCACATCCTAAGGGTGAAACTCTCCGCTAGGTCTGTTCCTTCCTGAATGGGTATTTCCGTCGGGGTTTCGATAGGTCGGATCTCTCCGCAAGCAATTCCTACAGACGAGGTGATGGCAACAGCAAACTCAATTGCACGGGAGAGTTTCATGGGCGGATTTTCTCCGTGAGGAACGGGCCTGTCATGTGCGAAAAACAAAGGTTCCGCATCAGCACTGTCAACGCCGGCGGCCCTTGGATTTGGGTGTACTCACATGTTTGTTTCCAGACGGCCGCTTGTCCCTCCGTCGCCCGCCGCGAAGTTCGAGGTCTTGGAAAGCAGTTGCCCTCGAGCCTGGCGTCGAACAGAGAATTGGAGCGTAAGAATGCGCCGACGCGATTTCGTGAAATACTCCTGGCTGGCTGGAGTAGCTCTGCCAACGGCAAGGTGGAGCAGTCCTCATTCTCCGAACCGTGTTAAAACGCCGGCTGCAGACCCGCTGCGTGTACTGCACGTCACCGACGTTCACATCAGGCCTGAAGAACAGGCGCCTCAACGGTGCAAGGCACTGCTGGAGCGAACCAGGCGAGACATGGGACGTATTGACTTCGTGCTCAACACGGGAGACTCCGTCTACGCCGCCGATTACGACTACATCACCCGCGAGCGGATGTTGCTGCAGTGGGACCTCTGGGATTCGGTGGTAATAAGCGGGCTCGACGGATTGGAGATTCTCTCGTGCCTGGGCAATCACGATAGCTGGTGGGCCGCACCGTCAGAAGATGATCCAATGCGCGGCAAGGATTACGCAGTCAGCCGACTGGGGATTCCAGGACGCTACTATGCTGTTGAAAAGGGGCCGTGGAAGATCCTCGCGCTCGACGGTAACAACGAGGGATTCCTCGACGCGGAACAGAAGCAGTGGTTGGACACTGAGATCTCGGGTCTGCCCGACGAACAGCCAGTGTTGATCATGAGCCACCAGCCGGTCCTGAATTACGGTGCACTCTGGACCGGCATGGCCGATTGGCAGAAAGAGATAGTCAGTCCGCTACACGACATTCCTCGCCGAGTGAACTTCATCTCCGGGCATACCCACACACTGGAGTCGATGGCCTTTCACAACCTGGGCTTTTACTGCAACGGCGCGCTGTCAGGACACTGGTGGGAGCCAGGACCGGAAGATGATGGTAGCCAACACGGCACCCCAATCGGCTATGCGGTCCTCGAGCTGTTTCCCGATGGACATATGACTTGCGGCTACCATGGATTCACGCGAGACGAGTTGCTTAAATGACGGCGAGCCATGAGTACGAACAGATTTGCGTTCCTGGTGCTGATTCTGATCATTCCGATCCTCTCCTGCGGCGGACAACACGCAGAGATCGTGCTAGTAGATGGTGATGTCTTCACCGTCGATGACGATCAACCGTGGGCCCAAGCTATCGTCATCGACGGGACTACGATAACTGCCGTCTTCGAAAACGCGGCCGTTAACCGGACGAACAACGACGGTGAGCCGGAGGGTGGCTGGCTGCCGCACCACAAGATCTCCGTCGAAGAAGCAATGCGGGCGTTCACACACTACGGTGCCTACGCGTGTATGAAAGAAGATTCAGTTCGCGGCACCATCACTCCCGGGAAGTTGGCCGACATAACCGTCATCGACAGGAATATCATTGAGAGCCCCGACGATTTGTTGAGCATGGGAGTCGAGATGACGATCGTGGACGGCAAAGTCGTGTTCGAGCGTTGACTAGAAACGGAATAGCACGAGTAGAGGATTTCAGATTTGGATGGAGACGAGCACAGATGAGCAATGCGAAGCGGAAGCTATTGGCAGCACTCGCACTCGGTTTCGTGATCGGTTGCGGAGGGGGCGAGCAGCCACATACTGAGTCCGAACGGCCAATCGACCAGTGGTCGTTCAACCTCGGCATAATTCGCGCACATGTGGGAGTCGTTAGCTCGGGAGTGAAGAAGCTGGCTCTCGGCGCACCGCTCCCTCCGGAAGAGATAGATGAGCTCATCGTGGAAGCGGAACGGTTTGCGGCCGAAAACGGAGTGGAGGTATACAGAGAGACACACTTTCTGGTAACAGATCTTTTCCCAACGAGCCTGACCGAAGGGAAACACCTCCTGTATGTCTGCCATGAGGCTACGCACCAGGAGTACATGGAACTCAAGGCTTACAAGCAACGACTCATTGACTCTGATTCGTACGACGCTGCTGCACGTCTCGAGGTTGCGACACGGATGGGTAGGTTGTTGAGCTATTCTGAAGAGAAGATCGCCTCGCTGCTCGCTGCGGGAGAAGGTTCGTAGAGGCCCTATTCCCATAACACCCTAGCGGAGGCGGCAGTTAGGTAGCATCTTCTGGCGCAATCGAGACCGGGAAGAACGACATAGCGCTGCAGATGGCATCCCTCTACTCCGAAGCTGAGACTCGCCAAGAGATCATCGACAAGAAACTCGAGCTTGCCGGCTGGGACCTGAACGACCCGTCGCAGGTGACGGAAGAGTTGGACATCGATCTCACGAAGGGGAAGCCTAAGCGCGTTCGTGAAGCCAAACTGAGGTATGCGGGTCACCAGTTCGCCGACTACGCTTTGATGCACCGTGGCAAACCGCTGGGAGTTGTCGAGGCAAAGAAGACGTCGAAAGACGCGCAGCTAGGCCAGGAGCAGGCTCTTCAGTACGCCCAGAATCTTCAGAATTTGAACGGTGGGCCGATCCCGTTCGTGTCGTATACGAATGGACACAAGATCTACTTTTGGGATACCGAGCTGTACCCACCTGTGACGGTGCACGGGTTTCCGACGCCGGATGATCTGGAGTGGCAACTGGAGCGCCGTCTCTCACGTCGACCGATGTCGCTCGAGATGATCAACACCGACATCGCCGGGCGCGACTACCAGATTGCAGGCATCCGCACGATCCTCGAACAAATCGAGAATGGCAGGCAGAAGTTTCTGCTGGTGATGGCTACGGGCACGGGCAAGACCCGCACGGCGGTGGCACTCACGGATGTGCTGATGAGGGCACGGTGGGTGAAGCGCGTATTGTTTCTGGTGGATCGTGTTGCACTCCGCGAGCAGGCTTTGAACGAGAGCTTCAAGGTGTACCTACCATCGGAGCCGCGTTGGCCCAATCAGGGAGATGCAGGCTTCGCCCGCGACCGCCGCATCTACGTAACGACGTATCCGACGATGCTGAACCTAATACAGGCGGGCACCTCGGCGGAGAACTGGATCTCGCCGTTTTTCTTCGACCTGATCGTTGCCGACGAGAGTCACCGTAGCATCTACAACGTCTACCAGCAGGTCGTCGACTACTTCTACGGTATCAAGCTTGGTCTCACAGCAACCCCGCGTGAGCAGGTGAGTCACGATACGTTCAAGATGTTCGGCTGCGATGCAGGAGAACCGTCATTCCTCTACACGTACGACGAGGCGGTCATACACGACCCGCCATATCTGTGCAACTTCGAGGTACTGAACGTCAGATCGAAGTTCCAAGTTGCCGGCATCGACGGCAAGACTCTCTCCGCGGATGAACAGCTCCAGCTGATTGGTGAGGGAAAAGATCCAGAAGACATCGATTTCGAGGGGACCGACCTCGAGTTCAAGGTCACGAACTCGGGCACCAACGCTCTCATCGTGCGTGAGTTCATGGAGGAGTGTATCAAGGACGCCGACGGTGTGCTGCCGGGCAAGTCGATAATCTTCGCCGTGTCCAAAGCACATGCGCGGCGGTTGCAGGACCTCTTCAATCAGATGTACCCCGAGTATCGCGGTAGGCTGGCTCGCGTGCTCGTGTCCGACGACCGCTTTGTATATGGGAAGGGCGGATTGCTCGATCAGTTCAAGAACGAGGACATGCCCCGCGTCGCAATCTCTGTAGACATGCTCGACACCGGTGTAGACGTGCGCGAGGTCGTGAACCTTGTATTCGCGAAGCCGGTCTACTCGTACGTGAAGTTCTGGCAAATGATCGGGCGCGGGACGCGGGTGTTGCACGAGGAAAAGGACCAGCGCAAACCGTGGTGCCGCGAGAAGGACAAGTTCCTGATCATCGATTGCTGGGCGAACTTCGAAGGCCACAACATGAAGGTGGAAGCGCGGGATCCGGGCGTTCAGATACCGATGCCGGTGCGTCTGTTTCATGCGCGGCTGAACAAACTCGAGGTTGCCCTCGAGGTGCGCGCAGAAAATGTGGTCGAGCAAGTCAAGGCCGACTTGCGTGCAGACATCGCCGCCTTGCCATCCAACAACGTGATCGTGAACGAAGCGGCGGGTGATCTGGCGCGTGTGACTGACGAGAGCCTTTGGCTCCAGCTCTCAGCCGCTGACCTTGCGTTCCTGCGATCACCTATAGCGCCAGTGCTCCGCGCACGATCGGGAGTCGACTTCAAGGCAATGCGGTTCGAGATCGACGTTACCGAACTCGGCACCGCGATGCTCGCCGAGCGGAAGGAAATGTTCGAGACGCTGAAGGACTCGATTTTAACGCAGGTGAGCGAACTCCCGCTCAGTGTGAATGTGGTGGCAAAGGAAGAGACGCTGATACGGGAGGTTCTGAGCGATGCGTGGTGGGCAAGAGTAAACGAAGAGGGAATGCGAGGCCTGGTGCTGCGACTTGCTCCACTCATGAAATACAGGCAGCGGCAAAGAGACCCGATAATGAAACTCGACCTTCAGGATCTCGTCGCAGTCAAAGAGACTGTCGAGTTCGGACCTCAGAATGAGCGGATGTCTCGATCCGCGTACCGGGAGAAGGTCGAGGCTTACGTGCGGGCGCTGGTGGCCGAGAACCCTGTGCTTCAAAAGATCCAGCGCGGTGAGGCGGTTGGGGATGCTGAACTCGAAGATCTTGCCGCGTTGCTCTCTCGTCAGGATCCCTACATCACCGAGGCGTTACTACGGCGCACCTACGACAACAAGCGCGCCAACTTCCTTCAATTTTTGCGGCATATCCTGGGGCTCGAGCAACTCGAAAGTTGGGGCACCGAGGTCACTCGTGCGTTCGACCAGTTCATTGCCGAGCACAACGACTACGGAGCACTCCAGATACGCTTCCTACAGACGCTCAGGACCTTCATACTGGAGACCGGGCGCCTCGAGAAACGCCATCTCGTGGAACTTCCGTTCACGCAGATACACCCGCGGGGAGTTCGGGGTGTGTTTGCGGATTCCGACATCGACGACATCCTGGGGCTCGTGGGTCAGCTGCTTTCCGAAAACTAGGTAGTGTTTGCGATAAACAGGGTATTAACTATATTGTCACTACCCTATTAACTCAAAACGCTACCCCATTTCGAAACGGCGGCTCTCACTGGTGAAGTCATTATCCGACAAATACTTAGAGAGCATCAGGCTGTCTACTGACCAGGCCGCTGCGATGAAGGCGGTGGGTGAGTACCGTGGCAAGCAGGAACTCTTCCGTCGCCAGACTCCAGAGGTTTTGAATTCGCTCAAGGAACTCGCGATCATCGAATCGAGTGAATCGTCCAATCGCCTGGAAGGAATCGTTGTCCCGCGAGATCGCCTGAAAGCGCTAGTTGCGCAGGGGACGATGCCCAAGGACCGATCGGAGCAGGAGGTCGCCGGTTATCGCGACGTCCTCGCTCTGATTCACGAGTCGGCGGACGGCATCACGTTTTCCGTCAATGTGGTCCTGCAGCTCTATCAGATGCTCTTCCGCCACGTGCCGAGCGAAGGTGGCCGTTGGAAGGCGACGCAAAACGAGATCGTGGAGCGGAACGCCGACGGTTCGTTGCGCCGCGTGAGATTCGTCCCTGTGTCACCGGTAGCGACTCCGGCTGCGATGGATGCTCTGGTTTTCGAATACGCAATAGCGGACGATCGCGGCAAAGACACCCTGCTCCTCGTACCGCTCGCCGTGCTGGATTTCCTTTGCATCCATCCGTTCAAAGACGGCAACGGTCGCACGGCGCGGCTCCTCACGTTGTTGCTGCTTTATCACGCGGGTTATGAGGTGGGGCGTTACATCAGCTTGGAGCGGATCATCGAGGAGTCGAAGGAGAGCTACTACGAGACCTTGGAGGCGAGTTCTTTCGGATGGCACGAGGGCGAGCATGATGTGCTTCCCTGGGTCACGTACTTCTGGGGTGTTTTGCTTCGTGCATACCGGGAGTTCGAGGAACGGGTGGGTAAGATCCAAACAGCGCGCGGAGCCAAGACGGAGATGATCGAGCGTACTGTGGCGCGGCAGATCGGCGCATTCTCAATCTCGGACATCGAACGGCAGTGTCCCGGAGTGAGCCGCGACTGGCTCCGTCTCGTGCTCAGGCGGATGCGCGACGAGGGGAAGATCGCGGTGCGCGGACGAGGAAGGGGAGCCAAATGGGTGCGTCTCGACGCATGAGGAGAATTTGATGTTGACACCAGCACTCAGGTCCAAGGTCGATTTGCTGTGGGACAAGTTCTGGTCAGGCGGCATCGCGAATCCGCTGGCCGCGATCGAACAGATCAGCTACCTGATGTTCATGCGGCGGTTGGACGCGCTGGACGAGAAGCGCCGCGGCGATGCTGAGTTTCTGGAGCAGGAGTTCACTTCGCTATTTGCCGGCACATACACCGACAGGGGAAGCGAGGAGCGGCCCAGGGACGAACTCCGCTGGAGTCGGTTCCGCCATCTACCGGCTGAAGAGATGCTGGAGCACCTGCGCGACAGGGTGTTCCCGTTCATCAAGACGCTGGAGGACGGTGGCCAGGTGTTCACGCGTTACATGCAGGACGCCGTGTTCATCATTCCCAAGGCGTCGCTGTTGGTGGAGGCGGTGGGTGTGATCGACGACATCTACGCCGAATTGGAGCGTGAGCAGAGGGAATCGGGGCAGACGTTCCAGGACGTGCAGGGAGACTTGTACGAGTACCTGCTGTCCGAAATCGCGCAGGCTGGCAAGAACGGTCAGTTCCGCACGCCGCGGCACATCATCCAGATGATCGTGTCGCTGGTGGACCCGAAGCTTGGCGAGGAGGTGTGCGACCCTGCATGCGGCACGGGCGGGTTCCTGCTCGGCGCGTACCTGCACGTGCTGACGCAGCACACGAGTCCCGAGCAGCGGTTCGTGGGCGAGGACGGCATTGAGCGCGGTCAGGGTGACAGGCTTACGGAGCCAAAGCAGTGGGAAGTGCTCAAGGAACGCACCTTCCACGGCTACGACTTCGATACCACGATGGTGCGGATCGGTTTGATGAACCTGCTGCTCCACGGCATCGATAAGCCGAACCTGGGTTACATGGACACGCTCTCCAAGCGTTACACAGAGAAGGACCGGTTCGACGTGGTGCTCGCCAACCCGCCGTTCAAGGGCAGCATCGACAAGGGCGACATCAACGAGGAGCTGAAGCTCAAGACCACGAAGACGGAGCTGTTGTTCGTGAACCGTATGGTAAACCTGCTCCGGATCGGTGGGCGTGCGGGTGTGATCGTGCCCGATGGAGTGTTGTTCGGCTCCAGCCGAGCGCATCGGGAACTACGGCGGGTGCTGATCGAGGAGTGCGAGCTTCAGGGAGTCGTCAAGATGCCGTCGGGCGTGTTCAAGCCGTATGCGGGCGTGAGCACGGCGGTGCTCGTGTTTGTGAAGGGCGGCAAGACCGAGCACGTGTGGTACTACGACATTCAGGCCGACGGCTACTCGCTCGACGACAAGCGCGACAAGATCGCAGACAACGACATACCGGACGTCATCACGAAGTGGAAGGCGCGAGATGCCGAGAAGGACACAGACCGTACGGCCAAGGCGTTTTTCGTGCCGGTCGAGGAGATAGTGGAGAACAACTACGACTTGTCGATCAACCGGTACAAGGAGGTGGTATACGAGGAGGTGGAGTATGAGGCGCCGGAGGTGATCATTGACAAGCTGAGACAGTTGGAGAGGGAATTCACGCGTGACCTTGATGCTCTCGAAGAGTTGTTGAAGTGACAAGCCGGGTTGCTTTGCAAGACTTTGCTACCGCTCACTATGGCAAAGCTTTGAAACAGTCCGATCGCGAAGAATCCGGCCAGGTTGCGGTGTTCGGCTCCAGTGGCGTAGTCGGCATGCACGATGTCACCCTCGTCAGCAACCCAACGTTGATCATTGGTCGAAAGGGCTCGGTCGGTTCCGTAACCTATGCTCCCAACGGAGGATGGCCCATCGACACTACCTTCTACTTGGAGATCACAAAGCCGGACGAAGTTGACCTTCGTTACCTATTTTGGGCGCTATCGCAGGCGCAGCTAGACCGTTGGACTATCACCACGTCAATTCCCGGACTTAGCCGAGACGATTTGTATCGGACACGCGTTCCCCTCCCCCCCCTCGCCGAGCAGCGCCGCATTGCGGCTATCCTGGACAAGGCGGATGTTTTGCGGCGGAAGCGGCGGGAGGCGATCGGGTTGTTGGATGAGTTTTTGAGGTCGGCGTTTTTGGAGATGTTTGGGGATCCGGTGCGGAATGAAAAGGGGTGGGACACCGAACCACTTGGGAATGTCGCGCACGTGAATAGAGGCAAGTTCACTCCGCGCCCACGGAACGATCCCAGATTCTACGGTGGAGAGTACCCGTTTATCCAGACTGGCGACATTGCCCAGGCAGACGGGTATTTGACCAGTTGGACTCAGACGCTCAACTCCGATGGCATTGCTGTGAGTCGTGCGTTTGATCGAGGGGCGGTGGTGACTGCTATCGTCGGTGCAACCATTGGCGAGACTGCGATTCTGGGTCTTCACGCGTACGCACCGGATAGCGTAGTTGGGATCGAGGCGGGCTCAAGAGTGCTGCCTGAGTTCATCGAGTACATCCTTCGCTTTTGGAAGCCGATCTTCCGAGCGAAGGCACCCGAGACCGCGCGCGCCAACATCAATCTGGAGACTCTGCGGCCGCTAACGGTGCCCGTGCCGCCATTGGACGATCAGCAACGTTTTGCGCAGATGTATGCACGCGTCAAGCAGCTCGACAAAGCGGTGCCGCTCGCCGACGACCTCTTCAACTCCCTCTCTCAGCGGGCGTTTCGGGGGGAGGTGTAGG
>CAZFHS010000059.1:0-35037 GCA_964518955.1 uncultured Gemmatimonadaceae bacterium | reverse complement strand
CTAGGACGGAGTCCGCTCTTGACAATCACTTTCATAGAACCGCCCTACCGCCCTCTCCACCTCCTCGATCATCGCCGCCACACCACGCTCGAGCCTGCGCATCTGCTCTCGCTGTGTCTCTGTTGGCCCGTACAGTGTCCCTTGGCGCACTCCACTTCCGTTGAACTGGGATGCCAGCCCGTCTGCGGTCCTTCTGAGTCCCTGAACGCGCTGACGCAGAGCTTGGAGTTCGTCTGCATCGGCGGCATTTCCAATCAGTCCAGAGATTGTACTGAGGGCTTCGGAAATCTGCCTTCGGATGCTCTGCAGATTGACCAAGAAGGTTTCTCGCTCGCGCCACTGCTCAGCCGTGACGGGCATTTCGGGGTCGCCACGAACTATCAGCGGCCTGGAAGACGTCTGGCCGTCGACCTGCAGCTCGACTGTGTATTGCCCCGGCGATACAAACGGCCCCCTCTCGCCTATGGGCTGTGGCAGCGCGGCAGCCATCCGCGATCCTCTGCTTTCGCCGATAGGTGCATAGCGCAGATCCCAAGTCACCCGATAGATTCCCTCATCGGTCGGTACCGCGAAGTCCCGGACCGTCTCGCCTCCAGAGTTCACGATCTTGATTGCTGCGCTTCGCACTGACCTCGGCAAGTAGTAGCTCAACAGGGCACCAAACGGTGGATTTTCTCCCGCGAATGCGGCTTGCCCGCGATACGAAGTGTCTTTCCAGTACTGGAAGATCGTCGCTGGCGATGTCGAGAACAGATATGCGTCACTGGAACGTGCTGCTCGCGTCCATTCGACCAACGGCGTCAGGTCGTCGAGAATCCAGATGCTTCGACCATGCGTACCAACGATCAGATCGTTGTCACGCGGGTGAATTACCAGGTCGTCGTACAAAGTCGTCGGCAAGTTGGACTCGAATTTGGCCCAGTGCGCGCCCCCGTCCGACGAAGCAAAAAGACCGTGCTCCGTGCCGAGGAAGAGTAGGCCCGGGTTCGCGTGATGCTCCACGATGACATTTACTGAACCGGTCGGGAGGTCGTCCATGAGCGGACTCCATGTCGTCCCGAAATCGGTGGTGCGATACACGTACGGTGAAAAATCGCCGTCGCGGTGGGCGTCGAACGTTGCATATGCCGCGCCGGGTTCGGTGGCTGACGCCGCCACTCGGCTCACGTAGGTGCCTGATCGCAGGTCCGGGACATTGCTCGATACTTCTGTCCACGACATTCCGCCGTCATGCGTCACCTGGACATTGCCGTCGTCCGTTCCCACCCAGAGAATGTTCTTGTCCAGCGGCGATTCCGCGATCGTGGTGATCTCGCCGAACGTGCTAGTACCGTCGTTTCGTGAGAGGGTAACCTGGTCGCCACGGATACCCATCAGTGGCAGCGAGTCGCGGTTGATCTGCCTCGTCAGGTCTTCCGTCCGCTCCCAGGACTCGCCCCTGTCACGTGAGATGAAGAGGCGGTTGCCTCCGAGATACAATACGCTCGGATCGTGTTTGGATACGAGGCTCGGGGTCACCCAATCGAATCGATACCGCTCCTCGCCCTCCGGCGGTATCGGTCGAATACCTCGCATATCACCGGTCTCGGCATCCAGGCGTATCAAGTTCCCGTTCTGCGCGAGCACGTAGACATAGCGGTGGCTCGTGGGGTCTGCCTGCTGGTACATGCCGTCGCCGAATCCTATCTGGCGCCAGTCGTCGTTTATGATCCCGATCCAGTGACGAGTCGCATTCGGCCCCATCCAGGAGTGGTTGTCCTGCATACCGCCGTAGATGTAGTACGGATCGCGCATGTCTACGCCGATTGCGTAGAACTGTCCGATCGGGATGTTGTTGATCTTGATGTGGTTGAGTCCCATGTCCCACGACTCGTGCAAGCCTGCATCGCCAACCAGGTAGAAGTGTTCAGGGTTGTTCGGATCGATCCAGAGATCATGGAAGTCACTATGCACACCGACGTCGTATGTGAGGCGCGAAGGCAGAGGTATGAAGGTGCTGCCGCCGTCTTCACTCTTGTAGAAGGTCGTTGCGAGTATGTAGATGCGCTGGTCTGTAGTAGGATCGATATAGATGTGGCTGTAGTACATTGGGCGCGGATTGGTGTCGCTCACCTTGGCCCATGACGCTCCGCCGTCTTCCGTTCGGTACACACCCGACTCTGCCGCGTGTTCGACTGTTGCCACCAGCACACGCGGATTCGACGCCGAAATGGCAATGCCGATTCGCCCTTTGTCTCCGGCGGGTACGCCGTTTGTCAGTTCCTCCCAGTTTCGTCCGCCGTCGGTAGTCTTGTAGATGCCGCTGCTCGGTCCACCACCGTTGAAACCCCATGCACGCCGCAGCCGCTGGTAGGTGGCCGCGTAGAGTGTATTGGGATCGGTCGGATCCATAACCATGTCGACAACACCGGTGAAATCGTCCACGAACAACACCTTCCGCCAGCGTCGCCCACCGTTGGTGCTTTTGAACACGCCGCGTTCCGAGCTCGGTGCCCAAAGGTTGCCCAGGGCCGCCACATACACCACGTCCGGATCGGTCGGATCAACCAGCACCTCCCCGATGTGCCGTGTCTCCTCGAGACCGAGATGATCCCATGTGGCACCCGCATCAGCAGATTTGTATACGCCGTTCCCCCACGACGTGCTTTGGCGGTTGTTCTGCTCTCCCGTGCCGGCATAGACGATATTGGGGTTGGATGGTGCAATCCCTATGTCGCCAAACGTGCTTACCGCCTGGTTCTCGAATATCGGCGTCCAGGTGGTTCCCTTGTTGGTGCTCTTCCAGATGCCGCCCGACGCAGTGGCCAGGTAGATGGTCGAAGGATCGTCGGGCAGTGCCTCGACATCGTGTATGCGCCCACCGGTCACCGCCGGACCTATCGATCTGAAGGTGAAACCGCGCAAGTGCTCCGATGTCAGCTGCACTCCTTGAGCCGTCGCGGATGTCGGAATGCTCAGCTGAACAACGAGGGCGCAAAGCAGATATCTGGTGATGTGGGTCGAGTATTTCACATTTTCCTCGTGGACTTGGGCGAAGACGCGAATCTACGGAATGCGGCTAGTCGCCGCTAGGCGCAACAGTTCAATGGCCATTCCCCAATTGGGGCGGTATCTTAACCGAACATGTCCAATGTACTCGAACGTCTCTCGAGGGTGTTGGCAGACCGCTACAGTGTCCAACGTGAACTGGGCGCGGGCGGTTGGGCAACCGTCTATCTGGCTACCGATCAAAAACACCAGCGAGAGGTAGCTCTCAAGGTTCTGCGCCCAGAAGTCGCATCCGCAATCGGTCTCGAGAGGTTCGTTCGCGAGATAGAGATATCCGCGCGTCTCCGGCATCCGAACATACTTCCCCTTTTCGATTCGGGCGAAGCGGATGGACTCTTCTACTACGTGATGCCCTTTGTCGAAGGCGAATCTCTCCGAGACATTTTGAACCGTGAGACCCAGCTTTCGATAGACGATACTCTCAGGATTGCGCAGGAAGTGGCTGACGCGCTCGCCCTCGCGCACAGCCACGGTGTAGTCCATCGTGATGTCAAACCCGAGAATATCCTCATTGATGCTGGTCACGCTGTGGTCGCCGATTTCGGCATTGCCAGGGCGATTCTGGAGGTCGAATCTGACAAGTTGACTGGCTCGGGGATTGCGGTGGGCACCCCCGAATACATGAGTCCGGAACAAGCCGCGGGTGGAGGCGAGATCGATCCCAGAAGCGACATCTACTCGCTCGGCTGTGTCCTCTACGAGATGCTGGTTGGCGAGCCTCCGTTCGAGGGGCGGACATTGCAGGCTATCATCGCGCGCCACATGACGGGTGTGATCCCTAAGCCGAGCGAAACCAGGAGCACTGTGCCCGCTGCGGTCGACACGATCGTAGAGCGAGCCCTCGCCAAGGTTCCGGCAGACAGGTTTGGAGGGGCCGAGCAACTAGCCGAGGCTCTGGAACGGGCCCGTACCGGATCAGGAGAGTCAGGCGTTGCGGCCGGTGCCTCTCGGCCTTCCCCCCTCCGGTTGCCATGGATACTGCTCGCGGCCGTGATCTTAGCGGCGGCTGGGGTCGGCTGGTACATGATCGGCGGTGCCCGCTCGCCGCCGGCGTCGGACGCCGAACGCCCGGTATTGGTCGTACCTCCCTTCTCGAACCTTTCTCGAGATTCCGCGCAGGAATACGTTGCAGCCGGCATCACGGAAGCCGTCAAAACCGAGCTGACGAATGTCAGCGGCCTGACTGTAATCTCTGGAACGCCGGATAGGCTGTCGGAGGATGATGCCGCGAACGCGATGCTCCTGAACGGATCGGTGGCGGCTCAGAGGGATAGCATCACGATTACCGCGCGCATGGAAGAGGTTGTATCGGGGCGAAGCGTGTGGGGTGGGACATACAACCGAGATTTGCACGATGTGTTGGGCTTGTATGCCGAAATAGCACGAGCAATCACCGAGAACATAGAAGCGGAATTGACTCCTGAGGAGGCAGTTCGTTTACAGGAGACCCGAGCGGTCGACCCCGAGGCTTACAGCCTCTATCTGAGAGGCAGATTTCACTGGAGCAGGCGAACATCGGCGGATCTGCTCCGCGCGGTGGATTTCTTCGAGCAATCGCTGCGAGCTGATTCGAACAGCGCACTGGCCTACGCGGGGTTGGCTGATGCGTACGTGCTGTTTCCTCAATATGCAGTGCCCGGGATTTCGGCCGGCGAGGCCTTCCAGACGGCTGAACGCTTCGCGCGTGCCGCTCTCGCACGCGACAGCACGCTGGGCGAAGCAAGAACGGCCCTTGCCCACATTCGGTTTGTAGCCCACCGAGACTGGGATGGAGCCGAAGCAGAATTCAAAAGGGCTCTTGATCTGAGCCCGGGTTACGCCGTGCTTCACCAGTGGTATGGAGAGTTTCTGAAAGCCAAGGGATTGGCGGATGACGCGCTCGCCCAGGCTCGACTTGCGTACCAAGCTGCGCCCATGGAGCCGGCTATCAGCACGTCATTGGCACTGAGCCTTTGGTGCACTGGTCACTTTGAAGAGGCAGAGGCTCAGGCGCGCATCACGCTCGACGAGATAGATGCTGACTATGCGGACGCCAACCTCACGCTTGCGCTTGCGCTGCTCGCACAGTTGCGATTCGAAGAGATGGAAAGGGCAGCTCTCTCGGCGGGGTTCCCGGAGCGTTTGATTTCAATCGTTCGTATGGCGCTCGAGGATGACGCGCAACGTGTTGCCGCCGTATCAACGATTTCTGCAGGTTTGGAGCAGGTGGGCCCATTTCATACGGCGGTTCTCTATTCGGCGGTAGCGGAGGTAGATTCGGCGTTTGCGGCCCTGGCTAGCGCTGAGGCAGCCAACGATGTGAACACGCTGATGTTTCTCACCACCGCACCAATCTTCGAGATCCTGCGAGACGACCCGAGGTACGAAGACTTGCTCGGGAAGCTCGGGGTGCCCCACCCCTAGCGCCTCTCGATTTCCCGAGGTAGTCTGGAGTAGGGGAACCAAGGAGGCCCAAATGCCGGTCGCAAAGCTCAAGGAGTTCCTGGATAGTCACAACATCAAGTATGTGACGATGAGTCATTCTCCGGCGTACACCGCCCAAGCCATCGCAGCGGCAGCTCACGTTTCCGGTAAGGAGTTGGCGAAGACGGTAATGGTCAAGATCGATGGCAAGATGGCCATGGCCGTTCTGCCGGCGTCCTATCTGGTAGACCTCGATCTCATGAGGGAAGCGGTTGGGGCAAACACGGTTGAAATCGCTTCCGAGGCCGAGTTCGAAGGGATGTTTCCCGGATGCGAGGTGGGCGCGATGCCACCATTCGGCAATCTCTACGGGATGGATGTTTTCGCGGCCAAACGACTCGCCGAAGATGAAGAGATCGCGTTCAACGCCGGTTCGCACATCGAGTTGATCAAGCTGGCCTACGCCGATTTCGAGCGGCTGGTTCAGCCTACGGTTCTGGCGTTCTCGGCTGTGAATCGCTGATCTCGAGGGTTGCTGCCACCGGGAAGTGATCCGATGGGTAGCGGTTGTTCTCAGCAGTGCGGACGATCGTTGCTCGTCGCACATTCCATTCGCTCGACACGAGCACAGCGTCGATCTTCTCTCCTGTGGTCGTGCCTTCGAATCCGTTGAACGTGCCTACTTCGACGGCCTCGGGGTGCAGTGCGCGGAAGGTGTCGCGCAGGCCAAGCGGCCTTGGCGCTCGAGCGCTCTCGGCAAAAGCCCTATCGACCTCACCTCGCAGGTACCGCATTGCTGAGTTGTCTTCTCCGGCGTTGAAGTCACCGGTCACCACAAATGGATCCCCGTGTTCGCGGTTCAAAATCCGTTCGGTGAGCAACTCCACACTTCGCTCTCGTGACGGTTGTGACCGATGATCGAAATGCACGTTGTACACGTAGAACGAGGCCCCCGTAGCACGATGTTCGAACCTGGCCCAGGTGCATATTCGAGGTATCGTGTTTCCCCAGGATGCTGAGGCGGGGACGCTTGGAGTGTCGGACAGCCAGAAAGTGCCATGTTCCAGTGGTTCCAATCGGTCGGCCCGATAGAGAATAGCCGCGTATTCACCCGACGTCTCACCGTCGTCGCGGCCAACGCCTACTTCCCCGAATCCAGGCAGGGCATCGCGAATCTCATCCAGTTGAAACCTGAGTACCTCTTGTGAACCGAGAATGTCCGGCGCGTAGTCGCGGATAACCTTAAACACCAGTTCACTTCGGTGCGGCCAGCTGTTGTCACCATCGTTCGCGGTGCCGTAGCGAACGTTGAAACTCATCACACGAAGCTCGAGCGGGTCCGGGGTTTCTTGCGTGCATGCTGAGACACCCAATACGAGCAGGATCCAGGCGAGCATGAGTTGGGTCTTCGTTAGGCCTTTCAACGTCACTCCAAAGAATCGCGGGTTACCATACTGACCGGAACTGCTATAACAGGGGGAACTGAGCCCGTTTGCAGGTACTTGCTGACAGCTTGAATTGTCCTGCGCCCAATCTCGACGGGGTCCTGTACAGCATCGGCAACTAGAAGGGTGCCCCTGGCGATTGCGGTTCGCGCTTCAGGTGTGGCGTCATAGCCCACTACGATCACGTCCGTACGCCCCGCCGCGTTGAGAGATGCAAGCGCACCGAGCGCACAATCGTCGTTGCTGCCGAATATCGCGTCGATTCGACCCGCGCCGCTGAGCAGGTTGTCGGTTTTCTCCTTCGCCACGTCGCGCAAACCGCGTTCAACTGCCGGGGTAGCTACTATCTGGATGTTCGGGAACGCTTCCAGAGCCTCCCGAAACCCCGCGACGCGATCGCGCACACTGGCCACTGTGGGTTGGTCTAGGATCGCTACGTTGCCGGTTCCTCCCAGGCGTTCGGCCACATACGCTCCCAGAATCCTACCGCCTTGAACGTTGTCACTGGCAATGTGAGAGACGATTGAGCCGGCGTCGGCAGATATGTCCGCCGTGAATATTGGAATGCCCACTTCGTTGGCCTCGGATATCGCGCTGACGATTCCACTGGAATTGACCGGCGCGACGACGATTGCATCCATGTCCAGCGTAATGAAGTTCTACACCTGTTGTGTTTGTCTCGCGAGATCCCACTCGCCGGCAACGACGTGCAGGTCTACGCCCAGACTGTCCGCCGCTTGCTGAAGGCCGCTCTTCAGGTCTTGGTAGAAGACATGCACCTCTGTCAGCAAGGTGACGCCGACCTGTGGTCGGTCGCTGTCTGTACTGCCCAAGCATGCAGCGAGCGCGAACGTCGCAGAAACAGTCGCGGCGGCCAGAGTGTGATAGCCGAGCACGCGTCTACGAAGCCAGTGTTGCTTGCACCTAACCATCGTCCACCTTTTCTCGTTTTGTCCAAACATCAAACAATACCGCCGCCAGAATGATTCCGCCCTTGGATATCTCTTGCCAGAACGCCTGTACGCCAAGGAGGTCGAGGGCGTTGTTGAGAACGCCGATCAGGAGGGCACCGATCAGAGCTCCCCAAGCAGTACCTAGGCCGCCGAAAAGGGATGCGCCACCGATAACGGCGGCGGCAATGGCATTGAGCTCGTAAAGCATTCCCGCATCCGGACCGCCGGATCGGAGTTGCCCAACCATCAACACGGCTGCGATTCCCGCACACGCGCCGGAGATCGCGTACACGGCGATTTTCACGCGACGAATGGGCACACCCGACAACCGGGCCGCCTCTTCATTACCGCCAACGGCGTAGACGTGACGGCCGAACTTAGTTCGGGAGAGGACAAACACGCCAATTGCCACGAGAAGCAGCATTATCAATGCGGGAACCGGAAAACCTCGTGGCAATCCGGGCACCGGAATCCGGCCACCGCCGACCATGTTGAGCAGATTGAGGGACTCGACCTTGAGGTCGAAACTCGGGTCATCGGTTGCCGGGAACCCGATGGGAACGCCTCCTGTGAAAAGGCGAGCAGCTCCACGTGCCATCGTCATGGTCGCGAGGGTTACCATGAACGGTGCGACCCGGAGGAATGCCACCACCGCTCCATTGGCGACGCCAATGATCGCCCCGGCGCCCAGCCCTACCGCCACCGCCAAAAACGTCGCTCCCAAAGGGCCGACCGCATCTAGTATCCCCGCATTCGTGACGGTGGCCGCCACCAGCACTCCGACCAATCCCACGACCGATCCAACGGAAAGATCGATGCCCGCAGTAACGATGACGAAGGTGATACCGAGAGCCAGTATCGCGTTCACCGATACGTGGAGCAATACTGTGGTCAGATTCGCTCTGGTGAAGAAGCCGGGAACCGAAATCGCGGCCAGAAGGATGAGCAACGCGAGCGCGATGCCGACACCATACTTCCCGATCCAGTCGGCGCGTCGCTTCTGAGTGCCGTTCTTCATGGCGCAATACCCAAGCAACGCTTGGTAAGGTGGTGCATTTTGAGGAGATTCACTGGAGGGAGAAGATAGTGTATGCGAGCCGATATACAACGGGAACGGCTGGAGGCAGTGTGGCAGGGTTGCAGGGAGGCAGAGGCGCAGGGACTGGGCAGCCTGCTGCACCTCTGCATCTCTGCCACTCTGCGTCCATATCCCAGCCAAGCCGTCAGTTTTTCGCCAAGTAAACGCTCCCCACACACATGCCATCTCATTACCGGGATCAAATGAAGCCACCTCGGAGTGTTGTTGGACAATAGCCCGTCGGACGGACGAGTTCCGGATCTGGTGCGGAGAGCACAGGGAGGCGACCGAGCAGCCTTCGAAGAGCTCGTCAAGACGTACTACCGTCAGATCTATCGGTGGGCGCTGGTGGTGGCTAACGATCCCGACGAGGCAGACGACGTTGTTCAAGAGGTGTTGGTCCGGTTGCACGAGCGACTGAAGAGCTACGCCGGCAAATCGCAGTTTTCGACCTGGCTCTTTCAGGTGACGCGAAATACTGCGCTGGGTCAGCTGCGTAAGCTGACACGGAGAAGAACGTTGATGCTTGGCTTTCGACAGCAAGAGGTAGAGCATGGAAATTCAAAGGAGCAAGTGTTGGAGCAGCTACAGAGTTCGCAAGTCGTCGATGAGGTTCGGGAGCTGTACGAACAGCTACCTACTCGGCAACGCCAGATCTTCGACCTTGCGGACTTACAGGGGTTCGACCCTGCCGAAATCGGGAAGATGCTCGGAATGAAACCGGTGACGGTGAGGGCGAATCTATGCAAAGCACGAAGGGCCATACGCGGCAAACTGCTCGAGCGGTTTCCTGAGATGGCAGAAGGATATCAAGCATGAACTGTTCGATCGCTACCGAAACGATGCTCGAGGCAGATCCGCAAGATCTGACTGGAGACAACGACAGCGACTTGGCTCGGCACATTGCCGCTTGCGCCAGGTGCCGCGCGATTGCGGAGCACCTCGTACAGGGCCAGCTCGGATTGGCCCGAGAGTTGGACGAACTCTCGCCGCAAACAGCTGTGGATGAGGCGATACAAATCGCAGGTCGCAGGGCGTCGGCGATTAGACGCCGAAACCTTCGGTGGCAGATCGGGACACCGTTGGCGGCTGCGGCAGGGTTGGTTGGGTTGGTGCTTCTTGGTGGTGGAGATGATCTCACAGACGTATTGGTCCAGGCTCGGGCCCCCGAACCGTTGCCCGGACTCGAGGTAACAAGTCCCCCAGGTAAGGACGTCGCGGTTTTTCAGGTGAGGGACCGTCCCGACGTCGTTGTAGTCTGGTTCTTCGATGTGGGAGATGAATGATGCAAAAAACAGTAACCATAGTAGTGGTGACACTGGTCGGTGCAGCAATCATCTGGTTCCTCGGAATGAATGTCGTGGCCGGGCCGGAATTGGAGACGCAGACCTTCGAGCTCCAATACCTCGGAAGTCATGCGGCCGCGGAAATTGTGGATCCCTATGTATTTGCAGATCGACCTGACGCACCGGGAAGAATCTCGGTCGCTCAAAATCTCCTGACGGTGCGTGAGACACGCGATAATCTCGAGAGAATCCAGCGTGTGTTGGAGAGGTACGACACCCCTCCGCCAAGCGTGCGGCTGCATTTTCAGGTCATCGGTGCCAATGGCAGCAGTACCACCGACTCGGCGATAGCCGGTGTAGAATCGGTGCTGAGGCGGCTGTTCAACTTCAGAGGCTATCGCCTTCTGGCTCAGGCAATGTTGGGTGGAGTGGAAGGCAGCAGCATGGAACAGAGGATGTCGAGCGAAGGACGTGGCCTGGCCATCACTGCGTACATCAATGATGTGAGGAGTGCGGGCGACAGCGGTGTGGTACACCTCGAAGTGCAGCTCTTTGCCAGTGGCTACGGTGATGTGCTGCAGACGTCCGTGAATGTTCGTGCCGGCCAGACCATCGTGCTCGGCAGCACACAGCCCGATCCTCAGGGAGAGACGCTGATTTTGACTGTGCGACCTGAGATAGTAAAGAACTGAAGGAGGCCGAAGACCCCTCGAGGAATGTCCAATATCCGAGTGCCCACCACTTCATTATTGGATATTCCTTGTCGGACATTGGATATTCTTCTCGAGGTGTTTTGACATCCACGAGGAGAATCCCCAATGGGCTGCACGCGCAGAGAGTTTCTGGAATCCGTATCAGCTGCTACCGCGATGTCCGCGGTTTCCTGTGCCCCCGTAGAGCAAGTAGGCGATGATCCGTTAGGAGTCCGCCGTGATTTTCCCGTGGTCGGCGAGTCGACATACCTCGATTCGCCGTACATCACGCCTTCGCCACGCCAGGCAGTAGAGGCTGCGGTCGCATTCACCGAGGCGAAAGGTAGAGACCCGGTGAGCCTTGGCAGGATGCTCGAGGAGTCGGCTGTGGTTCGGCAGCGATACGCTCAGTTGATTGGTGCATCCGAGGCTGAGGTCGGACTTCTCTTTGCGACGAGCGAGGGGGAGAACATAGTCGCTCGCGCACTCGATTTTCGGGCCGGCGACAACGTGGTGATCGACGACTTGCACTATGACACTACCTACGTACTCTATCGTCACCTGGCCGAGACGCTGGGCGTTGATCTCATAGTTGTTCCCAATCGTGACGGTGTTGTGTCACCGGAAGATTTTGCTCCGTTTGTCGACAATAGAACTCGCCTCATCTCCGTATCGTGGGTGTCGCACCAGAACGGATTCCAGCACGATCTGAAAGGGTTGGCCGAACTGGCACACAGTGTTGGTGCATACCTGTATGCAGATGCCATTCAGGGCGTAGGCATGCTCGATCTGGACGTGAAGGACGTCGGGATCGATTTCTTCACGGCTGGCACTTATAAGTGGCTGCTCGGAGGGTTTGGGATAGCACCATTCTACGTGAAAGAGGAGCTACTCGAGACCATTGCCGTCGACAGGCTCGGGGCGCTTCACGTGGCCGAATCGCTCCCCGACTATCGGTACGAGCTCTATGACGATGCGCGGAAGTTCGGTTACGCCACGCTGGCGTTCGGAGCAGCATTCCAGCTTCGGGCGGGTTTGGATTACCTCCTACAGGTAGGGGTAGAGAACATCGAAAGGCTCACCGTACCTCTTGCCCATAGGCTGCGGGAGGGATGGCTCGAACAGGGATATGCTGTGCTGACGCCGGCGAACAACCGGTCGGCGATTGTGACCATCGAGCACGGCAGAGATGTCGAGTCAGTCAGATCTGCGCTGGACTCCGCCAACGTGAAAGTGAGCCTGAAGGAGAACGGAACTCAGATCCGTGCCGGCGCTGCGCTTTTCAACAATGCGGACGACATCGAACGATTGTTGGAGGTGACTGCCGACTTGGCGTGACGCCGATTCACCGAATTCAAAAACCCTGCATTGGGCGCCGTTCGTCTAGGCGCAAACCCAAATCTCTGGCGATCTGGGTCGCTTCTCGGAATTCCGCATCGGATACGCGCCGGTTGATTTCAGGAAAACGACTTCGCGATACTCTTCCGGCAGGGTGGTATTGATCCATCAGGTTTACATAGCTGTCGGGACCCAACTCGGTCGCTATCCACTCCAGAATCGTGCGCGTGTTCTCCAACATTCCAGGCATAACGAGGTGGCGAATCAGCACGCCTCGCCTTGCAAGACCTTCGGAGTCGATCTCGAGCGGTCCAACTTGTCGGTGCATCTCCTTCAGCGCTGACGACGCGGCCTCGGGATAGTCCTCTGCCTTCAGGTATTTTCGGCTTGCATCGTTGTCCAAGAACTTGATGTCGGGCATGTAGACGTCGACGACCCCGTCGAACAACTCGAGGCTCTCGGGGGAATCGTACCCGCTAGTGTTGTATACGATGGGCAGCGTGAGTCCTCCACCGATCGCGAGAGCTAGTGCTTCGAGCACCTGCGGCACGACGTGTTCGGGGGTGACGAAGTTGATGTTGTGGCAACCGCTAGTCTGGAGTGACAACATCATGTCCGCGATTTCCCTCGCAGATGACCCTCGTCTCGTTGAGCCAGGCTTCACTCCCTGGCTGATGTCGTAATTCTGGCAGAACACACAGCGCAGGTTGCAGTGAGAAAAAAAGATCGTACCAGAGCCGGCCCAACCGCGGAGACAATTTTCTTCGCCCATATGGGGAAAGTGACTGTTCACGATCGCGTGTCGGCCCGTCTTGCATGCGGCCCACTTGCCTACGAGGCGATTCACCTCGCATTCGCGAGGGCACGCACGGCATTCAGAGAGCGATGCGACCGCGTGGTCAGCGCGATCGCGGATTTCCGAGATTGATAATGAGAGATACGACGGCTGAATTCCGTCTGCGGAGCTAGGGCGATCTACAGGAGTGTCCACCCCATCATTCTATACAATCGCAGGTATATCGGACTAGTGGATTGATCCCCTGAGGCAGTTTACCCTGGGTCCGCCTGTCCGCCTGTCCGCCTGTCCGCCTGTCCGCCTATCTAAACTCATCCATCGCCGGATTGACGGCGTTGTTGAAGATAGACCCGAACGAATAGCTGAAGCCGAATCCGATTCCAACTTCGAAATCTGTGCCCCGGGCACGTCGACGGAGCAGGATTTCGTCCTGCGGTACTCCGGCACCTGACAAGTAAATCTGATCTCTTATTCGGGCGACGCTGCCACCCCAGTTGAAGCGCAGGCCTCTGACTATACGAACGCTCAGGCCTATGCCGAGTTCGACGCGATGAAGCTCGAGGTCGTGCAGGAACTGGTTCGCCTCCAAATCTGCCCCCACGTTGCCCCAAGGTTGTACGTAATCGACCGTAACCTCGAGACCGTGCTCCAGGAGGATTTCGTCAGTCTGGTCGAAAATCGTGATTTCTTCGTAGTCGAAGGCGGCGACTCCCAATCCATAGAGGATGGTGAACGAACGGCGGGTCGACTCTGAGTACGGGAATACGCTGTATTCGACTCCTGACGCGGCTCGAACGTAGAGGTCTTGGTTCGACCGTATCGAGTTTCCAATCGCAGCCCGGAAGCCGGCTCCCCAATGTTCGCTGAGTTTCCGCACGAAGTGAGTACGCGCACTGTACGTACTGTTATTGTAGACCGCGACAGAATCCTCGATATCCTCGTACTCGAAACGGGTTTCGCTATAATTGCCACGTGCGTGGAGGAAGATGATCCAATCTTCTGTCGTCCTGTTTGCCGAAGCATTCATGCCAAACCTGTAAAACCTCTCCAGGCTTTCCGCATCAACCGATCCATTGCCTCCCACCGAGAAGATCCAATAATTCCACGGATCGTCTTCAGGTTGTGCCTGGACTTCCTCGGCTTCAACTGGAGCTGTGTAGAGGATGTCGATATGGTCGGCGACGGGCGTGTTGGAGACAAAACGCATCAAGCCCATCTGCAAGGTTCTGGTCTGGCGGTCACGCTCCTCATCGCGGACGTCCGTTCGGCTAGTCGAGAACCGGAGTGTGTCGGAATGCCCTTCAAAAGCTCTCAGGCCGATGAAGTTGAATATGAACTCTCTGCCGCCGCCTGTGCTCTGTGACGTACCCAAGATGTGAACATCGGCATCGGCGCGGTCACGCACCCAATTCACGTACGGAATCTCACGCAATATGTGTTCTCGCTGGCACCACATTCGCTGACAATCGAGATACACGTTTAGGCCATTGTTCTGCTGCGTTTGCTCGACGGGTACTTCTTGGGCTCGGGAGTTCACCGGGAACGGAAGCAGGAAGGCTAGGGCCAATATGGCCCTGACGATCGATCTATTCATCAAAAGACATCCTCAACTAGTCGTATGGTGTTTCACGGGACGGCACTATCGAAGCTCGCCGACGCGGCCGGAAGATACCTATGATTGGGCGGCCGACCAAGAACACACAAGTATCGCTCAGTTAGACGCCGCCAGGCTCCAAATCGTTGCAGGATATGCATTTGCTCTCGTTCGCTAATCAGCAAGGTTGAATCCGGCTTTATTATCCTCTTGGTGGTATGACGAATCTGTGCGATTTCCTTGCACACGGTCTGGTTTCTCGAATAGGTGGCTAATCATTGAACTAGGTCCCCGCGCTCGCAGTAATACCTACGCAGTGGAGGTTGCGACAGCTTCCCG
Source organism: uncultured Gemmatimonadaceae bacterium (assembly GCA_964518955.1). GTDB lineage: Bacteria > Gemmatimonadota > Gemmatimonadetes > Gemmatimonadales > GWC2-71-9 > JBDGYW01. The sequence goes on along the minus strand of CAZFHS010000059.1, from coordinate 20,065 downwards.
CAGCCCGTAGGTTCAAAAGCGATGCTCTCCTACACGCCTTTCCACGCAACGCGCAGCGGCAATTCTTGCGTCCCGATCGGGATCGCCAACTAACCGGACGTTGGATTTTCTGTGAGTGACTCCTCAGGTGCGCCTGCCCGGCAGTATGTCTTAGAAGCCCCGAACGAGGAGCCTCTTCTAGAATTTGCGCGAGCTGTGGTTGAGAGCTTGGATGAACGACCAAGGCGGATTCCCTGCCGGTTTCTCTATGACGCGGCCGGCAGCGCCCTGTTCGAGAGGATCTGTGACCTTCCCGAGTATTACCTGACGCGAGCGGAAACTTCGATACTGGAGCGGTGTTCGGAACAGATCTGCTCGGTGACCGGACCCGTGACGCTCATCGAGCTGGGATCCGGCACCTCAGTGAAGACGGATCATCTGCTTGCGGCGTATGCAAACTCTGCTGAACGGGTCCGATACGTTCCCGTCGACGTGAGCGAATCTGCAATCCAAACCGCAGCCCGTTCGATACAGAGCAGGCACCCAAGAGTCGACATTTCCGGTATCGTTGGGACATATGAGAACGCGTTCCCGCTCTTCCAAAGACACTCGCCTTCGATGGTGGTATTCCTTGGCAGTACAATCGGGAACTTTGGCCCGCTGGAGTCAGAGCTGTTTTGGAGACACGTGGCTGAGAGTCTTTCGCCTGGGGACTTCTTCCTGCTGGGCATCGATCTCGTCAAAGGGAGAGGCGAGTTGGAAGCTGCATACAACGATTCGCAGGGTGTCACCGCGGCGTTCATGAAAAACCTGTTCGTTCGGATGAACCGTGAACTTGGGTCTGGTCTGGATATCGACGAGATCGATCACGATGCCAACTACAACGTCGATGCTCGGCAGATAGAGATTTTTGCCAGGTTTGCGACTCAACAGAAGCTGCGAGTCGAACCGCTAAATCTGGCCATCGATATCGAAGCAGGAGAGTCTGTGCTGCTCGAAGTGAGCCGCAAGTATGTGGTGGAAGACCACAAGGAATATCTGACGCAGTTTGGGCTCGATACGGTGAAAGTGTTCACCGACGAGCATCAGAGGTTCGCGGATTTGTTGATGCGGAAGCGGTAGGATCAAGGCTGGGGCAGAGGAGCAGAGCGGCAGGAAGGTCAACTTCCTACCGCCCTACCGCCTTACCGACTTCCCTCCGGCCTCCAATCGATCGAAAGCACCTCAACGTCTTCCATCACCTCCAAATCCAGCGCCATTGCCATTGCTTTGAATTCGACAAAGTCGCCGGCGATTGCCTCGTTCACCAAAGTCAGTACCTCTTCGAGCCTGGCTTCGGCATGTCTGAGATATGTCATCTGAGATGGCGTGGGTGTGCCCCAGTACGACGCCAATCCACCTATGGCTTCGCCCAACTTACCGAACACAGTACCGGGCGTGTTTCTGAAGCCCTGGCCGCCTTGGGGACCTCTGAACTCCTCGCGAATCTCGTCGAACCGAGCTATCACGGAATCTCCCAACTCACGGACCGCGGTGTGACTGCTGTCATCTTCGTCGAGCAGCTCGAAAATCGCATCGATCGATTCTGTTGCTTGATCCATGCGATGCATGGCCTCAGATGCGACAGCCTGGCGCTGGCTGACGCGGTCGAGTACCTCGAGCTTCCGTCGTTGCTCCGACATTGGGATGTCGTAGCGCGGGTCGAAGGCAACCTGGACTGACGCTGTAGACTCGGCGCTGTCCAGTGACACAGTTACGTCGTACGATCCTTCCAATGCCCACCACCCGGTTGGCGGAAACTCAATGTCCTCCTCCGACGCACCGGGGCGGGGTAGGCCATTGACCATCAGGTTCCACTCGGTGCGGTTGAGCCCGGGCTTTGCCCACCTACGGAACTTGCGAACCATTTCTCCATTCTGCGCGACTTCGAAGACGACCCTTACGCTGTCCTCTTCGCTGTTCACCAAATAGGAGAGCCGAGCACCCTCAGCTTTGTTTTCACCGGTGAACTTTGCATCTCCGATGAAACGCATGCCGTCCACTTGCTTCGTCTGGTACATGATCGTGGGTGGGACATCGAACAGATGGATAGGTTCGTCCGCAAGCGCGGGATTTGCGGCAAGCGCTCGGAGCGGTCGCACGTCGTCCAAGATATATGCGGCGCGTCCGTGCGTTCCGACGACGAGGTCGTGTTCCCTCGGGTGTACGATCAGTGCGCGTACAGGCACTCTCGGCACGCCAGGGTTCCAAAGGCTCCAGCTCTCTCCGCCGTTGAACGATACATACATCCCGAACTCGGTGCCGAGGTATAACAGGTCGGCGTTGACAGGATCCTGCTCCACCACGTGGATGAACCCCTCGATTTCATCCGTGACGAGGCTTCTCCACGATTGACCGTAATCCGTCGTTCTGAAGATGTAGGGAGTCTGGTTGCTGCGTCGGTGATCGTCGAAGACCACAAACGCCGTGGCGCCATCGAATTTCGAGGGCTCGATGTGCGGTACCCAGGTTGCTTCGGGTACGTCGTCTATGCGATCGACGACGTTTTCCCAACTACCGCCGCCGTCGCGCGTGATCTGCACGTTACCGTCGTCAGTGCCGACCCATATCACTCCCTGTTCGATGGTACTGGGAGCAATGGTCAGAATAGTGGTGTGGTTCTCGGCCGCCGATGCATCATAGGTCAGGCCCCCACTCGTATCGGCTTGCTGCTTGAGTGGATCGTCGGTCGTCAGGTCGGGGCTGATGACCGACCAGGATGCCCCCATGTCGGATGACCTGTGAAGGAATTGACTCCCGTAGTAGATCGAGTTGTCGAAGGGATCCACCGCGATGCCGGCATTCCAGGCAAACCTAAGGTGCACGCCATCGGGATGGTCGGGGCGGATCGATACGTTTTCGCCGGTCACTTTGTCGTAACGCGACACGTAGCCGCCTTGCGACATTGCATAGGCGTATCGTGGGTTGATCGGATCCACGAGCGTGGCGAACCCGTCGCCGAAGGCAACCTCAGCCCAGTGGTGATAACGAATCCCTCCGTTCTCCCACACCTCGCTCGGGCCCATCCACGATCCGTTGTCCTGGAGACCGCCGTACACGTTGTACGGTGTTTCCATGTCGACATTGATGTGGTAGAACTGCGCCAAGGGCAGGTTCTCAACGAACCGCCAGGTTTGTGCGCGATCTCTCGAGATCGAAACGCCGCCGTCGTTGCCGCTGATGACCATATTGCCGTCGGGACTGATGTACCACGCATGGTGGTCCACGTGCACGCGCTCATCAAACGGCAGCAGCGTCTCCCAGGTTTCTCCCCCGTCGATAGTCAATGAGATCTCAGACTCGACCTTGTATACGCGGTGTTCGTTCAGAGGGTCCACAGCTAGCTGGCAGTAATAGAAGGGTCGGTTGGCGATCCCGCGATCGCTGTTCACAGTTTCCCAGTTCCATCCTCCGTCGATCGAACGCAGCACCGCACTTCTTGTTGCCTCGACCAATGCGTACACGACATTGGGATTGCTCGGTGCTATTGCCAGGCCCATGCGTCCCAACTCGCCCTCGAGCATACCGTCTTCCGGAGTGACCTCACGCCAATTCTCTCCGCCGTCATGCGTGATGTAGAGGCCGCTACCCGGTCCGCCAGACTTGAAAAACCACGGCCAGCGTCGATGTTCCCACATCGCGACAAAGAGCTTGTTGGGGTTGGAAGGGTCCATGATGAGGTCTGCGGCTCCTGTACGCTCGTCTACGTAGAGGACCTTGTTCCACGTAGCCCCACCGTCCGCGGTCTTGAACACGCCCCGCTCATCAGAGTCTCCCCAAGTAGGGCCCTGTGCGGCCACATATGCGACGTTCTGATTGGTGGGATCCAGAATTATCTCCGAGATTGCCTCTGTAGCTTCGAGACCGAGATGAGTCCATGTGTGACCGCCGTCCATGGACTTGTAGACGCCGTTGCCTACCCCAGAGCTGTTGCGCCGCCCCTTTTCGCCGGTGCCGATCCAGACGATGTCTGGCGCGTTCTGGAAGATCGCGATCGCACCAATAGATGGTGTTGGGAGGTCGTCGGTGAGAGGCTCCCATTCAACGCCTCCGCTGACCGATTTCCACAGACCTCCAGTGGCTGCGCCGACGTAAATGACGTTGGGATTCGAAGCAACAGCGTCGATGGCGCCGATACGGCCGCTCATGCCCGCCGGCCCGATGCTACGAGCCTTCATCTCGCTCAGAAGCGAGACATCGACCTGGCCGAATGTGTTTCCGGAGCCCAGAACGACCAACACGCTCACCGCTCCGATGAGCCTCGTAACAGACACTCGATTTCGCATCTTCGATCCCCCTAGAGAATCGCGGCAAAGTGAGTAGCTTGTAGCGGGCATTTGGCCCTGGTTGCCGATCCAGAACCGACCCGTGATCGAGAAAAGAAAGTGCCAGATCATGTGTGCGGCAAGGGAAAGGCAAGCACGGCCGTGAGTAAATCGACTACTCTTTCAGTGAGCACGACGAGCATGACCAGTACACAGGAATATCTAGCCGAAGCCGAACAGTTCAGCGCGCACAACTACCACCCGCTGCCAGTGGTTCTGGAACGCGGCGAGGGTGTGTGGGTGTGGGACGTTGATGGGAAAAAATACCTCGATTGCCTGGCGGCCTACTCGGCGGTGAACCAAGGCCATCGCCATCCCAGGATCGTCGAAGCAGCGAAACAGCAGCTCGACAAACTGACTCTCACATCGCGGGCATTCCACAATGACCTGATGGGTCCGTTTTTGCGTCAGCTGTGCGAAATGACGGGCTATACCAAGGCGCTGCCGATGAACACCGGCGCCGAAGCGGTGGAAACCGCTGTGAAGGCTGCGCGCCGCTGGGGATACAGAATCAAGGGCATTCCGAAGGACAAGGCAGAGATTGTCGTGTGCGAGAACAACTTCCATGGACGGACAACGACCGTGGTTTCGTTCTCCACCGAGGAAGCATATAAGGACGACTTCGGGCCACTGACGCCCGGATTCGTTTCCATACCCTACGGTGATGTTGCGGCGCTCGAGGCGGCGATTACGTCGAACACGGCGGCGTTCATGGTGGAGCCAATTCAGGGCGAGGGTGGCGTAGTTCTGCCCCCCGATGGTTTCCTGAGGGAAGCGTACAAGCTCTGCAATGACAACCAGGTCCTGTTTGTCGCCGACGAGATTCAAACAGGGCTGGGGCGAACCGGCATGCTCTTCGCGTGCGATTGGGAAGATGTGCACCCAGACATGTTGATCGTCGGCAAAGCTCTGAGTGGTGGCCTGTATCCCGTTTCCGCTGCAATCGCAGACGATGAGATCATGGGTGTGTTTTCCCCTGGCGATCACGGATCGACATTCGGCGGCAATCCCCTGGGTGCCGCGATTGCCATGGCGGCCTTGAGTGTGATCGTTGAAGAGGACTTGCCCAAGCGATCGAACGAACTTGGCAGCTGGTTTATGGATGAACTCAGGAAGATCGACTCGCCTCACGTAGAATTGGTGAGAGGACGAGGCCTGTTCGTCGGGGTGGTCATTCGTGACGAGAGCGGACCGGCTAGGCCGTTCTGCGAGGAGCTTCAGGCACGCGGAATCTTGGCCAAGGAGACGCACGAGCAGGTGATTCGATTTGCCCCTCCGTTGGTCATCGAGAAAGAGACGTTGGAATGGGTGGCAAGTGAATTGAAGGAAGTCTTGGTGTAGCAGAAGAAGGGGCAGAAGCGGGAGGAGAGGGAGAGTGGGGAGCGGGGGGCAGTCGCTCCTCCCTCCCCTCCCTTCTATCCCTCTCCTGAGTCTCACACCAGCCCGACACTGCAAATAACGACAAACAGTCACTAGAATTCTAGTACCATGGGAATACCTATCGAAATGCAGATGGAGCCGACTGACGAGACCACGGCCAAGTTCGTTCTGAGCCGTTCGGTCGGCGATTTCATCGGCCAGAAGTACGCGTCTCAGGAGGAGGCGTCAGATTCGCCGGTTGCCGCAGCGTTGCTGAATATTCCTGGAATTACCGAAGTGCACATCTTCGGGAACGAGGTCACTGTTGCGAAAGCGAATGATGCCCCTGACTGGCAAACAATTGAGCCTGGAGTATACAGAGCAGTGAATATCGACAACGAGCTACCGAACGAAGCCGAGGCGCGTGCGCCAGAGGCTTCCAAAGCAGACGACGTAACGTTCAACCTCGTCGACCAGATGTTCCGTACGCAGATCAACCCGGCCTTGGGTGGGCACGGCGGAAGTGTCGAACTCATCGACGTGCAGGATGGCATCGTCACCGTCAGGATGATGGGTGGGTGCCAAGGATGCGGCATGGCCAGGGTCACTCTTCAGGAGGGAGTCGAAGTTGCCCTCAAGAAGGCGATTCCGGCGGTCAAGGGCGTTCGTGACATAACGGATCACGCGGCTGGAGCCAATCCATATTCTTGACGGTGTCCGTCGCTAAATAGCGCGTCACCACTCAAATCTGCGCAGTTTCTTGAACAGGGAGCAGGCTTCACGGCTTGTTCCCTGCTTCAGCTTGACATGCCCCGTGCCGATACCAACATTGATGCCGTTCAAACACACATAATATGGTTTCTCCAACCTGACCTCGCCCAAAGAGATGAGGCTCGTGCTGGCGGGTGGGGCAGTGATAGGGGCCTGTGAATGGACACGGTGAAAGGGTTAATGCATGACCCGGTCGCGCGGGTTGCCACCGCGGTGTTCGTTGCCGTGTTCGTTCCCTACTTCTTCCCAATCCTCGATTCGGAGCAGCTCAAGTTCTACGCCAACGTCTATGCGTTCATACCGCTTCTGATCCTAACCGTCTTCGCATCTCAGTACAATTCGAGGTCCGGCGGCTCCGATCTGGACAGACTGTTCTGGCAACTATGGGCGATTGGGTACGCGATGTGGCTGTTGGTGCGGATCGTCTACGTTTTCCTGTACGTCGTGATACCGCGCGACATGTGGGTCGTACAGGTCGACCTCCTGATCGATTTTTTGTACGTGTTGTTCTACCTGAGCGTGATTTTTGCCCTTAGTGTTGAGCCGGACAGGCGCCCGTTCTGGGATACCCCACGCAACTTGGGCAGCCTCGAGAACGCAGGGCTGTCGGTGCTCTTCCTGGGGCTCTGGGTTTATTTCGCAATCATACCGAGTGTACTCAACTTCGTTGCATATGACAGCTGGATACCGTCGTTGCTCCTGTTCGTAGCGTTGGATACCTACGTATTCATGCGATGCTTGAACCTTTGGAGGTCGAGTACATCACCGCTCTGGAAGCCAACCTATGCGTGGCTTTCAGTAACTGCTGTACTGCTCTTGATAACTGACCTCTTTGAGGCCATGGACTACGCGGAGTGGCTCCCAATAGTATCGCCAGGAACTCTGCTGGACATTTTTTGGGCTATACCGCTGATGATGGTGGTGTTCGCATCCAGAGTGTTTTACATGGGTTTGGATGACCGGGGGCACGGTGGCGGAGGTGCTGCGCCGGCAGATCCGACACAACGGGGTAGGCTGTTCGGAGGGGCTCTCGTGGTTGGTGCTCTGATCATGCCGGTTGTGCACTTCACTTGCTATTCGTTGGGTCTTTTGGACCCGGGCACACAGACAATCAGGGGGTTCTGGGTACTGCTGGTGCTCGTATGCCTGCTCGCTATGGAGGTGGTGAATCAGCAACTGATCGAGCGCAAGAACCGACAGCTGAAGATCTCAAAAGAGATAGCAGAAGAGAGACGGAAATTGCTGGCGACTGCTGTAGAAGAAGCAGGCGAGAGCATCATCATCACTGATGCTGCTGGTGTGATTGAATACGTGAACCCTGCGTTTGAGATCTCTATGGGCTACCCTGCAACAGAAGTGGTTGGTCAGAGTACGCGCATTCTCAAGAGCGGTATTCACGATAGCGACTTTTACCGGGTCCTTTGGACGACGGTCTTGGGTGGTGAAGTGTGGCAAGGACGCCTCGTGAACCGTCGAAAGGACGGCTCGCTCTGTGAGCAGACTGCTTCGATCGCTCCGGTAATTGATGAGTCAGGCGAGGTAGTCCGGTGTGTGGCGGTGGAGCGCGATATCACACGCCAAGTGCAGATGGAACGTCAGCTGGGGGAGTCCCACAAAATGAAGGCCCTCGGCACCTTGGCCGGAGGTATCGCCCACGATTTCAACAATATCCTTCAGGCGATCACCGGGTACTCCGAGATTCTCAGAGATGATCTGCCCGAACACTCGGGCCAGCGCGAAAAAGTCGATATGGTGCTTCGCTCTGCAGAGAGAGCCAAGGGAATCATCAAGCAGATCCTCAGCTTTGCCAGGAAACCGAAGGAGGAACGAGAGCCCACCGATGTTCCCGTCTTGATAAACGAAACAGTCGCGCTGCTTCGAGCGAGTCTCCCTTCTACGATAGAAATAGAGATCGATGTGGCGTTTGATGCCGGCAATGTGTTGGCCGATCCCCATCAACTTCACCAGGTGCTACTCAATCTTGGAAGCAATGCTGCACATGCTATCGGCGACCAGCCTGGGAGGCTGGGCATTGGGGCAGCAAGACTCCACTTGGACGGCAGTAGCAAGGTTGTGTTAGATGGACTGCCGGAGGGAGAGTATGTGGAAATCACGGTTTCCGATTCCGGAGCCGGGATGGATGTTGCTACGCTCGACAGGATTTATGAACCTTTCTACACGACAAAAGAAGTAGGTTCGGGCACCGGCCTCGGGCTCTCGGTGGTTCATGGCATAGTTCACAGTCACCGTGGCGCGATAGAGGTCGAAAGTGAAGTCGGGAAAGGCACGACTTTTCGGATATACCTACCCATCCATCAGGTCACCGAAAAGCCGTCGAGCGGGTCGTACCAGCTAAACGGTGTGGAACGTGGCACCGGACATGTGCTTGTTGTGGATGACGAACAACCGATCCTCGATTTGGTTCGTAACCTCTTGGAGCGTGTCGGATACACTGTCACCGTAGCACACGACGGCAACGAGGGGCTGAGCGCTTTCGAATCCAATCGCGACGCGTTTGACGCAATCATCACCGATCAAACGATGCCAGGCAGAACGGGACTGCAGTTTGCTCGCGAAGTGAGGAAGTCCCGGAAGGACCTCCCGTTGATTCTCATTACCGGATACAGCCGCGTAATTACCGACGAGAAAGCCTTGGAAGCCGGTATCGGGGCTGTGTTGACGAAACCGTTTACCGCCACAGAACTCGTTGCAACCCTCGAGGAAGTCCGCAACCGGAAATCGATCTGAGTGTGCTTGACCGGCACCAATGGGCCGGATATGTTCCGTCCTCGCAGGAAGTTACGGCTTCCTACGCCCTGGTGGTGGAATTGGTAGACACGCTGTCTTGAGGGGGCAGTGGCGCGAGCCGTCCCGGTTCGAATCCGGGCCAGGGCATCAGGACCGCAGATGGCTGCGGTCCTGCCACCGTAGCTCAGCGGTAGAGCTCTCGATTCGTAATCGAGTGGTCGTCGGTTCGACTCCGACCGGTGGCTCTTGGCTCAGGTTCTCGAGTGGACGGGGCCTCATGAGTGCAATCTAGCAAGTACCTCCCAATTCTCGATCGATCACGGTTACATTTGCATGAGGTGGTCGGGTGCGATACCAGCCATGGTGGCAGGTCGGCCCGTATTTATGACTGAAACGGGTAGCAAACAGATGATACCAGAACTCCCACCTGTAGAGCCGACTGGCCTGTCAGAAGAAGAGATCAGTGCGCTCCAGGAAGAGATTCGTGCTCTCGCGGCTGAACGTGATGCCGTGATCATAGCACACAATTACCAGCGGCCAGAAGTACAAGACGTTGCTGATTTCGTCGGAGACTCGCTCGGTCTCTCGAGGCAAGCTGCCAGCACCGAAGCGAGCGTGATCGTGTTTTGCGGCGTTCACTTCATGGCGGAGACCGCAGCGATCCTCGCACGCCAGAAGACCGTGCTGCTGCCGGACATGCGCGCACAATGTTCGCTCGCCGCCACTGTGACTGGCGAGGACGTACGTAGCTGGAAGGCGAAGTTCCCGGAATACGTGGCCGTGGGTTACGTGAACACCACGGCTGAGGTGAAGGCCGAACTCGACTACTGCTGTACGAGCGGCAACTTCCTCGATATCATCGACTCCATTTCCGAAGACAAGGGTATACTGTTCCTCCCCGATTTTTTTCTTGGAGTCCATCTGAAGAACGCTCGCCCGAACCGCAAGGTCGAGGTCTGGATGGGTGAGTGTCACGTGCACAAGGAAATCAACGCGCGCACGATCAACAGCCGCCGAGAGGAATTCCCGGAGGCCGAGGTGCTGGTCCACCCAGAGTGCGGGTGTGCGAGCCAGTTGACGTATTGTGCAGGCGTGGGCGATGTGGAGACGGAGGGGCTTCATATTGTCTCCACCGAAGGAATGGTGCGATGCGTGGAGCAAGAGACGGCGCCCGAGTACATCGTTGCCACAGAGGTGGGAATAATTTATCGGCTCCAGCATCTGGCACCGAAAGCGACATTCCATGCTGCCGACCCGGAAGCGGTCTGTGCGTACATGAAGACCATCACGCTGGAGTCGGTGGCCGAGTCGCTCCGGAAGAACCAGCACGTGATCACCGTCTCGGATGAGATGGCGAAGCGTGGCTTACGGGCCATCAATCGTATGGTGAGCCTCGGAGACTGACGGCGCAACCAGGCTCGTGACCTCTGCGAACGAACTACCCGACATTGAAGATGACGCTATCGAGATGGCGCGGCGCGCCCTCGATGAGGACGGCTGCTCTGACGTAACCAGTGAACTGGTTGGTGCCACAGGCGTTTCGGCCACAGGGGTCATCGAATACAGGAGCGGCGGTGTAGTAGCGGGATCTGCATACGCAGACGCAGTCGTACAGTTGTGCGAATGCGGTCCGTTGGCCTGGTCGAAGACAGATGGTGACGAGGTGCCCCCTGGCGCGGTCCTGGCCACACTGGACGGTGATTTGGCGACGATCCTCTTTGCCGAGAGAACCCTTCTCAATTTCCTCCAGCGCGCGTGCGGTATAGCGACTGCAACCAGGGCGTTTGTTCGTGAGTTGGAAGGTACTGGGTGCCAGGTACTGCATACGCGCAAGACTGCACCCGGGATGCGCGTTCTGGACGTCAACGCCGTGTTGGCGGGTGGTGGAGGGCTTCACCGCGTTTCTCTCTCTTCGGCAGTGCTAGTTAAAGACAATCACTGGCATCTCTTGGATTACGCAGGGAGTGAGCTGCGTGCCGCTTGCGACGCTGCCCGCGATCGTGGTATCGACGGTATCTATGTCGAGGTTGAGAACCTCGAACAGGTGCATAGCGCTTGCGAGGCTGGTGCTACGCGCCTGCTGATCGACAATCGAGATCCCGTCGAGTTTCAATCACTGCTCGCGGCGGCCCGCGAAGCCAGCCACGCGATCGAGATCGAAGCGACAGGTGGAATGACGCTCGAATCTGCTCGCAAATACGCGGAGTACGGTGCCGATTTTCTTTCGGTTGGAGCACTGACACACAGCGTCAAAGCGGCGGATGTTGCGCTGGAAATCAGGGCGAGAGACTGAAACTTTACTATGTTACGTCTCGTCGTGAAACGTGAGGAGGGAGTCATATGTTTGGCATCGACACACTAATCTGGTTGGGCGTTTCAGGTGGCGCAGCACTCTACAGCTATATGAAGAGCCGCCAATTCGTACGCAGCAAACTCAGGTTTGTGGATGCAGTACAAAACCCTGCCGTACCCTTGGTAGCCGGCATAGGTACCGCAGTCGTTGCGTCGGCACTTTCCTTTCTACCCATAATCACTGTTGGCACCGGATTGTTGGTCGGCCTGGGCGTGGGAACTGGTGTCCTTCACGGAAGCAAAGACGTCAAGCGTCTACCGGGGGGCTGACTCCCCACCTTCAGCCCCTTTCAACGCCGAGAAGATCGTAAGCACCCACTTGCGTGCTGGCATTTGAGCTTTAGCTTGCCAAATATTCAGGTTTTCTACGCTCGGAGCCGGTGTGCGCATTCGTCCCCTTGAATCCGGAAATAAGTTTGGCCGCAATGAGCGGCGCCTCAGTGCTGGCCGGCGTTTGTCATCCGAAAGGCGCGTGGGCGTCGACCGACGGTGCTATATGGATCGCCGAACGTACCAGCGTCGAGTGATGATCGTCACGGTTATGGATGATCGCCGGGACACTGACGATCGTCGCCAGACCAACGATCGAAGGTGTGGTGACCGTCGCGCGATTCTCAGCCGGCGAATACGTCCGGATCGGCGCTCAATGGAGGAAAGGCGTTCCTCTGCGTGGGTGGGGTTGGAAGGGCCGCTGACCTGAGGAGACCGATGTGACCACAGAATCGTGAAGCCCCCGTCGAGGCGGAGGCGTTTTTTTTAGACGATGTCGGTCAACGCCTCATCAAGGGTGGGGAAACGAAACTCGTAACCTGCCTCGAGTGCACGGGCCGGGTATACTCTCTGCAAGTCGAGGAGAGCTGACGCTCCCTCCCCCAACGCAACCTTCAGAACAAATTTGGGAACTCTGATCCAGGCTGGCCTACGCAGCGCTTTCCCCAGGCTCTTCGCGAACCCGTTCACAGTCACGGGATTTGGTGCGGTGAGGTTGAAGACGCCGTCGAGCTTCCGGTCGAGAATCATCAGAATCAAGCCGATTTCGTCTTCCATGTGAATCCAAGACCACCACTGTCGACCGTCACCCCAAGGTCCGCCGACGCCCATTTTGAACGATGGTAGAAGAGAGTCGAGTGCACCGCCCCCTTTGCCCAGAACGATACCGGTTCGGAGCAACGCGACCGGCAAGACATCCTTCATTTCGGTAGCTGCTCGTTCCCAATCTCGAGAGAGTGTTGCAAGAAAGTCGTTTCCCGGGCCGGCGGATTCGTCCAGCCGCTCATCACCGCACGGTCCGTAGTATCCGATTGCTGAACCGCTGATGAAGATGGTGGGTGGTGCCTCTGCCCTTTGTATCGCGCCTGCGATTTCTGCCGTAGTTGCCACACGACTCTCGCGGAGCCTACGTTTCCGGGGGGCAGTCCAACGCCGTGGTGGATCGACGATTCGTTCACCTGCGAGGTTGATCACCGCGTCGACACCGCTCAGACGCTCTTGCCAGGGGCCGGGTGATGTTGGGTCAGCCCTCACAACTTCTAATAGACCTGACTGCCACACGTCCTTGCCCGAGCGCGAAACAACGACGCATTCGTCGCCGCGTTCGACGAGGGAGTCAATCAAATGCCTCCCAATGAAGCCGGTTCCGCCGGTGATGAATACCCGCATTTCTCGAGGCCTCAAGTATGGAGGCGCGTAACTCCTCCGCAATCGTACTCGTCCTCGCACACCTGAACGCGGGCGTCGACCGCTAGCACACCATGCTCGAGGGCGAGCAACGGGTTGATGTCCATCTCTACAATACGTGGATGCCGAGCCGCAAGCTGTGCGATCCGTTGGATCACATTCGAGATCGCACCGAGGTCGCGTGCCGCCTGGCCACGCACGCCTTGCAACAGACTCGACAGCTTGACCTCCCGAATCATCTCGTCTGCGTCAGAGTCCGTGAGCGGGCACAAACGCAGCACGACATCGCGCATCACCTCTACGTAGATGCCACCGAGACCGAACATCACCATCGGCCCCACGCGTGGAATCCGGGTGATGCCGACGATGGTCTCTGTTTCGCCCGACGCCATCCGTTGCAGCAAAACCCCATCCAGACGCGGCTGTGCCCCTCTGCCCCCCTGCACCTCTGCACCTGTCTCTTCACTCACCCAGTTCTCGTTCACCTTCCGCAGCATGTTCTCAACCGCCTGCTCGGCTTCTTCACCAGATTCGATCCCGAGCACAACGCCTCCAACATCGGTTTTGTGCGTGATGTCGGGGCTCACGATCTTCATTACCACGGGGAATCCCAGCTCGCTGGCTGCCTGAGCCGTGCGCGCTGACAGAGTCTCGTCGTCTGCTCCGTTAGCATCGACGACACGCCACCGCGCCACGGGAATCCTGTATGCCTCCAGTATGCGCAGGGAATCAGCCTCGCTGAGTTTCTGATCGCCGGACGCCACAGCTGAATCCAAGATCGCCGTGATGGCATCGTCGTCGACGTCGTCGAATTCGACTAAATCTCCATCGGCTCGGCTGACTCGCCGGCGTTGCTTCCACATCGTCGCCAGAGCACGTGCGGCTGACTCGGGAAATACGTAAGTGGGAACGCATGCGTCTTGAAGTTCGGGGATCCCCGTTTGGATGTCCTCTGTACCCATGATCACTGCGAGAATGGGTTTCTCGGGGTGGCGATCGTTGACCCTGACAATAGCTGCCGCAACATCTTTCACCAGAATGCCAAGTGGAGGCACGAAGGCCGCTAGCACTGCATCGATCTCCGGATCGTCAAAGACGTGTTGCAGGGCAAACTCGTATGTCCCTGCCGTAGCGCTGGCGATCAAGTCCACTGGATTTCTAACAGACGCTTCCTCGGGTAATCCCTCTCGGAGTTTTTGCTGCGTCTCTACTGTGAGTGGTGCAACCTCGAGACCCGTTGCCTCGCACGCGTCCGCTATGATTATGCCCGGGCCGCCGGCGTTAGTGACTATTGCCACCCGATTGCTGGCAGGCAGCGGCTGATTGGCAAATGCCATCGCAAGGTCGAACAACTCTTCGACGGTCTGCGCACGGATTGCACCGGTCTGCGCAATGATCGCGTCGGTTGCTAGGTCGGTAGCCGCGAGCGCACCGGTGTGTGAAGCTGCGGCCTGGGCACCCGCTCCCGTGCGACCAGATTTGACTATGCAGATGGGTTTTGTTTTGGTGAGGCTTCGAGCCAGCGGAACGAAGATGGCTGGGTTTCCGAAGCTCTCGAGGTACATGAGAATGACTTTTGTGTCGGGATCGTTTTTCCAGTACTCGATCAGGTCGTTGCCACTAACATCCGTCTTATTTCCCATCGAGACGAACATCGATATCCCGATGCCCAAATTCTTGGCGTAATTCAGGACCGATACACCCATGGCGCCAGACTGACTGACGAATGCGACTGGCCCGCTGGGCGGCATTGCTGGAGCGAACGTGGCGTTCATCGCAACGTCTGGCGCAGTGTTGATCACACCCATGCAGTTGGGGCCGACCATCCTTAGGTTCCTGTCCCTTATCAACTCCACGAGCTCACGTTCCCTGTCGAGCCCGTCGCCGCCGACTTCTTTGAATCCTGCGGAGATGACCACAATCCCTTTGATCCCGGCATCGATCGCCTCCATAGCCACACCGAGTACCCGCTCTTTCGGAACGACGATGATTGCCAGGTCAACCTCATCCGGAATCGCCGTCACCGACTGGTAAGCTGGAATCGAATGGATCGATTTTGCACCAGGGTTCACGGGGTACACAGGTCCCTGAAAACCGTGCTCTAGCAGGTTGTCGAGGATCTGCCAACCAATGGTATTGGGGCGGCGCGACGCGCCGATCACGGCGATCGACTTGGGTCGGAGTATGGAGTCTAGTTCATGCATGGTGGTAGAATAACTCCGATATGGCTCGAGGGGGAGAAGAGGGAAGGGCGATATGAGAAGCGAGCAGCGAGCAACGGTCAACGTGCAGCGGGATTGTTTCGATCACATTCGTGTGCGTTGTTCGCTGCACGTTGTACGTTGGACGCCCTTCTAACGGCCGCCCTCCTACAGGCTCCAGAGAAACCTGATCAAAGCCGTCTGTGCTGCAATGTCCAGCTGCAAGAAATACGCACGCGACAAAGCCGACTCTCCACCATGCAGCAAAATCGCGTCCCGGGGGTCCTCCACTCTCCCATCGTGCATGAGCCGATCCCGCTGCCGCATGCCCCAGAGCATCTCAGTGCGGATCTCGTTTGGCGTGGCGGTTGGCCCGCACACGTCTGCTAGCTCTGGGCCCATGTCGTGCAACAATAGATCGGAGTAGAGCGGCACCGGCTTTCGGTCCAATGCGGCCACATCGTTGGGTCCGGTATACAGCACCGGAGTGTGGCAAGCATCGCAGCCGATTTCGTTGAATACCTGCTCTCCGCGTTCGATCAGTTTCCGGTCCTCTTCGTCGGTGGGCTGCGATCTTTTCAGTGGTACCAAGTAGCGAATGTACTCCTCTATCAGGGAGATCGTTTCAGCATCCATTTCGGGCTCGGGAGTCGGATCGGCTTCTGCGGGAATCGGCATGCCGTTGTGCGGGATCTCTGTTGGGTATCTCGGTGTCGTCAGACCCAATGCGAAGCTGGCACCTCCGACGGTGAGGTCATAGATGCTTGCCCGGTCGGACTTTCTGCGAAATCGTCCGAGGCGCCCGTCGTTCAGCCGAGATACGCGGCCCGAAACTCCATCGCCATCGGCATCATCCGGGTCAGCCAGCGCAACGATGGCTTCTTCCGGGATCGCCTCGATCAGACCGTCCCCATAGAGTGGTGGGGGGAAGAAGAACCCAAAACCGTATTCGTCGCCTTCGGGAGGACGCCGCGGGGGTGGCTCTATACCTGCCGCAGTTCCTTGTGGTGTGACCTGTTTCCAAACAAAACCGCCTTCCAGCCGCATCGCATCGCACGAGTCGGGCGCAACGAACCGGGACGCGTGTATGTCCGGCTCCCCGCCGGCCCCGCCCGTTTCGGGCTCGTGGTGACATGCGTCGCACGAGTTCTCGGTGTGTAGAGGCCCCAGGCCTTCCTCGGGAGTGTAGATCCTCTCGAACGCCGCCTTGCCTGCATAGAACCGTTCGAGTTGTTCCGGAGTGAGGCCCGGAAGTGGTTCACCCGGATCGGCAAGCACACTAACCTCTACCTCACCCCCGCATGCGAGGCTCGTGCAAAGGCCCAGCAAAAAGATTGTTTGGATGCGGTCAAACGCCATAGTAGCTCCTGCGATTCTGCTCGACGTTGGTAAGCTGATACGTTACTGCGAGAGGCGGTAGGGCGGTAGGGTGGCGGGCCCGGAGGGGGCGGTCGACGCGCAACGCGCAGCGAACAGCGAACAACGAGCTTGCGACGCACACTCCCGTTGCACGCTGAACGTTGCACGTTGCTCGTTGCTCACTGAACGCCCCCCGGCCCTGGACATCTACCCACATTCGACGCCACACTTCACCCATGTATCTGATTCTACGAATGCTCCAAAAACTGGTGGCCACTCTCAATTCCGATGGCACACCCGGGCAGGTTGGGGCCGGAATGGCTATCGGGACGGTGTTCGGCCTGACGCCCCTGATGAACTTCCACAACCTGATCGTGCTGGCGTTGGTGATGGTGTTCAGGGTGTCTTTTCCGGCGGTTATGCTGGGCTGGTTCGTCGCGGTGCCCATCGGATTTGCGCTCGACCCGGCCTTTGACGCACTGGGCCTCAGTATGCTCGATACGTTGACGCTGGTTCCCCTGTGGACCGCCGTCACAAACGCGCCGGTGATCGCGCTGTTGAACCTCAACAACAGCGTCGTGTTGGGTAGCCTGGTGTGCTGGATACTCGCGTTGATTCCCCTGTACTTCCTCATGCGGTTCGGCGTTGCGCGGTACAGAGAGACGATTTACGTGCGACTGCAGAATCTGAAGATCTTCAAGGCTATCAAGGGATCCAAAGTATACGAATTTTACCGAATGTTCCGGCCGGAGTAGCGATGAAAGCACTTCGATGGAAAGCAATCGGTCCGTTTTTCCTGCTGCTCTTGCTGCTTGCGGTTCTTTGGTGGCTGTTTCTGGACAGCATGGTCGCTAGGTCGGTGGAGATGGTGGGTGCAGACTTAGTCGGTGCGCGCGTGGATGTTGAGGCGGCTGACGTCAACATCGCCGCGGGCCGCGTTGCGATTATGGGTCTGCAAGCGGCGAATCCGGATTCCCCGATGCGGAATCTGATAGAGGCGGAGGAGCTGGTTGCCGACGTCAGACTCGGAGCGTTGTTGCGCAAGAAAATGGTGATCGAACAGATCTCCGTGCGTGGCGTGCGCTTTGGCACCGAGCGAACGGAGTCAGGAGAATTGGAAAACCCCAGCCCGGAATCTGGATTGCTGATGCGCCGAATCTCCGGGTGGGCCGATCAGGTGCGCATTCCGGAGTTGAGTTTCGAAAGCCTGGGAGAGGCTGTCAACGTCGACGCCATCTCGGCAGATAGCTTGCGCACACCCGCGCTCGCACGAGCCACTGTCGCTACAGCCGATTCGTCGCGTGCTGCATGGGAGGAGAGCTTGGGCCGGCTCGATCCGCAGCCGACAATAGATACGGCGAGGAGCCTCGTCGCCCGCCTGAACAGCGCCAATCCGCTTTCGCTCGGACTTGCCGGCGCGCGGGATCTCGCTGGTTCGGCTCGCACAACACTCACGTCGGTGCGAGATCTGGAGAACAACCTGGCGGCGTTGGATAGCACGGTGAGGGCCGGTGTAGGCGGCCTTCAGAGTCAGGTTCAGCAACTTGCCGCATCTCGAGAGGCAGATATCCGCTACGCTACGAGCTTGCTCCACCTGCCTTCACTCGATTCGCCCGACCTATCTCCAAATCTCTTTGGAGGCCTGGCCGTCGCACGGATGGAGCGCGTGCTGTATTGGTTGGGGCAGGCCGAACGGTTTCTGCCTCCCGGCCTCAATCCGAGGCGCTTCACCGGCTCCGATAGGGCTAGGATGGCTGGAACGACAGTCGAGTTTCCCGACGAGTACGGCGATCCGGATTTCCTCATCGAGTCGGCTGACGCCGATCTCGAGATAGGCGGTGCCGGCGCTGCAGCCGGAACGTATGCAGCCCGATTGACGGGATTCACCAACCAACCTGCAGTGTACGGCGAACCTATGCAGTTCTTCGTCGAGTGAACCAGCGGTGCTGTTGGACCGTCAGACGTGAGTGTGTCGGCCCTCATGGATCACGTGGGTGACAATATCCGCGACTCGCTCGCGGCACGCATAGAAGGCGTATCGCTTCCCGCCATTGACCTCAACTCACTCGGCGCATCATTGAACATGAGCGGTGGGTCGACCGATTTGGTGCTCAACCGGGCAGGCGACAACCTCGAGGGTAGTTGGAAATGGAGCTCTTCGAGTGTGGAGTGGACCAGGCTGAGCGGGCAGGAAGCGAGTGGTGGCGGACTGGAGGGGCGCGCATCGGACTTCCTCTGGCGTGCTGTATCGGGCCTTGAAGACGTAGAGATCGAGGTGCGTTTCTCCGGGTCGGTCAGAGGTCCATCACTCGCGATCGGCTCCAACATTGGGCGCGCGGTCGCTCAGAGCCTTCGTCAAGAACTCGGCCGCGAAATCGACCGAGCCGAACAAGAGGTGCGCGCCCAGGTAGACCGCCTCGTGAACGACCAGGTAGACGCGGCGAGCGTTAGAGTGGACGGGCTCCAGACAGATCTCGAGAGCCGGATAGGGGTGCAGCTGGGTGAACTGACCGCCGTTCGGGAGGAGCTTGAGCGGGCGATTCGGAGGCTAGTTCCGGGGGGGTGAGGCGTAAAACGAACAACGAACAACGTACAGCGAACAACGTTGCACGCTGCTCGCTGCTCGTTGTCTGGAGTCTCCCTCCCCTTCTACCCTCCCACCCTCTCATCAACCATCTCCGCCACCCTTTCCTCCAATCTCCCGGTCGAAGCACAGTTGACGGTGCTCCCGCCGACATCGCGTGGTCTGGCTGTTGCCGACAGGAATGTCGCGATGGTCGTTCCTCCGTCTCCGGAGTCGCTGAGTCGCGTAATCAGCGATACTTGCACCTGATACCTGTCCGCGTTTGGCGTGGCTGTGATGCTGGTGCCACACCTCAGGTACTGAGAAAGCCTCGCATCCCCTAAACGCCGTGGACGGAAACCTGTGTTGCCGATTCGCCTGCTGACTGAATCGTGTACCGCTAGCTGTACGCCTAGCTCTTCATAGACCTGAGGCAGCACGGCCCATACATGCTCAACCGGCGCGCCGGAATGATATCCGCCCGTACCTGCATCCGTCGTTCTGACCTCTAATTCTGTGAGCCCCGATGATATCACCGTCACGCGCTCCGGCTCGCTGCCGGATTGGGTGCCGCCAGCCGTAGCGCAGCCAGCGAGAACGATTGCGATTGCAGGTGCAAATATCCGTGTGTTCATGTTTGAGTTCACTCTAGAAAGTAGTCATTCAGGTGCAGCCTAGAACTGATTCGTTGA
>CAZFHS010000058.1:0-36032 GCA_964518955.1 uncultured Gemmatimonadaceae bacterium | reverse complement strand
CCCAACGGTGGTTTGTAACAGCAAATGATCAACCAAATTTCCTTATCCATCCCCATTCTGCATTTGCTCTGGATCGCTTGCGTTCCAACTCATACATTCCGGGATCCAACTCTCACAGGAACTTCGACTATGTTCTCTCGCCTCGCATTGCGTGCGTTATTCCCCGTGTCTGTGTTCTCAGCTGCGTTAGTTCAGATCGCCGCCGCCCAAGACTTCACCTTCGAACAAGTCCGTTCCTATCCGTTCCCTACCGAATTGACCGCATCTGCGACGGGCTCACGCATCGCCTGGGCGTTCGACGAACAGGGCGCTCGGAACATCTACGTCGCCGAGGGGCCCGATTTTACGGCGCGCCGCCTGACCAATTTTTTGGACGACGACGGTCAGGAACTGACAAGCGTATCGATATCGTCCGATGGGCAGTGGGTGGTGTACGTGCGCGGCGGGGATCACGGATCGAACTGGGACGATCATGTGCCGGTCAACGTCTTGAACAGTCCTACCCCTCCGGAAGTCGAGATATTCTCAGTTCCGTTCGACGGTGGTGAGCCCACTGTCCTAGGCGACGGAGAGGAACCGGTAATCTCGCCTCACCCGTACAGGGTGACTTTCACCAAGAGTGGACAGATCTGGACGGTGCCAATCGATGGGTCTGAGCAGGCGGAGAGACTGTTTTCGGCTCGCGGGAGAAACGGCGACCCTCACTGGTCACCGGATGGCGCACGGTTGGCCTTCGTATCGAATCGCACGGACCACTCGTTCATCGGCATCTATGCGAACGACTCGACACCAATCATCTGGTTGGATCCAACGTTTGCACGGGACCGATCGCCACGTTGGTCTCCTGACGGCACACGCGTCGCGTTTGTACGGCTTCCCGGCTCGGGAGGCGCACCGTCCGAGATCCTCGAGCGCCGCCACAGCCCTTGGGAGATATGGACAGGGAATGCCAACACCGGTGAAGCCTCCCGCCTATGGAAGGCACCGGAGACGCTTTACGGCTCGGCACCGAGAACACACGGTGGCACGAACCTGCATTGGGCAGCCGCGGGCCGAATTGTCTACCTCTCATACGAAGACGGTTGGCCGCACCTCTATTCGATTCCCGCGAACGGCGGAGAGCCTCTCCTGCTAACACCGGGCGAGTACATGGCTGAATACATCAAGCTGAGCGGTGATGGCCGTTGGTTGGTGTTTACCGGCAACGCGGGCGACGACCCACTCGACATCGACCGGCGGCACGTCGTCCGGGTGCCGGTGGACCGCGCCGAACCCGAGGTTATGACTACTGGCTCCGAACTCGGGTGGTCTCCGGTTGTAACGGGAGACGGACAGACTTTGGCATTCGTGAGTGCCACCGCTCAGCAACCTCCGATACCTGCAGTCATGCCATTTTCGGGTGGCAGATCACGACTCATCGCGGCCGACCACATTCCAGATGATTTCCCGACCAACCAGTTGGTGACGCCTAGACAGGTTATCTACGAGTCGTCCGATGGAGTTACAGTCCACGCTCAGCTTTTCGAGATGGAAGGTGGACCAGCTACCAAGCCAGCCGTGATCTTTGTCCACGGTGGACCACCGAGGCAGATGCTCCTGGGTTGGCATTATTCCAGTTACTACTCAAACGCCTACGCGGTGAATCAGTATCTCGCGAGCCGAGGTTTCATCGTGTTTTCCGTGAACTTCCGACTCGGCATCGGATACGGATACGACTTCCATCAGCCGCCCAGCTCCGGGGCGCGCGGGGCGGCGGAGTACAAAGATGTGAAAGCGGCAGCAGAATACCTGCGCGATCTTCCACAGGTGGATGGTTCGAGAATCGGTATCTACGGCGGATCATACGGCGGGTTCCTGACGGCAATGGCCCTCGCACGCAACTCCGATCTGTTCGCCGCCGGGGTGGACGTGCACGGCGTTCACGACTGGACGGCAGAACGGGCACGCGGAATGATGACTCGAAACAGGTACGAGCAGGCGGAGGACATACATCAAGCACTAGAAACCGCGTGGAGCTCTTCACCCGTATCTTCGATGTCAACTTGGACATCGCCCGTTCTCGTGATCCACGCAGACGACGACCGCAACGTGCGGTTCAATCAGAGTACTGATCTCGTACGTCGACTGATCGAACGTGGGATCCCACACGAAACACTGGTGATACCCGAAGACACGCACCATTTCATGCGCTTCGCGAACGTGGTGAGGGTGTACGAGGCCGCTACGGACTTCCTCGAGAGGAAGCTGGGACGCTGATGTTAACTGAAATAGAGTGAACGTTAGCCGCGGAACCTGATCGAGAGGTGTTTGAGTCAAATGACTGCATCCAGATTGGTTAATTCTCTCCTGATGGCTGTCTTCCTTTGGCCTGCTACGGACACGAGTTCACAAGAGCCGGTCTATGATGTCGTGATCTACGGCTGCACGTCCGCCGGGATCGCCGCGGCCATACAAACACATCGTTTGGGTAAATCACCGGTCATTGTCTGCCCTGAGACTCATTTGGGCGGCCTCACCGCCGGTGGATTGGGGTGGACTGACTCAGGACGCAAGGAGGTCGTAGGCGGCTTTGCGCGCGAGTTTTATCAGCGCGTAAAGGCCCACTACGATCAGCCTGAAGCTTGGGTTCACCAGGAACCAGCCGAGTACGATCGTTACCGACCTGAGGACGACGCCATGTGGGTGTTCGAGCCACATGTTGCCGAGTCGACATTCGAGGCGATGATACGCGAAACCGAGATACCCGTGTTTCGCGACCGCTGGTTGGATCGTGAGAACGGTGTGAGCAAACAGGACGCGAAGATCTTGTCGATCACTATGCTGAGCGGCGAGACATATCGCGGACGTGTGTTCCTCGACGCCACCTATGAAGGCGACCTACTTGCAGCCGGCGATGTTTCGTACACGATCGGTCGGGAGGCAAACTCAGTTTACGACGAAACGATGAACGGAGTTCAGTGGCAGTGGGCCGTGTCGCACCAGTTTGACTACCCAGTGAACGCGTACGTGGTACCCGGAGATCCGTCGAGCGGTCTCATCCCTGGCGCGCACATCGGTTCTCCCGGTGTCGATGGTCAGGGTGACCACCGGGTGCAGGCGTACAACTTCCGCATGTGCCTCACAACGGTGCCGGAGAACAGAGTCCCGTTTCCGCAGCCGGACAATTACGACCCTCTCCAATACCAGTTACTGGCGCGGTATCTCGACACGGGCTGGCGCGGGGTGTTCAACAAGTTCGACCCGGCCCCAAACCGGAAGACCGACACGAACAATCACGGGGCTTTCTCAACAGACTACATCGGGAACAACTACGACTACCCCGACGCATCCTATGAACGCCGGCACGAGATAGTCGAGGAGCACAAAGACTACCAGATGGGCTTGATGTGGTTTCTCGCCAACGATCCCAGAGTTCCGGAAGACGTTCGGTCCGACATGAGCCAATGGGGCCTCGCTCGGGACGAATTCGCCGACAACGATCACTGGCCCCACCAGATCTATGTGCGCGAGGCCCGCCGTATGGTCAGTGACTTCGTGATGACGGAGCGGCACCTACGCGGCCTCACGCCCACGCCGCGCGTAGTAGGTATGGGATCGTACAACATGGACTCCCACAACGTGCAGCGTTACGTGGACCTCGATGGCAACGTGCGAAACGAAGGCGACATTCAGGTCAACCCGGGCGGCCCGTACCCCATCTCGTATCTCGCTCTCGTCCCCAAACCCGCCGAGGCTAGAAATCTGCTAGTGCCTATTTGCCTCTCCTCGTCACACATCGCCTACGGCTCAATCCGCATGGAACCCGTGTTCATGATACTCGGCCAGAGCGCAGCAACAGCCGCGGTGCTAGCCATACAAGATGACATAAGCGTCCAGCAGGTGAGTTACGCTCGGCTTCGCAGGCAGCTGCTCGAGGACGGTCAGGTGTTGATGCTGCCTTGAGGAAAGTTGTCCCCAACCGCCCTTCCCTCGAAGAGTAGCGGGAGTAGAAGGAGGGACGGGAGAAGGGGCCCAGTTGGTTCAATGCGGGGCACCTTTCTCCGATTTCCCGAATCCCTTAAGTGCACCGTCTCGATCAGATATGGTGGTTCTATGTAAGCTGGGTAAACCGTAACCGCAAGTGTCTCAACAGCTTTCACACACTCTCCTCCAGTTCGATCTCACATGCAGGCGTAACGGAACGGAACACCGCCCACGCGTGATTCCAACGTGATCTCACCAGTCACGTGGATATCACAACCAGGTCACTACTCCCCGTTAATGTGGTCCCGCATGCTTGGAGTCTCCAGGTGTCAGGTCACGGTAAGGATCCAGGAGGTATAGAACCAGGGGAGATCATAACCATGCAAACGCCACGACTACGGTCTGGAGCCGCGGGCACGCTGCTTTGGACCTTGATCGTAATGTCGCTCGCTGGGTGTGCGGCGGGGTCTGCCTACATGAGTCCGGGGTATTTCGAATCGAGGGGGTCAGGTCTGACGTTATCGGTAGTAAACCGAAACTTGGAGGATGTGCGCGTGTACATGCGGCGAGAAACAACGACCATGCCGATCGGTACGGTAGAAGCAATGAACTCTCGTTCGTTCAGGATTCCCAAGGCGCGGTTGGGATGCTCGAATGTGCTGCGACTGACAGTGGTTACTACACCTTCGCGCAGTCAGTACAACCTCACTCCGCTCCTGTTCGAACTGGGGCAGACGGTCGAAGCACGGATCGGCACGTACCTGCGCTACTCGATGCTGCATGTCTTTCCAAAGCCAATCGACTATTGACGGATTTGACTGATAGCAGAGCGAAGATTCGAGACTCTCACCGGTAGGTGCAGTGGGCCTGATTGAAATACGCACCTTCGGGCCCGGTGAGATCCGTGCGGACGACGGGCACGATCCCGATCCGCTGCTTGCACAGCCCAAACGCTTGGCCGTGTTATGCTACCTAGCGCTGCCAAAGCCGGGCAGCATGCACCGTCGCGACACACTGCTTGGCATCTTTTGGCCCGAAGTCGATCAAGAGCACTCCCGGATGGCCCTTCGGCAGGCGCTGTCCCACATACGGCGGAATCTAGGGCAGGATGTGGTCGTACGCCGAGGGACCGAGGACATCGGCCTGAACCCCGATCTGATCTGGTGTGACGCCGCGGCTTACGAAGACGCACTTGCAGAAGAAAGGTGGGAGGACGCTGTTGATCTGTACCACGGCGAGTTTCTCGAAGGCCTTTCACTCCCGAACGCACAGGAGTTCAGGCACTGGTTGGAGGCAGAACGAACGCGGCTATCGGGCAGATACGCCTTTGCGCTGGAGGAGCTTGCCGATGCTGCGACTGCCGACGGACGCTCACGCTTGGCGGTGAAGTGGTGGCAGATGCTGGTGCAGCACGACCCATTCAACTCGCGTTACGGCATGCAACTGATGAAAGCATTGGAACGCGACAACGACCCGGCCAACGCTCTACTGTTCGCGAGGCAACACACCGAGCTGCTTCGCGACGAGTTCGGAATCGCCCCTCCACGTGAGTTCGAGGTGTTCGTAGAAGAGATGCGGAGGGTGCATGCGCCCCCACCCGAACCCCAACCCACGTCAGATATCGACTCTCTCCAGTCATCACCGGATCACGGTCGCACCACGTCCCCGGATTCGTCAGAACCATTCCCTCGACTGGCGTTGGTTAGGAACCGACCAAAAAACGCTGTCGCCGGTTGGGGCCACATACTGGCACTGGGAGCTGCAGCGGTTCTGCTGCTGTTTGTTGGAGCAACGGTCGGCAAGCTGATATTTGACCGTGGCTCCACACTCGATGCTCGACGCATCATAGTGTTGCCATTTGAAAATCTCACCTCGGATTCCGACCTTACCGGCCTCGGGTTTCTCGCAGCTGACTGGATTGGACAGGCCATACAGCAGTTCGGTGTTGCTGAGGTCGTGCCGGTCACATTCGCAAGGCAATATGCTGAAGACGCGGAGGGCGCCGGCTCCAACGGTGTGGCACGGTATGTCGCCAATAAGGCTGGGGCAGGCATCGTAGTGTGCGGTTCCATCTACGCGATGGGAGACTCCCTACGCTACCAGGTGGAAGTGATCGATGCAGTGTCGGCGCGAACACTACAGAACTTCGAAACGACGTGGCCAGAGAACCATCGTGTCGGCGCAGTTGGGAGTCTCGGACAACGCGTTGCAGGATCATTAGCTGCCGAACTCGATCCCCATCACGCGAACATATCGCGGCTGATTCCAACACCGCCCACACTGGCCGCATGGCGGGAATACAGACAGGGACATCAGCTCTACCTGCGCGAGGAGTACGAGGCCGCAGTCGAGCACCATCTCGCAGCCTATGCGTTGGACACCAACTTCGTGCGGGCTGCCGTAGCGGCAGGACATGCAGCACGCAACTTTTTCAACAAGGACTCCCTCGCACAATTTGCCGAGCAACGCAGGGACCGGCTCTCACGAGCCGGCCAGCTCGAGCTCGACATCCTGCGTGGAGTGGTCGCGGCCGACTTCGAAATGGCCAGGCGATCCGCGCGCGAGTTGGTGCAGATGAACCCCGGCGGTTTTTGCCACGTTGCCCAGGCGAAATTTGCCATTTGGGTGAACCGGCCTGGCGAGGCGCTGCAGGCACTCGAGAGCTACGATCCGGACTTGGACTGGCGCTACGATGAGGCGGACACCTACTGGCTCACCCTGACTGAAGCGCTGCACATGCTCGGTGATCACGAGCGAGAGTTGGCCGAAGCGCGAAAGGCTCGGGAGCGCTATCCCAATCGGATTGACATTCTCAATGCCGAAGTCCTTGCGTTGTCAGCTCTCGGCAGACAAGACGAACTCGAGACGTCACTAGCGCAAGCAACACCTATGCAGAGCCTTCCGCACATGGCGAACTGGAAGCCGTTCCTGAACGCCGGTATCGAATTGCGGGAACACGGGACCGCAAGCGAATTCGCTCAGCGTTGCCTGGACCGGGCAACCGGATTGCTAGAGCAGAGCACTCGAACCGATCAAGCCGATGCGGCACTCTCGATCTCAACGGCCGAGGCACTTCACTATGCCGGAAGATGGGAGGACGCTCTCACCGTGATGGAGCAGTTCGAGAGTCCAAATGGCGACCGGAGACTCGCCGTGCGCCACCTGGGGATCCTCGGCGCGATCGCTGCCCGACTTGGCAACGAGTCTCGGGCACGTGAGATCCACGACAGCCTAGGTGTGCTCCAGCATCCCTACATGCGTGGAGCCGATCTGCTTCACCAGGCCCGTATATTGGCGCTCCTGGGACGGTCGGATGCAAGCATTCGTTTGTTGCGGAACGCTTTTGGACAAGGTGTTGCCTTCGGGGCATGGATCACGGCCGAACCTGACCTCGTTTCATTGCACGAGCGCACAGACTTTTGGGCGCTCGTGAGCCCTAACGGGATTTAGATCTCACCACAAAGCCGCGAATTGACCGCTACTTCTCGAGAAATGACTGCGAATTGATCCCCCACGTCCTCGAATTGATCGAAAATTGACCGGCATCCGACATTTTACCTCTGATGCTTGGGGAACGCATCTCTACCGGCAACGAAGCCGTATCGGCAACACTGTACCGTTGCAGAGTGTTACATGTGACGGCGTAATGACGTCGTTTGCGTAGCTTGCGGTTCGAAATCAGGCGGCCCCGATCCGTTATGCACTACAGGAGGGGCGTCTTCAGATCACGCAGTGGTCACGACGGAGAGCCGAGCGTGGCTGGAAAGACCGCCGAATCACTGCTGGGAATTTGTGTGCTTGATCCGGCTGCAGACCGCTGATACGTTTGCCGGGCTGAATTTACAGAACCGGGGTTTACATACCAAAGCAGGCCTCAGGAGAGGCATATGGGCCAAATTGAGCTCCGCGCATTCGGCCACGTTGAACTCACCTCCAGCTACGGTGGTGATCCGGATGCCCTTGTGGCTCAACCAAAGCGTTTCGCCCTTCTCTGCTATCTCGCGATTCCTAATCCGGGCACCATGTTCCGCCGCGACACGCTACTTGGCGTGTTCTGGCCGGAAAGAGATATAGATCACGCCCGCACGGCTCTACGTCAGGCGTTGGCTCACATCCGTCGCACACTGGTAGAAGAAGTCATCGTGCGTCGCGGTTCGGATGAAGTCGGATTGAACCCGGACATATTCTGGTGTGACGTGGCAGAGTTCGAAAAAGCCTGTTCCGCCCGTGATTGGACCAAAGCAGCAGACCTGTATCATGGGGAACTCTTGCAAGGGTTGTTCCTATCGAGGGCGCTGGATTTCGAGCATTGGTTGGATGCCGAGCGTGCAAGACTCTCATCCATGTACGCGAACGCGGTTCTAGAACTCGCCAACGCCGCCACCACCGCTGGCAAGACCAGGAAGGCCGTCGAATGGTGGCAGGCGCTCGTCCACCACGACCCGTTCGACTCGCGGTATGTGACGGGTTTGATGGAAGCGTTGAATCGCTCAGGCGACCCCGCTAACGCACTGATCTACGCACGCAAACACAGAGAACTGCTGAAGGCCGAGTTGGAAATCACGCTGCCGCCTGAGGTAAAGGCGTTGGAGCGGCGAATGCGGGACGAGCGTTCGGACGCTACTGCAGGTGAGACGCATGAAGAGGAGACGTCTCCCCTATCGGACCCGAGCGAGCCTGTACCGCAGCAGGGTGACCGGGTGGCTGAAGACACTCGGGTCCGAAAGGCTGTCTCCCACCAAAAGAAGAAGTGGTATAGGCGATTCGTGTTGCCCGGCGTCGTGGTCCTGTCAACGGGGTTGGCGCTCGGTAGCTGGGTTTGGAGGCCCGGCGATGCGCCTCCCGCACCGAACCGCCCGGCAGTGGCCGTATTCAAGCTCGAGAACCTCGGTCCGCCTGAGGATTCAGCCTTCACTTTGGGCGTGACCGACGCATTGATAACTCGGCTGTCGAAAATAGGTGACCTCAGATTCTCGTTTGCAAACACGAGTCTCAACAGCTCCGGAGCAAAGTACGCTCAGATCGCAGAGGATTTCGGATCGACTCATTTGCTCGCGGGGACAATACAGCGTGAGCCAATGCCTGAATCAAGTGGCGTTGTGCGGATCTGTATACAGCTAATCCAGACAGCGGACGGTAGGATCGTCTGGGCTGACGATTTTGAAGTCGAGTCGGCGAGCCTGTTCCAGATGTACGGTGAGATAGGCGCACAGGTGGCTCAGGCACTTGACGTCACCCTGCTCGAACGAGAGCAGCGGGCACTTGGAGAAAGACCGACACAGAACGATCAGGCTTATGAGTATTTCCTAGTCGGCAACGCGTACCTGGAAGATGCGTTTCCTGTTCGTCCAGAACTGCGAGGCGCTGTTGAATGGTACCAGAAGGCTGTCGACGCAGACACGCAGTTCGCAATAGCTTACGCCAGGCTCTCCATGGCACACGGCGGGCTTTACTGGGGCTGGAACGATCGTTCGGAGGAACGGCTCGAGCTACAGCACGCTAGTGTTGAGAAAGCACTTCGGCTGCAGCCTGACTTGCCTGAGAGCCAGCTTGCACTCGCCATCTATCACCTCTGGGCACACCGCGACTACGAGGGTGCTCTCGACATATTGAGCACCGTTGAAGACTCGCTCGAGTCCAACTACAGGTACCTGGTCGTCGCGGCGGCAGCTCGAAGGCGACTGGGGGATTTCGCAACAGCAGCCCGTATGTTCGCGGAGGCGTCGGACCTTCACCCGTTGGCCTTCAGCCCCGCGCTCGAAGCCGGCGACACGTACCGTGTATTGCGACAGTATGACGAAGCACACCGCTATCTCGACCGTTACATCGCGATAAGGCCGAGCCGGCCCGTCACCTATCTGCGCAAGGCCCTCGCGTATCTCGAGGAAGACGGCGACACCAGCAAGGCTCGGAGGGTTCTCGAGAGTGGCCATTTCGATGTGTCCTTCGACGACATGATCGCAGCCGCTGCAAGAATGAGGTCTTACGATTTCTGGGCGCGTATCGTGAGGGTTTTGTGCGGCAACTGTAGAGAAGCCCTCAACCTGATGGTGCTCGAGCCCAACTCCAACTACCAGTGGCAGTATTTCACGGGCAAGGCTTTGCTGCACGGAATTCTCGGCGATTCGAGCTTGGAACGGGTGTATCACGACTCGGGTGTAACCATGCTCGAGACGATGATCCGCGAGGAACCGCAAACGCCCCGTCTCCACTCAGATCTAGGCTTGGCCTACGCCGAGCTTGGCAATGCTGAGAATGCGATACGAGAGGCAAACCTCGGAGTGGAACTCGCTCTCGCCCGGAATGACAGATGGTCCGACTATGGCCGTGTCAGGACACGTGCCGAGGTGTACGCCATTTTGGGAATGCCCGACTCGGCGATTGCAGATCTGGAGTTGTTGTTCTCGACATTATCGGCTGCGCCGGAGACCGGCCGTTACATCGACCCAGTTGCATATGTCCCGCTAATGCGTATCGACCCAATCTGGGATCCAATCCGCGACCACCCTGGGTTCCAGGAGTTGTTAGTGCGATACGATCCTCTGACATCGGCCAGCTAAAATCAATGATCCACCTCCGCATCCTTGGCCAAATCGAGCTTTCAGCCGACGACGGCGGCGACGCCGGCGCGCTCATCGCTCAGCCTAAACGCTTTGCCCTCCTCTGCTATCTCGCGATTCCCAAGCCCGGCACCATGTTCCGGCGTGACACGCTGCTCGGCGTGTTCTGGCCGGAGGGAGACACTGAACACTCGCGTACCGCGCTACGCCAGGCGCTGGCACACGTCAGGAGAACTCTGGGCGATGACATAATCGTCCGCCGCGGCTCGGAGGAAGTGGGACTCAACCCAGACCTCTTCTGGTGTGACGTTGGGGCGTTCGAGCAGGCTTTGGACGTGTGCAACTGGGCTGATGCGATCGATCTGTATCGCGGGGAGTTGTTGAAGGGCTTCTACCTGAACAACGGACCCGAGTTCGAGCGCTGGCTGGACGGTGAGCGTTCGCGATTGTCCGGTCGTTATGCCAAAGCGCTCGAGGAACTGGCCAATGCGGCTACAGCCGCGGGGAAAACTCGGGCGGCAATCGAATGGTGGCAAGCTCTGGCGTTGCACGATCCGTACGACTCACGATATGCGATAAGTCTGATGGAGGCGCTAGATCGCGCGGGAGATCCGGGAAATGCGCTGTTACACGCAAAGAACCACGTTCAGCTACTCAGGGAGGAGTTGGAGATCGGGCCGCCAGCCGAGTTTGAGGAGACGGTGGAGCGAATGCGGAAGTATCATGGAACATCGTTGGATATCGAAGTCAAGACATCAAGGAATTTTGAAGACCGGAGCGCTACGCATGACTCTGACTCAGGACCGGCTATAGAAGCCTATAGGGCACGCAAGTCAGCAAAGAGAGTTGAACCTGACTCCGTCGAGGTAATTGCGTCCTCGCTCGACGGTAGTTCAAAGACCCGAGAGCGAATCCGCCGCACAACCGGACGGTTGGCAATTGTCATCTTGGCAACCGTCATCGTGGCGGCAGTTGGGTTGGCGTATCGCGGATGGACAGCTGGCTCCACAGAGCATGGAGTCACCGACATATCGAGCCCGAGTTTCGGAGCCAGCACTCTTCTTGAGCTCACCGCAGCGGAATGCGTGGATGCGGTTGAGCAAACCTTCTACAGCCGTGCAAGTCGGGAGCGGGCCCATATTCCGGACCTTCTTGATAGAGCGTTGAGACTCGAACCGGATCTTGCGCGTGCACATGCGTTCAACTCGATATGGCTCACTAACCGGGCCATGGAGGCGCCCGAAGTCCAGGCAAGAGATTCTGCGCTGGTAGAAGCTGAACGGGCGATAGCCTTGGACTCGACCTGCTGGACAGGACATATGGCACTGGGCTACGCCAGGTGGTACACCCAGGACCGGATTGGTCAACTTCAGCCCCTGATCAAGGCAGTCGAACTCGCTCCGGATGCGAGGGGACCGCGCCGGGCACTCTGGTGGTTCTACGCAAACACCGGTCAGGTGCACCTCGGCCGCGGATGGCAGGTCCTCGAGACCTCGCCGTCTGGCAACGAACATACCCGACCACTCACCGCATGGCTGCAATGTACCCTCGGTGACTACGAGGAAGCTGAGCACTCGGCACTGACCGCAATCGCCGTCAATCCGCTGCCAGCAGCTCACGAACTTCTGGCCAAGATTCTCCTGTCGCAGGGGAAGGTCGCTGAAGCAAGGACACAGATAGAGCACGCACTCGACATCGAGGGGCAGCACCACAAACTGCGCAGACGGCAGCTAGCTCTTGCAGGGCTTGTCGATCTCGCCGCTGGGAACCACAAGCAGGCGCACTTAAGGTTCGAAGCGGCGCTAGACATCGATCCGAGCACAGCTGTTGTTCCACAAAACTACCTCGTGACTACGACGGGGCTCGGGTTTGCACTTCTCAAACAAGGAGATGACCGTCGAGCGCGACAAATGCTACAGCGAAGTATGGAGTTGGATCGGGAGGCGTTAGCGCAGGGTCACACATACGTGGCACTTCACCAATATGACCTGGCTCGAGTCCATGCGATTCTCGGAAATGTCACGGAAGCGAACAGGTGGCTCAAGGAGGCATTGAGACACGGCTGGTATTACGCGTACACCTACATGGGTCCGCGTGACCCTCTGCTTGAGAACTTGAGAGGTAGCACGGAATTCGAGCAGATGATGGACGATGTCAGGGCGGAACTTGACCGCCAGAGAGCTTGGATCACAAATATGGATACTCTGTCTCCCGACGAGCTGTTTTCAATGCTCATGAATGAGGCGTATTCGGAGTTGGCATTGCTAACCGGAGAGACACCGGCCGCTATGTCTGTGGAGGAAGAGTCCACGGCGACTATGGCACAGATTGGCACGCTTCATGAAGCTACGGCGAGCTCCGCCCCGAATACCCCATGATCCGTCTCCGCAGCCTCGGCCACATAGAGCTGTCCACACGCGACCGCGATGCGACCGACCGTGGTATCGCACTTCAGGATCCGATCGAAGGAATGGGCGATCCCCTGCTGGACGAGCTCATGACAGTGCTTGAGAACGACAATCAGTACGCTGACCTTCCGGTAATATCAGCCAGGGAAATGCAACTGATTCTCGCCGAGGATGCGTTGGTTAGGGGCGATATGACGGATTTCGACACTCATATCAACCAGGCGCGCACGTGGAGCGGTCTCAGCACCTGGGACATTCTTCCCGATCAGCAAGGCCGAGATCGATGCGAACTGCTCCATAAATCCCGAATGGCCGGCCGGTGTGCCTTGCGGCAGCGGAGGCTAACCTGAGCCACTGACCTTTAACGCGAGGCGAGCCACCAAGTCTCGTGGTTCGCCTCTTTCTCATATCGTCTCCACCTTCAGCAAGTTCGTCGTTCCGGCCACGTGGAAAGGCACGCCGGCCGTTACTGCGATGTTGTCACCCGGCCGGACAAGTCTCTTTTCCGCAAGAAGATGGCGTGCCTGCCCGAGAACGGCGTCGTAGGTTGGCGACCCCTGCACCAGAATCGGTGTGACCCCCCACGCGAGCGAGAGTGTGCGACAGGTGCTCACCTCGGGGGAAATCCCCAATATCGGAGTCGAAGGACGAAAAGCCGCGATCTGCCGCGCCGTGAATCCGCTCTTCGTGAGACAGACAATGAACGGTGCATCGAGCATGTCGGCGGCAGCCGTGGTGGCGTACGCAATTGCGTTCGGCGTTTTCCCCGAGTCTCCGCGTTCGGCGAGATCGCTGCGCCGAGTGACTCTGGTCCTTGGCGCCGTCCGTTCGACCTCTTCGATTATCCGCGCCAAAGCACGAACAGCATCCACCGGATAACCGCCAACGGCGGTCTCGCCGGAGAGCATGACCGCATCAGTCCCATCCAGAATAGCATTCGCAACGTCTGACGCCTCTGCTCTGGTGGGCCGAGGGTGTCTGATCATAGAATCGAGCATCTGCGTAGCGGTGATTACCGGACAGGCTTTGCGGTTTGCCGCGGAGATGAGCTTCTTCTGCGTGATCGGCACCTTTTCAAACGGCAACTCAACACCGAGGTCACCGCGGGCCACCATTACCGCGTCGGACACCTGCAGAATCCGCTCCAAATCGTCGACAGCGGCTGTGGTTTCGATCTTTGCTACGAGTGCGGTCTCATCGGGAACCAGTTCCCGCACTGCCTCGACATCTTCGGCCTGACGCACGAACGAGATACCGACAAACTCAACTCCATGTTCGACACCTATCTGCAGGTGCTTCCGGTCGACATCTGTCAGTGTCGGTGCGCTCACCTCCGAACCGGGTAGGTTCATACCCTTGTGGCTCTTGAGCTTCCCACCGTGGCGCACTATCCCGACCACACGATCGCCGCGCATTTCTGTCACCTCGACACACAAAAGCCCATCGTCCAGGAGGATGAACTTCCCGGTCTCCACGTCATTCGAAAGTGCCGCGTACGTGGTTGGTATCTCCGATTTGCTCGCACTCTCTTCCGGAGCGAAAACCACTTCTGCGTCTTCGTGGAGATCGACCGGCTCCGTCAGCGCCCCGACACGTATCCTGGGGCCCTGAAGATCCAGAAGAACACCAACGTGCCGCTTTGCCGCATCGGAAACTCGGCGGACACGCTCTATCCAATCTGTCCATATGTCGGAAGACCCATGCGAGCTGTTGATTCGAACTACGTCTACACCCGCAGAGATCAGTTCCGTCAGGGTGTTTTCGTCTGCCGACGCTGGTCCGATCGTAGCGACGATTTTGGCGAGCCTATTCGTTGGACGCATGGTTCACACCTTTTGGTGGATACGAGAGAGACCTTTTCCCCGCACACAGAAACAAATCACTGTCAAGGAAACGGCAAGATGCCGCGCCAATCTCGCCGGGGCAAATGGACATGAGACGGAACTGTGCTTCTTGACCCGAATCTCCCATCGGCTAGCATACGCGGTGGAAAGAAAGCGAGAGTGCATCACGACTACACGACTATTTCTGGAAGACTCACACCTCGTCGAGTTCACCTCTCGAGTGGAAAGGCAATGGAACGAGGCCGGCCGGAATCTGCTCACGCTAGGTGAGACGGCGTTCTACCCGACCTCCGGCGGCCAACCTCATGACACCGGTACGATCGACGGCGTTGACGTGGTCGACGTGTACGAGGAAGACGGCGAGGTCGTTCACGTACTGAAGACCGCTCTCGATGGCCCAGACGAGGTTCCGGGCATCGTAGATTGGGCACGTCGTCACGATCATATGCAGCAGCATACGGGTCAGCACATTTTGTCCCAAGCCCTCATCCAGGTCTGCGACACACCCACGGTCGGTTTCACCATTGGCCCAGATTGGTCGACGATCGTCCTCAACAAGAAGCCGGACCCGGAAAACCTCGAATCGGCGTTGATGCTCGCCAACACCGTCATCGATGAGAACCGACCGGTCGAGGTGCTCTTTCCGTCGAACGCAGAGCTGGAACAGCTGCCGATTCGCGGCGCCTTGCCCGAGAAAGTGGTCATTCGCGTAATCCGAATCGAGGGGTTTGACTGGTCTCCTTGTGGAGGCACACACACCAAGACCACCGCCGACGTTCGCCTGATCGTCGTGCTCGGTATCCGGAAGGAAAAAGACAGCTATCGCCTCGAGTTTGTGTGTGGCCGCCGTGCGGAACGGATCGCGCTGCAATACGCACGAGACGTTTCCGAAGTGGCAGCCCTGTTGGACGTAGGCCCTGCCGAGGTCGCCGACAGAACGAGAGCGCTTCTGAACAGCTCGCGGTCCCAGGAAGAGACGATCGCCGAGTTGCGTGAAGCACGCTTACGGCTGGACCATGAACGGCTAATCGCGTCGCTTGGGTCGGAGGACAATGGCGTCTGCGCAGCCGTACTCGACGGCCGGTCTGTACAGGAATTGCGCCAGCTGGCTCATTACATCGTCGACCGACCGAACAGCGTAGCACTTCTGGTCGGAGTGGAGGAAAACAAGCTCGGGCTCGCTTTCGCCAGATCGGAAGATCGTGGTGAAGACATGAATCAACTCATGCACAGCGTGTGCGAGGAGACCGGATGTCGAGGCGGCGGCAACCCGGCGTTCGCGACCGGAGGTGGCGAAGCCAACGTCGAAGCGGAAACGATTTTGGAGGCTGCAAAGCAGGCGTTGACTCGCATGTAGGTACATTCACTCACGATACTCTTCATAGGCGGGTTTCTTGACCAAGCCAATTCGCATAATCCATATCGAGCCGCTTCACGACTGGATCCAAGGCATATATCAGTCGGCTTTCGAGAATCCCGACTACGATCTCGTGTGGGGTTCGGATCTTGCCGATTCCGAATTGAGTTCGATCGTGAAGGACGCCGGTGCGATCGTTACCGGCAAACGGCGTGTAGGTGCCACCACCATCAACGCGGCAGCATCAACCCTGCGGTTCATTCAGGTGGTCGGGCGTGCGCCGTGGGCGGTGGACCTCGAAGCCGCACACGATGCGGACGTTCCAGTTTCGTTCTTGCCGCACCGGGGGGCGATAGCCGTTGCCGAACACACCATGGCGTTATTGCTCGGCGTTATGCGCAAGCTCGTGCCCGGACACGCCGGCACCGCATCAGCCGACTACCGACAGCACGACATCGAACCGATCCGCACCAGCGAACGCGTCATCGCATTCAACTGGCTCAAAATCTCCGATGTGCAGCAACTCCACGGCAAGACACTCGGCCTCGTCGGCCTTGGCGATATCGGACTGGAAGTGGCCAGGCGTGCGCAAGCGTTCGACATGGAAGTGATCTACACAAAAAGAGATCCTCTGCCACGCGAACAGGCAACGGCGGCAATGGTGCAGTACGCCGATTTTCAGGAACTCCTCGAACTGTCCGACGTCGTCAGCCTGCACGCGCCGCAGACCCACGAAACGTTCGGCATGATCGACGCAGCAGCGTTGTCGCGTATGAAAGAAAGCTCCGTGTTGATCAACACCGCACGCGGCGGGTTGGTGGATGAGGCCGCGATGATCGACGCATTACAATCGGGGAGTATCGCCGGCGCCGGGCTCGACGTATTCCTGGACGAACCCCTGCCGGTCGGCCATGGATTTCTCGGCCTGGAAAATGTGCTGCTATCACCGCACGTGGGTGGTGGAACGGGCGGAGGTCAAAAAGGAGTTGTAGCCGACGTGAAGATCAACATCGACAGGGTGATCGATGGGGAAGCCCCACACCACCTGGTGACACCATGATACGCGATCCCCTGCTCCTGCTCGCTTTCATGTTCGCGGTTGTCGCGTTCACCCGTTTCCTCGAAAGCCGGTTCACATTCGTCGAACGCATCAGTTCGGCCGTCGTGTGCACCCTACTGGGCATTACGCTCGCAAACATCGGAGTGATACCGACGACGGCGGAATCGGCAACGAACGCAACCGTGTTCGAGTTCGCCATTCCCTACACCATCGTCCTGGTGATCATCGGTACGAACGTGAGGGAAATCTTCACTGCAGGGCGGACGCTCGTGATTGCCTACCTGCTCGCCGTCTTTGGCAGCTTCGCCGGCGGGCTTGCTTGCGGCATTTTGATGAACGCCTGGGTAGGCCCGGAAACATGGAAGCTGAGTGGTGCGTTCGCCGGCGCATTCGCAGGTGGCGGAATGAACTTCGCCGCTGTCGGACAGGGCCTCGAGATTCCGCCCAGTACTTTTGCGGCCGCTGCAGTGGCGGACAACCTTTCTACGGTGCCGTGGTTGCTGGCTCAGGTGGGTTTGGTTGGGGTCTTGAGTGGGTTCTATGCAAGACGGATGCGTGGGAGAGAAGCAGAGGTGCAGGGGGGCAGAGGAGGGAGCGATGCTGAGGCTGATGCTGAGGCAGCTGACTTGCGTCGCGAGTGGACCGTCGCGGAGATGAGTATCACTGAGATGTCGGTACTGGCAGGGCTCCCACTTGCCGTTCTTTGGCTGGCGCGGCAATTGGGTTCCGTGGTACCTGGAATCCCCGAAGTGCTTTGGCTCACGACAGTAGCTTTGGTGCTCTCACAGGTTCCCGCGATTCGAAGGCTTCGTGGCGCACAGGTGGCATCGTACTTCTCACTCCACATGTTTTTCATCGTGCTGGGCGCATCGTCGGTCGTGGCCGAGGTCTTTGAGGCCGGCATATCGATCTTCGTCTTCATGATCGCCATCATCGTGGTGCATGCGCTCATCGTTTACGGAATGGGGTGGCTGGCGCGATTCGACCTGCCGACCGTTTCCGTTGCGAGCCAGGCCGCCATAGGCGGTCCCGGATCCGCACTCGCGCTCTCGATGGCCATGAAATGGGACCGCCTGGTGACACCGGGCGTGATCGTGGGAATCTTTGGATACGCGCTCGGCAATTACCTGGGGTTTGCCTGCTCGTATCTGGTGAGGTTGCTGATATGACACCAAACAATGACTCAACGATGGGGCGACGGCTCTCGAGCAGGGTTGCAGGCGACCTTCCCGACAACCCACCGGTGAACTTCGGCGGTTCCGCGGTAGCGGAAGGGTTGTGCAACTACCTCCGAGATCATCTGGCTGCCGGCGAGACTCACTACACAGCTCGGCCGGGCATTCCAGAGTTGCGGGCTGCGATAGGGCACGAGCTAGAAAGATTAGGCGTCCCCGCACGTGATGCCGATGGAGTCATCGTGACTCACGGCGAAGGGGAAGCGCTCTACGTTTCGCTTCTCGGACTGGGCGCGAGCACCAACTCTACTATCGCGACGCCGGTTGGCTGCCGGCATTCTGAACTACTCGAACTGTTGAAGATCGAAGTGATAAACATGAGTGCTCAAAATGTCGCCGACGCGTGTGTGATTTACCGTGAGTTTGGCGGGGAATCAGGTGACGGCAATCCGGAAACACCGGATGGTGTTCCCGAGATCCTGGGTCTGGGCGGATTACTCTACTCCAAGGACTCAACACACACACCCCTGCCGCCGATTGATGAATCAACGATCCTGATCGGGCATCTCGATTCGCTGCCGGGCCTCGACCACTTTCGTCTTGGCTTTGTCGCAGGCCCACCGGAAACCGTGAAGCGAATCCAAACCTGGAAGCAGGCTCTGTCGATCTGTTCGGCGGGCCCATCTCAACGGGCTGCACTGTTCGCCATCGGTGAGGAGGTGGTCTAGTGACGAACGAAACCGTGAAGAAGGGCGAAGCAGCGACATCGTTGCGATACAAATTGATGGAGCTTGCGACCTCGATGGACGACGTGATCTCGCTCGGCCGCGGCGACCCCGATCTCGACACGCCACGGGATATTTGGGAGGCGGCGCTGCGCAGGATGGAATCCCACAACGCGTCCAGCCCGGTGCGCGGTCTAGACGAACTACGTGAGGGGATAGCACGAAGGTACGCCGACGAGAAGGGACTAATCTTCGACCCCCAGAGAGAGATCCTCGTCACGAATGGCGGGCAGGAGGCTTTGTTCCTCTCAATGCTGGCTCTGGTCGATCCCGGAGACGAAGTTGCAACACCTGACCCTCGCTACTCTTCGTACGACCAGGCAATCGGTGCAGCCGACGGCAAGCTAGTCGAGATTCCGACCGGTATGGATCACGACTTCGTGCTCCAGCCGCAAGACCTTCGGGAGTATGCCGCGGGGGCAAGGGTGTTGGTGTTCGTGAACCCGAGCAATCCGACCGGCGCCGTCGTCGACGCTGACGGATCGAACGCGCTCGCACACGAGTTGCGAAAGACCGAGACGGTCGTGATATCGGACGAGATCTACGAGAGCATCGTTTACGACGACATTGACTTTCGTTCTCTCGCGTCTTGCGAAGGGATGCGCGAGCGCACGATCACCCTGTCGGGATTTTCCAAGGCTTACGCTATGACCGGATTCCGCGCCGGATACCTGGTCGGAGACGCCTCCTTTATCGACGCGGTGGAGGCCCTCAAGGGGCGTCTATCCGGCCCATGCCCCCTGTTTTCCCAGTACGCCGCACTTGCCGCCCTCGAGCAGGAGCGCGACAGTCGGCAGGAATTCCTCGACATCTACACGAGACGACGCTCGAAGATGATGGCGGGGCTCGACTCTCTTCGAATTCCATACTGCCATCCAGGCGGTGGGATATTCTTGTGGGCCGACGTCTCGAGGTTCGGTATGGACGCAGAGCACTTCTGCTATCAGCTACTCGAGAAGACCGGAGTTTTGATGTTCCCCGGAAGCTCATTTGGGGAGAAGTGGAAGAATTGGGTGCGGATCTCGCTGTTGGCACCGGAAGATCGCATCGAGTGCGCCTTGGACCGTATGTCAGGCGCCGAGTCGTCACTCTGCTGCTGACTGGAATGTGCGAGAGTTAGAATGCCGCTAGAGACCTTGATTCGCGGTGGCAACTTGGTCACCGCAACAGATTCACAACCGAGCGACCTGCTCATCCGTAATGGAAAAATCGCCGCCATCGGGCCTGGCCTGGAGACATCCGGGCAGGTGATCGACGCGTCCAACCGGCTCGTGATGCCGGGCGGCATCGACTCGCATGTTCACCTCTCGCATCCGATCGATGCATTGGGCATCAAGACTGCGGATGACTTTTCCACGGGCACCACGGCAGCCGCCTGCGGTGGTGTGACGACGATCATCGATTTTGCGCAGCAGCGTCGAGGCGACTCTTTCGAGGAAACTCGCGATCGAAGGTTGGCAGAGATCGAGGCTGACGCGGTGGTGGATTACAGCGTTCACACGATCGTCACCGATGTTCGGGATGAGACGCTGGCCGAGATTCCGAAGCTAGTGAGCGGAGGTTTCCCGTCGTTCAAGTTGATGATGACGTATGTCGGGAAGAAGTTGGCCGATGCTGACCTGCTACGCGTTTTCGAGGCAACGGCGGCACACGGAGGGATCGCCTACCTGCACTGTGAAAACGACGCCGCGATCACCCATCTGATACAACGACACCTGAGCCAGGGAAAGGCCGGACCACACTATCACGCATTGAGTCGCCCGCCCGAAGTGGAAGCTGAAGCAACTCACAGAGCGATATGCCTGGCCGAGTTGGTGGGTGCACCGATATGCATAGCCCACGTGACAAACTCGGGAGCGGCGAACCACATTGCCGTCGCGCGCGAGCGTGGTCAACCCGTGGTTTCCGAAACGTGCCCTCATTACCTGACGTTGACGGATGAGGTGTTCGACCCGTCGAACGGTTTCGACGCCGCCAA
The DNA here is from genome assembly GCA_964518955.1 of uncultured Gemmatimonadaceae bacterium. GTDB lineage: Bacteria > Gemmatimonadota > Gemmatimonadetes > Gemmatimonadales > GWC2-71-9 > JBDGYW01. The sequence goes on along the minus strand of CAZFHS010000058.1, from coordinate 14,902 downwards.
ATTCGTTTGCAGCCCGCCCATGCGTTCACAGGACCATTCGGATTCGCTCTGGAGAGCATTACAGAGCGGCGAGATTCAGCAGGTGGCGTCAGATCACGCGCCATTCCGTTTCTCAGACCAAAAGAGCATTGGGCGGGAAAACTTCACTCGAATTCCCAACGGGTTGCCGGGAATCGAAACGCGACTGCCGCTGCTATTCACCAATGGCGTCAAGGCCGGCAGGATCACCGCGAGCCGATTCGTGGAGTTGGTCTCAACCAATCCGGCTAGGATTTTCGGCATGTACCCCGAGAAAGGCTCGCTCGAGATCGGAACAGATGCAGACCTGATCGTCATCGACCCCCGCAAGGAGGTCGTCATCGATCACGAAATGCTTCACTCTGCAATGGATTACAGCCCTTTCGAGGGCATGAGCGTTGCGGGATTCCCGGAGTGGACGATTTCTAGGGGCGACATGATCGTGGGAGACGGCAAGCCGAGTGCCGAGCGCGGCCGCGGACAACTCGTGAGCCGCTCTCCGATTGAGCCGGGGGAACTTCCGTAACCAGCAGTTTTTGCCGCGACCAAGAAATCTTGCAGTACTCCCCTAGGTGGCAATCAGATCGTCGCGCGTCTCGTCGATGATGCCGAAGAAACAACACCAGTCGCCTTCGAGCACCGCTGGCCGCGACCGTAACCCGAATACGATGCCGTCATCCGGGGCGCACACTTCGGCCAGCAAATCTCCGTAAAGGGAGTAGATCTGGCCCAGCAAGGTGCCGGCGGGCAGTTCTTTCTCGAACTCCAGATCGGGATTTCCAACCCACATTCCCGATGCCGGCGCTAGAAGTGGCTGCTGGTGTCCCATCCTCCAACGATCCGAGTGTGCTGCGTCTCCTTCGATCATACCATAGTGACGCATCACATTCAGGTAGCTTTCAGAAAGATCCTCGGCAACCTCGTGGAAGTCTCTGGTCAGGCTTCGGCAGTTGCCACCCAACTCGATGGTGATCCCGGCCTTGTCGAGTTCTGCGATCTTGGACGCCGGATTCGCGCCACCAACGCCGCTCTTGAATACCAAGTCCCACTGCGGGCCCATCGCTGCCGCCAGTTCGAGTGACTGCGGATTGTCGGCCGCGAAAACCATGTGCGCCAGATACGAGTGGTCGCCACCCGAGTGGATCGCGATCTGAAGATCGCACTTGTCCTTCATGACCTGCCAATGTGCGTCTGCGACACGCTCAGTCAGATATCCCTCTGCGCGACCCGGGTAGATGCGGTTCATGTCGTACGAGAAGCTGTCGAGGGGGTTACCACGTTGACCGGCCTGAAACCCATGGACATTCATCGCTGGGACGAACACCACTGTTCCCGTCATTTTCGCCGTGTCGAGTTTGACCATCGTCTTGTGGATCGAGAACGGGCCTTCGGGCTCATCGCCGTGGATCGCACCGTTCAGCCATAGCACCGGACCGTCGTTGATGCCTCGATAGACGAGGACTGGAATTCCGTCTACGCATCCGCAGAGGTTAATTCCTGTTTCGATGCTTCCGCGGTTGATCGTACCCGGTTCTGCAGACACGTTTCCGATCTGGAGTGGTTCCGACATCGTCTACGAATGCTCCTCGTTGAAGGGGTTCGAGACACCCAGTTCTTGGGCCAGTGTCGCGAGTCTTTCTACAGTTTCGACGTCTACTGGAATTCCGTCCGATAGGCGCTGCCGTGCTCGTTCCAACTCTGCCGCGCCAGGCAACTGGACAGGCTGGTCGGGATCGATTGGCGGCGCCTTCGTCACCTCATCTAAAAGACGTTCGAGCCGCGCGGCGAACTCTCCCCGCTGCACGAATGCCTCGGGGTCTATGGCAATCATGGTATGGCCCACGTCATAGTTCCGATCGTCCTGGAACACGGAACCTCCAAAGAGTGATCCGGTCATCACGCCAGCCAGGACATCTGTGACGAGACTAAGCCCGTAGCCCTTGTAGTCACCCACCGGCAGAAGCGGGCCGTCCATGGCAGCCGAGGGATCAGTTGTGCGCTCCCCTGCCGGTGTGAGCGCCCAATGTTCGGGCATCGGCAAGCCTGCTCGCTCGAGCCACCGCATCATTCCCTTACCGGACTGCGTGAGCGCCATGTCGAGGACGATTGGGTCACGGTTACCACTTCGAGGTACGGAGATTCCCCATGGGTTTGTTCCGAGTACCGGTTTCGGAGACCCCCACGGAGCCATCTCGGCGCCGGCGTTGGTCATGGCAATGCCGATGAGGCCGGCCTTTGCCGCCTGCAATGCATGGTAACCGGCAATGCCGAAGTGGTTGCTGTGCCTTACACCCACAATCGCGATTCCGCTGCCGCGAGACTTTTCGACCGCCCGCGTCATCGCGCGGTACGCGGCCACGTACCCGAAGCCCTTCGCAGCGTCGAGCAACGCCGACGATGACCGTTCCTCCACCCAGGCCATCTTTGCTCTTGGGGCGATTCCGCCGTTCTTTACTCGGCGCGTATACCGAAAGAGTTTCTCCAACCCTTGGTGTTGGCCCGGGTGCCACCAGAGGCACGCCGTCACCAAGCCGTCGGAGTTGATTCGCGCTTCTTCGTCGCTGGCTCCTAGAGCCTGAAAAACATTCTCGCAGAAGTCACGAACAACTGGTTCCGGATAACGAGCGACCTCAACGGTATCGTCTAGCTGGTACGCGATGGGAACGCCTCCTCGGGAAAACTCCAACTGTGAGCGTGCGGCTCTATCAGCTCTACCGTCATCCCAGGCAGTTGATCGGGATAGACGAAAGACTCGTAGCCATCGGCCGCATTCAATATCTCATCCTTGAATACGGGGATCTCGTTTGCACGCAGATACCCAACGTCGGCCTCGATGTTCGACGTCTGAAGTGCGATGTGATCGAGGCCCTCCCCGCGGCTCTGCAGGAACCGGTTGACGCGAGACTCTGGATTCCAGTTCTGCACGAGGTGCAGCCAACAACAATTCGGGAGCAGGATGCGTGCGTCGTACTGCATGCCCTGCCCTTGGTCGTCGCGGAAGTCTCGAGCGGCGAGCCCAAGAATATCTTCGAAACGTTTGCACGCCTCTTGGAGATTCTCGACGACTAGTCCGAAGTGATGCAGGCGGATTAGGTTCATGGCCGAACTGACCGGTTCGTCCAATGTCTCGTCGGGATAGACCCAACTTCTGTCGTGCGACTGAATCAGCTCGAGCGTGAGTCCGGGAAGCTGATCGGGATATACGAACGCCTCGTAGCCATCCTGTCTGTCGAAGATGGTGTCTTCGAAAACCGGGATGCCCTTCTCTCTCAGCCTTGCGACGTCACCTTCGATGTCATCGGTCTCTATGGCGATATGCTCAAGGCCCTCTCCGTGTTCCTCCAGAAACTGGAGCACCCGGGAACCCGGCTTCCAGTTCTGAACCAAGTGCAGCCAGCACTCATTGCCGAGCAAGATGCGGGCATCGAGCTGCTGCCCTCCGGCCTGGTCGTCGCGGAAATCCCGGGCCTTCAAGCCGAAAATCCGCTCGAAGCGGTTGCATGCCTCTTGAAGGTCGTTGACCACGACACCGAAATGTTGAACGCGTAAGATCGTCATTTACCCAAGTTTCGAAGTGGTTGTGTCTGGTAGAAAATAGTAGGGGGGCGTGCTATCTGCAGAATATGCCACGGAGGAACGCGGTACGACGCGGATGCCCCACAATCTGTTGTTGTCTTCCGCGCTTATCAGCGTTCATCCGCGGCCAATTCAACGCGGAATGTCCATGCGAAATCGCCGACGGATCTCATCGCGTGTGCCAGACGGATTTGTAATCCATTTTCGTCCCGTGACCATTCGAGCGAATCGTCTGCGCCGAGCATCGTGATCTCGCTGCCTTGCCTTGCCGCCAATGACTGTACAGAAAGCACCTCGCCCGGCCGTTCGAGCGCAAACACGTACACGACACTCGAGTCCTTGCTCATCGTGAACCGCACTGTTTCTCCCTCGCCGAACGTCGAATAGGGCCGCGTGCCGTATATGCCCTCCCCATTCACGCTCATCCAGCTGCCGATCTCGGCAAGCCGTTCGTACGCCTCATCTTCAAAGGTGCCTTCGGGAGTCGGCGCCACATTCAGTAGGTAGTTGCCGCCCTTCGACACGATGTCGATCAGAGTGTGGATCAGAAATTCCGTGTCCTTGTAGTTCGGATTGTTGTTGTGCCCCCAGCTCTGGGTCATAGTCATGTTGGTTTCCCACGGGTAGTCGAGCACCGTGGTGGGGACTCGTTGTTCTGGCGTGCGGTAGTTCTCATACTCGCCGTGCACCGTACGGTCGACTATCAGTAATCCAGGCTGATGCGACCTCGCCATCCCAGCAATCCGGGGCATATCGATATCCTGCTCCCACTTGGCGATATCGAACCCCCACGAGCGCACCTCATCGTTGATCGTAGAGTCGGGTCGCACCCAACCACCGTCGAGCCAGAGGACGTCGATCGGGCCCATATCAGTCATCAGTTCTTCGATCTGTCGGTAGGTGAAATCGCGAAACGACTGCCACTTGTCCGGATACTTGTGGATATCGTAGTTGTTGTTGCGGTTCGGTGTCGCCCATAGGGGCGACCAGTAATCCGGATGGTGCCAGTCGGGTTTCGAGAAATACGCTCCTATCAAAAAGTCGTGTTCGCGAAACGCGTCGAAGACCTCCTTAGCCACGTTCGCCCGTGGATGATCGCGGAACGGGCTGTCGGGTCCGGTGATCCGGAAGTCAGTCCGCTCTGTGTCCCACATGCTGAATCCGTCGTGGTGTTTGGTCGTGAACACCATATACCGCATGCCTGCGCCCTTTGCCGCCTCCGCCCATGGCGCCGGATCGAATTGCTGCGGGTTGAACTCCCCAATTAGCCCAAAATACATCTGCTTGAACTCGTTGTACGGCATTCCGCCGCGATCCTGAAACGGCTGATCCTCCGAACAGAGCGCCCACGACTCGACAATCCCCAACTGTGCGTAGAGCCCCCAGTGCATCAGCAATCCGAACTTGAGATCACGCCATTCCTCGAGTTTCTCGAGGACCAACGGATCGGTGGGGTAGGAGTAGGGAGATGCGGGTTGGGTAGCGCCAGTACCTGGTAGCGCCAAGGAGGCTACGATCGCCAGCATCGTTGCCGAGCCGATTCGTCTGGTCATGCTATCTCCTACATGGTGTGTACAGAAGATGATTCAACAGGCAAGACAACGCATGAAAAGAAACGCCGTGCACTTCGGACGTCTACGCTCGAGGCTCCAAAATCCCCTCCGGCTGCACCATTTCCTTTGGTCCGTCCCGACGCGGATTACATCCAAGTATTGCGAAGGATCGAACGGACTGTAGTTTGGTCTGGTCGCTTTGACGGGTATCAGCGCTCTCCAGACGCTGCTCCGTTTTGTGTGTGGGTACTAGTTTTCACGCCCAACCCCAAGAGGCGCCGTTGAAACTCAGTGACCGTCTGCATCCGGCTGACTGGGTCGTTCTCGCATACAATGCGATACTCATGATGATGTGGCTCGTCGTATTGCCACGAGCGTGGTACGCTCCTTGGCTCGCGTTGGTCCACGTCGCCGGAATCTCTCTGGTTTGGCTCTTCATTCGTTTGCCCGAATCCGCCGGGACCGGAATGCGGCTGTGCAGGGAGCTGTATCCCCTCATCTTCGTCGCCGCGTTCTGGACCGAGTTGGACTTGGTGCGTCCCGCGTTGGATCTCATCGGCATCGACCGCCAGATCGGTGCACTCGACCGGTTCATTTTCGGGGGCCACCTGCACGAAGTCTGGCTGCCTAAGATGGGTGCGGTGTGGATGTCTGAGGTGATGCACTTCTTCTACTATGCCTACTATCCGTCCATCTACATACCAGCCATTGCGGTTGCGATTATGGGGCGGTACGCCGCAATCCAGGACGTGACCTTTAGGCTTACCGCAACATATCTGGCCTGTTTCGTGGTTTACATCGCCTTTCCCGTCGACGGCCCGCACGTTCTCATGGAACACACTCAGGGAGCTCACACTGACGGGTTCTTTTACGGTCTAGTCGAAATGGCACAGAAGATCGGAGACTCGCGTGGCTGTAGTTTCCCCAGTTCGCACGTGGCGGGCGCGACGACCATCGCCATACTCGCGTGGCGTTGGCTCCCACGTTGGGCAGGCGTGATTCTCACGGTTGAGGCGATCGGGGTGCTTCTGTCAACGGCATACACGCAGCATCATTACTTCGTGGATTCGGTTGCGGGTATGGCATGGGCGCTCATATTCAACTTCATGCTAGCTGTGCCTCTGTTCCGGGCGCTCGGAGGAGATCCAGCCACCGTATCGATTAACGGCACGAAGCACCTCGCGGGTAGATCGACATGAGTCGGTTGGCGCTCGTCACGGGGGTCACTGGACTGATCGGAAGGTTCGTCGCCGAACGGCTGTTGAGCGAGGGGCACGCGGTTCGTGCCACTGTGCGTGACGTTGACCGCCTCGAGACCGATCTGCGGCAGTCACTCGACCTTCGGATCGGCGACCTGCGTGACGAACACTTTGTTGCTGAATCGATGGAGGGAGTGTCGCAGGTCTACCACCTCGCAGCATGCACCAAAGCCTGGTCCCGAGACCCCAACGAGTTCCGTGACGTCAACGTTCGAACTGTGCACACCATGCTCGAGTCAGCGAGCGCGAATGGTGTAGGGCGGTTTGTTCACGTGTCGACCATTTTGACGTATCCACCCCACACACCAGCGTCGGTCGGCGGCCGCGCGCAGCGGTTGACGCAGTACGAGCTCACCAAAAAGGAAGGCGAAACACTTGTCGAACGTTACGCCTCAAACGGTGGACATGCGGTTATCGTACATCCGACTCGAGTATTCGGACCCGGCCCTCTAAACGATGCCAATGCCGTCACCCGGACTGTGGCTCTCTACCTCAACGGCAGATTCAGAACGCGGCTGGCAGACCGCGACGTGTTGGGTAACTACGTGCATGCATCGGACGTTGCGCTGGGAATCCTGCTCGCCGCAGAAAGCGGGCGTTCCGGCGCACACTACATGTTGGGTGGAAGGGAGAACATCAGCTTCACCGATTTCCTCGTGCAAGTGGCCGCCGCAGGCGGCGTTCGACCGCGTTGGGTGATGCCGTTCCCAGTACCAATTGCACTCACCATCGGGAGCGCGGCACTGCTGCTTGCTCGACTGGGAGGGCCGGCGCTCATCACCCCTGAATGGATTAGAACGTTGTTGGAGGATCGCCGCGCCGACATAGGACTCGCCGAGAACGATCTCGGATACGCACCGCGATCACTCGAAGACGGATTGACAGATACAATAGCTTGGCTTCGCAGCGAGGGGCACATTCGGTGAAAACTCCTGATTTGCCTGAACCAATTGCCATGCGGCGGCCTGAGATCCTTCTCCTCGCTGCAACGGGGGCTCTCCTTGCCTTTTACTATGTGGGCAGGGCCGACACTATAGGAGTTTTTTCGGAGAGCCGCGGGTGGACGCCGATGACGCTGGTGCAGCTGGCCTCCCCACTGCACTACACGCTGTCAGCCGTACTGCTAGGTGTGATCCCCCTGTTGGTCGCATGGAAACTCAGCGGTGCAAAACTCTCGCAGTTCGGGCTGGGATTGGGCGATTGGCGCCGCGGCCTTACGCTACTCACGGTCGGCGTCCCGCTCGCGGTTCTGGCGGGCTGGATAGCGTCTCGCGAGCCGGCGATGAGTGCCGTTTACCCGCTAGACCCTTCTTTGGCACGCAGCAACTTCATCGCCTATGCCGGTCTCCAGATGCTCTACATAGGAGCGTGGGAGGTGTTGTTCCGTGGAGTACTGCTGTTCGGGCTGCGCGGGATTTGGACCGAGAACAGTGCCAACGCCGTACAAACATCGTTCTCAGTTGTCGCTCACTTCGGGCGAGCACTCAACGAAACCTTCTCGGCGTTACCCGCCGGTTTCGTGTTCGGGTGGTTCACGCTGCGGCTCGGATCTATCTGGTATATCGCGATCATACATTGGGTGGTCGGTATTAGCATGGATTGGTTTATCGTGTTTTGACGTATTAACCCAGATTCCGCATCGCCCTGACACTGCTCGCGACCCGCGAGGAGGCATTTTCAATTCGGGCGACCCTTCCAATCCGCAGAATGAAATCGCGGTGACGCCAGTCGGAGCTCGATTATGTCGGATGGTGAGTAGACACGCCGACTCTCGGTTACCTGCCTAACTCATCAGTCGATCGTGCGTGTGGCGGCAAGCAGAGTCACATCGTCGTGCGGTTCGGCCTGTCCGGTGAACGCATAGACTGCTTCCATGACGCCTTGCACGAGATTGGGGGAAGAAGTGTTGTTCTCCCGAAGTACGACCCGAAGGCGTTCGGTGCCGAAGGCCTCACCGGTTGGGCTCCGCGATTCCGTGAGTCCGTCGGTGAACGCGAAAAGGCAGTGGCCGCGTTCGAGCCGTCCCTCGCCCGCATCGAACGCCGCACCTGGTAGGAGTCCTAGCGCGGGGCCCGTTGGGCGCAGCTCCCGGGTAGTGCCATCCGGGGCGATGACAAGTGCCGGCTCGTGACCGGCGTTGACGTAGTCGAATTCCCCGGTCATAGGAGTGAGTGCCCCCAGGAAGACCGTGGCGAACATGTTGGTGCGTCCATGCAGTCGAGCGATGTAGTCGTTGGTAAAACTCGCAACTCGTGTCAGCATGTCGGCCGGCGTGGCCGATTCCAGCGACTGGAGAACCACTGAGCGACGGCCCCCTATCATCTGGATCGCACCGCCCTCGACGGGATCGGCGGAGGCGCGGATGAGACTGCGAAACAGAGCCATGAACAGCGCCGCGCCAAGCCCCTTGTCGCACACATCTCCGATAACGATGACAATATTGCCACTGGGCGCCAGAATGAAGGCGTCGTAGAAGTCGCCGGAGACTTGGCGGGCAGGATACAGTGCGGCCTCGAGCTCCACTCCCAGTGCGGCAGGGAGTGATTCGGGAAGGAAGTCTCCCTGGATCTTACGAGCGACGGACAGTTCGCGCGCGAGGCTCTCGGCGTCACGCAGGCGTTTGCGGTCAAGCGCAGCATTCATGCGGGCCCGCAGAATGGCCGGCCTGAACAACATGGGGAGGTAGTCGACGGCGCCCAACTCGAGGCATTTCACGATCGTATCGATGTCGCCTACCTCCGACACCATGATAACCGGAATATGCGCGAGCTCGGCGTCGTTCCGGAGCGTCTCCAGCAACTGCGGACCGTCCATCTCGGGCATCTGCACGTCCAACAGCACCAGATCGAATGGCTCGGCCCGGAGTTTCTCGAGGGCCTCGCGACCATGTTCGGCCGTGTCCACGACATACCCTTCTCGCTGCACGTGACGACCGAGGGTGTCGCGATTGTCAGGAGAGTCGTCGACGACCAGTACTCTCGGTGGAACGCTGTAGGACGTTGTAACGAGTCTGTGCGGAGTTTTCCGGTCGGTCATTCTGTCATTATCCGTGGCCGCCGAAACTTCCGACGGCGTCGTCGACCGTTTCGAAGACTCCCAGTATGCTGGTGAACCCACTCAGATCGAGCACCTTGAGTACCTCTGCCCGGGGGCTCGCTACGCGCAGGTCACCTCCCTGCGATCGGGCATCTTTCATCGTGCCCAACAGCACGCGTAAGCCAGCACTGCTCGTGTAGGTGACGTCGCCGAAGTCGGCGACCAAGTTGTGGTTTCCCCTCTCTACCTCGCTCGAGAATACTTGTTGGAGGTTGTCGGCGGTAAGTCCGTCCACGCTGCCAGATATCTGGACGGTGGTCACGTCACCTCTTTGTTCCACTGAGGTTTCCATGTCGTGCTCCGCAGGCGTCAGCCTGTCTCGGGTGCTGAAGTCGAATTGGGTCCGATTCGCTTGGCGAGGATCACAATGTTGCCGCGATCGCCGCGAGGTTCGTGCCTGACCTCGTCCATCACGCTGTGCACCAGGTGCCAACCCAGGTTGCCAGGTTCACGGCGTTCCCAATCGCTCTCGGTATCCGGGGGTGCCAAGATCGACGAGTCGAAGTATGGCGCGTCGTCCTCGATCCGTACGACGAGGCGCTCTGCCGTTGCAATCGTCTCGATGGCGATCGATCCACGGTGCTCGCCGGTGTATCCGTGTTCCACCACGTTCGTACAGACCTCGCTGACCGCGAGGCGAATGTCGTGCAGCGCCTCCGCGTCCGCTCCTGTTTCACGCACGCACTGCGCGGTGAACTCGACCAGTTCGTGCAGGTGTTCCATTCGGGCAGGCCTGACGATGCGGCGGGATGTGCTCATGCGTCTTCATGCAGGTGCGTACAGGCGCGCACACCGCCCTTCGTGGTGTACGACGCTGTCGGCGCCGAGCTGGATCCTGAGTCGGTACCCATCATGAATAGCAGGGGTGAGTGACAAAAAGATACGAGTCACCAGGCGGTGCGGCTAGAGCATGGTGGTTTGCTCGCGGTGACGGCTACAATTGGTTGAGTATGTTGAGTTGCCACAGGTCCCGCGTACTGGTGTGGAGGAACGGATCCATGGCGAGCAGTCCCGTCCTACCGATGTTCTTCTTCAGGTACCGCAACTCCTCGAACGTGTCCTTCAGTTTCGGATCCGGCTCAGCATCGAACCCGGCCTCGCGCATCATCAAAACGCCCTTTGCGCGGATGGAGAGCTCGGCGTGCAACCGCAGTAGGCACAACATGTCGACGATCACCTCTGCGGGGAATCTGCTGCGCAGGGTCTTCAGGTAACTCCCGACAGGCGTCTCCGACATCTTTCCCGAGTGGATTAACCTCAACAACTCCTGGTCGGTATCAAAACCCGTTCCCAACCACGCTTCTGTTTCACGTTCGCTCTGCTGGAATATCGCGATACTGATGTAGGGAAAGGCCAAGACGATAAGCGGCGTCGCCAGGAGCGGATGCAGCAAGAAGTGGTTGTACAACGAGTGCAAGACCACAGCCACACTGAGCCCCGGCAGTAGGTGGTGAAATCCGAACCGATCGAACCGGTTGTCGAACGTTTTGGAGACCATCGCCACGATGCCCGTGGCGCCACCGTGCATGATTGCGGTGCCGAAACCTCTCACGATCCACGTCCAGAGGGCTGCATTCGGGCTCACCTGCAGATAGTAGAGGTTCTCCAGGAACGCGAAGCCGGTTCCAATGGCGAATCCGTGGATGGCAGCGTCCACGACAAACCCCACCTTACTCGACCGTAGCAGATAGATGATGAAGATGGCCTTGAGCGATTCCTCCACAACGGGTGCCACGTACATCGAGTATCGGGACAAATCCAGATCGAGGGTGCCTTGGAGCCAGACGTTGACCCCGTAACTCGCTAGGGCGGCGACCGCCCCGGCCAACACCGATAGCAGGACAGCTCGTAGTGCTACGAGCCTGTAGCTGTCGATGAGAACCAGTGCTCCAAGAAACAGAAAGACCGGTAGGACACTGACTGCAAACGCTACGACGACAGTCACAGAATCTTGAACGAGAACATCAATGCGGACTCGAGCGGCCCGCCTTGCTCTTGGGCCACGGCGAACCCGATTGAGAACGTGGAGTTGAGATGGGAGAGCGTGACCAGTCGCAGGTCGAGTTGCGCACCGACGCTCGTTAGGGAGCGTCGGGTTCGAGCCACTTCAGCTACCAAATCATCGACATTGGTCATGAGGCCCGTAGCGAAGAACGACAGGCCAGCCCACCTGATGTAGAAGCTCGGGATCCCGACCCGGCGAAATCGGAGGGGCGGCAACATCCATTCCAATTGGCCCCTTACGTAGTTCACCCCGCTGACCTCGTTGATGCCGATCCCGGGGAAGCTCTCGGTGATCCGGAACTGCTTTATGGACCGGTAATCCACCCAATTGTTGCCGAAGCCTCCGAAGAAGAAGTTGGCAAAAGGATCGTTCGAGTCCCCTGTCAGCGCCGCTCCCGCCGAGGCTCTGACCCACAGCGACGAGTGGTTCAACGGAAGCAAAAAACCCCTGGATACGTCCAGGTTCAGGCGGGGATAAAGCGTCCCGTTTGCGTAGTTGTTTCTGAGCCTCAATTCCCAGGTAGAACCCAACTCGTCGTCGATGGCCCCGAGGGATTTCCTGAGGGATCCATACTCGAGACTCGCGGAGAGCGACAGAAGCTTGTCGTACGAGACCAGCACGCCCTGGTACTCTGGGACCGTTTCCAGGCCGCCGTACCCGGCCAGTCGCACCGAGTAACCCAGACTTCTCGGGCCATCCAGGAAAAGGCTGTTCTGATACCTCAGCGCGAGCGAATACCCTTTGCGACTCGTCTTCGTGGGTCCGAAGAGGTCGTAGAAGTCGGCTGGGTTCAGGCTTGCTGACAATCGCCAGTTCCAATGGTTGAAGTCTGCGCTCAGGTGCACGCGCTCGGAGGGGTCCAGATCCCCGTTGGGAGAGTACGACGCGTTCAGGTCGAAAGCTGTCGTGCCGATCCGATCGGAGAAGTTCAACCGCATTCCACCGGCCACGGCGTAGGTGCCGGCCGCGTCCTCATACCCTTCCACGATTGGATACGCGTTATCCAACTTGAACTCACCTAGCGACCTGTAGGTCCCTCTCGAGGTTGTGAGCGAGTCGAGGTTGATGCGCGAAGCGGGCGGCAGCATCCACGACTGAACCACGGTTCGTTCCGCGGCGATCTCGTTGCCCAGAAAGGTTATGCTGCTCACGCTGTCGGAGACCTGATTCGGGATCATCGACGGGACAAATCCCCGGGCAGTATACCGGAACACGACAACGGAGTCGTCGGAAACGGGGACCGGTCTGAAGAAGCCGGTCTCCGCGTTACTCAGAGGTTCCATGACCTCCGCGTTGAAGTCATATCGGTAGATGTTGGAGACACCTGAGTTGTAGGAGGAACCAAGCAGGTACCTCCCGTCCGGGGAGAACACGAAGTTCGACGGCGGCCAAGCACCAAACTCGGACAGGACCTCGTAGTGTATCTGGCTAAAAGCTTCCTTTTCCAAAAGAGCTGCTACGTCCATCGTCACTAACCGCTGACGTCCGCCAATCTCGGACATCGACCCGATCAGGATCGATCCGTCCGGCGATACATCCAGATCGAACAGATCCTCCCCGTAGTCGAAGGTGTGGATCTGATTCCACTCGTCATAGGGAGCCGGGATGCGGACCAATGTCGAAAATCCGTTGTCGTGCCGGACTCCCCAGAGCGACCGGTCCGCGGGGTTGAAGGCGAGGTCGCCAATGCGCGCGTCCTTGAGCAGGACCTCGAATCGGCCGGTCGCCAGATCCAACGCGACGAGGTGACGCCAATCGGCGTTGTTTGTGGTGTAGAATAGGGTCCTCGATGCTGCATCGAACGCCAACGCAGTCACATAGAATCCCGATGCTCCGAGAATCTCCCTCACGCGTCCGAAGGTACCGGACTCGAGATCTATGGCGGCAATGTGGGCAACTTGCCCTGGATACCGAACAGCCACGTAAATACTGCCACTGGTCGAGTCGAAATACGCCCGAGACACCGATCCAAGTGCTTGCTCCGTTAGCGGGCGGAATGCGGTAGTCGGGTTTTGTCTGATCGCCTCCAGATTGGCCCGCTGCCACTCACGCTCCCACTCGATCCATCGTGCCCACTCGTCTTCGAGCGACCTGCCGTACACCTGCCGAAACTGCCTGGAGAAGTAGCTCTTGCTGCCTTCCGTTCGATTGAACCATGCTAGGAGGCTGTCGTTTCCGTATTGAAGAGCCAGAAAGCTGATGAAGCGCGTTCCGTAGAGGTAAGAATTCACCCCTACCTGGAAGTCGATGGTTGTTCCTTCCGACTCCAACCCGACGACGTCGTACATGGTGCCGCTGTCGCGCACGAGGGTGCGAAACACCATCTCATCGTAGGCGCCGATCACGCGTCCCAACCCCCCGTTCATCCACGTCTCCAGATACACCGCGATCCCTTCCAGATACCACCGCGGCGAATACCACCGCGGCGTGGTCAGGTAGCTGTAGAGCATGGAAACGGGTTCTTCAGCGTTGGGCGTGACCTTGCCGAAGAACACCGATCGGAAGAACCTGTCTGACGCGTTGGCCTTGTCCACCGTTACGATGTGGGCCATCTCGTGGTTGAAGGAGGAAGTCATTCGCTCGTGGGCAGGAGCGGACTCGTACACATGGGCGTAAGGCGAAATCCCAACGGTGATATGGTTTTCCGGTACTGGCCGGGCGCCTGCATTGCCGTAGTGCCAAAGGTCGTGCATCAGCACGTTGATTTTGCCGGGTGGTGTGTAATCGAAGAGCTCGCGGTGGAATTTCAGTGAGTTCTCGAAGCTTCTTCCTACCTGGGGTACGAGGTAAGCTTGAAGCGGAGAGGTATACACCAACCGCATGTTGCCGGTCTCGCGCGTCTGGAACTGCCCGGCGAGATCGGACGGAGCAAACGCCCATACGCACGCGAAGAGGGCCAGGACCTCCGGGATTCGTCCGCAGGCCTCCCTGCAGGTGGCAGGGGCCAGATCGCCGAGGAATCCGCCTGCGCGGCGGATTCTCGTCGTGAATCGGAGTCGATTCATTTTCAGTATGCCAACAGGATGGGGATAATGTACGCGGTGATACCGGCTCTCGCGAGATCGAGCCGGAATCACCGCACGGGAACCAACCTTAACTGTGTTCGCGGGCACATCCCGCGCATTACCATCAGCGCGCCACGCGCATGGCCTCGTTCATGAACAACTCCGATAGCTCCAGGTTTCTGGAGAGGGATCGGAAGACCTCTGTAGCCTGGAGTTGGCGGAAGGCCTCGTTCGCCTGCAGCTCCCGGAAGGCCTCGTTGGCCTGCAGCTCACGGAACATCTCGTTGCCCTGCAGCTCGCGGAACATCTCGTTAGCCTGCAGGTCGCGGAACATTTCGTTGGCCTGGAGCTCGCGGAACATTTCGTTGGCCTGCAGGTCGCGGAACATTT
>CAZFHS010000057.1:0-36787 GCA_964518955.1 uncultured Gemmatimonadaceae bacterium | reverse complement strand
CTTGAGGTATTTGCCCGGCAGGTAATGGCCATGGAACAGGTTATTGCCGGGCATAGGATGACGGTTCCTAGGAAAAGAGATTTGCAAGTATGTCGAAATCAACTGACCGAGCCATGTGCCTCCCGACTTTGGGTATTCGCACACCAACACTGTGGAGAACAACTTCGTAAGGCCGTGCAGGTAAAGGAGCCGCCACAGTTGCTCAGACTTGCTGCGTAGAATCTTCGTCGGCTGCATCACTTTTGTCCGAATGAATCTGAGATACTAGGCTGCCAAATAGCAGCCACGGTAGAAACATCACAACCTGTAGCTCAAACATGTTGTTGCTCCACAGGCTGAACATCAACAACACTATCATTCCCCGCACTGAGAACGCAGTTGACTTGAGATTCCGATTCCTTTGCTGGCGGCCAACCATGCCCGCAAACAGATACGCTCGCAAGTAAATCAGGCTTATCAACAGCGAACCCAAGATTCCGTACTCGACAATAGTCACACTTACCTGAGTGCCTGTTCGGAAGGAGTTCTCCCATGGAAAATCGTCGCGATATTTGGTGAAGAGAGGCGAGCCAAGTGTGAACGCAGTCTTGCTAACGTATGAACCAGGCCCGGTGCCCAATAGCATGTTGTGTTCTGTTAATGTTGACCAACTGTATATTAGGAAGGTGATACGTTGCATAGAAGTGCCTTCCTCACCTGATATTGCCTGTTGTCTAACGAGAGTTGTTGGATTGAGTGTTGCCGACTGCGTCATAGGCAGCGAAACATACAAGAGCATGAGCCCCACGAACGCTCCTGCAACGGAAATGAATTTCAATGTCAAGCGAGGCGACGTGAGGATCCTTCGGCTGAAAAGCACTAGCAGGCTCATTGGGAGCCAAAAGAGCAACGCACGCGTACTAGAGAGCACAACGATAAGGGCCAACACAACTAACCAACCCCGTTGTAGCTTCTTGTCAGCCAACACCTCAGCTGCCTTTACCATGATGAGCATCGCGGCAAAGTAACCGAGTTTGTGTGCACCGCTGACGCCCATCAATCCCACAGCGTCATCTTCGATGAACAGTACGCCTGTACTGGCGTAGAAGACAGCCAACTGTAGAAGCAGTGCGACAAAGTTCGCTGCAGCCAACGCAAACACGATCTTCATGCATTTGCGGAGAACATGATCGGGAAAGCGCAAATTGACTATAGCGTAGAACAGAAGCAGGTATTGAAAGGTATCACGGAACGCAAAAGCGCCGTTAACGACAGGAACACGATTGAAGGCGCAAGACACAACGTAGAACGCCATGAATAGTAAGACCAAGGCATCTAACGGGGTGCGCTTTAGTGATCGGCGACCAATTAAGATTGGGAGCGTCCATTGTAACGTCACGGCGACCAGGAGGACTTCATCCAGCAGGTCGGCACCCTGAACGACGCCAGGCAAATAAGACCGCGGAAGATTCTGCAGTAGCGTCCACGTTATCAGTGCGTAGAGAGTAGGCCGTGGAAATGGTAACAAGACTAAGATCAACGTCAGCGCGATAATCCCACCACCAACCGTGGGCGCACCAGCGAGCATTAGGACACTAGTTGCTGCTGGAACGAGCACTGCTGCAGCATCTAGTGGAGCGAATGTCAGCTTCCGCGTTGGGCTATGTTCCGCAATCTGCATTCACGACACTCTGTAAACTGAGTGTGTACTTCGTATTCGGAAGCAATGCATTGACCTCCAAACCAGAGGCCTGTTCCAGATCAGAAAACTCGAAACACTCCGATAGCGGCTCATTAATTCGATTGCTGCACGAACACGACTCGGTTCAACAGAAAGATAGCGCCGACGAGCACAACTATATGTGCCACTGCGTTAGCAGTGAACACCAGTGCGATTGGATCCGGCGCCGCCAGAGAATTCGCCGAAACGACTAGTACCGCAAGATAGAGCGCAGTTCCTAGAAGGTTGATTACCACGAACGAACCCTGCGCCTTCATTGAGAAGATCACAATGCGGTAGACGTCCTGCATCGAGACCACCCAGTATGCGACCACGACCAGCGGTAGATAACTGGCAGCAAGCGCGTATTGTTCGCCAAATGCGAGCGTAACGAGGAATCGTCCGGCAAGAACTGAAACCATCAAGATGGCGATGTAGCACAAACAGATCAGCAGAGCCATCTTCGACAGGTACGCTCTAACCTTTTGCGTGTTGCCGGAAGCTCGCCAGTTGACCATGTACGGCATGGCAGACCGGAAGACCGTCTTCAGAACCATGTCTAGCATTCTCGCCAGACTCAGCAACAATACAACCACTCCGAGCTGTGTTTCGAGACTCGTACCGAAGAGATAACCCAGTGCGGCAGGACCAGAGTCCTGAATCAGCCTTGCGGCCACCGCAGCAACTGATACTGGCACAGCGAAACTAATAATGTTGCCATAGTAGTTGGACTCGGATGCATCTGTTTGACTCTCAGTTTCTGCCTTCAGCCTATCGTTCACGAACCGCTTTGCGAGTAACATCGTGAGGCCAATCGCGAATCCCACTGAAAGCAACTGCGACAATATGGCACCTTTTACGCCGCTACCTACGCCAATCACCAACAACAAGACGAACAGAAGCAACGACATCCGTTCGAGAACTCTTGAAATGGCCAACCACTTGAGTTCTCTAAGACCCTGCAGAACACCAGCAAAGAGACCGTGGAAGCCGTGCAGAATGGCTAGAGCGAGACAGGCGTACAACAGCCAAGACGACTGTTCGAAGAACCTCACCGCAATTTCCTCTGCCTGCCAAAGAACAACCAGAAGCAACGCCGCAGAAAGGAGAAGCTGAATCAGCAGACCATCCTTGAGCAGCTTAGTTAGCTTGCGGATGCTCTTCACGGCGTCGTGTTCAGCCCCAAGGACACCCATCGCACCTGACATACCAGGGCCAAGCACACCGGAGACGAGCGCCGCGTTGAACACGACCAATCCGTAGAGTCCGTATGCTTCCGGACCGAGGCCCCGTGTCAGTAAAACCTGAACAACGAGACCAGCGGCCATCGACATTCCCAATCCGCCTACCATATAGGCGGTGCCGCGCCTGATACCATCAGGCATTGCGCGGGGGCCTCATGGCTGTGACACGGTATCCACGCTCGCAAGCAATCCAACGCCGCCGTTGGCTATCATTTGAGCGTCGAGTATATGGGCATCACCCTATCTGCCACAATTCGGTCCCAGCTGAATTGCTCAACGTCGCTCTCAGCTTGACGGCCAATACGTTCTCGTAGACCTGGAGATGCAAGTAGTCGCTCCACCGCGTCCGCGAGCGATTCCGCACAGTCGGAGGTAAGGATACCGTTCGATTCGTGTCGCACGAAGTCTCTATTGCCGGCTGTATCGGTGGCGACAACTGCCAAACCACACGCCATGGCTTCCACCGTCTTCAGAGGAGGCTGAAATTGGTAGTGTGCTACCATCGGCACATATGCCAGGGCGACATCTGCGGTGCCATATTCCCGCCAGACAGCTTGGCTAGGTATGGCTCCCGAGAAATCGACTAGTGACTCGAGCCCACGGTTACGTGTCATCGCTTGAAGATTCTCCCTATCGGTACCATCGCCCACCAAACTCAGCTTGAACTGGACCCCCTTTGCCTTGAGGATACTTGCCATTTCGATCAAACGATCCACCCGCCGCTGAATATGCAACTTGCCTACGTAGATGACGGTAGGCACCCTTGCCTTATCGCGACCGTTGTCCAGCCTAAGTGAACGTGCCTCTGCCGCAAGTTCAGCATCGTATCCTACCGGAACCTCGGGTGAACCTTTAAATGACCTCTTGCACACGTACGACCCCACACGCTCCGAAATGACTATTCTGCGGTCGAAGCGTCGTGACTCAAGACCTGAAACAGAGTCTGCAAACCGGGCCCGTCTCTTCCCTGACACGTTTCCTGACCTTAGGTCATAGACATATTTCGGTCGGGGTGCGAGCGTTGGAATCAATGCACAGAGACGGAACTCGTAGACGTGAACGATGTCCGGGGCAATAGATCTCAATCGACGCGCAACTCGCCACGCAAACCTTGCACGAGACAGTACGTCTCGCACATGCGGCTGCAATTCATGCACACAGATACCTGCTTGGCCCTCAGAGTTTCGTTCTGCTCGTGATAGGCATAACACGTGAGTCCGAACGCCGGCTCGGTTTAAGCTCTCCGAAACACCTCGTGCAGCCGCCAATCCGTTTGGGTACGGAGTAGCAACAACCATGGCGACTTTCGCATTCCGCAACTCAGTAGGTACGACTGATGCCTGATTGTTCACATAGAACCTCATTCATCTCACAATGGTCTAGCTATGAATCCGAAATCCAGGCCAAACTACACACATCTGAATGCGCATCCCACGCAGCGGCATCATTGTGCGTGTACATTGTGCCTGGTTGTCACACAACCAAACCTTTTTTGGATTTCCCATTTTGCTTGCCGCTCGGTTGCGCCTCACAACATAATGACTCGACGGCCCTGCGAATAGGCACGTTTGACTACGATACGGTAGAGATTTTCTTCTCTCGGCAGGTTCACATGCGACTATGATTAGCATATCACACCCCAATCTGAATAATGAGACTCGATCCGCCTGAAAGATTGGGCTTCTCAGCCCCAATTCCGAAGCCGGCACCCGTACTTGAGCTCCGCAGATGGCTCTGCAGTTGTTGACTCAGCAACCGGTGGATATACTCCCCATGGTCCTGGGATTCGGCAGTGAATAGGAGGTGGCGGAATTGAGTACTCGGCTTGACTTGAAATCATCACGCGTGCTAGTGACCGGCGCGTGTGGCACAGTGGGAACAGAACTCGTCCAGCAGCTCCTGGCTAGGTACGAAGTTGGCGAGTTGATCTGTGTGGACAACAACGAGTCGGAGTTGTTCTTCCTTGAGCAACAGTCTTCTGACCTAGGGAATGCAAGTTTCGTCCTCGGCGATATTCGCGATCTGGACAAGGTCACGCGAGTAACACGGGGAGTGGACATCGTATTCCATGCGGCAGCGTATAAGCACGTGATCCTGTGCGAGAGGTCTCCGTACGAGGCCGTGCAGACGAACATCATTGGCGTTCAGAACATTGCGCTCGCCACAGTGGAGAACAATGTCTCTAGAGTGATATTCACGAGTTCTGACAAAGCCGTGAACCCCACGAGCGTGATGGGGACCTCAAAACTCATGGGTGAACGGATAATGACTGCATCGAATAGCCGTCTGCGCTCACGAGGTATCGTTTTGGCTTCTACTCGATTCGGAAACGTGCTTGGCTCGAGGGGGTCGGTTATTCCCATCTTCCACGAGCAAATCCGGCGGGGAGGTCCAGTTTGTTTGACCGATACGATGATGACCCGATTCATCATGAGTATTGAGGAAGCAGTCGAACTCGTGATTGAATCAGCCGCTATCGCTGAAGGTGGAGAGGTCTTCGTCACAAAGATGCCGACGATTCGCATCGCCGATCTCGCAAGCGTAATGATCGAAGAGCTAGCGGAATTTTACGGACACAAGTCTGAGGATCTGGAAATCGCTACCATCGGGATCAAGCCAGGAGAGAAACTCTACGAGGAACTAATGAGCCAGGAAGAGACCAGACGAACGATCGAGCTGCGCCGTTACTACTCGGTCCTTCCTGCGTTCAGGTCGTTCTACCAGGATATACCCTACGAGTACGATGACGAGGTGACCGACAAAGTGGAGCAGCCATACTCCTCCCAGACTTCAGAACCGCTGACGAGGGAGGCGCTCAAGGATTTCCTGGACAGGAATCACCTGTTGCGGGGCTTCTCGCCCACGTCACCTCACCCTGCTGAGCGGTTCTGGCCGGACAGGTGAGACAATGCCGAGTTTGGCCAAATCTTATCAATGTAGATAATATCGAATCGGCTGGTGCAGTTCCGGGAACTGTAAACGAAGTAAATCAGGAAAAAGTTCCCTGCCTGACACCGTGGGTGTTCCTCTCGAATGTGACTTGACCGGAGATAGTGAATGACGAGAATTGTAGTGCTTGGCGGTGACGGTTACCTGGGCTGGCCAACTGCGATGCAGCTGTCCGCAAAGGGGCATGAGGTTGCGGTCGTAGACAACTTCTTCAGACGGAAAGCCTGCAACGAGCTGGGAGTTGAGCCTCTAATTCCAGTACCCACTATGCAAACACGAGCGCGCATCTGGAATCGCTCGCGTGGACTAACCGTAGGCACCGCATCCGGTGACATCACCGACTACGGATTCTTGTGCAGCGTCTTTGACGGAACGGCCTTCGAGGGCTCGGGCGTTTTCGCGGAGGGACCTCCGGAAGCCGTGGTGCACTACGCCGAACAGCCATCAGCGCCCTATTCGATGATGGGCAGACACCACGCCGCGTTCACGGTCCAGAACAACTTGCTCGGCACCCTCAATCTTGCACACGCGGTCAAGCAGTTCAACCCTAAATGCCACATAGTCAAACTCGGCACAATGGGTGTTTACGGGACACCTAACGTCGACATCGAGGAAGGCTACCTAGAAGTTGAACACAAAGGTCGGAAACACAAGTTCCTATACCCCAAGACGCCAGGATCCCTTTACCACCTTACGAAAGCCCAAGACGGGGACATGCTCTACTTCTACGTTAGGATGTGGGACCTGCGCGTGACAGATCTCAACCAGGGACCGGTGTATGGGATCGATACTGACGAGAGTGCCGACGACGACAGATTGAAGACGATCTTCAACTATGATGGTGTTTTCGGGACCGTGCTGAACCGATTTCTGGTTCAAGCCGTATGTGGATATCCGCTCACCGTTTATGGCAAGGGCAACCAGATCCGGGGGTACCTCGATATTCGAGACACGTTGAACTGTGTAGAGCTATCATTGCTGAACCCTCCGGCAGACGGCACATATCGAGTATTCAACCAGTTCGTCGAAACATTCTCAGTGAATGAACTTGCGGAACGGGTTGCAGCCGTTGGCCGTGGTATGGGGATCCAAGTGAAGATTGAGCGCATCGCCAATCCGAGACGTGAAGCAGAGGAGCACTACTACAACCCAACCCACACCGGCCTGCTCGAACTGGGTCTCAAACCACACTTCCTCACCGACGAGTTTCTGCATGGGATGATCGAGGAAGTCTTGAGGCACAAAGACTCTATCGACCAGACGACTATTCACCCCGACGTGAAGTGGACATGAAAGATGAATTGGCTGATCACGGGCGGATGCGGCTTTATCGGAACATCTCTAATCAAGTCACTCCTCGCTCGCGAAGGTAATAGGATCCGAGTGTTGGACAACCTCTCCGTGGGCAGCCGCGAAGACCTGGCTGCTGTCTGCACGTTCTACGAGCGGAGACGGGAAAGCGCGTCTGCCCCACTCACAGACGAAACAGTCGAATTGATCGTGGGCGACGTGCTCGACACCGATCTCGTGTTAGACTGCTCCAAGAGCATGAACGTAATAGTCCATTTGGCAGCGAGCACAGGTGTCAGAGAATCACTCGACGATCCCCTTCAAGGAGCAAGGCAAAACGTGTTTGGCACCCTCAATGCCCTCGAGGGAGCCAGACTCGGTGGCGCGCAGCGGTTCGTATTTGCATCGAGTGGTGCCTCAGTCGGAGAATGTACCCCCCCTATTCACGAAGAGCTGCCAACCGCGCCCGTATCACCCTATGGTGCAAGTAAACTCGCCGGGGAAGGTTACTGCTCGGCATATTTCGGGGCGTTTTGCGTTGAGACAGTTTCGTTGCGGTTCGGAAACGTTTTCGGCCCTGGCTCCGTGCACAAAGGAAGCGTGGTGGCGAAGTTCATCCGCAGGGCCATCCGTGGGAACGTCCTGGAAGTGTACGGGGACGGAGCGCAGACCAGAGACTTCATTTACATAGACGATCTGATAGAGGCAATCTGGTTATCAGCAACGGTTCCCGGAATTAAAGGTGAAGTCTTTCAGATCGCTACCGGAAGGGAGAGATCCGTCAATGAACTCACCGACGCCCTCGTTGCGGCGCTGAAGCGTGCTGGAGTTGGCGGCACCACGGTAACCCATGGACCGAGCCAGGCAGGGGAAGTTCTACGTAATTTCTCAGACACTTCGAAGGCAAACAGAATGCTCGGCTGGGAACCAATCGTCGATTTGGATGTTGGGTTGCAGCGCACGATCGATTGGTTCCTCGACGACCCCGCGCGTACGTGAATCCTGAGCAGGCGTTACGCCCGAACGACGCATGGCACATCGTTCTATGAAAGTGCTGATGATCCACTCGTTTTATGCGCAGCAGGGGGGCGAAGACTTAACGGTCCAGGCTCGCATCAGGCTGTTGCGGGAACGAGGCGTTGAGGTTGTGGAGTTCACCGCGAACAACGGCAGTGCACTGAAGCGTGGCAAGCTGGCCGCCGTGGGCGCTTTGGGGCGGTCGGCCTTCAACAAGCGCGTGTACGAAGAAGTGCGAAAAGTATGCTCGCGAGTGCAGCCCGACGTAGCGCACGTGCACAACTTCTGGTTCACGCTGTCACCGGCAGTCCACTCCGGATGCCAAGCCGAACGCATTCCAACGGTTCAAACTCTCGGCAATTATCGGTTCTTCTGCCTCAACGGCCTTCTGATGAGGAATTCACGCCCGTGCGAGGCCTGTCTCAACAAAATTCCGTGGCGCGGCGTCGTGAGGCGGTGTTACAACGGATCAGCGTTTCAGAGCGCCGCTGTGGCTCACATGATCATCCGCAATCGACTACGAGACACATGGAATCGCGATGTTACCATCTTTGTGGCACGGACGAAATTCGCGAAGGCGAAGCTAACCGAAGCAGGTCTCGATCCGAACAAGATGGTCATCAAACCAAACTTCGTGGACGACCCTGGACCGGTTGTGCCACCAAGCGATGGAGCAGTGTACATGGGGCGCTTGTCGCCCGAAAAGGGCATAATAACTTTGTTCGAGGCATGGGCGGGGATACCCGATGTTCCTTTGCAGGTATTTGGCAACGGACCTTTGAAAACTGACCTCACTACCAAAGTTGCCGAGCGGCGTATGGCCAAGGTGACCATGAAAGGGCTTCAACCCAAGGACGTGTGTCTCGATGCATTGCAGAGGGCGGGTTTTCTCCTGGTCCCTTCCGAATGCTACGAGATGTTTCCCGGAGCGATAATCGACGCATTTGCGCTCGGTCGACCCGTGGTCGCCTCGAGATCTGGGTCGATACCCGAAATCGTCGAAGACGGGCGAACAGGATTGCTGTTCGAACCAGGCAATCCGGATGACCTGAAGCGAAAGGTGAACTCCATGATTGCCGACCCTGCCAATATGAAAACAATGGGAGTCGCTGCCCGCAGAGAATACGAAAACCGCTATGCGCCCGGCCCTTACTTTGAGTCGCTATTGGCTGTCTACGAAAGAGCAATGTCGATCAACGAACAACGTTCTGAGAAGGCTTGATCGCCCCCTTGGGTACGCCTTGTCCGTTCGCTCGACAGGGTCAGCTTTGTCCAGACAGTCGTTGGGCCACATCGGCCTAGCTCAACGTTGACACTTCGCTCGGTGACTTGTAAGGTTCTTCGCCGCACTGAGTGGCGGTGATGGGATTTTTGGCGTCGATTTCGGAGGAATCGTTCATGCAAACAGCCCTTGTGTGTGGTGGCGGTGGATTCATCGGACATCACTTGATTGCAATGTTAAAGGACCGCGGGTATTGGGTACGCGGAGTCGACATAAAGAACCCGGAGTTTTCATCGACAAGTGCGGACGAGTTTCTGGTACTCGACCTGCGAGATCCTGATAACTGCCGCTCGGCGGTCGCGCGCGCCGACGGGAGCAGCTTCGACGAGGTCTATCAGCTCGCGGCCGATATGGGTGGCATGGGTTTCATACACAATGCCGAATGCGAGATCATGACAAACAGTGCGCTGATCAATATCCACATGGTCAACGCTGCCGCGGATGCTGGAGTGGGCAGGTATTTCTTCTCCTCCTCGGCGTGCGTGTACCACGACCAGCAAATCGGTGAATCGTATATTGCCGAGGAAGACGCATATCCGGCCCTGCCCGACAACGAGTATGGTTGGGAAAAATTGTATGCCGAACGGATGGCTCTCTCTTTTGCGCGTAATAGAGGCCTCATAGTCAGGATTGCGCGGTTCCAGAATTGTTACGGACCGGAGGGCACCTGGGAGGGCGGACGCGAAAAGGCACCGGCGGCAATATGTAGAAAGGTGGCGGCCGCTCAAGACGGTGGCGAAATCGAGGTATGGGGAGATGGTAGTGCCGTTCGCGTGTATACGTACATCGCGGACATGACCGATGGCATCTATGCGCTAATGCAGTCTACAATCGACGAGCCAGTAAATATTGGCGGTACCGAACTCACTTCGGTTAACGAACTAGTTGAGACAGTTGCTCAAATCTCTGGTAAAGAGATATCGACGAAACACATTGATGGTCCTGTCGGCGTAATGGCCCGATACCACAAGATCGACCGCATGGCCGCAATCGGTTGGGAGCCTCGATGGCCTCTCATAGAGGGGATCCGAAAGACATATCCCTGGATTGAGCAGCAGGTCAAGAACGCCGCGAATCCTGAAGCGAGTTAAGAGTCAGGACCAGCTCCCCTGGCCCACGGAACGCGTATCATTTGGTGGTAAGCTTGTAGGTTGCATACTGCTTTCCGAAACGCCAGATGAATCTCGGGTTGTGCCATAGGTAGCGGCGCCAGAGACGCCGCGGCTCTGTAATCAGACGAAAAAGCCACTCGAGCCCCGCCCTCTGCATCCAGATCGGAGCATGCGGCTTCTCTCCCGCAAGAAAGTCGAATGCAGCACCGACTCCCAGCATCACCACTGGGAGTCGAGATGCATGCGCCGCCATCCACCGTTCCTGCTTTGGGCAACCCAGGCCCACAAAGAGCAAACGGACGCCAGATTCCACAATATCGCTCAGAACCTCATTCTCTTCAGCCTCTGTCAACGGGCGAAACGGAGGGCTGTAGGCGTAGGCTATCTGCAATTGTGGATAGGCTGAGAGGAGGACAGATCGCATCTTGCCAATTACCGTTGGTGCACCGCCGTAGAAGCCGACGCTGACACCATTTTCTGCAGCATGTTCACAAAGTCGGGGAGTGAGTTCCGGCCCACGAACCCGACTTGCGCTGCCCAACCCCAACAAACGCAGGCTCCAGACAAGCGGCATTCCATCAGGCGTTACGAGGTCGGCGCCATTGACAATGTCACGGAACGAGGAGTCATCCACAGACTCCATTACCATATGGACGTTGCAGATGCACACGTACCTGCCCACAAGGCCGTTCGCCCACTCGAGCACCAAGGAAATCGCGTCGTCGTAGCTGGTCGCGTCGACCCACGAATCCAAGATGTGTCTACCGGTCCTTCCCTCGGGGCGAGACGGCATGTTCACAGTACCTTCAGTCTCCTCTTCGGAGCATACGGAAGGCGCCGTGATCAACTTGTCGGCGCCTTGATTTCGCAACTCGAGTTTCCGCCACGATTTCTTAATGCACACCGTCCATCCGCAACACCGCCGGGATAGTCTTGAGAAGCACCTTGAAGTCAGTGAGCATTGACCAGTTTCTGATATACGCCCTCTCAAGGCGAATCACTTCCTCAAAATCGGTGATCTTGTTCCGTCCACCCACTTGCCACGGACCAGTCATCCCCGGCTTCACATCAAAGCGACAGTAATGATGTTCTTCGTACAGAGCCACCTCCGGAATCGTCGGTGGCCGCGGGCCCACAAGCGACATCTGTCCCCGGAGAACGTTCATTAGCTGTGGGAGCTCGTCCAAACTCGTCTTGCGGATTTTCGCCCCAATCCGAGTAACCCGGGGGTCATCGACAACTTTAAACAACCTCTCATCGTCGTAGATGCTGTCCTTCCGCATCTCATCCAGACGCCGTTCTGCATCCAGGTACATTGAGCGAAACTTGAAGATCTCGAATGGCTCCCCCGCTTTGCCCACCCTCCACTGCTTGAAGAATACTGGTCCCTGCGAGTCCAACCGAATTGCAATTGATACGACGGCAAAAAGGGGGCTCAGTACAACCATTCCAAAGGCTGCTCCGAGAATATCCAAAGTACGCTTTGTGGCCCGTTGCCATGCCTTAAGGCGTGGCGGTGTCAACTCCATCAATGGAGTCCCATTCATCCACACGGTCTTGATGTCTGCACCCGCAATGCGCGGTGCCCGTGATGCGGCCAACAGACTGCACCCACCCACGACAGCAGTATCCATCACGTAGGCCAAGGCATCGCCGGAGACGGTACCACAAACAACCACAGTGTCCGCACTGAGTTCCTGTATCATGTAGCCAAGTTCTCGAAGCGGCGGATTGCCATTATTCTGAAACTCGTTTGAACCTGAGACTCGACCAACGAGTTCCATGCTTGGACTGCGTGCTCCGTTTCGCTGGTTGACCAACTCCGCATCAA
This sequence comes from uncultured Gemmatimonadaceae bacterium, assembly GCA_964518955.1. Taxonomy (GTDB): domain Bacteria; phylum Gemmatimonadota; class Gemmatimonadetes; order Gemmatimonadales; family GWC2-71-9; genus JBDGYW01. The sequence continues at coordinate 24,363 of CAZFHS010000057.1, read as the reverse complement.
TCCAATCCGCGTTTTCGGTCTGAACCGCTATCACGCGTCTGGTGCCCAGGCCTGGCCAAATGCGTTTCACAATACGATCGACGACGTGACGCTCAAGTGAGAGAATGGTCCCAAACACGATCACAGCGCACGTCGCCTGAAAGAGCACGAGCGCTGCGGGGTGTTGCCATATCGACCCGTATAGACTCATCGCAACTGCAAGCACGCTCCCTAGGAACAGACGCCCAAAATCCCTGCGTTGGTCACCGGTAGAGTACGCCCCAACTACCAGGAGCCCTACGAGAAGCGCGACAGCAAACCGCCATCCTCCAAGGAACCCTATCGGAAAAACGCTGCCGATCAGCCGGCCGATCGACTCACCCAAGATATGATCTCGTACGCCAAGCAGAGTGAACCAAAGCGATGAGAAGATGGAGAGGTCCGCCAATACCAGAACGCACACCCGCCGAGCATCACGTAACCAATGCTTGAAGATGGTGCGGGCGGCTCGCTGTTGGAGGCCAGCCCTTCGTGGGGAGAATACCAGCCTCTTCGGTCCAGGCAGGTCCCGGGCCTCTTTTTGTGGACGTGTTGTCTCCGCGCTCATGCCGATGCTTACCTTCTCTCAAGCTTCTAAGGCCTTTTGACCCTACCGCTACACCCTCTCCTACACCGGTGGATTGCACTTCAGAGCATCACGCCTGACGCCATCAACGGCCCAGTGAGCGGGAAAAATGTGTCACATGGCGCCATTCGTCAATTGTTGCATCGATTCTACGATACCGCTCTCAGTACCCGTGAACAAAGCCTGAGTTGCACCCGGCGTTAGACCCCTGCTGCGTCATTCTTGTTGCATTCCCACTACAGCTATCCACTCGTAAACGGACTCCACGTCGACTAAGGAAACATCCGCCAATATCGACGACAACAGGATGGCGACAAGACGGGCGGTACGGCTGTACGGGGTGGTGATACGGGGCGGCACTGTCCGCCTGTCCGCCTGTCCGCCCGTCCGACTGACCGCCTTAAGCCTCCGCCCCCACATACCCCTCTTTCTCGAGGTACAGGATGATCTGCTGTGCGGCTTCTTCAGGAGTAGTATCACTCGTGTCGATCACGATGTCGGCGTCGTCGGGTGGCTCGTAGGGATCTGACACGCCGGTGAACTCTTTGATGATGCCCGCGCGGGCTTTGGCGTAGGCACCCTTTCTGTCGCGGGATTCACAGACTTCGAGCGGCGTTGCCACGTGCACGAGAATCATTCCCCCAACCGGTTCGATCATCTCACGCACGTCTCTGCGCACCGATGCGTAGGGAGCGATCGGCGCGCAGATAGCGATGCCACCGTTCTTTGTGATCTCGGACGCCACGAACCCAATGCGGCGAATGTTGATGTTACGGTGTTCTCTCGAGAAGCCGAGTTCAGATGAGAGGTGCTTTCGCACGATGTCGCCGTCGAGCAGTGTAACCGGGCGACCGCCGGCCTCCATGAACCTCACAAGCAGGACGTTTGCGATGGTGGACTTCCCTGCCCCGGACAATCCTGTGAAAAAGACCGTTATCCCCTGCTTGTGACGTGGTGGAAGGCTCCGCTGCAACTCGGCGGCAACACCGGGGAACGAGAACCATTTGGGAATCTCCCTGCCCTCTGCAAGCCTGTTGCGCAGTTCCGTCCAAGAGATGCTGAGCGCACGCGTGCCCTCGGGCACGTCATCCACCGGTACGTATTTGTCCATATCCTCCACATAGACCATCATGCGGAACGGGACCACGAGACCTATGCCAAGCTCCTCTTCGTGCTTTCTGAGCAGTTCTTGCGCGTCCTCCGCACCGTAGAACGGCGTTCCGGCAGAGTCGGTGCCGGGCCCCGAGTGATCGCGGCCAACGATGAGGTGCGTACAACCGTAGTTCTTCTCGATGATCGCATGCCAGAGTGCTCCCCTGGGTCCCGCCAGTCGGATGCCGAGCGGCAGCAGTGAGATCATCGCCGTATTCATCGGGTAGCTAGGCAGGAGCGCCTCATAACAGCGCACTCGCGTGTAGTGATCCACGTCTCCGGGGTTGGTCATTCCGACCACGGGGTGAATCAAGAGGTTGGCCTCGATTTCACGGGCGGCTCGAAGCGTCTGCTCTTGATGGGCGCGGTGCATCGGTTCCCGTGTCTGATATGCAACTACCTTGCGCCACCCCAGCCTCGCAAACTCGGTGCGGAGTTCCTCAGGTGTGCGTCGTAGGCGGCGAAAGTCGTAGTGGTGCGGTAGCTCCACACCCTCAACTGTCCCACCCAGGTAGTGACTGTTGCATCGTTCCAACAGGTAGCCTACACCAGGGTGCTCGGCGTCGAAAGTACCGTATACCGCCTCGGCCTCCGCACTCCGATCCGGCTCCCATATGTCCTCGACCGTAAGCGCCGCCAACATCACACCTTCCGGATCGCGCAGCGCGAGCTTTGAGCCGGGCTCGAGCTTCTCAGCCAACTCGGCCGGAACGTCCAGCGTCACCGGAATCGGCCAAAGGGTCCCATCCGCGAGCCGCATCGACTGACAAACGGATTCATAGTCCTCTCGCCCAAGGAAACCCGTAAGCGGCGAGAACGCACCATTCATAAGCATCTCGAGGTCGCACAGCTGCCGGGGTGTCAGGTCCCAAGAGGGCCAGTCCCGCGACTCGGCGCGTAAGGCCTCGGCGCGTTCTTTGTCTACGATCAGGTTTATGAGGGTTCCGCCGTGGGGAGGGGAGAGATGGTTGGTCATGTTGCGCCAGTCGGTTTGGTGTCGGGATTCATATTATCGGTGCGCTCGGTAACATCAAGATTCATGCGAAGAAGAAACGATCAACGCGCAGCGTACAGCGTTTCCCTATGGGCCGCTGCTCGTTGCACCCTGTTCGTTGCGCCGCCGTCAGTACATCTCCGCCATCCGATCCGACGCTCCAATTTTGCGTATCTCTTTAAGCGCCCGATCGTACGCCTCTGGAGCGCCAGCCAGAATTCCCTTTGTCTTTGGGAAAGGCTGATTGAACTTGAGCGGATCTCCGAACACGTCGGAGACCTTTCCCCCCGCCTCCTCGACAATCACGGCTCCGGCACAAACGTCCCATTCGTGCTTTGGACCTCGGGAAAACGTGACCGCTCCCTTCCCCGCACCGATGAGCGCAAGCTTGTACTCGATGCTGCCGACGATCTGCACGTCCCAACGATCGTCGAACGGCTCGAATTCGCCACGCTTCACTTCGGAGCGTGAGGCCATAAGGCCAACTCCCTCGACAACGCGGATCGGTTGATCACCCTGAGACTCGTCGTTCTTGAATGCGCCCATTCCCCGCTCCGCCCAATACGTCTCGTCGGTTACCGGGTTGTGAACCAGACCTAGAATCGGCACTCCGGATTCAACAAGCGCGATCGCAACAGTGTACTCCGGGATGCCCTTTACGAACTCCTTGGTACCATCGAGTGGATCGACAACCCAGAGTCGTTCGAGATTGAGTCGCTCCTCGTTGTCGGCGGTTTCCTCTGAGAGCCAACCGCACGATTCGAGAGCTAGTAGCTCCCTCTTGAGAAGCTCGTCCGCCGCACGGTCAGCTTCGGTGACAGGTCCTTCTTTGCCTTTTTGCTCGACGTCGAAGGGGCGGGAACGGATGCCTTGGATGATACGGCCGGCTTCTGTGGCGGCGGATATGACTGAGTTGATCATGGGGGAATGGCCTCCAGAACCTCCTTTATCCTCTCGGCCGTCTTTCCATCCCACTTTTCGATGTTTGCCCCGCCCTCCATCCGCCGCTCGGGTGCCCGCACTGCCGCCTCCAAGATCGCGTCTCCGTTTGGCGACACCAATTGGTTAGTACCTCGAGTGCAGGTAATCGGCCGTTCCGTGTTTCGGCGGACGGTGATGCAGGGTACGCCAAGGTAGCTGGTCTCTTCCTGAAGCCCTCCGGAGTCTGTAATCACTATTCCAGCGGAAGCCACCAGGCTCAGCATTTCGAGGTACCCAACTGGCTCCAACAAACGGAGGTCCGCAGCGTCAGGAGCAGTCCAACCTATCGATTTCAGCCTCTCGCGTGTCCTCGGATGCACCGGGAAGATCACAGGCGACTCACGTGCAATGTCGGCAAGCGCTCCCAATAGATCGGCAAGGGTGTGTGGGTCATCCAGGTTTGACGGCCTGTGCAGGGTCACTACTGAGTAGTTGCCGCTCTCGAGGCCTCTCTTTGTCGGAGCGTCGAGTGCCTCTGTCCGCGGCAACGCGTAGACCAGCGAATCGATCATGATGTTACCGACAAAGTGAATGCAGTCAGCTGGCACCCCTTCAGCCTTGAGATTCTCGTCCGCATCCGGCGAGGGTGTAAACAGGAGATTGGAAAGGCGATCCGTAACTACGCGATTGATCTCCTCCGGCATGCTCCAATCGCGACTCCTGAGGCCAGCCTCTACGTGCCCGACCTTTACACCAAGCTTCGCCGCAGCCAGTGCGGTCGCAACCGTGGAGTTGACATCACCGAATACCAGAACCATGTCGGGCTTCACCTCTTGGCATACCGGCTCAAAGGCCTGAATTATAGCCCCTGTCTGCCATGCGTGGGTGCCTGAGCCAATTTCGAGATTGAGATGAGGAGGAGAAATGCCCAGATCATCGAAGAAACTGTCCGACATGTTGCGGTCATAGTGCTGACCGGTGTGCACCACAAAGTGTTCGAAATTCGAGCTGGTCGCCAGCTCCCGGTCCAAAGGAGCAAGCTTCATGAAGTTCGGGCGTGCGCCTACGACGGAGAGAATGCGCATGGTTTGGGCAGTCTGGGTTCCTTGCAGCGTGTTAACCGAGTGAAACGTTGGGGATCAGTTTAATTGGGAAATCGGAAGGGGGAAACTGGAAGCGGTAAGCCGATCGGGGCAATGCGACATAAATACCGCCATTCCGCCGCGTGGTGGCGTGGCTGGGTTGGGTTCCGCCGTACCGCCCCGGGGCGGGGCTGTAGTGCGGAAAATCCGTCCGCCTGTCCGTCCTTACGACTGCCCGACCGTCAAAAGATCGCTATCAAGCTCACGATCGTCAGGGGAATCGACAGCAGGTACATGATTGTTCGGAGAGTGCTCTCAGACCCTCCAATTCCACGACCACCATCAGGCACATACACCAAATCCCCCGCCCTCATGCTCAGTTGGTCGAGAGTCCGCCCCTCCGTGATGGCCTCTTGGAGGGCCTCTGCATCCCAGATCTCTTCCTCTCCACGTTCAATGCGGATTTCAGTAATCTTTGCCGTTGGTGACGTGCCTCCAGCATTCATCAGAGCATCGGTCAACCGCAGTTCAGACGGAAGCGTATAGAAACCAGGCGCCCCAACGGCCCCGGTTATGGTAACGGGAATCAGCGACCGAGCCCTGACTCTCGGCTCTCTAATGAACTGTGCGACGTATTCGGTTAGCGTCGTTTCCAGCTCCGCCCTCAAAAGGCCCGCGAGCGACACGTCTCCGATCAGCGGTAGGCTGAGCAGTCTTCCCCGATCGACGGTGAACGTGTCGGTGAGCGTCGCCTCGTTCTCGACGACGAGCAGAATCCGATCGCCGACCTGGTAATCGCCATCCTGAAGCCTCGTCCTGATGAGGTCGGCTTCGGCTCTGGTGCGATCCCTGAGGGCACTGCTGTAGGCAGGCGATTGTGCGGTGACTTCCAGCCTGTCTAGCAGGTCTTGAAGCGCCTCGCGCGTCATGTATACGCGGCGTGGGTCCCAATCTTCTTGGGCTGCTGCGGAAGTGGCGCTGGTAGCGGCAGCGACACACAGCATCGCCAGCCGCAGCAAGTTCTCGCGGAGAAGTTGTCTCATAGGGCTGAATCTTAAAGGTGTCACCAAGTCGCGGCTACTCCACCGTCACACTTTTCGCGAGGTTGCGTGGCTTGTCCACGTCACATCCACGCAACACCGCAATGTGGTACGCCAGCAACTGCAACGGAATCGACGTTATTATCGGCGAAAGCAACGGGAGCGTCTTGGGCACTCGCAGCTGGTAGTCAGCCAAGTGCCCAACATCCCCATTGCCCTCTGTCGTGAGTGCGATGATGCGACCGCCCCGGGCCTTCACCTCCTGCATATTGGACAAGACTTTCTGATACAGATGATCGTGGGGAGCCAAAAACACAACTGGCATCTCAGCATCGATCAGCGCGATAGGCCCATGTTTCATCTCCGCCGCGGGGTAGCCCTCGGCGTGGATGTAGCTGATCTCCTTGAGCTTGAGTGCCCCTTCCAATGCAACCGGGAAATTCACTCCACGACCCAGATACAGGAAGTTGCGAGAATCCTCGAACTCGTGTGCCAGCTTCTCGACCACAGGAGCAAGTTCGAGCACCTTCTCTACCACCTCAGGGAGAGTAGCCAGGGCATGGACGAGTTCCTGTCCCTGTGCCTGAGACAGCCCGCGTTTGCGCCCCAAGTGTATCGCAAACAAGAGCAGCGCAGCAATCTGAGAAGTGAATGCCTTGGTAGACGCGACACCGATTTCAGGACCAGCATGCAGATAAATCCCACCATCCGCCTCTCGTGCAATCGTACTTCCTACAACATTTACGATGCCGACAATCTTGGAGCCTGTTGCCCTGGCCGCGCGCATCGCTTCGAGAGTATCCGCGGTTTCACCAGATTGTGATATGGCCACAGTCAACGTCCCAGGAAGAGCGAGCTGAGACATGTATCGATACTCCGAAGCGTACTCGACAGCCACAGGGATTCCAGTCAACTCTTCGATCACGTAGCGGCCAACCAGCGCCGAGTGCCAAGAAGTACCGCACGCCACAATCACGATGCGGCGTATGGCATCGAAATCTTCGTCACTGAGGTTGAGCCCGCCGAGTTTCACGGAGCCGTTTTCGAACAGCAGACGCCCCCGAATCGTGGCCCTTACGCTTTCGGGCTGCTCGCAAATCTCCTTGAGCATGAAATGGGCGTATCCGCCTAGTTCGATAGCGTCCAAATCCCAGTCGATTGCCGCAACCGAACGAGCCTGCTCGCGGGCTTCGAGATCGACAACTCGGTATCCGTCGCTTGTCACCACCGCGATGTCACCGTCGTTCAGGTACACGACCGACCTGGTATGCTCCAAGATGGCACTTGCATCTGACGCAACGAAGTTCTCGCCCTCGCCTACGCCTAGTAAGACCGGCGAGCCCTTACGGGCTACCACGATCTTCTCGGGATCGTCCGCCGAAATCACAGCCATTCCGTATGCACCCTCAACGTGCGTCAGAGCTGCAATGACACGCTCCTCGAGTGATTCGCCCTTTGCCTCTTCGATAAGGTGTGCCAGAGTCTCCGTGTCTGTTTCCGTGCGGAACTCGTGTCCTGCCTGCTCGAGGCGAGTGCGGAGTGCATCGGCATTCTCAATGATGCCATTATGCACCAGCGCTATCGTCGAGCTGCAGTCTGTGTGCGGGTGAGCATTTATCTCGGTCGGTGCGCCATGTGTCGCCCAGCGAGTGTGCGCAATGCCGCTCGATCCGCTAAGCGGCGAGACCTCGAGAGACTCGGACAGAGCCTGAACCCTGCCGGCCAGCTTCTGGACCTCAACCCCAGCTCCGTTCTGGATCGCAACACCAGCGGAGTCATAGCCCCGATACTCCAGGCGTTTCAATCCTTCAATTAGGATAGGAGTCACATCCTTAGATCCTATATAGCCAACTATACCACACATAGGTCAGTCTCCCCCGCCCGCCGACGTCAGAATCGGCCTGTCGTCCGCACCGATTCCGAACTTCGACAGCTGCGACAGCTTTGTCAGCATGGCCTCCGCTGGGTCCATCGTGGGTAATACGGTTCCGCAGCGGGCACACAACAACGAACTGAGTGGGTTGTGCAACGCTGCCCACCTCTGCCGCGGCGTGAAGTCAGCAGCCGCCCCCTCAAACAAGCTCTTGCATTTGGCACACAACATCGATCGGCAACCCTCTTTCCGAACCCGCTAGGATTGGATGTTCAAACTGAATGTCTCCAATTACAAGTTTGGGGCCGCTCCAACCTCGGTGCCGTGGCAGCTTCTATCGTGTTGCCTTCAAACGACTTGCCTCGCATGCGCCAGCATCGGAAAGAGATCGACTAGCCACACCGTTGCAGCGTTACAGCAACACACGGACCGCTGTAGAACAGCTGCATCGTTTCTTTGAGTTGTTTTATGGAATATGGTCGAGTAAGTGTTTGCACGACAACGTCTTTTTGTCTATTAGCTCCCGGCATGGAGTGTGCGGGACATTCGGGCATCGTGCGCCCGAGGACGCTCGGGCCGGTGTTGACGGATTCCCAAAATTCCGCGACTCACAAGGAGGAAAATGCCGGATCGCGCAAATCAGACGCGCCCGCCAGTGGTGTTGATCGTCGACGACCAGGAATGGTCGACGCGATCGCTGGAAAGTGTGCTGGCGCCGAACGGATACGCGGTCATGCGCGCATACACGGCCCGCAAGGGCATCGAGCGCGCTTTGGCACAACCTCCAGACCTCCTCTTCGTCTCCACCAACCTGCCCAACGGAGACAGCGTTTCCATTTGCCGATCGCTCAGAAGAAACCCCAACTTCGGAGCCGGCATTCCGATACTGGTTACAAGCCCAGAACGGCCAACCAGGGAACAGCGGCTCGCCGCTCTCGAAGCGGGGGCGTGGGAGTTCATCTCCTACCCAATCGACGCTCAGGAGCTTCTGCTCCGTTTGGGCGCTTACGTTCGCGCCAAGTTCGAGGTAGACTCGGCGCAGGATCGCTGCCTCGTCGACGAGCCCACGGGACTCTACAACTTGCGAGGCCTCGAACAAAGGGCACGTGAGCTACGCTCCCAGGCATATCGCGAGCATCAGGCCATGGCCTGTGTGGTGGTTGCCCCGGCGAAAAGCTCGTCGAGCAACGATCCCACCGACCTCACCAACGACGATGCTGCATTGGAGGCCGCGGGGGCGCTGGGCAGAGCGCTTCGCGGAATGGGACGTACGTCAGACGCGATAGGCCGGCTTGGCAAGAGCGAATTTGCGATTCTTGCGCCGAGCACTGATGCGGCGGGTGCAGCAAAGCTGGCGCAGCGCATATCTGATGAGATTAGGCGGGAGGACGAATCCTCCGGAGAAGAGTTAGACCTCCACGCCGGCTATGACGCTGTTGCCAACATGCGTGAGACCCCCATCGAAGCCCGCGACCTGCTGCTTCACGCCACGACGGCGCTTCGACAGGTGAAGTCAAAAGGTAATGGGGATAGCTGGATACACGCGTTTGAGAGGCGTTAGCGGCATAGCAGCAGAAACGAATAGACCGCGGGCCAATTGACCCAGCGCTTTCTTCCTGTCCGCCTGTCCAAACGCATGACCGCCTTAGCTCTTCTCCCCGATCAGAGCTTTTGCCTCCCCGCCCTCCTCATCTTCCGCCTCATACCCCGGCATATAGTACGAGTAATACTTGTAGTAGTTGGTAGCGGCACCCACGCGGACGTCGTTCAGCACGGCACCGATGAGTCGAACCGGAAGCCTATCGAGCACTTCCAGTTTGGCCTCGGCGAGTTCGCGGTCTGTTTGGCCGAGTCTCAACACCACCATCATATTCCCAGTGAGCGTTCCAAGAGCGAATGCGTCTACACCGGCGCCCAGCGGTGGACTGTCCACAATAATCACACTGTAGGTGCCACGAAGACTCGTCATAAGCTGTGTCATGGCGGTCGATCCAATTAGCTCCGGCGCCGACGGCGTCCTTGTTCCACAACCAATGAAGCTGAGCGACGGGTAGGCGGTTTCCTGCACGATCTCCGCACGCCCGACCGTGCCGGACAAAAAGTCTGTCAAACCCGGTTTCCGCACCGCATTGAGCACTCGGTGCAGAGCACCCCGGCGCGCGTCGGCATCGATCAGCAGCGTGCGATGCCCCCCGTCTGCAAAGGCCAGCGCCAGGTTCGACGCCACGAAAGATTTTCCGTCGCCCGGCCCCGGGCTGGAGATCGTGACAACCAACGGGCTAGCTGAGCCACACGCGTGCACTAGGCTGAGCCTTATTCCCCTGAGCGCCTCAACTATCGGCGCTGCCTCTGCTGCACCGGTTCCGTTTCCAACACCCTTCAGATGCGGCACAACTCCCAATAGCTGGAGACCCATATCTGTGGTTACCTGTTCAGGGTACCGGACCCGCCGGTCAATCCGGTCCAAGAGGATCGCTCCCACTAGTCCCAATCCAAGGCCGGCCACGATCCCCAATATTAGCCAGCGCGGCGCCTGGTTGGAAACCGGCCGGTTCGGGACTACCGCATCATCTAGAACGCGAACGTCGGGTGTGCTACTCTCTTCTGCTAGACGGGCTTCTTCATAAGCCTGCTGCAGCGTAGTATAGAGGTTCTCGGCCATGTCCACGTCCCTCCTCAGCCGAGCCTCTTCAATCATCCTTCTGGGAATTTGTTGCAGGTCTCCGGATGCTGCCTGAATCCGGTCATCGAGGTTCAAACGGCGGGAGTCGAGTTGGGTCAAGAGGGCCGCGAGAAGCGTTGGTAGCGTCGTTTGTTCCAATTCCCTTACGTCACCCACCAAGCGGACCACAACCGGATGCTCAGCCGTATAGGTGCGTTGCAGTGCACGTAGCTCCGCCCGCATCTCACTCAGTTCCTGAAGGGCTTGTAACACTGCTGTGGACTGTTGCACCGACTCAATGATCTCGAGGGCGTCAACGGACAGACCCGAATCGGCCACATGTTGAGTGGCCCGAGCTATCGCGCTCCTGTCGCGGTCAAGTCGGTCCAGCTGAACCGTCATGTCGAAGAAGCGGCCGAACACTGGGTCGCGAGTCGACTCAAGCCCAGCCGGTAGAGGACCGCCAGCCTGGTCCCTTGGAAGCGTGATGGTGCGTATCCTGAAGCTCTCGAGCACGCTCTCAGACTCCTCGAGCACAACTTGAGCTCGCTCGAGCCGCTCCGAGATTGTTCGCACAGTCTCAGTGAGTTTTTCCCGTTTCAAGTCTGCCGCAACGTTTACAAAGCGCTGCACTACTGTGTTCACCGTGGCTGCGGTTAGCACCGGTTCCGTCCCAACCAACTCAACTCGCAGTATGTTGCCATTATCATCGAGGTCGGTGTCAAGTTGCTCGCTCAACCCAACCGCAGCTTCGCGCGGCCTCCGGATTGAAAAATCGACCTCCTGGCCGGGGCGAAGCGCATCTGTTGTAGGGACCCACGAGAAACCCAACGACGTACCCAGTGAGTCTCCCAGCCTCGCGGACTCAATTGCCATCCCCTCTGCGGTGCGAAGCATCAACTGCTCGCCCGACGCGTCAACCACGAGTTTGTAGTTGCCGGGCAGGAAGCGATCAGACAGCTCGAAATCCGAGAAGACCGTTGAGTCACCTCGGTTCCCCAAAGCTAGGTAGAGCTTGAGCGTCTGGACCGAGTGATCCAGCACAATAAAAGTCCTGAGGAGCTCGATCCAGCTGCTGGTCTCGAGCAGTTGACTCTGCTGCATCGGCCCGCGTTGGGCGTCAGGTGTCTCAATCCAAACAGTCGCCTGAGCAATATACGTGGGCTGGATGAACTTTGCTGCAACACCACCACCACCAACGCCAAACAAAGTGCAGGCAATGATCAGCCACTTATATCGATAGGCGGCGGCAAGGTAACGCCGCCAATCAGCAGTCTTCTCGGGTTCGGGAGCGTACTGCTGCCACGGCGGCTGCATCTCCGACGCCAAAGCCCCTGGCTGCTCCACACGCTGCGGAAGTGGCGCGGATTGACCCGGGTTAGGAGCGGGTGTGTCGGGCATTGGGGAGAAAAAAACTCCTATCAAGTGTGTGATTTCGACCTATTGATTTATCGTCAGGTGGAGGCTCATGCAATAGTGGGACCGGAAGGAGGGCGGAAAGGCGGAAAGGCAGTATGTTTTTGCACCCAAATTGGCGTGCGCCGCCCTGCACCTCTACCGCCTATGCCGCCTCTGCCGCCTCTGCCGCCTATGCCACCTATGCTGCCAATGCCACCTATGCCGGACCCCTGTAGCGGTAACGCAACACCCATCGCGCCTCTTGCAGCCACTGTTGCATCGAAGCTACAATACAAAACGGCGGAAGTCGATGTCGGATACTAACTTGGAGATTTCACGGATTACTCTGCACACGTTTTTGGCCCGCGCTGTGCATCGTTGCGATAGCACTTTGCCGCTTGTGTGAACACCCCAACTAGTGAGAGCACGTAAGTGTCCGATTCTTCATCAGTTACAGCTAGTGACCTGCCGGCGGGCGAGGCCCTTCCGGATTCCTCGGAAGTCGATCGAGAGGCGAAACGCAGCCTCGAGATCCTCGTTGTGGATGACGAGCGGACACTCCGGGAAAGCTGCCGTACGTTTCTGGAAACTCAGGGGTACAAGGTCGATGTTTGCAGCAAGGGCAATGAAGCACTCGAGTTGCTGAGGCGTCGAGCTTTTGACATTGTTCTGCTGGATCAGTACATGGCCGATGTACCTGGGGTCACCTTGCTAGAGGCTTGCCTCAATAAGAACCCGGACACGATTGGGATCGTGATGACGGGCAATCCGTCAGTTGACGCCTCGCTGACTGCCCTTCGCGCCGGTGCCTGGGACTATCTGCCGAAGCCATTTGCCGCCACACAGCTGCAGATTCTGGTCGGAAGGGCGGCTCATACCGTATTGATCGCTCGTGAAACACGTGCCCAGAACGTCGCCGCCGCTAAGGAATTCGGCCACAGTGACAAGGTTACGGTGCTTGGCATTGCACCCGCATTCAAGCGGGCCATCGACTTGGCGCGGAAGGTGGCCAGAACCAACGCGTCGGTGTTTCTGACAGGTGAAAGCGGCACAGGCAAGGAGCTGATCGCACAATTCATCCATCATTACAGCCGACGGTCGAGTCGCCCACTCGTAGCGATCAACTGCGCGGCTTTGCCCGAATCACTACTGGAATCAGAGATGTTTGGCCACCGTAAAGGCGCCTTCACAGGTGCTATCCGTGACAAGCCTGGTCTTCTAGAGGCGGCGAACGGCGGCACGATGATGCTGGACGAAGTGACCGAAATGTCAAAGCCGATCCAGGCTAAGCTGCTCCGCGTTATTCAAGACGGTGTGGTACGCCGAGTTGGCAGCGAGACGATAGATGCCGTCGTAAATGTGCGGTTCATAGCCGCAACGAACCGAGACCCCAAGGTGGCAACTGAGGAAGGAATCCTGAGGGAGGACCTCTTCTACCGTCTCCGCGTGGTTCCCATCATTCTGCCATCGCTCAGGGAACGCCAGGAAGACATCCCTCTGTTGGCAAATCACTTTTTGCGCTACTATTGGGCCCAACATCGCGACGCCGACCAGGCCCTACCTTCGCTGTCAGACGGAGCGGTCCAGGCGTTGTGCCGGTATTCGTGGCCAGGCAATGTGCGGGAGTTGCAAAACCTCATCGAGCACGTTGTCGTGCTCGCGGAACCAGGTACCAAGGTTCAGGCAAACCAGATACCGTTCATCGGAGGGAACGGCGAAGTCCTGGTCGACGACGAGGTGATGTTCACCGGGCCGCTGGCTATGGATGCGCCGTATCATGTAGCGCGCGACCAGGTCATAGCAGAGTTTGAGAGAAGGTACCTCACTGCACTGGTAAACCGGGCGGCGGGTAACATGTCGAAGGCCGCACGAATGGCGGGTGTGGATAGAACGACTCTTTATCGTTTGATGGAGAAACACGGACTGCAGCGTGAGACGATCATGGTCGAGACAGATTTGGAAGAATAACTCCTTGCGGGGACGTTTTTGGCTATGACATCGCACACAGATTCCCCGCTCTCAGCGCGCAAGACCACGACCCATTCCGAAACTGCCACCGCAGCGCCCCTGCTCTACGCTGCCGCGAAAAGTACACTAGACTCCTGGAAGAACAGGCACGGCGACGCGGTGAGCGTAGAGGAGGTATCGGAGATCCTCGACCTCCTCGTCCAGGCAGTGTCAGATTCAGGATCCACAGTTGATTCACGACTCCGCTCAGTTTTGGGACGCCGGCTGCTGGAGCTACTAAGAGCCGAGGTCGTGCACCAGTGGTGCGAGAATCCCGTAAAGGCGCCACCGGATACAATCCTGCGCATTCTTGGTGGACTAGAGACCGTTCGCACCGCAGCCGAACCGAATTGGGACCAGCATTTTGCCAGCAGACTGGCGGGCCCGGATGGTCTGGCGTTGGTTGTGGAGGTGGCGCACGACCTACGCTCGCCGCTCACGTCGATTCTTTTCCTCGCCGAAACGTTACAGCGCGGCCAGAGCGGTGACGTCAACGAACTGCAGCGCCGCCAACTCGGCCTAGTTTACAGCGCGGCACTGGGTTTGAGCACGGTGACGTCAAACGTGATCGAACTGGCCAGGGGCGGTAGCCAGCTCGCCGACACACAGCCAGCGCCGTTCTCCGTGACGGAAATCCTCGAATCTGTGCACGACATCGTCCGTCCCATGGCCGAGGAAAAAGGCATCACGGTCCGCCTACTGGCGCCGGCCAGCGACCACCGAGAGGGGCACCCACATGCCCTCTCTCGGGTGTTGCTAAACCTCACAACAAACGCCCTAAAATTCACCGAAGAAGGGTTCGTTGAGGTCGTGGCCCGCGAAAAGGACCTCTGCACAGTGGAGTTCTCCGTGCGCGATACCGGACCGGGCATCAATCCGCAGGCGCTGGAGACCCTCTACTTGCCTTTTCGCCGCTCGCGGGACGACCGCTACGCCTTTTCCGGTACAGGGCTCGGTCTTGCCTTGTCACGGCGTCTGGTGGAGGCCATGGATTCAGAACTCAAGGTCGAGACGAGCAAGGATTGGGGGACGAGATTTTATTTCGATCTTGGGTTGAGAGCCGTTGAGTAGAATCTCTGGCATCATGTGAGACATCACGCCGTTCCAGGTGCGGCGCCCTCCCGTCGACTGCTACCACCCGCGCGTGGACGATAGATCATCGAGTGAGGCGCTTGGCGACGTCCCCCGCCTGGTGGGCGCTCCGACGCAGCAGAATGAAATGGGCCACGCCAAACAAGGAGCCCGCCCCGTAGGCAAGGTGGAATGTCAAAATAGTGAAAGGCAGCGGAAGCAGCAGGTCGGCACCCGACCTCCGCGCGATCAGAACCGAGACGGCGAGGACCGTCAGGAGATAAGACGCACAGACACCCGCGTAGATATACGCCAGAAGCGGGTGGAGGAACGAAAGGACCGCGCCAGCCAAGAGACCGCAAAGAAAGATCAGGGGGACCACGTGCCGCAAAGATGGGACGGTCCTATGCTTCCGCATCACGAGAATCTTCCAGAAACCATATTGAAAGTACTGCTTGCAGAGCGTCCAGAGACTCCCACGGGCTCGGTACCAACACCGGATCTCGGGCGACTGCCAGAGACGCTTGCCCAAGCGCGTCAGCCGCAGGTTGAACTCGTCGTCCTGGTTGCGCACCAACTCCTCGTCGAAGTACCCGCATTCGTCAAAGATACGCTTATTCCAGCAGCCCAGGTAAATCGTGTCAATCTCGCCTTCGTAGTCGACGTCGTGACTTCGCGCGCCACCGACGGAGAAAGGGTGCTGGAACGTAGCGGCGATGCTTCGTGAGATGAGACTACCTCCGCTCACCGCGCGCCAAGGTCCTCCGACATTATCGGCACCCGTCCGATGCAGGATCTCTATACACTTGGCGGCGTAGTGTTCGGAGAATTTGGTGTGAGCGTCGACTCTAAGAACGAACTCACCTCGAGCCTGGCGAATCCCCTCGTTCAGGGCCGTCGAAACGATCCTTCTTGGGTTGTCTATCATTCGGATGCGACAATCGCGTCTCGCTATGCGGCTGACGATTTCGCGAGTACCGTCATCGCTCATGCCGTCGCAAAAGAGAATCTCGAAGCCGCCATCCAGGCCTTTCTGCGCCAGTAGCGACTCCAGGCACCGCTCGACGGATTCCGCCTCGTTCCTTGCGGGAATGATGATCGAAACCTCTGGACGTGGCATCTTTCCAACGTTGGGCACCGAAAACGACTCTCCGCAGACGTGTATTCTTCCCGATTTCCAAGGACGCTCCCATGTGGGACACTACATGGGATACACTGTTCAGACAGTTTAAGGGAAGGTGTCGCGAGGCACAACGGTTCTCTTATTTGACAGCTCAACGAGCAATATGTCATTGGCGATTCGTGCTTGCGATGTTCCGGCGATCATTACACCTTCTGACGTCATGGCAACGCAAAACACTCCCACCCCGGTACGCAGCTGGATTCCAACCGAACTGAAGCCCACTCTCGCCATAGGAGGGTTGTCGTTTTTCGGGATCGTGGTCGCCTACCAGATCATTGGCGTTGACGTGCTGCGCAGTGATATGGAAAGCTACGTGAATTGGTCATATCAACTTGGCCATCATGTTGGATTTGCCTCGCACATGCCCGGTTACCCCGCGCTGATTGCGTTGGCGCGCGGGATCACGAACCGACTGGTCAGCGATACGGCGCTGGCTCAGATCATTTGTTTGATTTCCTGGGTGGTAGCGGCCGGGTTGGCTTGCGAGTTGCTTAGGCAGTTGGCGCCCAAGGCATCCCGCATCGGAGTCTTGGCCTACGCGCTAGCCCCGTTTGTGGGAGTATTCCTGGCGGTGTTTGCGGTGGCCGAAATGGTCGCCTTTCCTTTCCTGTTGGGAGCCACTTTGGCAGTGGTGCGAGGACGAGGATGGTGGTTTGCCATCCTGACCGCCTTTGGTTTGTTGGTGCACCAGGCGTTCTACCCCTTTTACTTTCTGGTCGGACTGGCGGGAATCCAGCGCGGCCAACTGAAGTGGGTGCAGTTCCTGTCCTCCGGCAGCTTGTTTGCACTGTACTACGTGGCGGTGGCTGTATCGCTAGGCAGCGCGAACTGGATTGTGGCATATCAGAGTGCCACTCATGTGCAGGGCCAGACGGGACTGCCTGTGTTTGACGGCATTCTGGGCAATTTGATGCGCTTGGAGCCAACGTACCTTGCGAAAGGGTCGATTCTGCTCACGATATTCGGCGCGGCAATGGGACTGACGATTCACTTCCTTCGCCGCAAAGACTGGCTCCAACTCGCATTGATTGCACCGATTCTGGTGTATGCGGTGATCAGTAACGAGCGGATCGCATTTTTGTTGATACGCATGTCGAAGTTGATGGTCTTTCCGGCGTGCGTGTGGCTGAGCACCCAAACCAGACTCTTGGCGCTGGCACAACGCAGGGTAGTTTATGGAACGCTGGCTGGCCTGCTCGTGCTCACGCAGTTAGCGTGGGCTGCCTACTTCGTGATTTTTTTTCGCTAAGACTCAGCTCGAAAGGAGACGCTGGGTGGATGATAAGACCGGAGAGGTCTGCCCTATCACCGGCACCCATGGTCGGCACGTGAATGACGCTCAGGTGCCGCTGGTCGTGGATGTCGATGGCACGCTTGTCAGGGGCGACTTGTTGTGGGATGGTCTGATTCGCCTTGCAGTCGCTCACCCACACCGGGCGCTCGAAGCAGCCTGGTCTTTGCTACGCGGTCGAGCTGGTCTGAAAGCCTTCGTGGCTCGTGTGGCGGGACCCGATATCGGTTCCGTTCCGCTGGAGCCGGCAGTAGTGCGATTGATTGGGGAGGCCAAGGATCAGGGGCGAACTGTCATCCTCGCTTCCGCGGCGCACGTTACTCTCGTCTCGGCCCTCGCAGAGCGTGTTGGCGCAGATGCGGCATACGGTAGCGATGGAGATAGGAACCTAAAAGGGCCGGCCAAGCTAGAGGTGGTGCGCGACCGACATGGTGAGTTCGACTATGTCGGCAACAGCTCTGCCGACCGCCCTCTATGGATTGCCGCGGAGAGGGCATATTCGGTGAGCTCCAGCCTGGGCGCGCAACGCCGCGCGAAGGCAATACGAGAGGACGTTATAGAGATTGGAACCGGCAGGTCACTTCCGGCCGCGGTGATTCATGCCACTCGACCCCTTCAGTGGAGCAAGAACCTATTGCTTCTGCTTCCGGCGGTGGCCGCACACTCCAGTTGGTCCGGAGCACTGGTATGGACGATGCTGGCCGGCTTCCTGTCATTCTCGTTCCTCTCGTCATGCGTGTACGTGTTGAACGACCTGATAGATCTTCCGCACGATCGGGCACACGTGAGCAAGCGAATGCGCCCCGCGGCTGCGGGTGATATCAGTATTCCTGCATCTCTCATTTTGGCTGTGGCGTTGGGCACGATTGCAGCAGCGCTGGCGTTGGCGATGCCACTCGAGTTTCAAGCCGTGCTCGCTGGTTACGCAATCCTTGCCGCTGCATATTCACTTTCGCTCAAGCGACACACCATTGTGGACGTGATTACGCTCGCAACTCTTTACGCTGCGAGAGTGGGTGCCGGTGCAGCCCTAGCTGAGGTCGCTCTTTCACGCTGGTTCTTGGCTTTCTCGGTCTTCTTCTTCGTATCGCTGGCGTTGGTCAAGCGCGTTGCGGAACTGCTCGACAAGCCCGACAATGAGGTTTCCCATGCACCGGGGCGAGCATATGTGCGATCGGACGCAACGTTTCTAGCGTCCTTCGGCTCCTCCGCTGTCGCCGCTAGTGCATTGGTCTACTGCCTCTATATCACCGGCGACGACGTCAATCGTTTGTACGGCGCCCCCGATCTACTTTGGCTGGGATTGCCGCTGCTGTTGTACTGGCAGGGTCGCGTATGGCTGATGACCATTCGCGGGAAGATGGTTCAGGATCCCGTGCTCTTCGCGCTCCGCGACAGAGTGAGTCACGTAGCCACTGTCTTCTTTCTGATCGTAGTATGGCTCGCCAGATGAGCAAGGGCGTCCGACGCGTACTCTCGGGCTGGGGCAGGTTCCCGAAGGCGGATACACAGGTGCTGAGGCCAGAACGAATGAGGGAACTTTTTGCTGCCGCAACGTCATTGGGCAGCATGATCCCCAGAGGCCTCGGGCGAAGCTATGGAGATGCATCGTTCAACAGTGACGGAAATACCGTCTTGTTTGAGCGCTTGAACCGGTTTCTCTCTTTCGATGGCGACTCCGGGGTTCTGGAATCCGAGGCGGGAGTCACTATAGACGAAATCCTGTCTGTTCTGGTGCCTCGGGGTTTCTTCCCTTCTGTCACACCCGGCACAAGGTTCGTGACGCTCGGAGGTTGCCTGGCCTGCGACGTACACGGGAAGAACCACCATAGGGAGGGGTCAATTTCCAAGCATGTTCTGGATTTCCATCTTCTCACCGCACGAGGAGCGGAGATTCGGTGCAGTCGCGAAGAGAATCCGGAGTTGTTCTGGGCAACATTCGGCGGCATGGGACTGACCGGATGCATCACCCGGGTGCGCATGCAAATGAAGCCGATCGAAACGTCCTATTTTGTGATCGCGCACCAACGTGCGGAATGTTTGGACGAGGTTCTACGCCTTTTCGATGAGTCGGACAAGGGCTATCAGTACTCGGTCGCCTGGATCGATTGCCTGGCCAAAGGAAGGTCGCTGGGCCGAAGCGTGATCATGCGTGGTAATCCAGCCAGATTGGATGATCTCCCTGCCCGGATGCGGCCACAGCCGTTGCGCGTGTTCGACGCGACGCACTTTTCTGTACCATTCAACTTCCCTCGCTTCGTTCTGAACCGCACGTCTGTCCGTGCCTTCAACGGCCTCTACTTCCGCCGGCATCCGAGGAGGGCGAGGAACGAACTACAGGATTATGGCAAATTCTTCTATCCTCTTGACGGCGTACGTGATTGGAACAGAATCTACGGACGTGCCGGATTCGTTCAGTACCAATGTGTCTTCCCGCTGTGCAACGCCGAGCGTGGCCTATCTCAAGCGCTGACATTGCTCTCCCAGAGCGCACTGAGCTCGTTTCTCGCCGTGTTGAAACGGCTCGGCCCGAGTGAGCAAGACCAACTGCTGTCTTTCCCCATGGAGGGATATACGCTGGCTCTCGACTTGCCCTGGAGAGGTGCCTCGCTGCTCGAACTCCTCGATCGACTCGATGCGCTCGTGATCGAGCATGAGGGGCGTGTCTACCTTGCCAAGGACGCCAGGATGTCAGCTAGCACGTTTCGTCAAATGTATCATCGCTTCGAGAGTTGGCTCGAGATAAAACGTGACGTGGATCCGGAGAACATGTTCACTTCGGACCTCAGCCGGCGCCTTCAACTCGGGTCGCCCGCTGGACCATGAGATCGCGTCTCGACACCACGCACGGCTCGGTCCTGATCCTCGGGGCCACGTCAGGGATTGCCAAAGGCATCTCGCATTCGCTGGCCAACCGAGGACACGAGCTGATCCTCGCAGGACGAGGTGAAGAAGAACTATCGCGGCTGTGTAGCGACTTGGAGATCCGCTATGGTGTTCAGGCATTCAGCTTGCGGTTTGACGCGCTCGACTCCGCAAGTCATGCCGACGTGATGCAGGAAGCGGTGAGGTTATCCAAAGACCGACTCGCCGGCATAGTCGTAGCGTTCGGCATACTGGGGGACCAGGAGCGTGCGGTCCAAGAATTCGGACACGCACGGGAAATAATCGATGTGAACTTTCTCGGGATCGTGAGCGCGCTCACTCACGGTGCCAGCTACCTGGAGGCACAGCGCAAAGGGTTCATTGTGGCGATCTCATCTGTTTCCGGTGACCGGGGCCGACAGAGCAACTACACCTACGGAGCAGCAAAGGGTGGGCTTATGGTTTGGCTCCAGGGATTGAGAAATCGACTGCACGAAGCAGGCGTTCACGTCCTCACCGTCAAACCGGGATTCGTAGATACGCGAATGACGTATGGGATGCCGGGGTTGTTCCTTGTAGCGGACCCGGCCGTGGTGGGTGAGCGAGTGGTCCGGGCGGTGGAGCACGGTAAGCAAGTGTTGTATGTGCCACGATTCTGGCGTCTCATCATGCTGCTGATTCGGTTGATTCCTGAGGTTATTTTTCGACGTCTGAAGCTTTGAAGGCAGATCGACACGCTGTCCGACTGCCATAAGGTCCTCGTAACAGTTGGAGT
Organism: uncultured Gemmatimonadaceae bacterium; assembly: GCA_964518955.1. Lineage (GTDB taxonomy): Bacteria > Gemmatimonadota > Gemmatimonadetes > Gemmatimonadales > GWC2-71-9 > JBDGYW01. Next base: position 3,445 of record CAZFHS010000057.1, on the reverse strand, counting down.
TGACCCGGCAGCTCCAAAATGGTGAGCCTTTCGAAAGCTCCTCGATCGCCCACACAGCCCCCAGAGGATGGCGTATGAGTGGTAGACGGTCTGCTGTTGCAGGTACGTCGCGTAGGTTTTGATGTCCTCGGCGCGGCCAGGATTCCTGCGGATGAAGGTTGTTCAACGCTGTGTGTTTGCATCGTGACTTGAGCGAGTCCGCCGTGGAAAGTGAGACTCTAGCCGAGTTCAAATTGCTCGCTATTTTTTGCGACGGTGCGACTGCGCCGCTAGGAGGCCTCCACGTCACTATCGCTGAAGATATCCGACGTCGAACAGGACGTACGGTGAGACGAGCGAATGCCTAAACGACGCTTCAGCGCCTGGAAGCCAGCCGTCTGGCATCGACGAGTCTCGGGGATCCCCGCCCGAACGGGCAAGTGAACCGCCACGTCTGGTCCGAGTGGAGCCGAAGGGGCTGACGGCGTCTACCTGTGGCTAACCGCTCATGAGAGGTTTGGGAGAATGCCATTCGCCCAGTTTCTGTTAATGATGTACCTTGTGCATCTGGGCCCCAGCCGTGACATAAATCGTGCTAAGTCCCTTGATCATGCACAGAATAGGAACGTCACCGAGTGATCACTCTGCGGTCCACAACTTTCGTCAATCGTCTATCCCCCCGAGGCTGGGTACTGTTGGGAGTCGCGATCGCATCTCTGCTGTTTGCCCTCCTGTCCCCTGCGAGCTTGCGGAGGCCAGGTGTCATGTCGGATTACGACCCGCAGGTCGAGCGCCTACTTGAAGGAGGTGGCCTGGTAGATGACCAAGGACGGCCACTCGCCCGTTATCCTCCTGTGTACCCAGCGATTGTCGCTTGGACCTATGCAAGCGCAGACCTCATTGGGATAGAGCGCTGGCTGGCATTACGACTCGTATCCATATGTTCGATAGTACTCATCGGCCTTCTCGTGTTTGAATTGGCACGGATGTTCATGTGGACACAATCCGCAGTTGCTGCAGGACTTCTCGCCGGAACACATCCTCACATACTCACGGGAGCCGTGCAGCCGCTACCCGGCACGCCCTTCACGGTGTTTCTCTTGGGAGGTCTGCTAGCGTTTCTCCCGGTGCTCACTGCCGAGACGCGCCAAAGTCGGTTCCCGTATCCGAGAATGGTCACTGCCGGGTTGTTGTTGGGATTGGCAATGTTGACGCGCCCCATTGCGCTCCCAGTGCTCATCCTCATGATTGCTGTATTGTTGGTCCGTAAGTGTGAACAGCGCCATCAGAAGTGGCGGCTCGCGGCGGTCTTCGCATTGAGCGTTTTGGTGGTGGTTGGTCCCTGGGAGTTGCTCGTATATCATGGAACTGGGCGGATCGTGCCGTTATCAACTGGTGGGGTGGCCAGTATCCGTGACGGCCTTTCATTCAACCACAAAGAGCGTCGGCACCCCCTAGCGTTACCCCATGATGTGGAGGAGCTTACGGGGCGCTTTTGGGCGCACTATGACCGGTACAATTCCGTACATGCTATCGGTTCATTTCTAGCTGGGGAGGTCAGCGAACGACCCGCTGCAGTCGCCAAGCTGATACTGATAAAGGCCTCTCGTGCCTGGTACGGTACAGACACGCAGAATGCACTCTACGAAAACGTGAACGTGCTAGTGTTCATTTTGTATGTTCCGATTGGAGTACTTGGGATGTGGTTCTGTGCTCTCGACAAAAGGCGGGTTCGGTTGCAGGTGCTTTTTCTCGTAACGGTGATCCTATCGTTCTGGCTGATGACTGCTGTAGTGCTCTCAATTGTCCGATACATGGCACCGGTCATAGTACTTCCTGTGGCATTCATTCCGTATGCCGCAAAAAGACTCTACGACCGCGCCCAACAAGTTGATCCCTAAGCCTTCCCGATCCTAAACTTCTATGCGACCACGCGATGGTTGAGACGCAGTGGAACCTCAGAAAACAACCGATTACCTTCAGGCAACTTCAGTGTACATCATCAGCATCGGCGGGGGAAACGCGTCTATGGCCCGCTCAACGACAATCGTGGGGAGTGAGGCACTCATCGAGTGGCACAGAAGAACAGTCACCCCAGGCGGGAGCAGAATCAGGGGAAGCGAGTAGGCACTCCAACTGCAGCCAGCACTACATGACGAGGTTATCCGCTTGAGCACTTCAAACCCGCCGGTGAACGCCACCTCCTCGACGCTGCTAAGTATTGTAATTCCGGCGTACAACGAGGAAGAGACCGTCAGTTCCGTTGTCGAAACGGTCCTCCAAGTCCCGCTGCCCCCCCACCTCGCACGAGAGGTGATTGTCGTCGACGATAAGTCAACAGACGGCACACTCAAAGCACTGGAAAGATTCAGCGATGACGCTCGCGTCGTCGTGATCGCAGCAGAGACCAACCGAGGGAAAGGTGCAGCCTTGCGTTTGGGCTTTGCTGCTGCGCGGGGAGACATAGTACTAATTCAAGACGCCGATCTCGAGTATGATCCGCGGGAGTATCCGAAGCTTCTGGGTCCGATTCTGGAAGGAAACGCGGATGTGGTATTCGGATCGAGGTTCCTTTCGTCCGATGCGCACCGTGTCCTTTATTTTTGGCATGCCCTTGGCAACCGGTTCCTAACATTCCTATCGAACATGTTCACCGACCTCAATCTGACCGACATGGAGACTTGCTACAAAGTGTTTCGACGAGAGATCATCCAGGGGATTGAGATAAGGGAAAACCGGTTCGGCTTTGAGCCTGAGATTGTCGCAAAGATGGCCCACTTGCGCGCGCGAATCTACGAGATCGGCATCTCGTACCGCGGTCGCACATACCTCGAAGGGAAGAAGATTGGGGTCCGGGACGGTTTCCGGGCACTCTGGTGTATCTTCCGGTACAACGCGCACGTTGCCCCGCTCCCGATCCAGTTCCTTCTTTATCTCTTCATCGGTGGCATGGCCGCAGTGCTCAACCTCATCCTTTTCCTCTCGCTCTTTCATTTCGGATGCTCCGTTTCGATTGCGGCGCCCGTGGCTTTCGTTGCAGCGGCAGGAGCCAACTATACGCTCTGCGTTCTGATCCTTTTCCGACACAAGGCTCGCTGGAGCTCTACGATGGAATTGCTAGTGTACATTTTGGTTGTCGCGGTGGTCGGCACGGCTGATCTGGTGATCACGACGGCATTGCTGAGCGCGGGGTTCCTTCCCGTTCTCTCGAAGGGCGGTGCGAGCCTGTTGTCGCTGAGTCTCAACTTCCTCGGACGTCGCTTGCTGGTGTTTCCTGAAAGGCCTCGGGAACCGTGGGGCGTATCGTCCATGGGACCATCATAGTACGCAAAAGGGTAGCATCGCGCGGTCGAGCCTTCCTGATGTGTAGCGACTCGTGGGACAATCCTTCGTTAGGTTCATTCTACTCCGAAGTGGGCCTGACCCGATTTGGCGGACACCTCAATAGTTATGCTACGTTCAATAT
>CAZFHS010000056.1:0-37663 GCA_964518955.1 uncultured Gemmatimonadaceae bacterium | reverse complement strand
ACCGCCCTACCGCCCCCAACGCCTCCCGGATATCCTCGAGCGCCATCTCCATTCGGTCCATATGTGTGCGGAACGACAGGACGCAGATCCTCAGGGTGAAGACACCGTGGAGCGTCGTAGCGGTCAGGTAAACGCGCCCCGGCGCATTGATCCGTTCTAGAAACTCTTCGTTCAGCCGATTCAGATCGTCATTTCCTAGACCCGGCCGATCGAGACGGAACGCCAGCAGCGAAAGTTGCGGTTCCGCAACAATTTCGATTCCGTCGATCTGTCGGAGTTGCTCGGTTGCCCACCCCGCCAGGTCGAGCTTCTCGTCGAGGTTGCGGCGGAACGGTGCAATACCATTCACCTTGATCGGGAGCCATGCACGGAGACCGCGAAATGCGCGCGACAGCTCCGGCGACACCTGACAGAAGTCGATGAAGTCGTCTTCATCTTGCATGGGCGGCATGTAGTCGGCAAAAACCGAATGTGCGCGTTCGAGAGCTGAGCCGTCGCGAACCAGTAGCGAGCCCGTGCCGTAAGGAAGAAACAGGCCTTTGTGCGGGTCTAGCGTGACCGAATCCGATCGTTCGATCCCGCTCATCACCTCACGCCCACGCTCTGTAAGCATGAAGAACCCGCCGTACGCTGCATCGACGTGCAACCACATTTCGGTTTCCGAAGCGATCTCCGCGAGCGAGTCGAGGTCATCCACGGCACCGGTGTTGGTTGTGCCGGCATTCCCGACGATGAGAAACGGCACGAACCCGGCGTTTCTGTCGGTGGCGACTGCCGCACTCAGTTCATCGATTCTGACCCTGAACCGCTCATCACAGGGAATCGGCCGGACACGGTCGGCCGGGAATCCCGCCAAGACGGCTGCTTTGGCCACCGAGTGGTGTGTTTGATCCGAAGTGTAGATAGTGCCACTCAAGAAGTCTTCCGGGAGCCTGTTTCTCCGCGCGGCAACAATCGCTGAGAAGTTCGCCAGCGATCCACCGCTCGTGAGCACCCCCGTGGATCCACGACCGTACCCGACGATGTCGCAAAACCACCGCACCACGTTCGCCTCGAGTTGTGCCAGGCCCGGTGCAGCGACCCAAACGCCGACATATCTGTTGATTGCGCTCGAGATGAGTTCTGCCACAGCGGTGTGAGGTACACCTCCTCCGGGGATGTATGCCAGATAGCCAGGGCCCGCAGTGTTGAAACTCTTCGAAAGCGCCTTTCCAAATATCACGTCGAGCGTCTCGTCGAGAGTGGTGCCTCGTTCGGGTAGGTTCTCGACGAGAGAGCGTGCGAGTTCTTCCGCACCTTCGGCGTATGCCGCGGGCTGATCCTGGAGTGAGTCGATATGAGGTTCAATGCGCGCCATCGCTGCATCCACCGCGGCGTGCAATTCTTCTCCAGTCAACTCGAGAGACTTGTCCGCAGGCTCCATGTCATCCCATTTCCCGTTTGTGTTCTCTCGCACTTCCGTAAGTCCGACACACACCACCATTCTAAACACGAGTGCCTGCGCAATGAAGAGTAGTGCAGTAGTGCGTGGTGGTACCAAGTAGTAATTTCTCACTCGCAGTCCATTTCCTCACCAATACAGTCGAAACACAGGAGTGCACGTATGTCGCGTACCTCACTGCTAGCCGGATTGGCGGTTCTGATGGCTGCCGGTCCGTTGACCGCTCAGCCAAAACCACTGGAGCGCCCCTTCGGGACCCAGCGCGATCAGGCAATGCTCCAGCAGAATTGGCTCGAGCAACGTCTCGAGACAGTCTTGCCCATGCTCATGCGCGAACATGGAATAGAGATGTGGGTTGTCCCGATGCGGGAATACAACGAGGACCCGGTCTTTCGTGCTCTCGTATCACCTACGACCTTCGGCGCTCGTCGTCGCACCATCTACGTGTTTCACGATCGCGGGCCCGAACACGGAGTCGATCGACTTGCATTGGGCGGTTCATCGCAAGGCGGAGTCTATGAGGCAGTGCGTGGCGCGGTGACGACGCCGGACGGGCGCCAGCAAGAGCTCTGGGGATACGATCAGTGGGAGATGTTCGCCGACCTGGTGCGCGAACGCAATCCGCGGACGATAGGAGTGAACATTTCGCGCGAACATGCATTTGCTGACGGTCTGACGGCTGGTGAATGGGAGCAGATGCAAGAGGTGCTCGGCGCCGATATGCTCGAGAGAGTGGTGCGGGCGGAGTTGCTCCCGATCGACTACCTGTCGACTCGCATACCCGACATGCAGCCCGTGATGAAGAAGATGGTAGAGTTGGTTCACGAAATCATCGCCACCGCCTTCTCCAACGAGGTCATCCTACCCGGCGTGACAACCACCGATGACGTGGTTTGGTGGATGAGGCAGCGAATCAACGACTACGGCCTCGGTACATGGTTCCAGCCGTCAGTCGACGTTCAACGCCACGGTGGAGTGCAGTCGGGACCGCACTCACCCGTCATCCAGCGCGGCGATGTGCTGCACTGCGACATCGGCATCATCGCATTCGGCCTACACACCGACACTCAACATATGGGCTACGTCTTGCGGCCAGGCGAGACAGAAGTACCTGAGGGGCTGAAGCACGCCCTTCTCACTGCCAATAGGCTGCAGGACATCGCATTGGAGGAGATGCAGATCGGTCGCACAGGCGACGAGGCTCTTGCTGCCACGTTGAGCAGCATGCGTGCGGCGGGCATCGACGGATCGATCTACAGTCACCCCGTGGGTGACCATGGTCACGCGTCTGGCGCAATCATCGGCCTCTGGGACAGGCAGGACGGTGTTCCCGAACGGGGCGATGTGCCACTCAGGGCCAACGTGTACTACGCGGTGGAATTGCAGGCAACGACACCCGTGCCCGAGTGGGACAACCAACGAGTGCGTATGGCCCTCGAGGAAGACGCCGAACAGACTGCCGAGGGGCCGATGAGGTGGCTCTTCAAACGTCAAACGGAATTCCATCTGGTCCGATAGTTTGACAGCCATATTTGACCTGCCAACTCCAGCCCTCCTGTTGGACCTCGACAAGCTCGAGGCCAATCTGGAGGGTATGGCGGCTCGCACGCGCGCCATGGGAGTAGCGCTACGCCCGCACATCAAAACACACAAGTGCCTCGAGATCGCACGAATGCAAAACGCACTCGGCGCTACCGGCATAACCGTCTCCACCCTCTATGAGGCCCAAGTGTTCGCGGAACACGGATTCACTGACATCACCTGGGCATCGCCAATCAGCCTGACTCGAGTATCCGAGGCTCAGGCTCTAGCGGATCACGTCACGCTGAGGGTCATAATCGACTCGCCGGACGCCCTCGTGCGGATCAGGGGTACCGGATACCCGTTTCACGTCTGGCTCGACGTCGATTGTGGATACCACCGCACTGGAGTAGATCCGAACTGCGACTTGGCTATCAACCTCGCACGGGACATTCACGGATCCCCGAAGCTCAACTTCGACGGGATTCTCACCCATTCGGGTCATGCGTACCACGCAAAGAGCCGAGCAGAAGTCGAGCAGGTCGCGGAGCAAGAACGCTCAATCATGGTTGAATGCGCCGACCGACTCAGGTCCGAGGGCGCGGTCGACGTGTCGAGAATCAGCGTCGGATCGACACCCGCAATGAGTGTCGTACAGAACTTGGACGGTGTCACCGAGGCGAGGCCGGGCAACTACGCCTTGTATGATTACACGCAAGCTACGCTAGGATCGTGCGAGGTAAGCGATTGTGCGGTGACCGTGCTCGCCAGCGTAGTGTCTTCCCAACCCGGATCAGAACACAGTGTTGTCGACGCCGGAGCTCTCGGGCTCTCAAAAGACCTCGGTCCGGATGCGATCTCACAATCCACCGTAGGTGAGATCTTCGAAGACTATCCCGAGGCCAGGTTGTTTCCCGACACGCGGGTAGTGTCGGTAACGCAGGAGCATGGAATAGTCTGCGGCAGGATTCCAGTCGGAGAGAAGCTCAGGATCTTACCAAACCACTCCTGTCTCACTGTAGCGATGTACGACGAATTCCACGTGGTACGCGGCGAGGAAGTCGTCGACAGGTGGGATATTTGGAGAGGGCGGTAGGGAACATCGAGCGTCCAACATCCAACACCGAACGGTAGCTCAGAGCGGCCTCCGTTGGACGTTGGATGTTCTACCTGCGCATCTGATCCGCTAGTGCGTCGATGAAGCCAGTCGGGAACACTCCGCCACGGGCAAGCGTTTCTCGGTACTGAGCCAACGCATCCGCCACTTCTTCGAAACTGCGCGGTACCCGCGCCGCCGCGCTCGCTTCCTTGCCACCCGCTTTCGTGCTTGTCCGATCGAGTAACGGTCCAAGTTCCTTTGTCTCACGGCCATGGATCATCGCGAGAACTGCTCCCGCCATCAGCAGGTGCGGCAGCGCAGAACCGTCGGGCAGTCTGAATTCGATCGTTGGTGTGCCTACCGTGCGACCGCTGGCGTCCGTGGGCACCACCGGCAAACGAATCAGAGCCGAGCGGTCGAAGTCTCCCCAAGCGATGCTATTGGGCGCCTCTTTCGCCTGGAGCAACCTCGCGAAAGACCCTTCCACCCGGTTTCCGAACGCCATCAAAGCGCCGCCCATCTGCACCAGGCCGCCAATCAACCACTTGGCCGGATCGTTGAGTTCTCCGGCATCGTTGCGCACCCCCAACCTCTTGCCGTCTTGGTGCAAGGCAAAATGGAAATGCAAACCATTGCCGGCATGCCCCTCCAACATCATGGGCGCCGTAGTGCACCGTTGACCTTCTCTGTGTGCCAGGTTGCGAAGAACCCACTGTGCCAACAGAATCGCATCGGCGGCATCGGGTAGCGGCATCTCAGCCATCTCTATCTCATGCTGTTCCCAGATCACTCCATCTGCTTCCCTTGCCTCTATATAGCCGGCCTCGCTGTGCCCGTATTTGATGGCCACGCCGATCTCGCCGAGAATAGCCATGGCCCGGCGGCGCAGGCCTTCACCGAATACGAACGGTGACACGGCATGATATCCGTGATCGTCCGCGCCGTAGATGTCCGATTCATCCCTCCGCTTGCCCAGGAAGTACTCTACCTCACCGAGACCCCATAGCTCGACACCTGTCTCCTCATGGAGGTAGTCGCAAGCGCGCCGGATAATCGTATCTGGTGATTCGGGCAGCGGAGACCCATCGGGTGCCGCATGGCCGCATAGGAGAACCAATGTCTCTTTGGGCGAGAAGGGATCGATGAATGCGGTCTCGACCCGCGGGCGGAGCACGATGTCTGACGCCTCCGGTTTGATGCGAGTTCCTCGGAAGAGGTTCGAACCGTCCGCTCGTTCTCCACCCTCGATGATGTCAACGAGGTGAGTTCGGTTGCGAGGAACGAAATCGAGGGTTTTGAGCCAGCCGTCACCGCCGACGTGCATGAGGCTCACCAGCTGCACCTTTCTGCGTTCGACGAGAGCGACCAGGTCGTCAACCGACCACGTCTCACGGGGTTTGCCGATCACACCCACAAGGCCCTGCCGGGACTTCATCTCATGCGTTACCGCTGCCAATTCGCTCATTTCCACACCTTTTCCAAAAATTCCTTCGCCTCGGGCACCCCTCCCTGCAACACCAAATACCCGTCGTGGGGCTCACGTTCCGTCGTTTCTCCCGCGATGGTTGTCGTCATCAGGTCTCTGACGGCTTCCGGGTCGTCGGGGTACCTGCCCAGCGCCCATCCCAATTTGATGTACGCGACTTCAGGCAACATGTTCTCCAACGGGATCACTCCGAGACCCAGGATTTCGCGTCCAGTCTCGTAAACGTGCATCTGCACGAAGCCCCAGAGTGTCTGGAGTGTCATATAGACCTGAACGCCCTCTTCCCGCGCACGTTCCAGGGCGGGATAGGTTTTCCTGTTGACGTGGCCGAGTCCGGTACCGGCAATGATGACGCCCTTGTAGCCCTTGTCGATTAGTGATTCCAGTACGTCGGCATCCATCCCAGGATAGTAGTAGAGCAACGATACCCGTTCCTCGAATACGGCACTCACCTCGGAGGAGCGGTCGGCGCGGCGAGCCAGGTAGTCGTCTTTGAGGGGTGTGATGTTGCCCTTCTCAACCATCGCCAGCGGGATATCGCCAAGAGTGCGGAAAGTGCTGCGGTAAGAGCTGTGCATCTTGCGAACCCTGGTCCCGCGATGCAGCAGGTTATACCGGTCGGATGTGGGGCCGAACATACATACCAGGACCTCGGCTATCGGACCGTGCGCGGCAGCCCAGGTCGCATTGATCAGGTTCTGCGCGGCATCGGATGACGGCCTGTCCGACGACCTCTGGCTGCCGACCATTACGATCGGGACAGCCGGCTTCTGCACCATGAAGCTGAGTGCGGCCGCAGTGTGGTGCATCGTGTCGGTACCGTGTCCGATCACTATGCCGTCGTAGCCATTTTCGATCGCCTCGCCAGCTTTTTCCGCGAGGATGACGTACTGCTCCGGCCCCATGTTCTCGGAGAACACACCAAACAGCTTTTCGGTCTCGAGATTGCAGATATCTGCCAACTCGGGTACCGAGCCGTACAGTTCACCAGGGCTGAAGGCGGGGATCACCGCCCCAGTCCTGTAGTCGAGTCGCGACGCGATCGTTCCGCCCGTTCCCAGCAACTTGACCCTGGGAAAATCGGGGTTAACCGGAAACTCTTTTTCTGGAATCTTGTAGTGAGCTTCCTTGTACCCGCGTTGTTCGAGCTCCGAAATCGTGTCGTAACGCAAACCGACGTTGTACCCACTAACGAGTTTGAGCACCAAATGGTCAGCATCACTCGTTTCAGAGCGTGGCAATACGAGCCCTTCGAAATCGCCGCGTGTCGTTCGCGCGACCACCTCGCTCCAAACCGGGATGTCGAATCGCTTCATCAACTCGAGGCAGGGACCTCTATAGCCCTTGAACCGTTCTTTTGCGGTGCTCATGAACGCCCTCCCTCTAATACCTCTTGCAGTGTCACGGTTAGGCGATCGAGTACCACCTTGGGATCGAGCTTGCCCAAGAAATGCCGCATCAGCACACCCATGCCCCAACGCTGCAGCGTCTCCAGCGTCCTGCCAGGCATGTTGAGGGCCTCGTCAGCGATCTCGCTGAGTCGATCGGCCAGGTGATTCGGATCGTCCGGCCCGCGGCGGTACCGCTCTAAAACATCCTCAGGAGATTCAGCGTTTGGTTTGTTCAAGAGAGCATCTAGCATCTGATCGGTGGCTTCCAGTCGGATCTCAACCACCTCGAGCGCTCTCACCATGGGGGTTATGATTTCCGCCGAAGGCATCGAAGCTCTTCCCGTTTTTCTGATCCAATGGGGGATCCGTTTCCTGAACGCATTCGCAAGACGGACCGCAACCGCACCAGATTGCGGCCCCAGCTCATCGTATAAGTCCGCCCAATTCGACCGGGCTACGAAACGAGCGTCGGCGGGATCGAGTCCCAATTCCACGTAACGTTGCTCACGATCCCATGGAGTTTCGGGCAGTCCCGCACGGACCTCCGCAATCACCGAATCGGAGATTGGGATCGGCGGGGTGTCGGTATCGGGATACATCCGGTCCGGCCCCGGGAGTATACGCTCGAATCCGTTAGTGCCGTCCCGGAAAGCCTGCCGGGTTTCCGCCGGCACACCGACGAGCGCATCTCGAGCGCGGAGGAACAGTTCACCGACCGCGGTAGGCGCGTCTGCCTCTGGAGCCCATACAACCACGAGCGCATCACCCGAGTCTGCCTTCAAGTGCTTGCTGAGACTGCGCCACTGACTTGGGTTGAGTCCGTAGTCGCCGATATCAGAGTGAATCAAAAACGGACGATCCATTACGCACGCTACCACCCGAACCCGGTCCGCGAACTCGCGCGCGAATGTCACTCCAGGCTGAGTGCGGTGGGTCAACAAACCACCGAAGCCCGGGAGTCGCACAGCACATATCTTGTGGCCCTTCTGAAACGCCTGGCGAATCGGAGCAAAATCGCAGTTACGCAAGATCTGGCCCGCGTCGACCACCATGTCGGAGACCTCCCATGGCACACCGGCCTGTGGGAGCTCGAGCATCTCTTTCCGAACACCGCGTTTCCCGAGTTCCGCCTTGATGCGGAGCAGGTTGAGCTGGCGGAACGCCTCGATATGCACCAGAACCGGCAGGCCAGTGTGATTGTCGACTCCTTTGATCTCGGTGCGCCTGCCACCCGCGACGGACACGTTCACGTCCTGGCGGGCCGCTCCCGGGCCGCGCATGACCTTTCCAGTGGCCTGAGCGACGTGCGCCAACAGTCGCCCGCCTGCCTGAAGCTCGAAAGGCGTGAATAGATCCGGCTCCGTGACAGTCTCTATCAATGGCATTCCCAACCGGTCTGTCCGGAATGTGATACGATGACCGATGTCGGACACTTCACGGCACGAGTCTTCTTCAAGGGAGAGTTGCCTGATACGCAGTTCCCGATTCACTCCCAGTTCGGGGACCTGAAAGGGAATCGTGCCCGTCAACCCAACCATGGCGGTGCGCTGGAACCCGGTTGGGATCGACCCGTCCAGGTACTGTTTCCGCATGACGTGCAGCTCGGAGACGAGATTCAGGTTGAGGAGCTGGGAGATCTCCACGGAACCTCGAACGGCCTCCATATCGATTTCGAAGGGAGGCGTGTCGTCCATCTCGTACGTGCACACCGACCCGCGCTCGAGTCGGTACACGATCTCCTTCTTGGTCTTGAACTCCATGAGCGCCGTGCCGTCGTACTCACCCAACTCGCTCAGAGTCGGTCGCATGTGCCTCAGCACCTCGGCATCGTAGTCCTTCCGGTTCCGCCCGGCCGGGCACCGACAGAACAACTTCGAGCGAGTGCGCAGTTGCTGGTGCACCTCGAGGCCCGACATGAAGCCGAGCACATCGTAATCCGCAGGGGTCAACTCGCCGAACGGAGCGTCGGGGAAGTCCAGCGGAGGATCAGTCCGTGGGTTGTGGTCGCCCGGGGGACGAGGACCGCTCTGATTATCGTTTGAATTATCAGTCATTTCATCTTTGTCGATTAGCAGGTGGGAAACGTAGTGGGTGGCGGGTGGAGGGGGCAATGGAGGGATCGCGCAGCGTGCAGCGAGCAACCGACACCGCGTCACTTCGGATCGTTGCTCGTTGCCCGTTGCTCGTTGCACGCTATTCTGAAGCTTCTCGCTCAGCCTCCCCGCCTGAACACCACCTCGCCCTCAACCATCGTCAAGTCGACATGCACGTTTTCGATTTCGACCGGATCGATGGTGAAGATGTCTTCTGACAGTATTACCAGGTCGGCATATTTTCCGGGTTCCAGTGTACCTATGTGGTCCTCCATGAAGCTCGAGTACGCCGCCCCGGTTGTATATCCGGCAACCGCCTCGGAAACCGAGATCTTCTGCTCGGGCAGCCATCCGTCGGGATTTGCACCGTCGAGTGTACGTCGAGTGACAGCTGCGTGGATCCCCAACAGGGGATCGATGAGCGCCACAGTCCAGTCACTTCCAAACGCCAGCATCGCCCCGGCGTCGAGCAGATCCCGGAACACGTAACTCCGCTTTATGCGTTCCGGCCCGATACGACGCACGGCCCAGCGGCCATCATCGGCTGCGTGGTACGGCTGCATGGACGGGATCACGCCTTCGTCTCCAAACCGGTGTATTGCGGCCACCGAGAGATGCTGTGCGTGCTCGATACGAAAGCGCCGGTCGCGTTCGCCGTTCCGGTCACGTGCCTCGGCATACACGTCCAGTAACCAGTCGTTGGCCCGGTCGCCTATCGCGTGGACGATCACCTGCATTCCGGCGGCATCGGCCTCGACTATTGCGTTCCTGAGCTCAGCGGTGTCCGACACCATGAGGCCTGCCGTCTCGGGTTCGTCGGCGTAGGGGTCGTAGAACCAGGCAGTCGTCGATCCGAGAGATCCGTCTACAAACGCCTTGACACCACCCCAGAAGAGCCGGTGGTCGCCGCGCCCGTGTTCTTGTATATAGGCCTGCATTTGCTCCAGGCCATCTATTTGGACTACGGAGTACACCCTGATCGGCAAATCGCCGTGAGTGAGCGCACGACGATAAGTCTCCAATCCCTCCCAGTATCCCATGTCGCCAATCATCGTCACACCGTGCTCAACAGCGTGCCGTATCGCTGCCTGCAAAGCACCGTCGAGAGCAGCCTCAGACCTAGCAGGCAAGACTCTGTTCACCAATTCCGCAGCGGCGTCTTTCAGGACACCTGTCGGACGCCCATCTGGGTACCTGACGATCGTGCCGCCTGGCGGGTCGGGAGTTGCTGCCGTCACACCTGCCAATTCGAGCGCATGGGTGTTCGCAAGCCACATGTGGGCGTCGAGTCTGCTCACCAGCACTGGCGTATTCGGTGTGACGGAATCGATCCAATCTCGCCTCGGCAACTCCCCACCCCAGGCCTCGTGGTCCCAAAGACCACCGATCATCCACTCATCCGGATGTGAGGCAGCGAACTCGCCAATGCGGCGTACGAACTCGGCCGGCGTGTTCGCATCCCTGAGTTGTACACTCGCCAGCTCGAAGCCACCGTCGATGAAATGGGTGTGGGCGTCGATGAAGCCGGGCAGGACTCGCCTCCCGTTTAGCTCGATTCGGTCGGTGCCCCGCCCCGCCAAGGCCTCTATTTCTTCGTCGGTGCCTACCGCAAGCACCTTTCCTTCCCGAATCGCAACGGCGGTGGGTTCGCTCCCCCCGTTGCCCCCCCCACCTACGCCGTCCCACACAACGCCGCCAGTCAGATTGATATCAGCCATACCGCCAGGCCCCTGCGGTGAGCAACCGACGAGAATAATAAGTCCGGCGAAAACCGCCAGACCTGGAAACAAATTGCCTCGAGCGCACACGGAGTTCCTCCCACCCTGCTAAGACATACACATACCATGAAGCAAATATGGTCTGTGTAACACCTCCTGTCATGCCACGTTGGCAGGCCGGCATATGATTCGGGTTCCGAACGCAATTTTGGCAGAATCTCAAACTTTCAAATATGAACTGTTGTCTCGACACGACTAGCGTCGCAAAGTAGATACGAAATGCATTCCAATGTGAGCATACACTCACATCAACGAAGAACACAAGTGAGCACTCACTACACCAAGCATCCTACCACCGCACCTCGGCCAAGTCGAGGTCAACTAGGTTAAGCTATTGTGATATAATGATTTAACTTTGCCCACTACCCAAAAAATCCAGGTCTAAGTACATTGGTGACCGATGAAATTACGACCAATTTACGGTCATGATGCCTTGTTACTCCGGCTGGGTGGCGCTCTCGCCTCCAGCCGGTTCCCGCAAGCAGCCCTGCTGGTAGGCCCCCCCGGCGCAGGAAAACAGAGAGTTGCGTTGTGGGTGGCACAGGGACTGCTATGCGAGAGTGGGCCGGGAGAACCATGTGGCGAATGCTCGGCCTGCACGAAGGTGTTGGGGCTGGGTCATCCGGACCTTCATTGGTTCGTGCCGATTCCCCGGCCGAAGTCGGGGGATGCGGATAAGCAGATTGAGCAAGCCAAAGAGCTGCTGGGAGAAGTGTGGGCGGAGAGGCGCGAGCAGCCGCTCTACAATCCTACTGACAGGATGGCGAGCCACTCGTTGGCATCGGTACGGCTGCTACAGCGACTAGTAGCGTTGACGCCGTTTCAGGGCAGCCGCAAAGTCGTGATTATCGGTGACGCCGAGCGCTTGATCGTACAGGAAGCAAGTCAGGAAGCGGCAAATGCACTTCTGAAGATTTTGGAGGAGCCGCCGGCAGATACGGTAGTACTACTGACGGTGGCGGATCCTCAGGCGCTACTGCCGACAATTCGGTCACGGCTAGTCCCGATTAGAGTCGGTAGGGTGGGCGATGAACAGGTTAAGGCGTTCATCGAGAACGAGGTGCAGGAAACGCTCGATGCTGCCGAAGTGAAGCAAAGAGTTGTTACGGCAGACGGGTGTATTGGGCGGGCGCTCCGCCCCGAGGGAGACGATGAGGAGACATTGCGTGCGACGAGGCTGCTCGATGCATTCGCATCGGGGCCGACAGAATGGGCAGAAGCAGCCCTCGCGCAGGCCTCATGGGGCGCGCGTGGCAACTTCAGCGGCGTTCTGGACATCATGGCCGTGAGGTTGCGGGACGAGTTGGCTGAGCCATCTACGTCTCCGGAGCGCATTAAAACGTGTCTGAAAGCCCTGAAACGGGTCCAGGAGACACGAATGGAGGCTCAGGGTAATGCGAACCCGCAGCTGGCATTGGCAGTGCTCGCGAGCGACTTGGAGAGTTTGCTGTGACCCTGTCCCATGTTGACGACAAAGGCAGGGCTCGGATGGTGGACGTTTCTGGCAAGTCCGAATCAACGCGGACGGCCAGAGCCGAGGGTTCAATCAGCATGTCATCCGAGGCCTTTGAGATAGTGAAAGGAAACTCAGGACCCAAGGGCGACGTACTGTCCACAGCCGAATTGGCCGGAGTGTACGGAGCCAAGCGCACAGCGGATCTGATTCCGATGTGCCACCCGATTGGGCTCGACCACATTCAGGTGAGTGCCGAGCTCGACGAGACCTTGCCGGGCGTACGTGTAGAGGCCCGTGCAAAGGTCACTGGCCGAACGGGTGTCGAGATGGAAGCGCTGACGGCCGCATCTGTGGCACTGCTCGTCGTTTACGACATGACGAAGGCGGTGAGCCACGACATGGAGATCGGCCAAGTACGGCTTCTCGAGAAGACTGGCGGGAAAACGGGAAGATGGGTTAGACCCGATTCCGACCAGAAAACCGAATGAACAATGGGAATAATTTGAGATGAATGACATAAAGATCGTGGCCGCAAAGGCGGCCGGGGCCCTGCAGCACGCATGGGATCGATTATCGGCTACGCAACAGATAATGCTGCGCGGCATCGGTGTGTTTGCCCTGCTTGCGTTCATTGGCGGCGCGGTGGGAGGTTGGGTGCCTGCCGCGTTGGTGCCAAAAGACGGCAGCTTCTACGGGGGCTCCAGTGCAGTCGCCGAATACTTCAAGACCCGCGAAATCCAGCAGGCGTCGAGCGGCGAGCTGGAGTTGACGAGGTTGCGCCTGGCAAGAGCCGAAGCCGTGCTCTCGTACTCCGCCCGCTACGAGGTGCCCGCAAATCTCGCCGAGCTGATTTACGATGTAGCGTTGCGTGAGGGTCTCGACCCCGATCTGGGGTTCAGGTTGGTGAACGTAGAGAGTGGATTCAAGGTGAGCGCCAGGAGCCGAGCAAACGCCTATGGCCTCGCCCAGGTCCAACTCGCCACGGCGCGCTTCTACGAGGCAGACATCACAATGGAGCGGCTGCTCGAGCCCGAGCGGAATCTGAGGATCGGTTTCCGGTATCTCCGTTATCTGATGGACAACTACGACGACATCAATCTCGCCTTGCTGGCGTATAACCGTGGCCCCAGCCGCATCAAGGATCTACTGGATGCCGGTAGAGACCCGGACAACGGATACCCGGGCGTGTTGATGGAAGGGTATACGGGAGGAAGTCGGTAGGGAAAGCAGATTGGTGTTGATGGGCGAGCAGGGACCAACGAGCAGCGATCAACGGAAATGTGAACTGAGGGGCCGTTGCGCGCTGCACGTTGGTCGCGGCACGCAACGAAGATACTCTGAACTCTGAAATCTTTCCTACTGCCGTACTATCAGCCGCCTGCCCGCTCGCAGCACATCGCTGCTGCGCATGGCATTCCACCGCAATAGGTCCGATAGGCGCACACGGTATCGTTGCGCGATACCCGACATCGTCTCCCCCCAACGGACGAGATGATACCTCTGGCCGGCGGTCAGCATCCGCGGAGCACTTCCGGGGTTGGAGCGCGCCGCCGAACTGAGCGGGATCACAATACGCTGGCCAATACTCAGCCGCCGGGGCTGAATTCCGGGGTTCGCTGCCACCAGAAGGTCGAGGCTCACCAGGTATCGCCGTGCTAACCCACCGAGTGTTTCACCGCGAGATATCCTGTGCGATACGAAGTTCACTCGATCTTCAGCGGGAAGCTCTTCATACCGGCGAGCCACCATTGTGCCAGTTCCTCGCGGCACCCTGACGATCGACTCTCGGCGCGGCGGCGTCACACCGCGGTAATACGCCGGGTTCAGCTCGACTAGCGCACGAGTGGTCGTGTCGGCGAGGTTGGCGATGACGTCCAATCCGGTTGCGTCGGGAACGGTGATCTCGTCGAACACCAACGGCTGCAAGTACG
Organism: uncultured Gemmatimonadaceae bacterium; assembly: GCA_964518955.1. Taxonomy (GTDB): domain Bacteria; phylum Gemmatimonadota; class Gemmatimonadetes; order Gemmatimonadales; family GWC2-71-9; genus JBDGYW01. The sequence continues at coordinate 23,467 of CAZFHS010000056.1, read as the reverse complement.
GTATGCTGTCGAATCCGTAGCGGGCGGGGTTCTTGGCAATCTGAGTGGCCGCGATCAGTTTCGGTACGTAGTCGCGAGTTTCCCGACGCAAATAGCGCCGGTCAGACAAACGGAAGAACGATTCGTCGGCAGTTTGCGCCGTATCCCCTCGTTGGGAAAGCCGTCGCAGACCTCTGGATACTCTCGTCGGTCCCCCATTGTATGCCGCTGCGGCCAAATACCAGGATCCAAACCGGTCGTACTGATTGGCCAGATATCGCGCTGCAGCATTGGTTGCCGTGAAGGGATCGCGCCGCTCGTCTACCCACTCGTCAACCACCATGCCGTAGTCTCGGGCGGTATAGGACATGAACTGCCACATGCCAACCGCGCTCGCCCGTGAAACCGCGGTATTCGAATAGCCGCTCTCGATAGCGGCGAGGTACACCAGATCCTCGGGCACGCCTGCCGCCCGAAAGCGGTTCCGAATCATGCCCTCATATCGGTTGAGCCGGCCCAACCAGATGTTGAACCTGTCCCTCGCGTCGTCGAGGAAGAAGTCGACGTAGTATTCCACCCGTTCGTTGGTGGCGAAGGATTCGATATCGATATCGTAGGTCGGTGCTTCCGCACTCGCGGCGCCACCACGAGCGCTGGAAACCGGATCGTCGTCGGTGGCATACAGATATGTCGTATCGAATGGAAGGCTGGAGCTGTCAGACGGACCGAATTCTAGGTCGCGTAGAGCTTCCAACGCCCGGATGTCTGCCGCCGAATCCTCCGCGCTAGTCGAAGGCATCTCCACAGCGGCTTCATCTGCCACGGCACGATCGTTCGCCTCGCCTACAGACGGAAGAACAGCCACTGCCGGCGGAGAAGAAGCACACCCGACCGTGAAGATCAGACCGATTCCGACCCAAGTTGCTTTCATCGCGTGAACACCAAGTTTCCAAGCATCCTGTTCGTTGCGTTGAGTACCGCTAGTGCAGCCCCACGCGGCAGTTGACCCTCAGCAAGGCACGAACCCACGACTCGGTGTGATTCCTCTTGCTGGCATGCCAACGACACAATGACCACAGTAGAGTCAAAGGCACGTACGGATTTCACGCCGAGGAGTTCCAGCTCCACCTTGCCCTCTACCGCCTGCTCGAGTGCTAGGACCGCTGCTTGCGCCGCGCACCTCAGCTCACCCGTAGGTGACGCCAGGCCCTCGGATGTGCCTTCGAATTGGGCTTGATCGCCCAGGTGAAGTTCCACGCGAGCCCGACACCGACCATCGGGGAGGGTCGCAAAATCGAAGTCGGAGAATTTGAGCCGTTCACTCATGGAATCCGCCGATCAGTCTTCGGAATCTCGGTCCGAGTCTGCCAGATTGAACGGGACCTCGAGCTGGCTGTGCGATACGGCTTCAGGAGTGCGGAGGAAATCAACGTCCAACCGTGGTTTCCCCACTTCATCGAGCAGCGCCGACACCACCAACATTCGTCCGTCCGAAAAAGCAACGCGGAACAGCCTGCAATCCGAGCGGATCTCTACCGTCTCGACCGTGTGCCCATGAAGCTGACCGAGAGCTTCGGCAATTCGGCGGAGGTCCTGGACTTGTGCGGTAGACATTTTGTCAGGGATGGAGGTCGTGCCTCAACCGATCTGCTGAACGAGCAAATCCTTCAGTGCGTCGTCCGAGATGCGGTCGGCAGCCTGGAACAGGCCCGACTTCGAGGCAGCCTCGAGTGGATAGGTGGCCCAGATTGCGCCTTGTTCTCGATCGTTGTTCCTCGATCGAAAAGAGACACTGAGTTGCCAAAGCTGGGTGTCGGCCCGCCTTTCGGCCGCGGCCTGTACATTCCAGGTTTCGCCATCAGTGTCAATTACTCTCCAGGCCATCTGCAACACCTCTACCTACAATAACGGTTCGACAAGACTGCACAATATGGGCCAGGCGGATTCGCGCGGCAAGAGGTCCGCGGCCGTTCGGGCAAAATGAAGCCCGGTAACGGAGGCCGGGCAGCATTATTGCAATTTCCTCCCTAAATCCTCACGATCCGGGCGGGCGGCCCCCGGGCGGCGGAACGAACGAGGTCATACCGCTGTTACCCTTAGTTTCATCCGTCCAGTCCTTGCCGTGGCCCTTGGCCGAACCCTGCGCATTACCCTTGCCCGATTGAGCGACGACATCCATCGGAGCCGCCATCGAATACACCACGGGGGCAGAATAGGCCACTCCGCTTGCCAACTTCCGCAGGAATTCCCTTCTGTCTGCTAAAGTCATCGATGAGTGCTCCTCACGCGTTTTGTCATACTATCAACTGCAAATATCGTGAATTCCGACCGCTGAGTCTAGGAACTATGTCACAAAATTTCCGTGATCAGGCGTTTTCTCTATCCTTTCAGAACTAGCAGGCGCCAATGCCGGTGCCCTAACCCTGTTCTTCAACGCAGCCAGTACCAGGGAAAGTGCATCCGATTCTTCTATATCGGCAGAAATCTCGGTCAGCTTCAACGCGATCTCTCTCATCGACCGTCTCCCGTCGGCCAACTGTAGTGCCTGGGCCTCGAGTTGCCCCCTTTCGCTCAGGTGCGGGACGGCGTCTGGCGACTCTGCATAGAGATCGGCGAACGAAGCGGGCAATGAACCGAACTCGTGCCCTCGGACTTCCACTCCGTCTGCCGACGCCCACCACGATAGCCAGCCGGGAGCCCCGTCACGGAGCCTCTCAGGTTTCACTTCGACCTTGAGCGTCCTACCGGCCTCGACCCGTACAGGTGGATCGAGGGGGAGAAACAGTTGGCCCCACGAACCTGGGGAGACTCCCGGCGCATTCGATATCCACTCGCCATTGGGCAGCTCCAGATCAAACCAATAGGCGATTCCGCCGATATCGGTATCGCGCTCGCACTCCCAAGCGGCTGTTCCACCGATCTCTTCGACTTCCGGCAACCGAGCGAACGAGATTTCAGCAAGTACCGCGGGTGAATCGGTGACGGCAACGGCGGGAATCGTCAAGTGATGAACGGTATTGGCAACGTATTCGCGAGTGGGCGCCCAGTCGATGCCGTATTCCACTTCGCCAGTTTTCCCTAACGGCGCCAACGGGGAAGCAATGCCAGCATCGGCGCTCACGGGAACGGCAGACAAACGAGCTCCAGAGGGCACAGAGCGCGCATCGGAGGCCAAATACTTCTCGTGGAGCTTTGCGAGGAGCCGGTAGGTGCGCGCGTCGAGCAGGCGCGGCGGGAAATCCTCGAAAATCAGTAGGGTCGCCAGGTCGGGGAGCAGCACCTCGGGAATCCATCCCCGTATGAACTCGACCTCGTCCTGGTAGCCGTTCAGCTTTGCGATTGTTTCCGCAACGTGGACCACCGGATCGCCCTCGACGGCCCATACGAGCGAGGCACCGGCTTCAGCGGCGAAAAACGAATATGTGCCAACGCCCGTCCCCACCTCCAGAACACGATCTCGCGGCGTCACGATCTCCGAGAGCGCCCTGCGAAACGGCTCTATTCGTTCGCGTTGGCGGAGCAACTCGCGATAGTAGTTCATGCGTTCGGCGAAGTGTCCAGAAGCCCCGCCTCCCTGAATCGCTCGAGCGTATCCTGCACGTCCGTCCACACCTGTGCGGCAGTTTGCGGCGGATTGAAGGCTGACCCAACGGCTTCGGCGACAGTCTCAATCGTTGATTTCCCGTCCAGATGGGCCCACACCAGAGCCGCGGAGAGATTCAGCACATGAATCTGCTCCGCACGTGGATCGAACAGCACCCACGTATCGTCCAGAGGGCGGAAGATGACGTCTGAGCGCCCCAACGGGTGCTCAATCTGGGGAGTGGCACTCATATGCAAAACCTACAGCCCGTGGTCGGGAGCGCAAAGAGCGGTCACGTGAGTTTCCCGACGACGCGTAGCAAATGAAGCCAGCGTGCTTCGATTGCAGACTTGGCTCCCGGCCATCGCCATTCGAGATAAACGCTCGGCGGCAAGAGCGCATCCGCGACCAGACCGGGTGAGTCGAGGAGTGTGTCGATCAACAGCAACCTCCGGCGAATGCGTCGTTTGTTGACCTCCACAAATTCGGCGTCTGTGGCGTTCGAAGCCCAGATACACCACGTCACGGGCTCTAACATGCGGAGCGCGCGCCTGCCGCGCCAATCATTCGGCACGGGGCCCGGCGGGTACACTCGTACTCCAAGTTCGCGCTGTAAGACCACGGCCATCAATCGGGTCGCACGCCAAACTCCCAGCTGTTTGGCCACCGACTCGATCTTCGCAGAAGATTCCCGGGCAACATTCGGCCATAACAAAGCGAGATCTACGAGCCCACGAAAGTGGAGCATATCGTGGTGTACCAGATGGTGAACCAGGAGCGCCACATGATGGGCGTCGGCAGGCACGGGAAGCGGTCCACTCAAATCCAGACTATCCCAAACCTCCTGAGGCACGGGGCGATCCGGACGTGGCAACAACCGGTCGACCGGGTCCACACCCCAAGCCAGATCGACGCCGACATGCTCCAGAGGACTCGACCCTGAATACCTCCCGGCGAAAAGGCCGGACCGGAGCGCTTCGGGGCCTGATTGCTCTTCATCGGGGGGGATGAAGTAGCCAAGCTCTGCCAACGTAGCCCGGGCAACATCCCTGGCGGCCGGCTTTACGTGTACGTCGATATCGGCCATCTCGCGCTCGCCGGTTGCGTAGTGCCTATCTGCGATGGCCATTCCTTTGACGAAGAAGTGGTGAATACCTCGCCGGGCCAGCGCTGCGGAGAGTTCCTCGGCAGCATCTCTCACGAAGCTTTGTTCGAGCCCGACCAGGATACGTTCACCGTCAGGCGAACCGTCGGCGAGCTTTCGTCCCGAGCGGAATCGAACGAACCTACCTATCCCGAGCCTGTTCGCGAGTCTGAGAGCGGCGCCGTCTTCGGTATCACCCGAGATGCGGGCCGCTGTGCCCAGTATCTCCACCAGTCGCTCGCAGAATGGATCGGTCATCGGATCAATGAGACGAGTGCGTCAGCACCTTCAATGGCAGACGGAAACTCCATCCGGTACGCCTGTGCACCCTCCACGACCTTCAGTAGCGTGTCAAAGGAGTCGCCAGCGCTCAATCCGGTGGACAAAACGCTGCCTATCAAAACACTGAGGGCTTCCGCCGATGGAATTGGTGTGACGCGGATCGGGGACTTGGGGGCGTAACCCACCAGCGCGAGAACAGCGATCGGGGCTTCTGGTGCCCAACCTGCCCCTTCTCGAGGGTCATACCATGCCTCAGGCCAATCAGGATCCCAATGCACCGTAGACGTGGGGTCTATGTCCATTTCAGCGAGCACCGCTGGAACCACCTTCAGCAGACGCTTGAACGGAACCGCCATGGCGGTTGGACTCACGAACACGGTGTCGTCGCCGAGCGTACGGTGGCCGCGAGATATCAGCGAGACTGCCAGGCTCGACTTCCCTGCCCCGGATTCGCCAAGCGCAAGCACAGCGCGCCCGTCCACCACGGCTCCTGATGAGTGAATGTGTGTGCAATCTAGAAAGGAGGTAGCGAGTGTACGTGAGAGCGCAAATTCGAACGCCACGAGAGCGTCCATGTGAGATTTGCAGGGGACCGCAGGAGCGTCGAGGGACGCGACGACAAAACCGCGACCGTCCCTACTCAAGGTCACGTCGACTCGGCCAGGACTTCGATCGCCGAGTTGTGGCACCTCGTAGGATGGGAAGAGGCGCCTCGCTGACACGAGAAACTCGGGCTCTGATGTCTCCGCCACGACCGTTCGCTTGCCGGCGGAAAAGTACAGCCGGTGGCCCGATGTTCTAGGGCCACCGGTCGTACGGAAAGGCATTAGAAAACGCGAAGGCCCGTGGTGAACCGCAGCTTCAATTCGTTGGAGATCTCATCGACGTATTCGCGAAACAGGGGGGTCACCAAACCAACAGCCCACTCACCACCCTCATCGTACAGCACTCTATTCTCCGCCACGAATTCGACCACACGAACGTTGGAGCTTCCAGTGCTGCCCCCACCTCGAGCCCTGCCGGTCACTATGAATCGCGTCATCGCTTCGACTACGCCACTGTCCAGCTCGTCTTGAAACGGTGTCCGACCTTTCCAGCGAGTCGTGTAGACCTGATAGGTGATCGAGGAATCTTCTCGTTCCATCTCGAATTGGTAACGCTCGAATATCAGGCGCGTCTCCTTGCCTAGGTCGCCCGGAGTGGCCATGCCAATCTGCTCTTTGTAACCTGTCGCACTGCCGCCGGATACCGCACAGCCAATCACGACCAGCAAAGCCAGCAGCATGATTAGCCGGGAGAGAGTAATACGCATAAAGACCACCTCACTGTTGAATTACCCTGAACGACGTGCCCACTGTTCTTGCCGCCCCTAGAACAAAGGGCCACCACAAATGTAACGTGGCGGCCCTTTCTCTCCAGCTAGCAGAATGCAGCGCCACTAGGGCGCTGCATACTATTTGAGTTTTAGTGCCTGGTCAGCATGGCCGTGCCGGTGCGTTTGCCCCGGTCGCGGTAGATGTAGTCGAGTTTTTCTTGAGCGGTTTCCATGCCGTTGAACGAATAGATCATCTTGGCCGGCGCAGTCGTGCCGCCTGCGGCGCCCATTCCTGGCGCGGCCGCTGGCCCGAGAGAACCACCCTCGTTACCCACGCCACCGTAGGTGTACCACAACTTCTGCAGGATGTCCAACTCCTGCCCCGGCACGGCGAAGTGAACCTGAGTGCCCTCAACTAGGCCCCAGTGCTGGTTCGGCCCAGTCGGAGAGGGATTGCCCCACCCGCGAGCGTTGAAGTACGCGCAACCACCGCATGCGAGGAAGTTCTCCATCCTCGACTCGTAATAGAGTCTCGCTCTCAACAGCGCTTCACCATCGCCCGCTGCCGCTGGGCTCAGGCCCGCGCGATCGACACGCGTATCGTTGATGATACCGGCCGCGCCGGCGAGGTTACCCTGTTCGATAAGCCCTTCCGCCCTGAGCAGCTCCATTTCCGTTTCCAGAACGAGCGGCGTCGGCGACAAGAAGCTGCTCTCGTTGAACTCCTCGTACTCATGGTTGATGTAGAACGAGTAGTGGTACGTGCCTCTGCTCTCTGGGAACGGCGACGCACCCTTGTACCTGAAGTCCAGGCCCGGCTCGCGCGGCTGATCGGGGTCGGGCATAACGCGCAAATCGTTCACGTGCAACTCGAACTCATCACGCTCGGGTGCTGCCAGGTTGAGCCAGTTGGCGTAGCCACCCGAACTCGCGGCGGGGTCATCGATCTCGGACCAACCGATCGTTTTATAGTCGGCACGGGCCCAGGACGCACTGCCCGGGTTGCTGCCGTACCAGTGAAGGTCGTTCAGCCAGTTGTTGTAGCCGTCACCGTCGATCTCCAGATCGCCGTCGACCCCCGCATTGATGTGGCCTAGTACAGCTCCCCAATCCACGGCTTGCCGTTCCGCGGGCGTACGAGCCACCTGCGTCATGTACCGTGCGATCAAGGAGTGCGCATATTCAGCCAACTCCGGACCGGTCAGCGGCAGACCGAGTATCCAGCCGGTCTCCAGCGACCAGCTTGCATTCTGTGCGAGCGCGATGGACTCCTGCAAGTAACCGATCGCAGCGGTCATGACCGCCGGATAGGCTTGCAGCGCCAAAACGTCGACCTCGAGGTCCACGGTCTCATCGAATACGAACGCGGAGTCGAACATGCGTCCGAGCCACCCAGTCGCCATTCCCTGCACGAATTTGGCAAAAGCCGTTGTGCGATCGCAGTCGATCGATTCGCACAGTGTCGGGTCGTCTGCGATCGCCCCGAGACCGTCATAGACGGACGACAGCGCAGCATAACTGTCGTACCACGGATTTTCGACCGAATATGCATAACTGGCCGAATGTCTGTTCGCCCAGGGAACGCGCGGCTCTGAAGAAAACACCTTCAGACCCGTGTTACCCCAGGAGCAGGAAGTCTCATCCGCTGCAGCACTCATCATGAGCACAGAGCTTCCGTACCGCACGGTGTTGTTGTAGGCGATGTTGTACGCGCTGGCGATCAGAGACTCGACGTCTCCAGCCTCCTGCAGCGCACGCGCCCTTTCCGGGTTGTTTTCGTTAACAACCTCTAGTTCCGTAAGCTCGGACAGGCTGTCACACGCCATCAATCCAAACGCGAGCAGCGCCATCGAGCCGAATCTTAGCCACTTCATATACCAATTACCTCCTTGCCTTTCAAACGCATCGTTGCCAACGCGGTCGCCCGGCTCCCCCGCAAATGCGGGGGAGTTGGAGGGGGCCGGTTGTGCTATCGCGTGATGCATTTTCTAGCAATCAAAATTCAAGTTCGATGGAGCCTGTGAACGAACGATAGTTCGGGTATCCAAACCCGTCGAACCTGTAAATGCCGGCGTCACCACGTGTCGACACTTCAGGATCGAACCCGGAGTAATCCGTCCACGTCTTCAAGTTCCGGCCGATGATCGACACGGTAACCCGCTTGAAGAACCCGCCTGCGATACCTTCGAGCTGCCCACGATTGAACGTGTAACGGAGGGACAGTTCGCGGAACTTGAGGTAGGTCGCGTCTTCGACGAAGTGGTCGTTGATTGCGTTCACGTCATACAGGACACCGTAGTAGTCGATCGACTTCTTCAGGTTCTCAGTCTTGCCAGCCTGATCTACTTCCGCGCCGTTCCGCTCGCGGAGCGCCCAGCTACGGGTGTTGTTGTAAACGTCTCCACCGATCTGGGCATCGAACAGCGCGTACAACGTGATGCCCTTCCAGCGGATGTTGTTGCCGAAGCCGAAGTTGGCGTCGGGGATCGAGCTTCCGATTTCCAGGAAGTCGGTTGTATCTGTCGATGTCAGGATGCCTGCATCGGTGTCAACGGTGTCGATCTTCTCTTGCTCGGCATAGAAAGGCTCGCCGAATTTGAAGTCTCTACCGTCGATCGTGATAGTCGAACCGAAGAGGTTCTGGTCGATGGCGTCAGTGTACTGGTTGCTGCCAACAGGTACCATGTAGCCGTCGTCGTTGACCTGGAACTGATCGCAAGCCGCGCCCAAGCCACCGGAGGTACGGACTTCGTCGCAGGTGGTCGCCCATCTGTGACCGTACATGGTGCCGAGCATTTCACCCTCGCGCACGTAGAATGCGGTCTGGGTGATGTACGCGGGCAGGTTGAACTCTGTGATCTGCTGCTTGGTGCGGTCGATCACGAAGTTCATGCTCCACGACGCGTCGGGAGTCTGCAGAATCGCGGCCTGGATAGTTCCCTCGTAGGTGTTACCGGTCAGCGTACCAGCATTACGCCACTGGTTGCCGAAGCCGTAGAAACCTGCGAGCGGTACGCTGAGAATCTGGTTCTCAACCACCGAGTGCGCGTAGGTCAATCCAATGGAGAGCCTACCACCTATGATCAGGTCGACACCCATTTCCTGCTCTGTCGCCAACTCTGGCTTCAGGAGCCTGTTACCGAGGGTCTGTTTAGTTACCTGACCGCCCGATACCGAGTACGTCTCGTACTGAGCGCTGAAGCTAGGACGCCCGCCGGCCGTACCGCGTGAGTAACGCAGCTTGAACTCGTCGAACAGCCCACCGAGGAACCAGAAGGGCTCCTCAGAAACGCGCCACGCACCGCCGGCACGATAGTACCAGTGCCATCTCTCTTCCTCACCGAACAGCGAACTACCGTCGCGGCGAAGCAGGAAGTCGGCAATGTAACGGTCCTTGAAGTCGAGCTGAGCGCTGCCGAAGTAGCCGAAGGACCGAACGTCAGAACTCGATCCCCAAACCTGCGATTGTTCCGAGTCACCCATGTCGAGGTCTTTTACGTTGTCGACCGAGAGATCCTGCGCCCGAGCGGTGAACTGCTCGAATTCCTGACGCTCTAGTAGCGCACGGAACTTGAAGCTCGTCGCGAGATCGCCGAACTCTTTGATGATGGTGGCCGAGACGCTCGCGTTCAACGCCTGCGAGTGCTCGTTTTCCTGCTGGTAACGACCATCATTCAGCGTGCTGACACCAAGGGTCCTGTAACCCTTGAACCAGTACCAGGTGTTGTTCCGGTCCGACCGGTCGAAGCTGAACTGAGACTCGATATCGAAGAAGTCCGTCGGACGCCAGCGCACGCCGACACTTCCGAGCATACGGCCACGGATGTTCGTCTGGTCCTCATTCTGCGACTGGTAGAGCGGGTTCTCTTCCATGATATATGGGTCGGGCTGGATCAGGTAATCCAGGGTGTCACGACGCTCTTCTTCGGGATACAGCTCAGTCAGATCTACGTCGATCGGGTAGAACTGCAGGGCGAAGAAGCCTTCGCCGTCGCCGTCACGAACGGACTGAGAGTAGAACGCGCTGGCGCGGAAGTCGAACGCACGACCGATACGGTGGTCGACGTTCAGCCTCATGCCGCGACGCGTGTACCCTTCCAGCCCCGGCATTACGCCTTCGTCCTGCTGCTCGTGAGCCGAAGCACGGAAGTTCGTGTTACCCGTACGGTGCGAGACCGACATCTGGTTGGTCATCGTCGCGCCGGGATTGAAGAACGTCTCGAGCTGGTTGTACGTCGTTCCCGAATACGGATTGTCCGAGATCGCGTAGCGCCACTTGGTGTAACAGTTGGTGTCGCCGCCGGCGGGCGTACAACCCGGATCGGTTCCCGGCAGCGTCATGGTGCTGTCGCGAGTGTAATCCACTCTCCGAGACCAGTTATGCAGACGGGCGGACATCGCACGGTCGTTGGGGGATACCGTCGAGTCGGTGGAGCCGTCGTCCGCATAGCCCAGCCAGTTGCCGGAACCGTCCTGCAGGAACCAGTGAGACTGCGCAACGGGCGTAAAGTGCTCGATGCCGCTCCTGCCGTACTCACTGCGGAACGTGATCCGTGTCTCGCCGTCGGGAATCCGGCTGCCGCGGCGGGTGGTGATCGAGATGACGCCGTTGGCAGCGCGCGCACCGTAGAGTGCTGCTGCCGCGGCTCCCTTGACTACCTCGATGTTCTCGATATCGAGCGCATCGATGTCGGTCATGTTGGAGCCCAGAATTACCCCGTCAACCACGTAGAGCGGCTCGTTGGACCGACCAGCGGTGCTGATGCTTGTTGCGCCACGGAGCAGAACGGTCACACCACTACCTGGCGTACCGCCACCCTTGACGACACGAGCACCCGCCACCTTACCACGAATCGCTTCTTCGGCGTTCGCGGACGGGACTGGCATGTCCTCGGCACCGACCTGTTCAACGGTGAACGGAAGTTTCACCGCTTGAGTCTGCTCCGCCACACCTGTTACCACCACACCTTCAATGCGGAGAATACTCGGTGAGAGTTCGAAGTTGACCGTGGTCGGCAGACCAGCGGACACCCTCTGGTTCGTGAAGACCACCGACTGGAAGCCGATGACCTGCACACGCACGTCATAAGTACCAACCGGCACGTTCTCGATGGCGTAGTAGCCATTCTCGTTCGTGGTCGCGAACAGGTTGGTCCCGACGACGCTGACCCGTGCGTTAGCCACTGGGTCTCGGGTTTGAGAGCTTCTCACCGTACCCTCGACACGACTCTGCTGCGCGACAGCAGCGCTCGCACCGAGGACAAGGGTGAGCGCGGCGAGTGCTAGCACCCTACCGCTACGATACAACAACGAATGGGACATGCCCCCCTCCTTAGGGAATAGGGAATCTGGTCGGGATCTCGCATCGATGTAGTCTGACACGAACTGCGTAATCCCTATGATACAATTACACATCCTTATACGTGCACGGTGACACACTCCCCCAAAGGCATGACGCGAGCTTCACGTCCGCCCTCTCGCGGAGGCTGCTATGTCACCTCTACCAACCGTTGTTAATGCTGCTAAGTGCAAGCCGCTACCCCGTTTGGAAGGGAGGGCAAATGGCTCGCCAATTTCGAACTCAGTAATCTTGTGGCTGGGTCCCACGGGTGTCAAGACTAAACGTGAAAACTGGCGCAGTTGTCCTCGGACGAGGACGCGATACACGTAAGCCTATACAGTACAATAACTTACTCACATGATCGTGGTGCCGGACCAATTTCCCTTCGGGTTACCTTCAGGGGTCTCGGTCCAGATTGCAACGCGGGATCTGACAATAGCTCCGGAGGCCGTCACCCTCCTGGGCATGAGCGCACGAACTCGCGGCGCACGGCATCGGGATCGCTCAGTGTTTCATAGAACTCGTCCATGTATTCGAGCGAGCGCTCCCGAGACCGTTCCTCGAGCGCATCGAGGTCGGCATAAAGAGCGTAGATGGCATCTTTGCGTTCATTGAACATGTCGATGACCGTGCCGATGTCGTAGTCGGTTCGGCACGGAGAAATGAACACTCGCTCTCGAACATCATTGGTGCCGAGTTCGGGATGTGGTGCCGCGTACGGCGGGTCGACCGCGCCGGCCCAATCGAAATCGTAGGGAACCGCAATCGGGAATCCCTGGTTTCGATCGAGCAGCTTCACATTGTGCAGTACCGATACCTTCCAGTCGGTGTTGCCGATGAAATACTGGAAGAAAGAAAACAGCGTTGCCTGCGCGTCTTCCAACTCGATCTGTCGCACACCCACCGAGTCCAGAACCACGGCCTCGTTCCTCTTCGCCATCATCTTCTCATCTTCGATGAAGAAGGCGAAGCGCGTGAACGGATCCCGCCTGCCGAGTTCGTCTACGTATGTCACTCTCGCGAGGCGGACGGAAAAGCTCATATCGGTGAACAGTTGGTAGACCCGGTAGGCGAGATATTCCTTCAAGACGAACTGTTCGTGTGCGTCGCTGTTGTCCTGACAATGACAAACCAGCTTCAACTCGTTTTGGTTCTCGAACAGGGTGCCGTCGAGTTGACCATCCGGAAACCGCTCCTTCTCGACGTCCAACCTCAGCGGTGGGAACTCACAGTTCCGAGTGTCACGTCGAAAGCGCCCTCGAGTCTTCACCGTTGCCGCGATAACAACGAGTTCGCCGGAATCGTCAGTGTACGACAGCGTGGCATCGTGTTGTTCCCGATCTTCGCCCACGTCGCGTCTTACGGTCAGCAGGTTGAACTTGAGAGTGACGTTCAGGATGTCGTGGGAATCGAACAGCGGTTGGTTCTCGGGGGGAAGGGCGGACGGGCGGACAGGCGGACGGGCGGACGGAGACTTCCCGGGCTGCCGGAAGTCCGTCGGCGTCGCCTCCATTTCAGTGTTGTGTGCAGGTAGTGTGTCCGCAAACAGCATCGCTGGGAGCAACGCGATCGCAGCAGTTAGTCCGACCGCGCTCATCAAGCAGCCGCGAGCACCCGTGAATGTGTCGTTCTTCTTTATTGCGTACATCTCTGCCCTACCACTCTGGTGCCGGTAGCTAACAAGATAAGGTCGGGGTCACTACGGCGTCGGATGAGTGGGGGTTTCTCTTTGGAGCCTCGTTGGGGGTCGGCGAGCGCGCCGACCCCCCTCTCGAGCGGGGCTGGGTCCTGTACTGCTGACTACTCTACAACCGACTAACTGTGACTTGGCCGTGCTTATTTAACGTGGCCGCTGACCAGCTTCATCATCTCGAACATCGAGACTTGTGCCTTGTTCTTGAAGACCGGCTTCAGCTTCGCATCCGCATTGATCATCCGCCGATTCTTCTTGTCCTGCAAGCCGTTCTTCTTGATGTACGCCCACAGCTTCTTCGTCAGCTGAGTGCGTGGCAACGGCTTCGCACCGACGACCGCGGCAAGAGCTGCGTCCGGAGTCACCGGCTTCATGAATGCTGGGTTGGGCTTACGCTTCACCTTTTTCTTGGCCTTCTTTTTCACGGCCTTTTTCTTAGCCTTCTTCTTCACGACCTTTTTCTTGGCCTTTTTCTTGACGGCCTTTTTCTTGACGGGCTTCTTCTTCGCAACCTTCTTCTTCACAGCCTTTTTCTTGGCCTTCTTTTTCACGGCCTTCTTCTTGGCCTTCTTAACTGCCTTCTTCTTGGCCTTTTTCTTTGCTGCCATGAGCACCTCTGAGAAGGGTGGATTAGAGTGTAGCCAGCCCCTACATGCCCCCCAAGGTAAGAAATTCTCTCTGTAGGACAAGCGTTTTCCCCTATGAAAAACAGGGTAAAAAACGCGTTTTCCCTCTGGAAAACCGACATGAAGCGATCAATGTCACAAAGTTGCTCTGCCACAATCAAAGCAATGTCACGTGAATGTCATAGGGAAAACAACGGTGCACACGTGAAATGTAATCACGTTTTTTCGCAACATGTGGCAGTGCTCCTAGGAGGGAAACACATTGGCGGCCAAATGCGAGAAAAATTTCACGCTTGTCACGAGAGCAATAACAGGTGATTTTTGCTGCCTTCGACCGGGTAGCTCAGCTGGTAGAGCAACGGACTTTTGAGGGCCCTGGGCGTTTTCGCTCTGGGTTCCTTTTTGTCCCGATGAGTCCTCCTGAGTCTGACAGTTCGGTTCACTCAACACGGTTCGATCCCGTTGAGTCCGGTTCAGGTCTGCGTGGACCACCACCAAAAAGCACACCACCTTCTGGACGTCATTTACTAGCGCGAGTATGCAGTCTGAGAATCGCCCCTGACGGGCGACTCTCCTCGCGCACCCTTACCATCCCCCTCACAGCCTCGATGCGTTCTGTGCCCGTTCTCTGCGCGGGAACACGTGTTCTCATCGCGTTACTCAATGCCCAGGTGCGCCGGAGATCGTGCGGTGATTTCGCGCACCAGCTCTCGGTCTGCATCGAGCGGCTGCTGCACGAGCCACAATACGGAGGACAACTCCGTCCTTCACTCGATACTACCAGTTAGTTCTGAACTACCTAGGAGCTTAGGCGATAACTCTGAGAGTTTGGGGTCTGTACTTCGACCAAGTCCGAGGATTCAAAACGAGGAGATGCGCGCTGTACTCCGAAAACGGGAGTCGAAGCTGAAGATATGGTCAGAAGAGCTGAGGGGGATGGTCGAGAGTGGCGAAGGTTCAGGACAAGATGTCACAGGGCTACGGCGACTTCTGCGAGACGTCGATGCGAAGGTAAACGGATTGTCCCACGCCGCAGAGAATGTGAGGCGGTGTGGTGCCGACATGATCCTCTGCGAATGTGAGAGCGGTCACAAAATCCTACGGCCGTTCAGTTGCAATCGAGTGATGCTTTGCGAGGAGTGTGCGCGAAAGGGCTCGGCACGTCTTGTCAGAGTCTATACAAGAGCGGTTCAGCGCAAAGCTGAAAACCGCGCCGGCAGGAGTGCGCGGTCGCCTCATAACACTTCCCTTGCATGTTCGTGACGGGGAAGAACGGGATGTCGCATTCAAACGGCTGAAAGCCGGCGCGTCTCAAGTCTTCCGCGTGTTGTTCGGTCGGCCGTCCTCCGCAAACGACTGGGAAATTTTGGAGCGAGTCTTTTGCCCTGACGGGTTCTCGCGCAGGTCGGATCGCGCTGCGGCAAAACGCCGTGTGCTCAAGATAAGGAAGAGGTACGCATCGGGTGGCGTGTATCGAATCGAGTTCGGCGAGCAGAATATGAATCCGCACGTGCACATGGTCATGATCTCCCCGTACGTGAAGCAGGCAAGGCTATCACGGTGCTGGGAATTGGTTACCGGCGACAGCGTGGTGACCGACATACGTGCAGTACGTGACATAGGGGGAGTCGCGCGAGAGCTGCTGAAGTACGTCACGAAATTCACCACTCGTTCCGCAAACGATCTCGCCGAGCTGTATGAAGGCACCCTGTCGGTGTCGTACAGCGATGAGAAGGGCGACTCGGTACGGTCCCACCGAATGGTTGAGGCAGTCGGTTCCCTTCGTGGACGAGAGGCGTCCGAAGACGAAGATCTGGAACCTCTGCGCTGTGATTGTTGCGGTTCTGTGGTACGGCCGGTGGAAGTGGTCCCCTGGCAGCTAGTCAAGATGGGAGTGTACGATCCGCCGGAGCACCGACTCTTTCGAAGAACGCGCGCTCCGCCGACGAAGACGGCGGCGTGATGGTCTCTGGTGGAATCAACGCCGCTCGCCAAGGTCTGAACCTCCAACAATCGCCAGGAACAGCCCTACCCTCGGGTGTCGGCAATGTGAGACCGTGCCTCCTGCGCGAATCTTGGAGGCCGCTTTTTTGTCCTGCGCCCGAGAAACCAATCAAATCCAGTCGAATAATCCTCGCATACACATCCGAACGGGCGTGTAAGACTTCTGCCAGTTCATGGCCTGCGAGACCACCTGAACCTACCTCAGACGTTCGGTGTGCATGGCGGACTACCCTATCTGAACAGTACCTCCGGCAGTTTCGACTGGTTCCCCACGTGAAAGCGAGCCCTCGAAGCAACAGCTGATTGCGGTGATCTCGACTTGGTGCCCCTTTTGGCTGAAAAAGGCACCATCACGTATCTCGATTTTGTCTTCCCCGACAATTCGGGCTTCCAGAGCAATCCGGCCTGCTCGTGTATCGACCAGTTCCAAGGCCCCGGGCTTCGTGGTGAGCACAAATTGCTCATGGTCGTTGAACGTCCATTCGTTCCGCCTAAGCCTGGCGATGTGCTTCCCGTCGGCGTTGTACAAGTTCATGGTGAGCAGGAGTGTCCCACCAGCCTGCCCCCATTCCAAGGAGAGTTGCTGCTTCCCCTCTACCACGATGCTACCGTTAGCGTTTCGGATGATATTGGAACCGATCGCTAACTCCATGCGCCCTCACCTGACTGTGGGTAAACTTCGCTCCGACCTAATTGACCTCGATACATGCTGTTTCCCTGTGGTGCTCAGAGATTCTGCCGTGGAATCTAGACACCGGCGAACGTTGCAGCGACTTTTCATACGATAGGCTCGGCAGGCGGTGACACGGTGATGCCCCCAGGCTGTCATGGACAAACGCCAACCGGAGTGACAACACTCTCGAGCAGGGCTCTGTGAGGAAAAACAGAACATTCTTTTCGGACCGCGACCTGCGGGGCCAGCTGCGGGGTCACTTCCTTGAGGGTGACGCCGATATCACCATCCGGGACGTGAGCATGGCCACCTTCTGCACGCGGTGCGGCGACAGCCTGGATATGAACACAGTGCCGATGACCGGCCGTCTGGTCGAGGAGTGCCCGCGTTGCGGCACGAGCGAGCCCGTGCAGCGGTTTGCGCCGACGAAAGAGCAAAAGTGCATAGAACCGCAGAATGGGTCTAAAAGCTAGACGCCTGGACGCAATCCGGTGCGGCCCGCCACACTCGATCAAATGTGCTAAGAGCCGCCCCGACCGTCCACTGATGCGTTATTCCTCCGTGGTGGACCCACCTTCCGACAGCGGCCAGTCGCGGCATGCGCGCTTTGTCATTATCTCTGCTGCCAGCGGAGTCACGCCGCCTTGGTTGGTTAACTCGGACAGTGCTTCATCGAGATCCTGGTGTGAGGCAGCGAACTGGACAACGTGGTCTCCCGCACCTTCATCCGGCTCTTCACTGCTACAACATTGGTATGTCACGACATACTCATCCAGGGTTGTCACGTAGATGTCGAGCTGTTCGTCCTTCCCTTCGGCAACGTGCTCGCCGCATCCGACCTTCCAGCCATGGAAGAACAGGTAATGGCTCTCACCCTCGAACCGAACGTGTTGCTCTTCCGACGGGCCCAAACGCTCGGCAAGTTCTTCTTGATCCATCTGCCAGTCCCCTGCCTTCTCTCAGCTGCGTCGCACCATATGGCGGGTAGTTGCCCGAAGAGAGGCTCGACACGACCCCGGCGCCACCGCTTCAGCAACCTCGCCGCAGCTCACACAGGGTTTGCCCTCACCGGAAACTTCCACCGGCGCATCTGTCGGTTCAGCGTCCGCCCTCAATCAAGAAATATACGCAGCATTTTGTACTGCGAGTGGGACCATCCAAAGAGCTTGCGACACCGGACCGTTAATGATGGAAAGGGGATGGTACGGCAAGCGTGATCTTGGCCGCAGGGAGTCGTTCATTCAGCACAGCGGCAAATCAACCAGACTTGACTGTCCCATATGGCACCGTTGCTTTCACCCGTACGTGACAGCCATGACGATCCAGAAGTGAACGGGAAAGGGAGAATCACAATGGAAGGACTGTCTGCGCTCAACTGGTTCTTGCCGGCGCTAGCTCTCGTAGGAGTGATCGGCGTTGCGGCGGTGTTGTCCTTCATTCCGGTGCGTCTCTGGATCGAGGCACGCTTCTCGGGCGTGCCGCTTGGAATCGGCAGCCTAATCGGCATGCGTCTCCGGAAGGTGAGTCCACCGGCCATTGTTCGCCCATTGATCGCCGCGACCAAGGCGGGGCTCCATCTGGATGTCAATGAGTTGGAGGCACACCTCCTAGCCGGCGGGAGCGTCCAGCGCGTCACGCACGCCCTCGTCTCGGCGGACAAGGCGGGAATCGAGCTTTCCTTTCCAACTGCGGCGGCGATCGACCTGGCGGGACGTGACGTGCATGAAGCGGTGCAGGTATCGGTCAATCCCAAGGTCATCGAGACACCGAGAGTTGCCGCGATGGCCAAAGACGGGATTCAGATGATTGCCGTCGCGCGCGTGACGCTGCGCGCCAACATCCACCGCCTCGTTGGTGGTGCGGGCGAAGAGACAATCCTTGCACGTGTTGGTGAGGGAATCGTTTCTACCATTGGATCGTCGAATTCCCACAAGGCCGTGCTCGAGAACCCCAATGAGATTACCGAAGTGGTGCTCGGCAAGGGACTGGACTCAGGCACGGCGTACGAGATCCTCTCGATCGACATTGCGGACGTGGATGTGGGCAGGAACATCGGCGCCGAGTTACAAACGGATCAGGCCGAAGCCGACAAGCGGATTGCGCAGGCCGAGGCTGAGCAGCGACGTGCGATGGCGGTAGCTGAGGGGCAGGAGATGAAGGCGAAGACTCAGGAGATGCGGGCCCGAGTGGTTGAGGCAGAGGCTCAGGTGCCACTGGCCCTTGCCGCAGCTTTCCGCGGTGGGCGGCTGATCGCGGGCGTGGGGAGCGACGGCCCAACCGAGAGCGACTTGTAGGAGGTCTTGTGGAATTGATGGACGGTAAAGTTGCTCTCCCAGCGGCGCGGGCACCGTGAAACAGGACGACGCGAGAAACACCACACCCCCGTTCTCGAAGGAGGAGGTTGCAGGCATTCGCGAGGCGGTGATCAAGGTAGGGACATCCGTGGACTGCCCGCGGTGTGGTTCACCGCTCACCTTTGAAGCTGTAACGGGTGAGACGCCCGGCTCCAGCTGGTGGATAAACTGCACTGAATGCAGACGCAATCTGGTTGTTCGGGACCTGACGCAAAGGCGGGTGACCGAGGACGATGAGCGGGTGGACTGGCGAGGATCGTAGAGGCCAGGGCTCTTCTGCCGCTGACACCGTGTCTGTGTGCATCCGGCGCTCCACACTCTAGAAAGTGTAGTTGTGTTTTATGACAACCGGTGTGGCGTGGTACGGAGCAGTCGTGGCGACCGTGAGTTTGGTTATTGCCGTCTATGTGGCGTGGCGGGACCGTCCACGTGTTGTGGTGTACGGAGCTAGGGGATACCGAATACCCGGTTCGGGAGCGTTCTCGCCGGACAAACAACACATCACCATTACCATAACCAATCGGGGTCGGCGTCCGGTGACCATCTCCGCGGTGTACTACTGGAGTAGACGTGACAAGAGCCGGACGTTGCTCAACGATAGCATTATCGTCACGCCGACCGAGCTGGCGGAGCGACGATCCAACACATACCTGCTCGGCTATGATCTGGTCGACCCGAATGACATAAAGCGCCTGGTGGCTGTTGAAGACAATGGGCGGGAATGGAGGGGTAAGATCAAGGGCTGATGGCGGCGCGGCGGGAGGAGGATGCGAGACGAAGGCGGAAGGGAGCTGAAGAATGACTGAGCTGGGGAGACGCTGCGAGTTCTCCCACAAGGGCGTGCGGTGGACAGTCAGACGGGACACGCGTGTGCGCTATTCTGCCTCACAGCAGGGAGCCAATACGTCCGCGGAGCAACCTGGCCTTCATTTCGACAGTGAAGAGGATCACTGTTTCCTGCGGTTGAGACGTGAAGATCTGCCTACCGACGATCGTCTTCAAGCCATGAGCCAGTCCGAACTCCGTGCGCTGCTTAGACGGGCTCGTTGAGGCCAATCACGGTGGAATTGAGTCGGTGAGATACACCCCTCTCCGACCCGATCGCTCCCTCGAGCTGGCGGTAGCAGCCGCGAGGCGGGCCTGTCTGAGCACCGAGGGCGCTACCGTGCTTCGCCGGCGAACTTCGGTTTACGTCGTGCTCCCCGCTGCCGACGCCGTCGCCCGTGTCGAGCCGGCCGATGCCGTCGCCGTCGCCGAGCGCCAGGTGGCGGCCGCCCGACTCCTCGAGGCGTGCGCCGTGCCCGCGGCCCGGCTGATCGTGCCCGATCCGCAGCCCATGGTCTACGCCCGTGGTTCCGTCACCCTCTGGCGTCGCCTGACCATCCTCCCCGGCGAGCCCTCTCCCGAGACTCTCGGCCATCTCGCCAGGCATCTGCACGAGGCAACGAGAGGTAGCATGTCCACCGAGATAACCGCACTGGACCCCATCTCGATCACACTTGACGGCCTGGGGCGAGCCGCGAGCGGGGGCCGGTTCGGCGGCATCGAGGACCTCTGGGAGGAGTTCTACCAACTTGCTGCAGCGTGGGATCGAATCGCCGACGAAGATCCTCTGGGCACGGCCCTCGTTCACGGCGACTACAACGTCAACAACGTGGTCCTGACCCCAGACGGCCCCACCCTGATCGACCTGGAGGATTCGGGGAGTGGGCCGGTCAGTTGGGATTTGGTTCCACAGATGGTCTCCGCCCGCCGCTTTGGTGCCTCGCCGGCGAGCTACCGCTCCTTCTGCGACGCCTACGGTGCCGATCTCATGACCTGGGATGGCGCCGAAACTCTCTGCCGCACCTTCGAGCTGTTGCTCCTCTCGTGGGCGATCGCCAACTGGGACATTTCGCCGCAAATGAAGGCAGAGGCGGCTCTGCGCCTCGCCAACTTCCGGGGTGAGACCGACCAACCCTGGACCCTGCTCTAGCCCCGGGGAGGGGAACGCGAGACTAAGGAAGAACAGAGCTGAAACGCCAATGCCTGCGATGCCTCCTGGCGGTGGCATGGGTGGGATGCACTAAGCCTGGGCACCGCAGAACGGGGGGCTCGGTCGGGCGTTTAAGTTGAGTGCCTAGGAGGCGTTCTAAAGAGTCTGCATACCACAGCCAGGACGCGCTCCCACTCGTCTCGTGTTGTGAGTCTTGTTGTGCGTTTCATGCTACATCCACCGCAAGCTAGGATCTCAGATATGTTTGCGGCAACCGAAAAAGGGACCACCTTTTGCGGTTGAGAACGTATTGTTTTGGGTGAAAAGCGGCGAGGAGTACGGCTCTTTGGCGCACTGGGAGAAGCTGTCCGACAAGTCGAGTTTACGGTGGTTCGGCGCTCGTCGAGGCGGGAGTGGTGTTCGTGGCTGGCGTGGCTGTTAGTGCTGCGGGTGTTGTGTTGATTACTGAGTCGTTGGTTCCGCCAGCCGCAGCAAAGCACGAAGACTTTCACAAAGCTCCTGCATGGATTCCTCGGAGAGTGATCCGAGACGTCGACCCAAGAATTGACGGTCGACGGTGGTGATCTGAAACACAAGCATCACTGACTGTTTACTGAGACCAGTTGTAGTGTCGGGCGCGATCGGAATTGTGTATGGAAAGCGCTCGACTGCGGACAGGTTCCCCGTGATAGGCACGACCACCACGGTCCGCATACCCCCTGTCGTTTCATGGTCTTGGACGACAACGGCAGGACGATGCCCAGCTTGGGCGTGACCGCGTCCTGCCTCTAGACTTACGAGAACTACGTCCCCGTGGTTCACGACTGTTCTTCTAGTTCAGCTTCCGTCGCTAACCATGATGAAGTGGCAGTCTGTTCCCATAGCTCCAGCTCTTCGTCCAACAGCCGGTCCGGATCCACGCCCTCCGGTCCCTGCTCAACGGTGAGATAATGCTCGAGCTCGTGCCCATACACGACCGAACCTACGACATAGAGCACATAGTGCGTCGCTGGGGGTTGAGACCAGGCCTCACGGGCAACGCGCCCTCCAGTCGACGAATATGGAACGACCGATTCTTCTTCGATTTTGTCTTGCGGCTTGGAAGCCGACGTGATGACCGATGTTGTCATTGGCCACCTCCTAATATGAAATCCACAACCTCTCTGTCAGCGTATTCGTTTGCTTCGGTCAGAAGAGGACCTGGGTCCAACTCCGTACCTGGTCCCATCGGCTGGGGCCAGCCAAAAAGAACATCGACGTAGATTCTCGTGGAGTCTTCCAGATATGACTCGATTTTCACCTCAATATTTGCCGGCTTACCTGCATTCTCGTCCGGTGGCATCACAAACCTGAGCCCACCACCGAGGACGGTTCGGCCAAAGTGGGATAGTTGGTCGGCGTCCTGCCCTAACCGCTGCTCCCACAAGTACTTAAACGCATGCTCAGCCTGCGCCACATACAGATTCCGGATTGTGCAATCTCGAGCCACGATCTGGAAACGCCCTGGCCATACGGCTTGGAACGCCGCACAGACTATTCCCGCTTCCTCAATGAACAACTCCATCGGGCGATTCGGGTGAGCTGCGACAACCAGAAGCTGGCCTACTTGGGGTCCCGCCTGCGCGACCCTGACCTGGAGTGGATGTGGAGGGCCATTGCTGAACCGCATGTCGTTGCCCTTACACCCGGATTGTTCAAACTCGATCCCCTCCTCAGCGAGTTTTCCCTGAAATTCCCGCTGTTGCTTGTTATTGATAAGCGGCAGCGGAGCGATCACGTAGTTGATTCCGAAATGCAGCGACTGTTGTGTGTCGACCCTCATATCACCTTCCGAATCATCAGACACCCAGTGAGGCTATCAGTTCCTGTATGATGATCGCCAAACCGCCGTCCGTAAGTGTAACCGCATCTGACGGATGTCTGCTAGTAGTCAGTAGTCGCCAGTTATTCTACAAAGCCTCCTCCTCGCCGTCTCTACGAGTTCGTCGCCCGTGTTGCACACGCCCCTGTATCAGAAAGGTCATACGAGGGACTTAAGAGCGACTCGAGAAGGTGCGCGGCCGACCTGTGTGAGCTTCCCGGCTGGATCCCTGTCCAACACGGCTGTGAAGAGGGCTTCAAAGGGATTTTCAACGGGTCGACACAAGACGACTCATGTGTTCTCGTGTCGAGGCCCTGTGTGACTACTTATCGGACTTGGAGTCGGAACTTGCGTGACCCGTGTCCAACACGGCTGCAAACAGGACTCCACGGGGCCTTTGAACGGGTAACTACAGGACGACTCGAGTGGACTCGTGTCGACGTACTGAACCAAGACCAGAGTCCGGCAAGCGACTATCAGTGTTGACCCAAGACTGTGGGATTGGGTTGTGCGTGCAGTGCCGTCGCCCGTTCAGTACAAATGGCTGCGGCTTTACTGGAAGAGAGCACTAGCAGCGGTGAACGGGGCCTGTCAATGAAAGTGAGACACTCACGGTCTAGAGTTTAGTGAGCAATCA
>CAZFHS010000055.1:0-37776 GCA_964518955.1 uncultured Gemmatimonadaceae bacterium | reverse complement strand
TTGCTCACTAAACTCTAGACCGTGAGTGTCTCACTTTCATTGACAGGCCCCGCTCTCCAGCGCGAGTACAACCTGCTCTTTGAACGTGTACCCTGCTACGTAACAGTCATCGACCGTGACTTCCGAGTGGTTAGGGCCAATGAACTGATGCGTACAACATTTGGCGACCGTGTAGGAGAGCAGTGTTTTAGGGTGCTCAAGCAAAGGGACGAGAAGTGCACTGATTGTCCGGCCATGAAGACTTTCGCCGATGGAGGCTCCTATACTTCGCGTCAAGTCGGAATCAGTAAAGATGGAAACCTCACTACCTATGTGGTTTCTACAGCTCCACTTTCACGCACTGGGAATGAGTGCGAGCACGTGATAGAAATGGCGGTACACGTCACGGAGTCGGAAGAGCTGTCAGCACGTCTGCTGAGGGAGGCGCATTTCCGAAAGAGGCTGACCCAAAGTGCGATCGACGCAATCGTGGCGGGTGAGTCCGACGGGACGATCCAGATCTTCAATCCCGCGGCAGCAGACATGTTCAAGGTGAATGCAACGGACGTCATAGGGAAACGGAGACTGTCGGATTTCCTACCGGATGACTTTCTGAGCGCGGCCGCCGAAGGCGGGGGAACGCTGCAAATACCCGATGCCACGGTGGTGGATTCAGACTCGCAAGAACTCCCGGTGCGACTGTCGGGCACCGTTCTCCGAGAAGGAAGTAGAATTATCGGTGCAGCAGCCTTCTTGCAGGATCTGAGGGAGTACAAGAAGCTCGAGAAGGAGAAGCTCGACAACGAGCGGCTGGCAGCTGTGGGCAGCACCGTGGCACAGCTCGCTCACGGCATCAAGAACATCCTGACCGCTTTGCAGGGCGGCATGTACGTGATTCAATCGGGAATCAACAAGGGCTCGACTGAACGCACCAACAAAGGCTGGGAGATGTTGGAGCGAAACGTCGATCGGATTACGGTCCTCGTGAAAGGTTTCTTGAGTTTCTCCCGAGGACACACACCGAAGGCGGTTCTTACCGATCCAAAGACCATCGCGCACGATGTGGTTGAGTTCTACAAAACCGCTGCTGCTGACAGAGGTGTAGAGTTACGGTGCGATTGCAGCAGTGACATAGATTTGGCTAGCATGGATGAGGAAGACATTCACACCTGTCTGGAGAATCTGGTGTCGAACGCGATCGATGCGTGTCAATCATCCAGCAGAGACAACAGCACCGTTGCCGTGAATGTTTTCGAACAAGACGGCACGTTGGTCTACGAGGTGTCCGACAATGGTATCGGGATGGACTGTGAGATCAAGAACAAGGTGTTTACCACGTTTTTCACGACGAAGGGTTTGGGGGGAACCGGCTTGGGGCTCATGGTTACTCGCAAGATCGTGCAACAGCACGGCGGGGCGATCAGCATTGAGTCGACGAAGGAGGATGGCTCTACTTTTCGTATTGAGCTGCCCCGGGATCGTCTCCCGAAACCTGTCCAGGAAGACAATGGTGCCAGCAATCACTAGCGACATGGAGAAATAGGCCGTGGCCGAACCGAGCGACAAGACAATCCTGGTGGTGGACGACGAAGATGACGTCCGAGATTTCCTATCCACCGTGTTGGAAGACTGTGGCTTCCAGGTAGTAACCGCGGCGGACGGTGCTGAGGCGCTTACGCAAGTGGCTAAAACCACTCCAGATCTTATCTCACTGGACCTCGTTATGCCCAACAAGTCGGGCATGCGGTTCTTGCACGACTTGCGCCGCAGGCAAGAGTGGAGAGATATCCCAGTGGTTGTGGTGACCGCCCACGCGCACGATGACCTGGGCCGCGACGATCTACAGGAGATATTCTCGGACAAGGGGCATATGGGCCCTCGCATGTACCTGGAAAAACCCGTTGATCCTGATAACTACTCTCAGGTACTCAGCGAGATTCTGGGTGTTGGAGTAAAGCGCGAGGTGAATGAGAACGATGAGAAGCAGCTGCGCAGTCAACTGCACTCGCTTGTTGACCAGGCCGACATTCCGAAGCTCCGGCAGTTGCTGAGATTGATGAGATCGCTGACCTAAGCGCACCACCCACAGAGGTTGTGAGTTTTTATGGAGGGGGAAATGGCGAAGAAAATACTCGTGGTGGACGACGAGCCGGACGTACGGGAGTTCTTGAGCAGTCTACTCGAGGACGCCGGCTATGAAGTGAGGACCGCTGAGGACGGTATGCGGGCAATGGACCTGATCAAGGATCAAACACCCGACCTGATACTCCTCGACCTGATGATGCCCGAGGAGACGGGCACCGGGTTGTACCGCAAGCTTCATGACAAGAAGGACTTCAGGGACATTCCCGTCATAGTGATCAGCGCGGCTGCGGGAAGGGATGTTGCGGTGAGCAAGTCAGTGCCGGTCTTCGACAAACCGATCGACCAGGAGGGGCTGCTCGCAGCCATCCGAGGATCGCTTGGCGAGTAGAGCTGGCTTTCGTTGAGGTGCGGCCCGCGCGTCAATGATCTGACCGCGTACCCTTCGCGAACAGCAACCAAAGCAGGACCGACGAGAACACAATCACCACGAGCAGCATTTTCTAACTCCGTGAAAGGGAACTGACGGCCGAAAAGAAACCGCGCCGCCATGTCCATATCCTACAGAGAACATGCCGGCTGCGGCATTCGGGATATGACGTAGGGCGGCGCGGTTAGTACTTACACGTGTCGGAATGAGGTCAGTTCAATATCGTTTCTTTCCCTGATTCAGGAATTTCCAAAAGGCAATGAAACCTGCCATGTAGACGAAAGCCAGAATGTAAACCACGCCCTTTGTTCTGAGCATGAACTCCTGGAGTGTATGTATTCCTTCAGGCATCGCAATTCACCTTAGTGCGCTTCGTGATAGTCAGGATGTTCATAGAAAACAGGCATCCGCGTCACGATGAACCGAAACACGAGGATCCCGCACGCGACAACAAACAACGTAACGCCAATCTCTTGAATATTCGGGATGTACTTCTCCTGCAACGGCAGATTCCAGTTGAACGCGATCAGCGTGACATTCAGCCGATTCAACACAATCCCGAGTACGCTGAGGAGAGCGGTTCCGCGAATCAGCTTTACATTGCGATCACGGACCCCGACAGCAAACAGGAATGCCGGCAGGGCTACGAAACCAAGCATCTCCACCAAGAACCAAGCCCCCCACCCTGTGAACAACAGATCCCAGTGGTTACCCAGTGCTACGCCGAATGTCTTGATGGCGAAGTAACCGATAAGGACCATCGAAGCCGCTTTCCCGAACCCCAAAGCAACCACATCGCGACTTGCCGCGTGCTCTTCGTCCATCTTGTTGGCAAAGTACTTGTGCGAAAGAGTCGCCTCGAACACGACCATTGAAAGGCCGGCAACAATGCTCGAGATGAAGAAGAAGATCGGCATGAACGGCGAATACCAGAGCGGGTGCAGTTTCGAAGGTGCAATCAGCATCATAGCGCCCAGCGAAGACTGGTGGAGCGTGGAGAGCACCACACCCATGATGGTCAAGCCGATGGTCAATTTGACAAGGATGTTGCGCAGCTTCTTCAGGCCGAGCCACTCCATCGCAATGGGCGAAAACTCGAGAAACAGCACTGTGAGATAGAGTGCCACGCATGCACCTACCTCGAACATCACAGACGTCACACCTTGGCTCACGATGAACGGGTACGGCAGGCGCCACGGTCTTCCAACGTCGTACATCAGGGCAAATCCGACGAGCGAGTATCCCAAGAAACCCGTCAGTATTGCTGGCCTGACGGCTGCGTGATACTTCTTCAATCCGAAAAGTTCCACTGCAGCAGCAGTCACGTATCCGCCGGCTGCTAAGGCAACACCGCAATAAAGATCAAATCCAACCCAAATCCCCCAAGGACTGGTGTCGTCCAAATTCGAGACCGAGCCAATCCCCATGGTGAACCTTCGAACTGTGAGAATCAGCCCAAACAACAAGATGATTCCCATCACTACATTGAACGGGGTAAGCCAGGAGCGCTCCTCAGGCCTCGCCACGGCAACGGCTTCCTCTGACATCATTCCTCCGCCCCGCCGCTATCCTTGGCGGCTTCTTCCAGTGCTTTCTTCACAGCCATGTTGACGGCCTGCTCCTGCTTCTTTTGCGCCATCTCCGCAGCCTTCTCGGCTTTGGCCTTTGCGGCGGCTTCAGTCGTAGCAATTGCATCTGCCACCGCCTCAGCCTTTTCGTTCTTTGCTGTCCGATCGTTGTACTGGTTCATCAGGTAGGCACCACCGAGAAGTACCGGCCAAACGCCGATCACCATCGGCACCATCCCCAACGCACCGGATGTTAGCTCAGGTGCCGGCAGCACTCCGAGGTCCGTACGCATACCGACTTCCTCGAACGGTGCACCAGTTATGTACAGCCAGTTCGTGCCGCCCATCTCATGTTCGCCGTACACGTGGTCGATATAGCGGTCCGGATACTTACGGATCCTCTCCCGAGCGATCGTGATGAGATCATCTCTCTTGCCAAACGTGAGGGCTTCCATGGGGCAAGCCTCTACACAACCCGGCAGCTGCCCCTCGACGAGCCGCGGATGGCACATCGTACATTTCATGACACGCGGAGTCAGCGCGCTGTCATACTCGTATGTGGGGATGTTGAACGGACACGCAATGATGCAATACCGGCACCCAACACAGAGTGACGCATCATAGACGACCGCACCTTCGGGAGTTTTTGTGAACGCTCCAACGAAACAGGCCGACGCACATGCCGGTTCGAGGCAGTGGTTGCACTGCGACTTCCGAAATACCGGCGACATTTGCTGACCGGACACCTCGTATTGGTTCACGACCGTGTACGTGTCCGCGTGCGTTCGCCGCTTCTCCTCGAGGACCGTAAGGTCGTCGAACGGTGTATCCGGCTGCGGAAGTGAATTGACCTCGTTGCACGCCTCTTCACACGATCGGCACCCAACGCATAGGGTCGTGTCGTGAAGGACACCGTAACTGTCTGGGTAACCTTCGAAATGATCGTGTTGTGCGGAAGCGTGCTTCGGAAGGGCGGTGGACGCACCCGCGGCCGCCATCCAACCCAAGAACTTCCTGCGCGATGAACTCATGCGCTACTCCCTTGTATTCTCTCGCTGGAGGTCATTGCCCACCTGTCTGGTTCGTTTTGGTGGCATGACATCCCTCGCAATCTTGTGGTTCCTCGATCTCCATTGTCTGGTGACAGCCGAGGCATTGGCGATGGTATGCACCGAGAAGACCCGGCTCGTGAAGCTCCGTCTCGTCGAACGGCTCGCCGTGACAGCTCTCACACAATGGAGGCAAAACGCCGACCGGAGTATGATGGTGGCACCCCTGGCACATTGCGTCCGCGCCGCCATGGAAGAAGGTCGCCATTCTACTATCATCGATGTGCTGCATCAGCCGGTCGATAATCTGACGATGCGGGAATTCTACAGGCTCGTATTTCTCTGAGAGCAACCCTATCGTGATGGAGTCCGGAATGTCCGCATCACTGAACGAGAGCCGCGCTTCCCGCGCCGACAACCTGAACTGATCCAATGACTGGTATCTGCTCTCAACCGCTTCAACACGATCCGGGCTGGGGCCTGCATGACAGACTGTGCAGGATCGTTCCGAGACTTCACCGTGCCGCATCTGAGAATGGCAGCCCACGCACCCGATCTCGGATTTCTCTGCTTCGTGACAACCGAGGCAGCTGCGTTCCGTGTTCAAAGCGTGCATCGCGTGGTCGAGTGTCACGCCCTGGCTTTCCTCGCTACCACGCAAAGTGTGGCAGTCGGAACACGGTGACATGCTCGTGTGATGACAGGAACGACAGGTATTGTTGAAGCCTTCGTGACTCACATGCGAGAATGGAACCGTGTTGACCTTGCTCGAATCGAGGTTGCTAGCTCGCAGCAACACGAAGTCTGGTTGACCTCGATCTAGCCTGTCGGGTGATTCAACTACTTGGAATTGCCCCTGCCTAGTGGCGTCGTGACATCCGGCACACTCAGTCGGCCCAGCATCCGGTAAATCTAGATGGCAGCCGATGCACGCCTTGTGGGATGCCTCCGAGAGTGAGGTAGCAACGTCCCCAGGCTCGGGGACAGAGAGGTGACAGTAGCGACACGTCGTCTCCTCTCCCTCTGCGTAGTAGATCTCTTCGGTCTGCTCGTTGTACTCGTGATGGCACAACTCGCATCGATCATCCAACGCCTCCCCGTGACGATGATGGAGCGAGGCATCGAATCCAATCTCTGTTCGTTCGGTCACCCAAGTTGGGCGCGACGCATGGCACTCGCCGCATGTGACAGGACCGGAACTCCTACCCGCTGCCGCGGTCGAGTCGTGACAAGCAATGCAGTTGTCGTGATACGTCTGCATCACGGTTTCTTTTTCCAACGAGGCTAGGCGCAGGAAGTTCTGCGACAAGTAGCCGCTCTCCATCCGCATGTGGCACGTTTCACAATCCAAACCCTGCGCCGCTATTGCCGTCCAGTGCGTGTCGTGCGGAAACGCCACCGCAGCGCGATCCAGATTGCCGAATGCCGACATGCTGTCGATGAAGATGACGTCGGCACCGCGGACCGGTTCTTCATCCGAGCCGCCACATCCAGCAAGCACGCAGCAAACGAGTACGACCAAGATGCCACGGCCGACCGCTCTAGTCTCGATTCGGTTTCCCATTCTATGGATCATCGTGTTCCTGGTTATGTCGAGCATGTCAGGCCTGCAACTCTTCAGGGATTTCCATGACCTGCACCATGATCTCGCTGATGAACTTCACGTGCATACCGAGTTTGTAGTAGCCAACGATATCCTCGATACCGCTATGACAGTTGTGACATGGAGTGCAGATATATTCCGCTCCAGTCCTCTCGAACTGTTCGGCCTTGACACGGTTCCCCTCGACCCTCGAGGTCTTCCACGGCGGACCGCAGTTGATGACCCCCCCGCCCGCAGCACAACAGAAATTGTGTTCGTAGTTGGGATTGATGTCGCGGAAGTCTTCACACAACGCATTCATCACGTACCGCAGCTTGTCTCCAAGACCGCGGCCACGAACGATGTTGCATGGATCCTGGAGGGTAATGGGTTCCTTGAACTTCTCTCTGATCTTGATCTTGCCGCTCGTGATGATGTCATAGTAGTACTCGACCGCGTGCACCATCGGGATCGGCGGGAACTTCCATCCCAACCATCGTGGACCATCGTATACCGCTCCCCTGAACGCGTGGCCACATTCTCCCATGACGACCTTCTTCACCTTGAGTCGTGCCGCCGTGTCCCAATGGAGCTTCTCCACTCGACTCATGATCTCGAAGTCGCCCGAATACATGGCCATATTGCTATTGTCCCAACCGTCTGTTGCCGGCATGGTCCAGTCGGCGCCAACCACCGTGAAGATCTGGGCCATATTGCCAAGGAGCTGGGCGAGGATTTTCGGCTCAGGGGCGATCACCGAATACATGATCTCGGCCCCTTCTTTCTCCAGAGGTATCCGCGCAGTCGCTATCTCGTCCCGCGCTTCCTCTTCCTGCCACTGAAGCGTGTCGATCCACTCGTCTTGCTGGACCCACATCTGGTTTTGTGTCGCGGAGTGCGAGTTTGTAGTGTCCTGCAGATACTGCGGCACCATCCCGAGAAGACTGCAAATGCGGCGCACAGTGAGCAGCAGGTATGCGATGTCAATACCGAACGGACAGTACATGCTGCAGCGTCGGCAGACATTGCACTCAGTAAACGCGATCCGCGCCATGCTCCGCAGAGTTTCGGGAGCGACTCTGCCGTCGTGCTTGATCAACTCCCAGATGGTGTTCTTCACCTTCGCCACCGGCGCGTATTCGGGATCACCGTCTCGAGACAGGCAGGTGTGACATGCTTCCGCGCACAATCCACAGCGTACGCAAGTGTCTACATACACCTGCAGCCGTGCCGCAGTCTCCTTGGTGATTACGTGCTTGACGACCTTTTGAATCTTCTCGGGTGTCAGCTTCTTTATCGTTTCATCCAGGCCGGCATCTTCGACCTGGTGTGATGGAATCACTGCCATTCAATACTCCTGATTTGACGCGAGCTCACTCACCAATCTCTCGATCCACGAACGTAGCCGAACTCACAACCCATATAGGCACGAGTAAACGGATAGAAGAGCATGTGGACAACCCGCGTGAACGGGATGACGGCAAGCCACAGTACGCCGGTGACGATGTGAAGCACGATCATCACCTGGTATTCAAATATCTGGTAGTGAGCCAGTATCCCGGTTAGGAATGGTGCGACGACGATCGTGAGCAGGAGATAATCCTTCCAACTCGTAACATATCTCACTGCAGGATCAGCAATCCTTCGGAGCGCAAAGAAGAACACACCGAACACGACGTACGCCGCCATCAGGGTGGCCAGCCACGATGACAAACTCGGGAGATTGATTCCCCACGATTCTCTCCAGAGCATAGTGTGCCCTAGCACGAAGATCGGCGTGACCAACAGGCAAATGTGAAACAGGAACGAGACGACCGTGAACCCCGGACGTAGCCTCATCACCCTAGCCCCAAAAGGCAGGCTGAAATGCAGCAATGAGCGCAAGCTGTGTTTCAGAGTGATGTATGGGTGTACGACCTTGTCTTTCTTGGAGAATGTGACCAACCAATAGAGTCGATAGGCTCCACCCAAACCCAAGATTATGAACGCCGCCCAGACCAGAGGGCCTCGAGCGAATTCGTACATGCGTCTTATTCCTTTCCCCTCGCGACAAGCCCACGCGGACTTCGCGAGCTAACTTCTCACCTCTTCAGTTCGTTCGACGGAAATACCTGGCGATAGTATTTACCGTCCTCAACGTAACGCAGCATCACCTTGGATCCGTCAGCGCTGAACACTGGCTCCCACAGCTGTTCAAAGCCGTTGCCGTGCACCTTCCCGTCAACCACCGGGAAGTAGCGACCATCCCGTTCAGCCTTTGCAACAACCCGTCGTCCGTCAGGGGAGAAAGCCGGATCCCAGACCATCTCGAAAGTTTCCGACCACACTTGGCCATCGACCGCGATCGACCAACGATTGTCGTCCTTGACGATCGATGCTACACGTTTGCTGTCCGGCGAGAAAACCGGCTCGACCACCATATCACCAGATGTGACATCCCACGGTACATCGTCCACGACAATGGTCCAGCGCCCAAACTCTGGCGAGGCCACCGCTGCAATGCTGTTGCCGTCCGGGCTGAACTTCTGGCCCCAAAGCATATTGTACTTGCGCTTCCAGAGGCCCTTGCCGTTCTCGACCAACGTCCACTGGCCGCCATCACGCACCGGAGCAATAACGTCCTGCGTCCCAGGGCGAAACGTGGGCGTCCAAACGCAACCGTATTTGGATGACCAGTCGTTTGACTGTACCGCCACGGAGTACTCGCAGATATCGGTGCGTACTTCCGCAGCAACCGATTCACCATCGTCGCTGAACACTGGGTTCCAAGTATTGACGTACTTGCTGTCCCAGAGTGTTCCATTCACCGCAACAGACCACACCCCCTCAAAGAACCCGAAAGTGTCAGCTTCCTTGAGTCGCACAGTCTGAACTGTTGCCGCTGCTCTATTCCCGTCCGCGCTCAGACAGTAGTCCCGAATGGATACGAAGCCCTCTTCCCAACCTTCGTCGTTGATGGCAACGCCGTAAGCGTCGTCGTTCTTGTACAGCACGGACACAGCATTCCCGGCAGGGTTCACCTTGGGATTCCAGACATATTCGTACCGGCCCTCCCAAGGTTTCCCATCTACTGCAACGGTCCATTCGTCATCGATTCTGACTAGGGCATTGAGGTTGTCAATCGGAGAGAACCGCAAGTTCCACAGCAGCTCGAAACTCTCGGACCACGCTTCACCGTTGACGCACGCCGTAAACTCGTCGTTATCTTTTTGGACTGGAGCCGCAATCTTCTCTCCGTCATTGCTCACTGAGTATTCGTCCACGCGTTTGAACTGCGACCTGATCTTGGCGAGGTCGGCTACGCATTTCTTCTCGACCTGCCAATCCCAGTCTGCTACTCCCGGCATTCGGATTCTCCCATTCAGCCTACTAAATGGCAATTATGCGTTTTCTTGGTGGCTGGAATATAATCGAGGGTCCAGCTTTTAAATCGGACAAAATCGCCCGCACACCATAAGTGACCCTAA
This sequence comes from uncultured Gemmatimonadaceae bacterium, assembly GCA_964518955.1. Lineage (GTDB taxonomy): Bacteria > Gemmatimonadota > Gemmatimonadetes > Gemmatimonadales > GWC2-71-9 > JBDGYW01. The sequence continues at coordinate 27,619 of CAZFHS010000055.1, read as the reverse complement.
GCAACTGTCATTTCACAACTTAGCGCCAAAACCCTGGCTCCAAAAAACGTTACTCTTCCGGAAGAGCACTCCGCACTGCTGCCATGAAATCGTCTGGATCAATGGGTTTATCGAACACAGCGACCGGTTTTTTCACGGCCAAATCGCGACCTGCCAGGCCGCTCACAACAATGACCGGAGTGTTTTTGTAGTCCCGGCTCCTGGCAAATTTCCTGTAAAAATCAGTACCTGTGCCATGCGGCATTTGCAGGTCGAGAGTGACTAGGTCGGGTTTTTCGCGGCGCGCGATTTCCAGCGCCTGAACTCCGTCTTCGGCCGTCAGCGTCTCGTAACCGTGCTTCTCGAGAATCGCCGTCAGGAACTTCCTGACGTCAGCCTCGTCATCGACAACGAGCACCTTTTTCGGCATCTGCGCCTCCACATCTGGCGGTGTTAAACTGGTGTACAGTGTAACCAGCGGGGCATTGGAGTTGCAACGTTGCTGACAAGAGCGCATTAAGTGGTGCTGACCGGGTGGCTACGTTGCCGGCGGGATCACTACTCTGAATGTCGTACCCTCACCGGGTTTGCTCTTGAAAGTCACAGTTCCGCCATGCTCATGTGCGACCTTCTGGACAACGAGCAGGCCTACCCCGGTGCCTTCGGTTCCCTTAGTCGAGAAGAAGTCTTCAAAGACCTTATCGCTCATGTCTTCGGGAATACCTACACCATCATCTTCTACCTCGAGCACGGTGCTTCCACGCTCGTCTTCGTGGCAACGCAACACGATCGAGTGGGATTCTTTGGATTCGTCCTGATCGAAGCGACAACCGTCGATGGCATTGCCGACGAGGTTGCAGAGTAGACTATGGATGGACTCGGGATCAAACGTGCACTTGTGAGGGGGATCGCTCAATTCCAAGGTCAACGTGATCGCCTCATCCGCGACCCGTTTCGAGTAGAGTTCGTGCACGTCGCGAACAATGTCGTGTGGGCATACATCGTTGTAAAAGTCAGGGGTTCGTTCCTTAGAGCAGTAAAGCAGGTCCTTCACGAGACCCGAGACGCGCCGCACGTTACGTTCGACCATCTCCCATCCTTCTTCTATCTGCTCCCGGTTGTTCTCCTCCATGCCGGTGTTCACGACAAAGATGCCGCCTTCGAGACCCATGAGGATGTTCTTGATCCTGTGTGCCATGCCCGCAACGGCACGTCCCATGAGAGTCAACTGCTTTTGTAGACGCTTGACTTCGGTGATGTCCGTGAACATCTCGACGACGGCAGTGGTTTCGCCATTGGCATCGCGAACGGGCATGGTATTGACTACCACATCTACATGCCTACGGTCTCTTGTAGTTAGAGTCTCTTCTCGTGTATGTGGCATGCCATCGGCGAAGGTTTCGTCGACCAGACATTTGGGGCAGGGACTGTCACGATGCTTGCACGCATCGTAGCAGAACGAATCGCCGTCAACATTGAAGTCACGGCGGTACATCGCATTGCACTGGACCACCTTGTAGTCACGATCAATGACAGAGATGTAGCACGGCACCTGCTCAAACAACCGCTTGTAGTCTCTGTGCGTCTGTTCGAGCTCCTCCTGCAGCACCTTCACGTCGGTGATACTTGTGGTCATCTCGACAACTGCACCAACATCACCGTTGTCATCCAGCAGTGGTGCAGACGTGACCACCACGTGCTCGACCTCACCTCCCATGTCCACAACGGTTTCTTCGCTCGTGTGCACCTGACCGTCTTCGAAAGTCCGAAGCACGGGGCACTCCGGACAAGGCTCCTCCCTATGTTTGTAAACGTGATAACAGTGTTTACCCGTTTGTTCGCCGAAGCTGCTGCGGAATCGGTCGTTGGAATCGATGATACGCAGATCCCGATCCTGAACTGTCAGGAGGCACGGCATGACATCGCGCCATGGCGCGTAAGTGAAGAGCTTTCTCTGGTTGCGAAACAGCAAAACGCCGATAACAGAGAGGTATGCGGCAGACGCAATACCCAGGACCACCGGCGAGACGTGAGGGATAAGAAAAACGAGTCCAACCGAAACCAGCAATGCGCTCGTCGCATAAACAACGAGCCCAGACGGACGCCAGGCACGCATTGTTACTACCGGGTGCCTACCGGAGGTCCTGAGTGCCTCTTTCAAGGAACGGTCACCCCATTACTTGCTTCGCCACCTCGATGAACTTGTCACGATCGATCGGCTTTTCGACAAGTGCGTTGGGGCGAGGCAACTCACCGAGGTTGTCTCCGAAGAAGTCTTCCTGTTTGGTTAGCCCGGTAAGCACGATTATCGGTATGTCTTTCGTCTCTGTCGATGTCCGCAACTCGGTGTATGCTTTGAGGCCAGACTTCTTCGGCATCATCACGTCGAGCGTGATGAGATCGGGTTGAAACGTCTTGGCGAGTGCAATTCCTTCCTCGCCGTTCGAAGCGCTCTCGATCTCGAACCCTTCCTTTCGGAAGAGGGTGCCGAGGTACGTGCGCATGTCTTTTTCGTCGTCTATGATCAGGATCTTCGCTGTCATCAGTAAGTTCCTCCGGGCGCAGATGGTACGCCGTTCTGATTCATCCCAAGGCTGCTCTTGCGTCCGGTGTGTCGATCCGTTTTAGAACTTCGCGGATCGGCTCACGAAGGTCGGGTTTGTCCAGGCTGCGTACCAGGTGCGCCACTACCTCTGAACTCTTTAGTTCCGCCAGCTCTTCTGCGGCACAGGCGCGCAACGAAGCGTTTGGGCTCGCCAATCCTTGACAGAGATATTCTATGGCCAAGCCGCCTTCCTCACCTCCCATGCCCGCTATGGTACCCAACGCCTTCAACGCCTTTTCGCTGCGGCGGAACCTGCCGATAGCTCGCACGCCCGTGATGCCACCGCCGTGGGCCTCGATGAACGCGCGTACGGATTCTGGGCTTTTGCGCTCTTCCTTGGCCTGTTCTGCCGCCTCCGTCGCTTCGGCCAGGTACGACTCGTCGGCGTAGTAGTCCACAGCCATCCGCCGAGCGATCGGATTCACGCTGGTGTCGTGCGCCAACTTCTCCATCAGGTCCTTGTCGGTGATACGGCTGAAACAGACGCCAATCAATTCGAGGTTCTCCCGACCTTTGATGATCTCGGCCAGCAGAGACTCTGATGAGATACGCTCTGTGGCAACCAGCCGCACATCGAGTTCCTTTGCGTCGCGTACGATCTTCATCAACTTCTCGTCATCGTTCACCCGAGACACAGCGAGCAACCGCATTTGCGCCATCTCAGCGCTGCAGGCAATCTCGACGAGTGCATCATCGTCTTTGAGATTCTCAACCTTGTCCAGTTGAGAACGAAAACCATCCCCTTCCTGCAGAAGACTCATCCTTCGACCGTTCCCTTCCTCATTCAAGCTCGTCTAAGCACGGAACCGTGCTTTCAATAGAATGTTGAATGTTCGGATCCTACCGTGAGGTGTCTAGTGCCACTCCCACTCGATGAAGCCCGGATTCACATCAACCATACAGTTGACGATCAGTTCGGCAAGTCCGTCATACAGAATACTGTGCTTCTCCCAGAGACCATAGTACGCCATGACATCGCGGAGCTGCCCCTTACAATTTGAACAGGGCGCACATACATACTTCTGAATGGACGGATCGAGTTCGTCTTTGAACGAGTTCAAAACTTGTTCTATCTTCTTTCGACCCGCAACCTGTGCCCGCCAGTCGTTGAAGTTGTGACCGCTCATGATGGCAAACCCGCTACCGCCACCGCAGCAATAGTTCTCGACACCATGAGGAGCCATTTCACGGAACCTAGGAGCAATTTTCCTCAGCACCCGTCTCTGCGGTTCCACGACACCCATCAGTCGGACAAGGTTACAGGGATCATGGAGAGTCACCGGGAAGTCGTTACGCGTAGGGTCTACCTTGATCCGGTCGTTCATGATGATGTCTTCGAACGTGACCATTGAACTCTCGCGAGGAATGTTCAGGTCGCCGGTGAGAACACGGTCGGCAATCACGGTGAGAGCCTTGTGGGCATGCCCGCACTCGCCGAGCACGATCTTTTTCACTCCCAGTCTCTTGGCAGCCTCGGCGTGTTTGATTGCAACGCGCGCAAACTGCGCGTCGTCATACCACACACCGTAGTTGATGCTGTCGTAACCCGCGATCTCGCTCGACATTGTCCAGCTCAAACCGGCAGCCTCGAAGATCACCGCGAACGCCCCTGGGTTCATGGGCCAGGCCATGATTTCACCCGCGTTATGGATCAGCAGGATATCCGCTCCATACTTGTCCCATGGAGTTTCGACCGTCATCCCAGTCATCTCGGAAACATCTTCGTCGATGAACTCGATGTTGTCCTTGACCACGACATCGTTCATGCCGGTCGAAGATCCGACCTTGAGCTGCAGCACCGAACCGTTGTCGTGTAGCTCCTTGGGCACCACTCCCATTTCCTGACTGAAGAGCTTGCGGATCTCGTGGGCGATGAGTGCGTTGTCTACTCCGATCGGACATGTCTGCGCGCAGCGTCGGCAAAGATTGCACCTGTATGCAAGTTCCGCCAATCTGCTCACTGTGGTCCAGTTCAGCTCGATCTTGCCGTCGCGCCATTCCTGGAGGATTCCGCCCTTCGACTTGACGTGTTTCTTGTAAAGGCGGCGGAAGACCTCGGAGCGATATGCCGGCCGATAGACGTCATTCTCACCGCTCGCCTCGAAAATGTGGCATGCATCGGAACAGGTGTGACAGGTCGCGCAGTGGTCCATCGAGAGAATGAGAGGTTGCAGAAACGTCCAGTTGTTCTCCTTGGTGAACAGCTTCTGCAAGCCCGACAGGAACTTCCCGACGAGTTCGTCTTCCTCTTCCTTGCTCTTTGGCTTCGGGATGCTGATCGCGATCGTCTCATCTAATGAGCATTCATAGGTCTCCTTAGCATTTTCACTCAACTGCGCGAAATCAGGAGTGGATTCAGGCGTGTCAAACGGCGCTGGCAACGGTTTTAGATCTTCCTTGCGGACTTCTGTCAGCTTTTCCGCAGGCTTCGAAATGTCTTCTATTTTGACGCGTGGTTTAGTCATTTTTACTGTCCCTCACTCCTCTACGCCTGACGTGGCGACATCGACCCAGTTTTTCTTCCCGTCGCCGCGGATATGCGGTGCAGACCAGCTTACCGGGTACTGCAACATCTCATTCACCTTCCGCTCAATCTTCCCACCCACGAGGTTTGGCTCATCGCTCCAGCGGATGTCGTGATACATGAACCACTTCGTGAAGAAATGAGACATGTGGGTGAGAGGGATGTAGGCCATCAGCACACAGCCCAGCACTATTTCTGCTGCGGTGAGACTCGAGAACGCGGTGGTGCCGGAACCGGCCGAAGTGATATCGAATGTCACCAACATGCCGACATAAGATCTGAGTACACTGAAACTCGGATCCGCAACGATGTGAGCCGCCAGGGCAACTGCGAGCGTGACGATGAAGAACAACAGGTTGAAATAGTCGGCCTTCTTCGTGTACTGAGCGTAGGATGTTTCGAACGTGCGCCGGACCAACAACGCGAGCGAGCCAACCAACGCCAGAGCCAACCCCACGTACCCGACGATGTAAGTCAAATGGTATAGAGCGCTCCAAATTGCTCCTCCGCTGGGCGCAACATCTACTCCGGCAACGCCTGCAAGTGCTCCTACGAGCAGCAGGAATATCAGCCCCGCCAGCATATAGATCCCGAAGTGGAAGGGGAAGGACCTGAGCCATTGGCCACGGTTGTGCTCCCACACTCCTGCGAGAAGCAGGATCTCAGGGATCATCACCTTCAATTCGCCCAGCTTTGAGGACTCACGCGGCTTGGTCCACCAATCCGATTCCTCGAGATACGATCCACCGTAGCTTGCGCGCCCCTTCTCATGGGCGACGGGATATAACTCCCAGCGCAAATGAAGCGGCAGCCGCTGAATCGCTAGGAATCGCTGTACGACCGCCACAACGAACACCGCCACCGAGGCGTATGCAACCACAAGAAGCATGGAACCCACTATTCATCCCTCCTTCTTGGATCGGCGTTTTCGATCCGAAAGTTCTCTCAACGCCGAATCACTGTTTTCCGAATCATCCTGATCATGCACCAGGCTCTTTATCTGCTCTGTACACATCGATCCGAACCGGTAGACCACACATTCTCTACATGCGTTTCCTCTCGCTACACAGCCTGATCCGATGACCATCCAACACGGACGCGTGGCGTCAGTGAACGCCGGGCAAGAGTCCCGAGTTTTTGGGTCACAGGGAAGAAGATCCCAACAAGGCAACAGTGCCTGAATCCTTCTGATCGCCTCGAAGTTGAGACCGATCTCGTGGGTCATCCGGTGAATGTTCTTGACCCGGCGTATGTCTTCGTGGGAAAAGAGCCGATGGCCTGATGTAGTTCGGTGAGCGATAGCGAGGCCTTCATTCTCGTACTTTCTGACCGCCGACACCGAAAGGCCCACACGCTCAGCGAGCACCCCGATCGAAATGACGGGGTCTGTGATATCCGGCTGTGTTGATGCGTCGGCCATGAAATCCCTCGTTACGAGCCACTAAAGCGCGACCCTATGCTAGAGCCACACCGAAAACCGCACGAATTCTATAGTGTCGCAAACAAAAAAGCTATACCCAAAAGTGTAGGTTTTTGTCGGATTTTCACCCCTGAATTCCATAATACACCGATCGACCACAGAGAACCCATTGCCAAAGGAATGCCGTGTGGTGACGTTGGGAGTCGTGATTCGTGAGTGGCTGACTCCCTCCTCCAACTCGAGGGCACCCCGGTGAGCCTGGCCGAGCGCGACCGAACCGTGAGGGCGGATATTGGATATTGTCTTTCTCACCACGGCGGGCTTCGCCGCTGGCACCCTCGGTGGGCTCCTCGGGATAGGGGGCGGAGTCGTGTTGATGCCTCTCTTGCGATTCGTCGTGGGCCTATCCCCGGCTCGGGCCGCAGGAACCTGCATACTCGCCGTATTTTTCACGACGCTCGGTGGCAGCTACCGCCACTATAAGCTGGGCCACCTAGACGCTAGGTTCACGGCGCCTGTCATCGTATCCGGCGCTCTCACCACAACCGCGTTTTCGATCGCTTTTGTGCCGATATCGAGTCACGGTCGATGGCTGGATTTTGGCATCGGCTTGGTATTCGCACTGATATCGCTGCGCATGATCCTGGAAGGACTCCCGCGGGCAGGCACCGGTCGCGATGCTGAGCCGCGTGGTCTTCGGCGGGAAAACAGCCTGCAGACACGGCTCTTCATCGGTGGTGCTGCAGGCGTTCTGCCAGGGCTATTGGGAATAGGAACCGGTGTTATTCTGGTTCCTGCATTCACCTATCTCCTGAGTTTGCCGATAAAGGCCGCGGTGGCTTCTTCACTAACCAGTTTCTGTGCGAACGCATTTGTTAGCTCGACCTTCAAACTTGCACAGGGATTCATCGACCTTCGCGTGGCATTGCCGATCTGCGTCGGAACTCTCGTTGGATCCAACGCGGGTGCGTTGCTCAACAAACGGTTCCCCAACAAGACGGTCAAGCTGATCTTCGGACTAGTTTTCTCGTATGTGTCGCTGAAATTCCTCATCGCTTTCTAGCAGGTCTGGGAATGACAACAATGAATTCTCCAATCCTGGAACGCGTCAAACTCCAGTTTGCGAAGATACTCGAACGCGAGCACCTGACAGACATTCCGGTCAAGGTCAGGGTGATCCCTTTGACTCCGGAAGAGGCCATCGGCAACCCAGAGAGACGCGACTTCCCGATCATCATTGGAAAGGAGCGCGTGATCGAGGCTGATCTACTCGGCACACGAGGTCAGGCGTTCACGGATTCACCCGACGAGTACGCGGGAACTCTGCGTGAGATCGCCGGCCTCGACTTGAGTACGAACCAGGAACGCGCCGTCTTCATCGCAGCACTCAATGCAACACTCAGTCGCCTAGGCCGAGTGACGGGAACGGTTCACTGCAAAGATGACGATCCAGAGCGTTGCGCACTGGAGATCGCGCATACGCTAGCGGAACGATTCGGTGACGTCTCGGTGGGGCTGATTGGCCTGAACCCCGCCATCGCTGAACGGATAGTGGACAAGTTTGGACCCGGTCGAGTTCACTTCACAGACCTCTGTCACGACAACATCGGTAAGCAGAGATTTGGAGTGGAGATATGGGACGGCGCGACCCAAACTCAAGATCTCGTCGCCGCATCGAATATCGTCGTGTTCACGGGTACAACTCTAGTAAACGCCACATTCGACGGGATTATGCAGCACGTCCAGGCGCTGGGTAAGAAGTACCTGGTGTACGGAATCACTGCTGCCGGAGTCTGTCATCTTCAAGGTCTAGACAGAATCTGCCCCTGTGGAAGGAACTGTTGAGCCTCGGGCACACATAAAGAGATGGCAGATCAGCCGATGTACTTCCTCACCATCTTGATGAAGTCATCCGCGTCGACAGGTTTGCTGATGTAGCCTTCGGGAGGTGGCACCTGACGCCTCGTCGATATGAACTTCTGGAAGTCATCCGAGACTCCGGTGATGATTATTACAGGCACGCTCTTGTACCGGTCATCTTCCTTGAGTTTTCGGTAGACAGCCACCCCGGACTTCTCCGGCATCGTGATATCCAATGAGACGAGATCTGGCAGCGATTCTTCCAACCTAGCTATTGCCTCCGTCCCATCCCTTGCCGTGACTGTCGCAAAACCATTGTCTTCGAGGACCGTAGTGAGATAGTCGCGTGCATCCGGTTCGTCATCCACCACCAGGACGGTCTTCGCGAGGTCAGACATGTAACGCCTCCATTTCGTCCGCTGTAGAGTCCGTAGGCTCAACTCGGGCAGGTCGCTTTCGAGGCAACCTTACCACAAAACGTGTCCCATCACCAGGTTTCGACTCCAAGTCGATTGTGCCGCCGTGCGCTGTTGCTATACGGTCAGAGATGAACAGGCCCAACCCTGTCCCGGTACCCTTGGAGGAGAAGAACAGCGTGAAAGCCTTGTCGCGGGTCTCCTCGTCCATACCGATGCCGTTGTCCTCCACTTCGAACTCCACGTGCTTAGCGTATCCTCTCACACTCACCTTTACTAGATGGTCGGGAACATTCTCGTCCATCCGACAAGCATCCATGGAGTTTTCTATCAGATTGGCCAACAACGCTCGCACCGCCTGAGCGTCAGCCTCGAGTTCACCAGCATCAGGCGTAAATGACTTCGACAGCTCGACGTTCAATTCTTGGGCCCGAAGATCCGACTGTGCGCATACCTCTTCTGCGACCTCGATGGCCGACAGTGGCTCCCAGCTCGGTACCCTGTCCTTGGCATAGTAGAGAATGTCCGACACCATACTCTGGATGCGAGCCGCATTACGCTGCACCGTTGCCCAGCCCTTGTCGACGCGCGCCTGGTCTTCCTTCTTGAAGCCTGAGTTTACCAGGTACATCCCACCTGCCAGCCCGTTGAGCAACCCTTTCAGCCCGTGCGACACCGAGCCCACCAACAAGCCGAGTTGGGTCAATCGGTCCTCCAGCTCCCGCACCTCTGTGATATCGGCGCTCATCTCCATCACGTGTGTGATATGGCCTTGTGGGTCGCGAATCGGTGCTGCGGTTACCAACACATTCCGGTTGGTTCCGTCGCGCGACCTCACTGCCTCCTCGCGCGTGTGCATCGTTCCGTCTTCGAAGGCCTCTTGGACTGGGCACGGCGCACACGGTTCGCCGCGGTGTTTGTAAGCCTCAAAGCACTTACGGCCGAGTCCGTTCCCAAAATCCTTCAAGAAGGCGAAGTTGACGTCGACAATATTGAGATCTTTGTCCTGGATCGAGATATAACAGGGCACTTCGTTGAACAGGAGGTGGTGGTACTCTTCGCTCTGACGGAGCAGTTTTTCCGTGTTCTTGATATGAGTGATGTCCGTGGACATCTCCATTACCGCCGTGATCTCGCCTGCCTCGTTGCGGATAGGCGTGGTGTTAACGATCATCTGGAGATCCACGCCACCATCGGTCGTCACCTGCTCTTCGCTCTCATGGCGCTCACCATCCCGAAAGGTCCTCGCAACCGGGCATACCTCGCACCGGTCCGCACGCCTTTTGTATACCTGATAGCAGTGTCGCCCCTCTGGATCACCGAAGTCTTTTTTGAAATGTTTGTTTGCTTCGATGATCTTAAAGTCGCGATTCTGTACCGTCAGGTAGCACGGCATCTCTTCGAAATACTGTTGGAACGGTGAGCTCATAGAGTAGAGCCTCCTGGTCCACCATTGGGCAGACGAATACTGGGAGCGCTTCCCAAGTCACTCCCAGTACCGATCACATCCACAACCATCGCAGAAGTTGCGTTCAATTCCAGATCAAGTCCAGTCGGTGCTACGTGAGCTCCAGAACCTTCTTCACATTCAGAACGAGTCCATCTTCATCTATCGGCTTGTCGAGGTATCCCTCAGGCTTCTTGACGGACCGATCGTAGATGAGTTTACGCAACTCAGGCCTACCGGTGATGATACAAACGCGCAGGTCTTTCAGATCTTCGTCGTTGCGAATGGTCTCGTACACTTCTCCCACATCGCGTCCCGGCATGCCTAGGTCGAGCGTCAGCAGATCGGGTTTTTCAGCGCGCGCGATCGTCAATGCTTCTTCACCGTCGGCCGCGCGATGAACGGTTGCGCCATTGTCCTCGAGAACCGTAGCGATGAAGTCGACCTGGTCGGGTTCGTCGTCGGCGACGAGTACGACACGACCGGCAAACGGTAGAGCTTCACCTTCGACTTCCACTGCCCCCTCTGCAACCACTACCGGTGCTGCCTCTACAACATCCTCTTCGACCGGCACCTGCACCTTCTCTTCTATCACCAACGCATTGGCGACGAGGTGTACCAGCTGCGTCACTTCCATGCCCAACTCGTAGTGACGAATCACGTCGCCGAGACCGTCCACGCAGTTGTGGCAGGAAGTAACCACGGCGGCAGCGCCGGTTTCCTTCAGCTGGTCCGCTTTGACCTTCCCTGACTTGAGGCGACGCGGTGTGTACTCCGACATCGACATCGCACCACCGCCACCGGTGCAACAGTAGTTTTCTGAACGGTTGGGGTACATCTCGCGGAAGTCGGTGCAAACCAGGTTCAGCAGTTCGCGTGGCTCCTCGAAGAGACCGCAGCTGCGGGCATTGTTGCATGAGTCGTGGAAGGTCACCGGCATGGTGTTCTTCGTTTTGTCGACTTTGATCCGGCCTTCTTTGATGTACCTGAGCATCGTGTCAACCGAGCTCTCCATCACGTAAGGCACGTCGTGCTGGGCCCAGTTGGGACCCTCGCACCGAGTGGATCGGTAACCGTGTCCACACTCGGATATCACGAGCGTCTTCCCGCGCAGTTCCGTAACCTTTTCGTACAGTCGCCTGGCAACCGAACCACCCAACGCGTCGTCACCGGAGAACAGGCCGAAGTTGGTCATGTCCCAACCCTCGCTGGGCATGGTCCAATTCTCGCCGGCAACGTGGAATATCTTGGCCGCGTCTGCGATGCTACGCGGATCGTACTTCACCTCACGTGGGTTGATTGAGTAGACGACATCGGCATCCGTCTTGTCTACCGGAATCTTGACGGTAGGATCATCCAACTCGTCTTGAAGCTCTTCCTCCATCCACTCGAGAGTGTCGAGGTAGTCCTCTTTCAGCACACCCATCTGGTTGCCGATTTCCCATTGGTCTTTGCTGACGACCGCAACGCCCTCGGGCATCACTCCCACGGAAACCAACAGGCCTCTGGCCATGCGGTTGAACGTGGCGTAATCGACTCCCATCGGGCAGTTGATGGAACAGCGCCGGCAGTTGGTGCACTTACCGAACACGATGTCCTTCAACTCTTCCAGATCTTCGTCGGTCCTCACAGTGTCTGCTCCCACCCACTTGGGCAGCACGCGGCCTGTCCAGTCGAAGTGCCTCTTGAAAAGCTTTCGGGTGCGATCGGCCTTATACGCCGGCGCATATGTGGGGTCGCCGGGATTGGCCAAAACGTAGTGACAGGAATCGGTGCACATACCACAGTGGACACATGCGAGCATCGAGCCGGCAATCTGCCGATTCAGCTTCTTGCCCATCCGCTCGATGACCTTCTCCGCCTTCTGCGATCTATCGCTCGTCTTCTTGCTCATTTGATCTTCTTTCGTGTCAGGCGTTGCTGCCGGCGTCACCGCGCTGCAAAGGATAGACACCGCGATAGCCCATCGTCTTGCCAAAGTAGTAGCGCGTGAACGGGTAGTAGAGATAATGCGAGATCTTGCTGAACGGCACGTAGACCAAGAAAAACGCGGTCAAGATGAAGTAGGTCAGCAAATGCCATTCGCCGTTCGCAGTGCTATTAGGCACCGAGAGAGTTGCGAAGAAGAACCAAACCGTCAGTAACACCAACGAGAAATAATCATCGGGAGAACTGATGGCACGCATGTAAGGGTCCGAGACTCTGCGAATCATTCTGATCAAACCCACTAGGCAGGCCAAGCCAATCAACACCTGAAACACAAGGACGAACGTTGCACTCTCCAATAGCCCTGGGCCATATGGGATGATGAAGGAGAGGGCAATCGCTGCTGTGACGCCAATGTGAAAGATCACGAATTGGGTGTAGATGAGAGGCTTGGCTCGTGAACTCTCCATGGCCCACGGCATGGCGACGTTTGCCCACGAATACAGAATGCCCTTCGCCTTGGTAGTGCTCATGGATCCGGTCGGTGCCTGGCGTTCTCCCCCAGCCTTGAAACGCTTCAGGAACCACGTGATGCGCACGATGTAAACGAGCGCCATGAAGCCAAGGGCAACTTCCTGGAGTGCGTGCTCAGAAAAGTGAAGAAAATCGCTTATCTCATGCATGTTTTACTTACCCAAGGCCACTACTGGGGCCTTAAATGAGTTGAATTGAGGAGTATCGAGAACGCAGATCACGACTTCTTTGATGCAGGTCTGAGCACTCAGGTGTTCCTTGAGCGCCTGCATCATCACCTTGGCGCTCACGTCCGGTAGGATTCCGTAATAGCCGGCACCCATTGCAGGAAATGCGATCGTTTCGATCCCCTTCCCTTCGGCCGCTTTGAGCGTGTTCACCATGGTTTCGTAGAGTTTGGGTTCGATTCCATCTTCCTGGAATCGAGGGCCGACCGCGTGGACTATGTAATCCGCCTTCATGTTGCCGGCCTCCGTTACAACAGCTTGAGTTGTCTCCAACGGCGCCAGCTCATCGAGTTCTTTCTGAACCGAGGGTCCTCCTCGCGTGGCAATGGCCGTCCCGAATCCTGATCCGATGGCCAAATCGTGCTGCGCGTAGAATACGAATGCTTTTACTTCGAGGTCGGTAATGTCATCCTTGACTAGCCGGACGACCGTATTGTTCACTTGCGTGCCATCTGCAATGGCCTGGGACATTGCGCCCACTCCTTCGAAGCAGCTGTTGTTTAAGAAAGTTCAGGCTGTCTGGATTTCTGTTGCTGCGGGAACCTCTGGGCCTCACCCGCCGGCGAACCACGTCGCGAAATGCCAATATTTCCCAGAAAAGCCGTATTTCCTGAAAAACCCTTTTTCAAGCTACACATACTGTAGTTGCATGACAAGGTATTCGCAACCCAGAAAAACCTACCTTTTGAGTCCAGTTAAAAAGCCCTGTTGACATGGATAAGACTTTACAATTCTACAACTTCGGCGTGATAGTTCGACTCGGAGACAGCAGACGCAGTCTCACACTCCGTTCAGAACCCGCTACCAATGGTTGTTCCGGAGAACGTTCAAGCCTCGAGTGAACTTGACAGAGGGCGGGTAATAGGCCGATTATGCATTTCGTGATTCTAGACAAGAGATTTCTTGAATTTCGCCATAAAACGCCGACAGAACAAAATAATGCCAACTAAGACATCAAAACTGTTGACCACCGGCCAGGCAGCCGAACTTTGCTCGGTCACGCCGGATACAATCCTCAAGTGGATCAAGAAAGGGAGACTGCACGGAGTCCGCACCGCGGGCGGCCACTACCGCATCGACCGGCAGGATCTTGATCCGTTAGTCGTGGAGCCGAACAACGTAGAAGTCATGACCAGGCCAAGCGCCGACTGCGACCCCAAACGATTGCGCTGCTGGGAGTACTTCGGCGAGGCTGGAACGGTAAAGGACGAGTGCCACAACTGCGTCGTGTACAAGGTGCGGGCTACGCGCTGTTTCCTCATGGCGGGAATGGATTGGGACATCGGTCATTCCCGACGGTTCTGCCAAAATTCGTGCGACGACTGTGTGTACTATCGTAGGGTGAACGAGCTTGCCACCAACGTCATGCTGATCACACAGGACGACGATCTCATCGATAACCTTGCGGCGGAGCAGGACGATCGCGTTACGCTGAGGTTCGCGAGCAATGCCTACGAGGCCTCGGCGATGTTCCACGATTTTCAGCCGGCATTCGCCGCTGTTGACGTTGAGCATGTACCGGCGCGAGACACGCACCTCCTCGATTCGTTGGCGGCGGATCCGAGAGTTCCCGGCCTGGGCGTGATCCTCGTGGTGCCACCCGAAATGACCGGCAGAAAACGCCGTACGCTGAACCACGAGTTGATTGTCGGAGCTCTCGAGAAGCCGTTCACAACAGACCAGCTCGCAGAGGTCCTGAACAGAGTCCCAGTGAGGAGCCTGGCACCGGCAAGCGGCGACAATTAAAACGGGGCTCTCTCTGGTTTACCTCGACAACAACGCCACCACGCCGGTGCACGACGCCGTGGTCGAAGAAATGCTGCCGTTTCTCACCGAGAGATTTGGGAACGCCTCCAGTATTCATGCTTTCGGTAGAGAAGCGAGGCGCGCAATCGACCTCGCGAGAGACCGTGTTGCGGACTTTATGGGAGCAGAACCGACAGAGATAGTGTTCACCAGCGGGGGTACAGAGGCCAACAACGTGGCCATTCGTGGCGCTGTCGATTCGCGATCAGCGTCAACGCACCTCATCACCGATTCAGTCGAGCATCCTGCGGTCACCGAGGTCTTCAAGGAAATCGAGAAACGCGGTGCGGGCGTCACGACCGTCCCGGTTGATTGCGACGGGCTCGTCTCTCCCGACGGAGTGTTTAACGAGATACGAGACGACACATCGCTCATCTCCATCATGTTGGCAAACAACGACGTAGGCACCATCCAACCTGTGGCCGAAATCGCAAAAAACGCCAACGCACGCGGCGTCCTCACCCACACCGATGCAGTCCAGGCTCCAGGGAAGATCCCCCTCGACGTCCGGGAACTCGGAGTCGACCTGCTCAGCATTTCAGCCCATAAGTTCTATGGACCGAAGGGCTCCGGCGCGCTTTTCATCAAAACCGGAACTGACATCGATCCGCTGCTGTTGGGCGGCAGCCAGGAACGCAGAAGGCGTGCCGGCACCGAAAACGTTGCAGGTATCGTAGGGCTAGGAAAAGCTTGTGAAATTGCGGCTCGAGACTCGGCAACGATTTCGCGGATTCTTTCCCTCCGCGACCGTTTGGAGCACGGCATTTTGGAGAACATCGATGGTACGAGCGTCAATGGATGCCTTGACCATCGGCTTCCCAACACCACCAACATCTCGTTCGAGGGGATCCGAGCGGAAATGCTGCTGATGAACCTCGACATCGAGGGAATTGCGGTGTCGGCCGGATCTGCGTGTGCGTCTGGAGCTGTCGAACCGTCGCACGTGTTACTAGCGATGGGTTTGAGCAAAGACGCGGCAAACAGTTCGCTGCGGTTCTCGCTGGGTCGGAGAAACTCCGAGGCAGAGATCGTTCGGGCTCTCGAAGCACTGACCGGGGTTGTATCCAGGTTGCGGAGCGGCTAACACCCACCCTAGCTGACCAGGCAATTTTTGCGTAGATAATCAGGACATGAAAGAGAGAACCTCGATCGCAGACCATTTTTCGGACCGGTATGCCCGACAGATCCGACTGCCCGAGATCGGTTCTGCAGGTCAGAAACGGATTTCCAACGGCTCGGTCCTGCTGGTTGGTTGCGGAGCGTTAGGTAGCACGCTGGCCAACAACCTGGTTAGAGCAGGCGTTGGACACGTCCGAATCGTTGACCGCGACGTGCTCGAGTTGAACAACCTACAGCGGCAGGTTCTCTTTGACGAAGACGACGTGGCAAACGGAATCCCGAAAGCCGAAGCAGCTGCGCGCAAGCTCAGTAGAATCAACTCCGACGTGACCGTCGACGCTCACGTAGAGGACATGACGCCGCGGAATATCGAACGCCTGATGTCCGGAGTATCTCTCGTATTGGACGGCACAGACAACTTCGAGAGCCGTTACGTCATGAACGATGCATGCATCAAGCACAACACACCGTGGGTATACGGCGGCGTCATTGGCATGACGGGCATGACGATGAACGTGTTTCCCGGTTCGGGGCCGTGCCTGCGTTGCGTCTTTCCCTCAGCTCCGCCAGCCGGCAGTATGCCCACGTGCGAGACGGCGGGTATTCTCAACACCGTTCCCGCCGTAGTTGCATCGTTGCAGGCGACAGAAGCGCTGAAGATCTTTGCCGGTGACGAACCGTCGAGGCAGATGGTTTACATCGACTTGTGGAAACAATCTTTCCGACAGATGACTGTATCGCGTGACGAGGAATGCCCTTCGTGCGTCCATCACCAATTCGAATACCTGTCAACCGAAGAAACATCCTGGACGACCACATTATGCGGTCGGAACGCGGTCCAGATTACTCCTGCCGGCGACCTGAATATCGACCTGGTCAGGTTGAGAAACGACCTGGCAACGATGGGGACCGTCTCCTTCAATGGGTCAGTACTGAGGTTTGTCGATAACGACCATGAAATGCTGATTTTCCCGGATGGAAGAGCAATGATCAACGGCACCGACGACGAGAAGCTGGCGAGAAGCCTCTACGCCAGATACATCGGAGGGTAGGACGAAATCGGTGTCCCGACAACGCTACGAGGTTTTGCGGTGCAGATAGTGGTTGACGGCCTACCTGTGGAGGTCTCCGAGGGGGCAACAGTGCTCCAGATACTCAAACAACTGGGCGAGCCAACTAGTCACATAATAGTTGAGGTCAACGGATCGTTCGTGCACCCAAAATCGTACGGCCGGACGAGGCTCGAAAAGGACGATCGAGTGGAGGTTGTCTACCCCGCTTTCGGCGGGTAACCTAGCCACGCGCGCCTCACATAGACCACTCACACTCAGCCTGCCGACCAGCGAATCCCCGCCCCAAAACACGTCGAACGAACAAATCGGAAATCAGGTTCTTGTTTAATTGATTTTTTGTAGTATTTTCAGCGGCAGACGAGAAGGCAGTATCTCGAGTTGTAACGTTCGAACTAGTGGAGTCACCTACTGACAATGAACCGACGCATGTACCTGAGACCGATTGGGTCAGTCGTGGCACTACTGGTGGTAACGGGGACGCTCGAGAGAATGAGACGTTAGGGAGGAAACGTGTCTGAGAAATCTGCTGAAGGAAACGGGAGAGGCGCAGCTACTGCCACCGAAACCGACGACGTTCCGTTTTACGAGTACGTATTGCTTGCCAGCAGTGGTGAGTTGAGGGGCCGCAAGGTCGAGATGATGCAGGTGAACATCGGCCTCAAGTGCAACCAGACCTGCAAACACTGCCATGTCGATGCTTCACCCAAGCGAATGGAATGCATGAATCCCAAAGTCATGCAGGATGTGATCGACGCAGCAGTGCGGACGCGGTGCCGCCTCGTAGAGATTACTGGAGGAGCCCCGGAGCTTCATACCCAATTCCGTTGGTTCATCACCGAGCTCCATGCACAAGGAATTCCCGTCAGGGTCAGGACGAACCTGACTGTACTACTCGAAAAAGGCCTAGAGGACCTTCCGGAGTTGCTGCGCGACCTCGGCGTACAGCTGATTGCGTCGCTACCCGGTTACCTGGAAGAGGGCGTGAGCGCCCAACGGGGGAGAGGAGTCTACGAGAAGAGCATCGAAGTCATTAAGAAGCTGAACTCTCTCGGATACGGCATTGAGCCGGATCTCACTCTAGACCTCGTGTACAATCCGGGCGGTCCGGTTTTGCCTCCGGACCAAGGTGAGCTTGAGTTGGAATATCGACGCGAGCTGGAAACGCGCCACGGAATCAAATTCTCCCACCTGCTGACCATGACGAATATGCCCATCGGGAGATTCTACGAGCAGCTCCAGGAGAATGGAGAAGCAGAAAACTACATGACACTACTGCGTGACTCGTTCAATCCGGCGACAGTAGACAAGGTCATGTGCCGCAATCAGCTCACCATCAACTGGGATGGTGCCGTTTACGATTGTGACTTCAACCTCGCTCTGGATATGCCGGTCGTGGGTCAAAACCAGGTCGAGAATCTCGACCATGCAGCAGTCGTCGGTCGCGCAATTAGGACGGGTGGCCATTGCTTCGGTTGTACGGCGGGCGCGGGTTCTTCGTGCGGCGGGGCACTAATCCAGTCGTGAAACGCAACCTGATTGTGTTCCTGCGCTATCCCGAAGGAGGGAAAGCGAAAACTCGCCTCATACCGGAACTCGGGGCGGAGGGTGCGGCAGCGCTTGCACACGAGCTGGCAAAGCATGCCTTGGAAGTGGCAGACTCGGCTGCCGCATACGGAAACATCGACGTCTCTATCTGGTACACCGATTGCGACGAGGGAGACGCTAGAGAAATCGCTCCAGCTGCACATATTTACCACGAACAGACCGGTCCCGACCTCGGCAGTAGAATGAATGCGGCCTTCGAAGAATCATTTCAGCAAGGGTATGAACAGGTGGCGTTGATAGGAACCGATTGCCCTGAACTGGACGATTCAATCATCAACGAGGCGTTCGATCTGCTGGCCGACGCCGATCTCGGCATCGGGCCGGCTAGAGACGGTGGGTATTACCTCATTTCGCTGAAAGCTCCCGCGCCCGAACTATTCAAAGGAGTGCCCTGGGGATCCTCCAACGTCTTGGAGACTACAGTAGAAGCGGCAGAGAAGCTGGGTCTATCGATGGAGGGTTTGCCAATTCTTTGGGACGTCGACCGCCCGGAGGATTTGGTCGACTACGAATTGTACAAAACGAGAGAAACCCTCTTCGCGTGATTTCGGCGGCAATTCAAGCACCGAGTGAGGCGAGCAATAGGCTCCGGTTAGTGCTGAGGTTGCTCCCGGTCATAGCTCTCCTAACCCAGGTTCCAGCGGGAGTTTTGGCGCAAGACGAGGTCCCGCCGGCTGTGGAGATCAAAGATGGACTGAGTGCGGCCGGAGCTGCGTTGATTTGGGCAATTCCCAGCACTTTCGAATGGCACACCGCCCCTCTGTCATGTGCACCCTGCGACCCTGCTGACGTTCCGTTCTTTGATCGCTGGGCAATTCATGAACCGCAACCCGCTTTGAGCCGCGCAAGCGATGCGACGCTGATCGGCCTCGGCCTCGTGAGTTGGTTCGACTTGGCCGGATCGGGAAGGTCGAGCGGAGCCTCTGTCGTAGCCTCGGTGGAGTCGGCAGTTTGGGCAAATGCAATAACCAACCTCGCCAAAGGCGCATTCGGGCGAAGACGACCCGTGATGTTTACGGAAACCGCCACCGACGCGGCCGATGTGGTCAACAATCAACGCTCTATGCCTTCTGGCCATACCTCCATGGCGTTTGCGCTCGCAACCAGCTACTGGCTGAGCCGGCGAAGTGTCGCGGATGAAGACAAACCGTGGATGAGGTGGGCACTGGTGGCCGGAGCCGCGGGAGTCGGCGTGCTGCGGGTGGCTGCAGGCAAACATCACCCGTCAGACGTGCTGCTTGGTGCTGGAGTAGGGGTAGGGTCGGCAATCCTATGTCACGAGATCAAGTTCTGACCGCCTGATTTTCGGCCTTGCACACTGGCACGAGAACACGGCCCAGGCTATAGTATTCTGGTATATGTTTACCGTTAACCTGTCGCGTCGGCGCGTGAGTTCAGTTCTCGCGGCTTGCTTGATCGTCATGCTCGTGTTGCCGTACGCGAGGGCAGCTACCTGTGACTGTCACGATCACGCAGCAGAATCTGGACACTGTGCCAACCACGATGCTTCCGCGCTGACTGATGTGAGTATGGAAGACCGCTGCGATGCGATGATGGCGTGTTGCCTCATCGATTTCGGGCCGGTGCTGATTCCAAACATCAGCGTCTCAGAGTGGTCTTTTCGGGACGCGATGGATGCAGTTTCTCCGCGTACCATCTCTGCAATACTTCAGGCACCACCCAAACCACCTCCGAAAGCTTAGCCAACCCCAGGTGAGGTACGTCTGCTCCCCGCACTGAACCGGGGAGAGCGTTGCGTTGATCCGCAACCAACAATCAAGAGGAATCATGCAGAGAGTTACCAGCGCTTCGGTGTTGGCGATCGGTGTCGCGTTGCTCCTATTCGCGATGGTCGTCCCCGCCAATTCCGCAGCACAAACAGATGGCGATACGCTTCGTCTGCGAACGGCGCTCGATATTGCTCGTGCGGCGAACCCGACCGTCCGCGCCGCGGCACTTCGCGCTGACGTGTCGGCCGAGCGAATACCGCAGGCAGGCGCGCTGCCCGACCCGATGCTGTCGCTCGGATTGATGAATCGGAACGCAAGCGGTTTCGGAATGGGCACGGCCATGGCGATGAACTCCGTGCAACTCACTCAACGGTTGCCGTGGCCAGGGAAGCTGGGCTTTGCGAAGGAACAGGCATCCCACCTTGCTCAGGTCCAACGGTTGGAGGCAAGCGAGGTAGAACTGAGCCTCGTCTCCCGAGTGAAAACAGTTTATGTCGAGCTTGCATACATGGATCGTGCGCTCGAAATACTCGAAGATACGCGCGGCCTGCTACAGGATTTTCTGGACGTTTCATCCAGCATGTACGCTGTCGGGACAGGCCAGCAACAGGACGTGCTTCAGGCGCAGGTGGCCGTAGCGAAGACAACCGAAAACATTACGGTGCTGGAGCACAGCCGCGTCGCAACAGCAGCACGGCTAAACGCTCTGCTCGGCCGCGACGTCGATACTCCAGTCGTGGCGCTCGAGCTAACCGCCATGGCGGGCAGCCTTCCGACGGTGGATTCGTTGCTGCATTTGGCAAACGAACTTCGACCGGCTTTTGCCGCAGCCAGCGAGCGAAGCCTTGCCGCGTCCGCCGCCATCCGGTCTGCGAAGCGCGCCATGTACCCCGACCTCACTTTCACCGTCGGGTACGGACATCGTCCAGACTACCCGGACGTGGCAACCGTGATGGTCGGAGTGAGCTTGCCTGTCTGGGCGGGCTCGAGGCAGTTGCCGCGGCGAAGAGAGATGGAAGCGCAGCGCTCTTTCGAGGATGCCCGTGCAGTTGATCTTCACAATGAGACTGCGGCCCGGCTCGGTGAATTGCGAGCTGAGGCGCTCCGAGCGGAAAATCTCGCCACGCTCTACTCGACATCGATCCTTCCGCAGGCTCGCGCGGCGGTGGAGACGGCGTTGTCGGCATACCGAGTGGGCACAGTCGACTTTTTGACCCTCGTTGAGAGTCAGCTGACAGTGAGTCGTTACTCAATCGAAGCGGTGCGTCTCACCGCTGATTACCACCGAGCGGTGGCAAACATCGAAGCCCAAATCGGCGGTGGTATTGGAGGTGGATCATGAAAAAGTTCACGACGGCATCGCTTCTGACGATTGCTCTGAGCCTGGCATGCGGCGGAGGCTCGCAAGAACAAGAATCTCCGATGGCAGGAATGACGGCCGAGGAACACGCGATGATGCAGGCCGGCGGAATGCAGGGAGAGGTCGATAGCACTGGCCAAGACATGCGCGGCCACGTGCATCCAACACCGAATCAGGAGAGGGCCCTCGGGATTGTCTACGCCACAGTCGCGAGAGAAACACTGACACGACGAATCAGAGCCGTCGGGCGCGTGGAAGCCAGGGAACCGAACATCGCCGACGTCACTCCCAAGATCACTGGGTTTGTCGAAGAGCTGTTCGTGGCTTCCACCGGCGAGTCGGTGAGTCGCGGACAACCACTTCTGACGCTCTACAGCCCCATGTTGGTCGCGGCTCAGGAGGAGCTCTTGATAGCCAAGCGCCTCGCAGACCAACTCGATGCGGCTGACGACGAATCGTCGCGGAATGCCCTCGCTATGCTCGAAGCCGCTCGGCGCAGGCTCAGGTACTGGGATATCAACGATGATCAGATTGCGGCGCTCGAGGCTACCGGGCAAGTGACAAAAACCCTGACGCTCAACTCTCCAGTGTCGGGCATCGTGCTCGAAAAGGACGTCGTTCAAGGTCAGAGCGTCACGCAGGGCAAACGAATCTACCGTCTCGCGAATCTCAGCGAGGTGTGGATCGAAGCGGAGCTCTACGAACAGGACATGCGGTACGTACGAGTCGGTTCCAGGGTGCACATCGAGATGGCCGCCTATCCGGGAGACCACATCATGGGTTCGGTGAGTTTCGTGTATCCCACCGTCGACGAACCAGCTCGCACCAATCGCGTTCGCATAACTGTGCCAAACCCCAACCTCCGCCTCAAACCCGGGATGTTCACGACGGCGTTCTTCAACGTGACGGTGGGAGAGAACGTTCTCACGATTCCGTCGCAGGCAGTGATCGCCACCGGTGAGCGCGACCTCGTGTTCATTCGCGATTCAATGGCAATGTTGATCCCCCGCGAGATAAGAGTCGGAGGGCGTGCGGGTGACCGCGTTCAGGTTCTGGATGGCCTGTCCGAGGGCGAAACGGTCGTAGCCTCAGCGGCATTTCTAATCGATGCCGAATCTAAGCTCGGGAGTGGGGCCATGGCAGGAATGGATCACAGTCACCATGATTGACGGAATTATTGCGTGGTCGATAAAGAACCGCGTACTCGTGCTCCTGGCGACTGCTGCCGTCCTCGTTGCCGGTGTGCTGGCGATGAGGTCGACACCGCTCGACGCGATCCCCGACCTTTCGGACGTACAAGTCATCGTACAGACGGATTTCAGTCAGCAGGCTCCACAGATCGTCGAAGATCAGATCACGTTCCCGATTGCTTCGGAGATGCTCAAGGTACCTGGCGCTAGTGTAGTGCGGGGGTATTCCTTCTTCGGCCTGAGTCTCGTTCACGTGATCTTCGATGACGGAACGGACATATACTGGGCGCGGGCGAGGGTTCTAGAGTACCTGAACAGCATTCGCCAACGGCTGCCCAGCGGAGCTGAACCGGCGTTGGGACCCGACGCGACCGGCGTGGGATGGGTTTTCGAGTACGTACTCGAGTCGGACAGCCTCGACCTATCCGAGCTGCGCGCATTGCAGGACTGGTACGTCAGGTACCAACTCACCGCCGTGCCCGGCGTGTCGGAAGTCGCCTCAGTGGGAGGCTTCGAAAAGCAGTATCAGGTTGAGGTGAATCCTGCACGGCTCAGAGCCTTCAATATCCCTGCCACCCGAGTTGCTCAGGCAGTAGGGGCCCACAACGCAGACGTTGGAGCTCGAGTTCTCGAGCTAGCGGGACGCGAGTACATGATTCGCGGACTCGGGTACCTGGATGGTATCGAAGACATCGAGAACGTGACCGTGGGCGTGACAGAGATGGGCACACCCATCCGTGTCGCAGATGTCGCAAACGTCTCACTCGGCCCGGCTCCGCGCCGTGGATCAGCTGATCTCGACGGCCTCGGTGAAATAGTCACCGGAATCGTAGTAATGCGGTTTGGCTCCGATGCGCTCGAGACCATCGATGCAGTCAAAGAACAGATCGAGATCATCCAAGAGGGTTTGCCTGCAGACGTCCGCATCCGCACCGCATACGATCGTAGCGACCTGATCCATCGGGCCATTCACACGCTGCGCGAGAAGCTTATCGAGGAATCGCTGATTGTCGCCGCAGTGATTGTGTTGTTCTTACTACACGCAAGGTCCGCCCTGGTGATAATCATCACGCTTCCGCTCGGCATCCTCATGTCGTTCATAGTCATGAGACTGATTGGCGTTAACGCCAACATCATGAGCTTGGGAGGGATCGCCATAGCCATCGGCGCAATGGTCGATGCCGCGATCGTCATGGTCGAGAACATGCACAAACACCTGGAGAGAGCTGACGAAGGGCATTCCCGCTGGGACATAGTTCTCGAGAGCACAAGGCAGGTAGGACCTCCGCTCTTCTTTTCACTGCTGATCATCACGTTCAGCTTCCTACCGGTGTTTGCGCTCGAGCAGCAGGAGGGCAGGCTCTTCAAACCGCTTGCATTCACCAAAACATTCGCGATGGCGAGTGCGGCGATTCTATCGATCACGCTAGTCCCAGTGCTCATGGGTTTCCTGATAAAAGGGAAAACCCCACAGGAGGCAAAGAACCCGCTCAATCGTGTCCTGCAATGGATTTATGCGCCAATTATCGAATTCGTTGCGAGGCGTCCATGGTCAGTGGTACTTGGAGCGTTTGTGGTTCTCGCAGCTACAGTGGTGCCGTGGCAGCGGCTTGGCAGCGAATTCATGCCGCCGCTCCGAGAGGGCTCAATACTCTACATGCCCACCACGGTTCCGGGAATCTCGATCGGTCAGGCACGCGAACTCATGCAATACCAGGACAGCGTCCTCAAATCCTTCCCCGAAGTGGAACTCGTACTCGGGAAGGTCGGCCGAGCGAACACTGCCACCGACCCCGCACCCCTCGCCATGTGGGAAACGACAGTGACGCTCAAGCCCGAAGATGAGTGGAGAGCCGGTCTAACGTACGACGACTTGATCGACGAGATGGACGGTGCGCTCACGCTCCCGGGCATCACCAATGCCTGGACGATGCCGATCAAAGGGCGCATCGACATGCTCGCCACTGGGATCAGGACTCCAGTGGGAGTGAAGATCTTCGGGCCCGACCTCGATACTCTGCAGATGTTGGGTCAAATGGTGGAACAGGTATTACAGCAGGTACCCGGCACTAGGAGTGCGTTCGCAGAGCGCGGGGTTTCTGGCTACTACGTGGATATCGATCCCGATCGTGTGGAGGCCGCTCGGTATGGTCTGAACATTGGAGACATCCACGCCGGCCTGGCGTCCACCGTTGGAGGTATGAACGTCGCCACGACGGTAGAGGGCCGGGAGAGATACGCCGTCAACGTTCGGTATCCTCGCGAGCTACGCGACGATGTCGATGAGTTGAGTCAGATACTGATCCCGGCGGCAAATGGAATGCAGATACCGTTGGGCCAAGTCGCGTCGGTCGAGATCCGTCAGGGGCCCATGGCGGTTAAGACCGAAAACGCGTTTCCGGTGACGGTCGTGTTCGTCGATATCGAAGGCAGCGATGTGGGCAGCTATGTCGAAGCAGCCCGGGCGACCGTTGCCGAAGCCGTAACTCTTCCGGCCGGATACACACTCGTCTGGAGCGGGCAGTACGAGTTCATGCAACGCGTAGCTGATAAGCTCAGGCTCGTGATACCAGTTACACTGGGCATCGTCTTCCTACTTCTCTACCTCAATTTCCGCGGCATCAGCGAGTCGCTGATCGTGATGTTGTCGCTGCCGTTCTCGCTGGTGGGCGGTGTGTGGTTCCTATGGCTTCTGGGCTACAACACCAGCGTGGCCGTCTGGGTTGGGTTCATCGCGCTGGCAGGCGTTGCCGCCGAGACGGGGGTGGTGATGCTCATCTACCTCGACGAGGCGTTTCACAGACGCCGCGAGGAAGGACGCATGAAGACCGCAGCCGACGTTATCGACGCGGTGAGGGAAGGTGCTGTTGAACGGTTGCGACCCAAAGTCATGACTGTCCTGACCATCGTGGCTGGCCTTGCACCGATCCTCTGGAGCACCGGCACGGGAACCGACGTCATGAAACGAATCGCCTCTCCCATGGTGGGCGGAATGGTCAGCTCAACAGTTCTGACCCTGGTGGTCTTGCCGGCCGTCTACGTGCTGTGGAGGCGAGCACAACTGAGAACCAGTCAATAGTGAGGGATATATGAACAAACATATCGTAGCGGTACCGATCGTTCTGGCGTTCGCGGCTGCGGCATTGGCCCCACAGCCAGCGACGGCTCAGCAGGATTCTGCACTGTACGAGGCCAAGTGCGGCAGGTGTCACGCAGCCTACGACCCGGCCGACTGTGCGCTACGGTGCGCTCGACTATCTGGACACGCGAGAGCTTGCGGACGGGCCCGCAACCACAGACAGAGACCTGAGCGAACTCGTGTTCGGGT
The DNA here is from genome assembly GCA_964518955.1 of uncultured Gemmatimonadaceae bacterium. Lineage (GTDB taxonomy): Bacteria > Gemmatimonadota > Gemmatimonadetes > Gemmatimonadales > GWC2-71-9 > JBDGYW01. The sequence goes on along the minus strand of CAZFHS010000055.1, from coordinate 1,470 downwards.
TCACGTACTACCCAACAGCCAAGGTGGCATTCAAGATCGAGTACAACTTCTTCATGGAGGGTGACCGGGCGACCCCGGTGAGCAACAACCAGCTTGGAGTTCAGGCGGCGGTGAAGTTCTAGAACCGGTGGGATTCGAGATGGTTGTAACGGGCGGACGTACCAGCGCCCGCCCTTTCTCCGCACCCCAAAGGCGGCAGAACCTCGGGCTACTCCGCTACAAGAGTCCCCTTATACATGTTCATCGTGCAGGCGACGGCAATCGATCCCTCGGCCTCGGGGGTGAACTCGATGGTCGCGTCTCCCTCCTCGATCGTTTTCGTGATCTCGAACGCGGGGAGCGCAACGGATTTGGCGCACCCAGGTAGATTGCCCGGATCGAAAACCAACCGTACTGGAACACCTGCTCGGACTGTCGCGGGCGAAAAAGTGTATTCCATGCCCTCAATGCCCACCTGAACTATTTGAGCATCCTGCATCGTTGCAGCATCGTGTCCATCGGCGTTGCCGCACGCGAACGTGAATGCGGCGAGGGCAAGCGTCGCCACTCTGATTTTCATCACTGGCTGACCTCCGATTGGGATCTACTGTCGGCCTAGATTCAACTGCTTACGCAACAAAGATGCACCAAAACTCCGCCTTATTGCACCCATGATCGCTATTTTCTGAATTGGCCTCGCTTACAACGACTTCGATGTTGGCATTTTCTCGTTACAGTCTGTTTAGGAAGAAATTAGGCGGGCCGTAACAATGGATTTCTCAATGTTGATGGAGAGAGAAGTGGAGGGATTACCTCCGCGAATTCGGAATCCAAACCATCATAGATCCGTTACCACGGTTGTTCCAGGCGTAGTAGGGGATCATTGCGAGCTTTTCCGTTCTGCTGTCTCCCACCCCAGCTTCGGTGGACGGAACAAACACCTGGACGACGTTGTTCAAAACGCCGTGTTGAATTGTCGCAGTTGAAATCGCCGACGGCTCCGGTACCCCTTCGAAGGAAAACCGCTGAACGGGGCCGCCGTTGTCGACACCTTCAGCGCAGTAAACGAGTGGGCCGCGCGTGACAGCGATCCTGCCTCTGTCGGCCTCTACGCTCTCGTGGGCTCCATTGAACCGGACGTCCATCGGTAGCGTCAACTCAACTTCGTCACCGGCGCTCCATAGCCTGCTGATACTGGCGAAGCCCTTCTCCAGTGGGGCGTCTTCTACCACACCGTTGACCTTGATCTGCCACGTGTCCCTTTGAGCGTTCGTATCGATGTAGTGGTAAAGGTCGCCGGGCAAAAACTGGTTCGTCCTGGCCCAGCCGGGTATGCGGAGTCTCAAGGTGAACGACCGATCCCTGTTCGGATTCAGGACTAGTCGCACACGTCCTTCAAAGGGATAGTTGGTCTCCTGTTGGATCGACACGTCGCCTGCTTCGATAGGCACAACTGCATCACTGCCGGCGTAGAGCAATGTGTAGATCTCG
>CAZFHS010000054.1:35747-38485 GCA_964518955.1 uncultured Gemmatimonadaceae bacterium | reverse complement strand
GGTGGCTCACTGCCAAAACGGTCGTGACGAGTACGAGCAGTACACGCTGCAAGAATACCTGGTGTATAGAACGTATAACTTGTTGACTGACTTGAGTTTCCGAGTTCGCCTGGCTCATATAACGTACGTTGACACCGCCGAACGACGCGACTCTTTGACCAAATACGGTTTTTTCCTGGAAGACAACCATCTCGTCGCTGCTCGATTCGATGGCGAGATACTGGATATGGCGGGCCTGCATCCGCTGGACCTCGAATACAGTAGCATGACAGTTCTTTCGTTGTTCCAGTACATGATGCGCAACACCGACTGGTCGGTTCAGGGTTTGCACAACGTGGAGCTGGTAGGGCCCATTCAGGGACTTGTTTACCCGCTACCCTTCGACTTCGACTGGGCCGGAATTGTGGCCCCTCCGTATGCTGAGCCCGATCCAACGCTTCGGATTCGTACCGTCAGGGACCTTCACTATATGGGATATTGCCGCAGCCAGAGCGAGTTCGAGCAAGCCTTTGCGAGTTTCAACAGAAACCAGGAGGCCATTTACGACCTGGTGCGCAATCAAGTAGGCCTCGAGGAAGAGAAGTCACGCCGGATGATCGAGGACTACGACCGCTTTTTCCACACGATCAACCGACCCAACGAGGTCGATCGAACCATCCTGCGACAGTGCCGAGAGCGGTAATAACGCGCTGAACGGCGGCCAGGGGGAGGTTATCCCCCTGTCCGATCGCGCAATTGCCTCAGTAACTCACCAACCCGTCTCAATTCTTCACCGTAGGTGGCCCAATCGCCCGTTCTCTGCGCCGCGAGGGCGTTTTCGTAACGCTCAGATAGCTGGGTCACCAGTTCGGCCACCGAAGCACCTGCGGTTTGCGCGGCTGCTGCGGCGATATCCACCCCGATATCAGAAGGTCGTGGTGATTCGAGGCCCACATCCCCCCCAAACAACCTTGCGAGCCCCTGACCGAGCGTTTCTTCCATAACCACCCGGTTTTGATAAGCAACCACCACGCGTTTGAGTTCCGGAATGCGGCCACCCTCCGCGCGAAGGTAGATCGCCTGCACGAAGATGAGCGACTCTTCGATGGGGATGACCAGCAGATTACCCCTGATCACTTCGGATCCACGCTGATCCCAAAGCGATATCTGGCGTGAGATCTCGGTGTCCTGGTTCATGCGGTTGACGATCTGCGTGGGCCCAAACACCAGGCTTTGCCGAGGAAACCTGTAAACAACCAGTTGTCCGTACGCATCACCATCGTTCCTTGCGACCATCCAAGCGGCGAGATTCTCTTTGCCGCGAGGAGTGAAAGGCGTCATGAAAATGAACTCTTCCTGCGTTTCACCGGGAAGTTTCATCACAATGTGACGCAGGAAGGGATCTCGTGAACCCTCCCTACCCGAAACGAGTGGGATCTGCCACTGATCCTCGCGATGATAGAAGATCTCAGGCTCGTCCATGTGGTACGTCGTGTAGAGTTCCGTTTGCAGCTCGAAAAGATCCTGCGGGTACCTGATATGAGAGCGCAGATCTGGCGGCATCTCTTCCAGGGGCAGGAAAACGCCTTCGAATATCTTCGCGAACGTCTGGATCATCGGGTCTGCCGGGTCCGCGATATACGCGTTCAAATCGCCGTCATACGCGTCGAGGACAATCTTCACGCTGTTGCGTAAGTAGTTCGCGCCATCCGCTACCTGCCGCGAGTACGGGTACCTGCTGCCCACCGTGTATGCGTCCAGGACCCATTTGAGTCGGCCATCATCCGTTATCACCATGTATGGATCGTCATCCCACGACAGGAATGGGAGGGCACGCTCTGCTCGGTCGCGAATGCTCCTGTAGTATAGGATTCGACTGTTGCTCGTTATGTAATCCGAAAGGAGGATGTCGAGCGATTGGAAACGCATGCTGAAAAGCAGTTTGCGTATGAAGGAGCCAACCTCGACTCCGCCCGTGCCCGCGTATTCCGTAAACGCACTCGAATCGCCAAGCGGATAGTCGAACTCTCGCTGGCCGGTATTCACAAATACGTAGTCATTCGAAAGTTCACCAAAGTAGATCTGCGGCCGCTCAACCTTGAGTGATACATTCGAAACCGGAGGTAAATCCTGCACGAAGAGCACCGGCAAACCCTCCAGGGAAACCTGGTTTACCGGACCGAGCGTCAAGCCCATTCCGTGTGTGAAGGTGAGTCGTTCGTTGATGAAGTTCCTGGTCGGCAATGAACCGGTGTTCAGCTCCCGCGGCGACAGCAAAACTTGTCGGTACTGACCGTCGATCCAATATCGATCGTCGTCCACTGATCGGAAATCATAATAGGTGCGGATTTCTTGAAGTTGCCCAAATGTTTGCAGCAATGGGTCACGATCCCATAGCCGCACGTTATCTATGGTCCCGCGATTTGCCTGGATGTCCTGGAGAGTGAGCTGTGCTTCGCCGCTCAAATCGCGAATCACAACATCGTCCAAACCCCAGGCGTCACGTGTCGCATCGATATGGTAGCGGATTTGCTGTTCTTCTTTTGCCAGCTCAGTGGGCGTAACAACAAATTTCTGTACTGCGGCTGGGATCATTGAGCCCAAGACACCGGCAACGAGGAAATAGACTGCCACCGCGATGGCCGTGTGCAACACAGCCCGTCGTTTCAAAATGCCGAAAACCACGAAAAGGCCGGCGACCAATGCCACAACCCAGGCGACGTTCATGATCGGAATCCTCACATGAAGATCCGTGTAGT
>CAZFHS010000054.1:0-35737 GCA_964518955.1 uncultured Gemmatimonadaceae bacterium | reverse complement strand
CCCTACCAATTGGCCACTCGATGAAAACAAAACCGAGGGAATGCGGACAAAGAAGATGTTTGCGGCGGTGGTCAGGAACATCAACACCACCAAAGCCCCCAAATGCATCTCTGCCGACCGTTCGACCGATACTCGGCGTTTTAGGATCACGATGTCTCGCCGCAGGAGGTAAAGCGGAACGGTCATAAAGAGGGCCATGAAGATCAGACTTTGGACCGACCTTACCACCAGAGCGACAGCAGGCAACGAGAAGAAGTAGTACCCGACGTCTCTTTGGAAAACCGGATCGGTCACACCGAATTGGGTGCGGTGCAGAAACTGTTGAACATCCAGCCACGCAAGAGGAGCCGACAACCCGACGAGTAAACCCAGTACCGCGGAAATCGGCAAAGCCAGCTTGCTGAGAGAGCTGGTGATGTCGACTTTGGGTGCATCCGGGCTCAGGCTGATGACCATTGGATCCGGCACCATGCCGCGCTGAGCAAACCGCAGGTTCAGATAGAAAAATGCGAACGCCAGCACCCCCACAAAAAGACCAAGGGCAACTTTTGTCCACAGCTCAGTGAGAAAGACGGATTGGTACCCGATCTCGCTGAACCAATACCAGTCTACCGCGAGGCGAATGAGAGCCGGCACTCCGGTGACGACGATAAAGAAAACCGCTACCAGCGCGAAGAGAATGATGCTCCTGCGTTTCATTCCCTGTCGCACCCCTGGAATCTGTCCGATCTCAGCCATTCGATTTCCTCTTCCTTTTGAAAAGCGTGCGGCTTACGTCCCACGCAATCAATAACGCAACAGGCTCGCTGCCCAGGTGAATCCCGATCCAAACGCAGCTAGACAAAGCAGATCTCCTCGTTTCACCCGGCCCGAATCCACGAGTTCGCTCAAAGCGATCGGTATGCTCGCCGCAGTTGTGTTGCCGTATCGCTCGATATTGCTGATGACCTTTTCCTCTGAGAGGCCGAGCCGCTTCCGGACAGCTTCAGTAATCCGAAGGTTGGCCTGGTGAGGAATGACATAGTCCACTTGGTCGCTTGTGAGCCCCTGTGCATCTAGCGCTTGGTGAATCACTTCGGGGAAACGCGTAACGGCGTTCCTGAAGACTTCTCTACCGTTCATGAACGGAGCCGTCGATTGTTCCTCGATCATCTCTGCCGTAATCCAGGGCCGGTTGATAGCACCCGGCTTCTTGATGCAGAGCTCCTCCGCAAAATTCCCATCCGAATGGAGATGATGCCATATCAATGCGCTGCCGTCTGCACCGTCCGTAACTTCGAGGCAAGCCGCTCCACCTCCGTCACCAAACAACACCGCCATGTCGCGGCCCGCGTCATTGAGAATCAACCCCGATGACTGAACCTCGCCACCAACTACCAGAATCCTGTCGTACATCCCCATCCGGATGAATGCATCGGCAACGGAAAGGCTGTACAAGAAGCCTGTGCATTGATTCCTCACGTCCAGGGCTCCAACAGTACCGAGCCCCAACTCCTTCTGGAGCAACACTCCATCTCCCGGGAAGAACATATCTGGCGATACCGTCGCGAAGATCACGAACTGCACGTCCGCCGGTTCCCATCCTGCCTCGTCGAGAGCTGCGCGCGCAGCCTGCAATCCCATTTCGGTCGATCCCTGCCCGGGTGCTGCAAATCGACGTTCCTGAATACCGGTGCGTTCACGAATCCACTCATCGGAGGTGTCCATCAACGTCTCCAACTCATGGTTCGTTACCACCCGATCTGGGAGGTAGTGCCCTGTGCCCGCAATTCTCGTCAGACGCATAAAGGCAAGGTCCTCTCTGGTAAGTTCTCTGGTCGCCCTCGGCACACTGCGGCGACACTCGTGTCAACTGAAAGGTAGTACTGGAGTGGAGTTCTGTTAGAGGTTAGGCACGTCGCACTGTTCAGGTGAATCGGCACACCACCGCGGTGACATTGTCGGTCCCCCCACCATCAAGCGCAGTATTTACGAGACTTCTGCAGGTGTCTTCCGATCGCTCTTGATTGGCCAGGCCTTTCCGAATTTGCTCGTCTGTAACATGCTTGGTGAGTCCGTCGGTGCACAGTAGAAGAACGTCGCCAGAACCCACTTCGACACTCGATGATGCCGGGGAGATCTCTTTCCCAACCGCGCTGGACAATACGTGCGACAGCGGTGAGCGCTCCGCCGAATCTGCCGACATCACACCTTCGTCCACGAGTCCCTGCGCGAGCGTTTGATCCCGCGTCAGCTGTGACATCTCGCCGTTGCGGAGCAGGTATGCTCTCGAATCCCCTACGTGAACGATGAACACCCTGGGCAACAGTACGTGGGCAACCGTGAGCGTGGTCGCCATACCCATGTACTCTGGGCTCGATGCAGCTGCTGACTGAACCATCCGATGGCTGTTTTGCACGGACGTTTCGAGTGCGCTCAGCAGATCGGCCTCGAGGTCCGATTCCATTTTGTAGAAGCATTGCATCGAGGTTGTCACGTAGAACGCGACCGCTTCCAGCGCCAAGCCACTGGCCTCCTCGCCAGCAGCACCACCACCCACACCATCCGCAACCAAAATCAGACGCGCTACGGCGCCGCTCGTAAGACGTTCTCGTGTGTGGTTTGGGAGGCTGGTTTGCTGGATTTCAAGCATCTTGTGCATAGTCGCGATCAGGAACTGATCCTGATTGACCTTCCGCACTTTGCCGCAGTCCGTGAGTCCGAAGCAGTCCACCTCAATGTCCTTCATTATCTGATGCTCCCCCCCGTAGCTCGACTCATGGTGGGTTCATATCGCTGCAATCGGACAACAGCAGTCATGCGCTCCCAACAATGCCTGTGGCATGCTCGCGGAATTGTGTTGGAATCTCACCCAATTCCAGGCTGCGGACTGACATTCAGTCCGCAGTTCCAATATTCAGGCTTGCTAGAGTCCCAAACGGTTTTCGAGGTGTTCTTTGACCGACGGAGTAACAATGCCTCTGTTCAACACATCTTCCAGTGTGGCCGTGATTTGGGCGCGGTCTGCATCGAGACCCCTATCCCTCAGCTCTTGAATCACTCTTGCGAGCCTCTGGTCATACTCACTGTGCTTTAGATTCCCTGAGGTCATCTCCCCGTGGAGTTTCTCAAGCTCCTCAACAAACCGCTCGATAGAAATCGCGTCCGCCATCCAGTTCCTGCCTCTCTGGCCCTGTCGGCCAAACAATGTTGGTGGTTTCTCAAGCTTGAATAGTTTGTCACAACATATCCGAAAAGCCAATCCCCTACCAGATAGTCATCCTGCGTATAGCAGGGTCAAGCCCAAATGTCGCCAACAGTAAATCCATCCGGAAATGGATCGTCTGGGTCGACCACGTACTGGCTGAACCCAGTTATCCATGCTCTTCCGCCGAGTGTGGGCACAACCGCTTCGTACTGCCCAACTCGTGTTGTTCGCACTAGCCGTCCAGTGAATGTGGTACCCAAGATTCCTTCATGAACGAAGTCTTGTTCGAGACCTAGCTCGCCTTTGGCATACATAGCGGCCATCTTCGCGCATGTACCTGTTCCACATGGGGACCTATCGATCACTCCCGTCCAGGTTTCGGGGCGTTGCCAGTCGAGAACACCGGTCGATACAACCACCGCGTTTTTCCTGGACGCATCCTTCCTTGTCGGCCGACCTGAGATTTGCGAAATCGACACGCCTGCGATACCAGGGTTTTCCGGGTGAATGGCTGGCAAATGTTCTCTCGTCGCAGCCTTGATCATCTCACCTACCCTGGTAATCTCGTGTCCGTTCTCGGGGATTATCTCTAGCCCCAGTGACTCCGCATCCGCTATCGCGTAGAACATTCCGCCGTATGCGACGTCGACCGTAACTGCACCGAGTTCCGGCACATCTATTGTCTTGTCGAGATGCACGGCAAATGCCGGCACATTCTCGAATGTCACATTTCTCACTTTTCCATGAGAGACCTCGGCGCGCACCGATATCAACCCGGCTGGCGACTCGAGTGTGAGTTCGGTGACAGGTTCCGTAGCTTCGACCATACCGGTCTCCAACAACACGGTCGTCACACAGATCGTGTTGCTGCCGGACATCGGCGGGTACTCCGTCTGTTCCATGATGATGAAGCCGGCATCGGCATCCGGATGGACTGGTGGCACGATCAAGTTGCAGCACAATGCGGGGTATCCCCGCGGCTCCTGCAGCATCCGCGTGCGCAACTCGTCGCGATGAGCCTCGAGGTGGCTTTTTTTGTCGAATAGCGTTTCGCCGGGTACGTCGATTACACCACCGACAATCACCCGCCCGGGCTCACCACAGGCGTGCGCGTCAACAGCCAGAATCATCTTGTCAAGACGCATCGCGTCGTCTTGCCTCAGTCACTGATAGGACGTTCTGTCTGGATCGGCTCCAGGTTTGCCTCCCGCAGTAGTTCGTTCAGACGCTGCAGGTCTTGCTCGATAATCGCGTTCATTCGGATCAGTTCCGTCTGCAACAGACCTGAAAGGTGATCGAAGACCGCAACAGACTGGTCGGTGGGCCTGTTCTCACCGCTCTCGACCGTGAAAATCAGCGCGGCGAGCTTGTTGTTGAGTTTGATCGGGAAGTTGAGAGGATCCTGCCCACTGCGATTCCTGACCTGGTAGATCTCCTGCTCAACCTCGCTCAGCCCATCTCTTACGACCGCACCTTGGTCGTGGATTTCCCTTTCATCCGTTTGGCCCAACCTGTCGTCGACTTCTCCTTTGATACCCCGGATATCGAGCACAGCCTGGTTCGCTTCGCTTACCCTGTCTCTGATACGTAACGCGAGGTCAAAACGCGCCTGCAAGTCAGCGATGGTAACCCTCTCGAGCCGCGGGTCTAGCTTGATCTCGAAATCCTGGGTTTGAGTCACACCATCGGCTATCAGGCGGACCTGATAGTTACCTGGCACCGCAGCAGGACCGATGTTGCCCGCAGCCCAGAATATCCTGCCCTCGAAGTCGGTGTACCCCGGGTACCGCATGCTCCATCGGAAAGAATTCGAGCCGGCACGCCTTGGCGGGCGAGCGGCGCCGCCACCGAAGAAACGCGCGAACTCGTCCATCTCCGGCTCTGCACGGTCACTGGCGGATGCCGTATAACTCTGAATCACGTTGCCGGATCCGTCCAAAAACTCAAGTGTGAGCGAGTCAGGTGCATCTGCCAGGTAGTAATAGACCTGGGCTCCGAAGTCTATCCCGCGCACCGGGTCGACGGGGTCGAACAGATACACGTCAGACTCTGCCACTCGAGGGCTCAGCTGACGCAGCATGTCCATGCTGTTCATGACCCAGAACGATCTGCCGTGGGTTCCGATAACCAGATCGTTTTCCTCTACGACCAAATCGGATACCTGCACGTTCGGCAGGTTCATCGTCAACGGCTGCCAATCCGCTCCGTCGTTCCAGGAGACGTACACCGTCCGTTCAGAGGCAGCGTACAGAAGCCCCGGTTTCTTGGGATCTTCGCGCACGGCGCGCACAAAATCGTCTCCCGGGATTCCGTTGACGATCTTGGTCCAACTCTGACCGTAATCCTCGGTCTTCCAAACATACGGGGAGCGGTCGTCTTCTACGAGGTAGCGGATTCCCGCCACATATGCCTTTCCAGGAGTATTCGGCGACGCTTCTATCGTGTTGATCCGCACGAAATCCGGGGCGTCGGGAGGCGTAATCCTTTCCCAGTTCTCACCGCCGTCACGCGTAACGTGCACGTATCCGTCGTCCGAGCCTACCCAGATCACGTTGGCATCGTGGTACGACGGTGCGACAGCAAAGATGGTCGCGTAGGTCTCGACGCCGGTCTGATCTTTCGTCAACGGACCGCCGGACGGGCCCATGGTGGTGGGATCTGCCCTGGTCAGGTCGGGGCTGATCTGCTCCCAAGATTGTCCCTCATTGGTGGACTGCCAAAGCTTCTGAGTTGCAGTGTAAAGGACTTCGGGCTCGAGATGTGAGAACACGATCGGGAAGGTCCACTGTACACGTTCGATCAGATCCTCTGACGACTGACCCATCGGGTTCTCGGGCCAAACGTTGATTGCCCGAGTCTGCCCGTTTGCATGGTTGTATCTCGACAGCGATCCACCATAACAACCGGCATAGAAGATGTCAGGATTTCTTGGATCGTTGGCGATGTAACCGCTCTCGCAACCGCCAACGGAGAATAGGAAGTTCTGGCCGCCTGCGTTCTGCGATATGTGGTTCCAGCCCCGGCTCGGCACGCAGGCCGTGCTGTTGTCCTGTTGAGCTCCACAGATCATGTAGGGATCGTGATTGGTGGTCATGACCCTGTAGAACTGAGCGGTGGGAAAGTCCTGCGCGGTCCAAGTGCGCCCACCGTTGAACGAGACGTTACCGCCACCGTCGTTACCATTGATCATGCGGTCAGGATCGCTGGGCGAGATCCAGAGGTCGTGGTTGTCACCGTGCGGTACGCGTATGCCCTGGAAAGTCTTCCCTCCATCGCGCGACCGATACAGACCGGTATTCAATGCGTACATGACTTCAGGATCCTGCGGATCGGCGTAAACGCGCGTGTAATAGAACGCCCGCTGGCGCAGCATCCGTTCGTCGTTGACCAGAGTCCATGACGCACCCGCATCGTCGGAGCGGAACACACCGCCGTCTTCAGCCTCTACCAGTGCCCAAACTCGGTGAGGGGCGGCGGGGGAGAGTGCCACGCCAATCTTGCCTACCAAACCCTGTGGCAATCCCGGATTCCGAGTTATCTCGGTCCAAGTCTCTCCGAAATCAACGCTCTTGAAGAGGCCGCTTCCCGGGCCCCCGGACGATGCTCCCCAAGACTTTCTCCATGCCTCCCAAAGCGCGGCGTACAATACGGCAGGGTTGTTCGGGTCCACAACGAGATCCACGCCGCCCGTACGCTCGTCTCGTTCCAAAACCTTCCGCCACGTCTCACCACCATTTGTGGTCTTGTATATGCCGCGTTCGGCATTTGGCATCGAGTGTACGCCGAAGGCAGCCACCCAAACCGTATTGCAATCGGTCGGGTGGATTCTGATTCGCGCGATGTTCTGAGTTTCGGCGAGCCCCAGATGACGCCAGCTAGTACCACCGTTGGTTGACTTGTATATGCCGTCACCCTGCTGGATGTTGCCGCGAATCTGTGTTTCACCGGTACCTATGTAGACAATATCCGGATTCGATTCGCAAACTTGAACCGCACCCACCGAGGCGCTGTTGATCTTCCCGTCGGTGACGGGCCGCCATGTAGTCCCCGCGTCGGTGGTCTTCCACAATCCACCGCCTGTAGCGCCAAAGTAGTATTCGAGCGGTCTTGCATCGCTTCCGGCTACGGCTATGGATCGTCCACCGCGGGCCGGTCCGATACTCTGCCACCGAAGGGCGTCGTAGAGGTCCTCGGAGTAGGTCTGTGCCTCCACCGAAGACAGTGGCGCAAACACGAGGGAGAAAACCACCAACCGTAGAAACCAAGTGAAAATACGACCTGGACTGCGCATATCTGCTACCTCCGTGGGCAAGCGCCCGGAAACGTGATTCAGATCAAGTGCGGTGTGCTGAGTCGCGTAGTATAGCACCTCTGTAACATGTCTGCGAGGCTGCAGGTGCAGGGTGTCGCGACCCCTTCCCTGCACTGGACAAGCCGGGGTTTGTAGATACGTTCCGGGCCTGATCGCTCACTGAATTCAACCGGGAAACATCATGGCACGATTTCGACTCTCGTCCGCATCCGTGTTTGCACTGGTTTGCGTGTCGATTCTCACCGCTTGTACCGAAAGACAGTCCGAACACGCATTCGACACCGACCGCTACATGAACTCGTGGCTCGAATTGTGGAACACCTATGATCTGGCATTGGTGGACGAGTTGTTCCTCGCCGATTCCAGTGTGACGTATTATTCCTCGGAACGTGAAGGTCTGATTGTCGGAATCGACGCCGTTCGAGCTCATCACGAAGGCTTCGGGTTCGTAGTCGGCGGTAGACCCGCGGAACAGGATCTCTGGGTAGAGGACGTGCACACGGCGACGTTCTGGCGCACTGCGGTCGTCACAGGGGTATGGCGTTTTGGCGACCTGGAGGGCGCACCAGACGATGCCCAGCGTGGCCCGTTCACATTTGTGTACGTGCAAAGGGGAGACATGTACCGCCTGGCACACTTAAATTTCGGTACATACCTCGAAACGCCCGGAGCGGAGGAAGGATAGGCCTGTTGGCGAAGCTAGCTGTGTGTGCCGTTATGCTCATGCATTGTCTGTTTGCGACCTCAGCCGCCGCACAGACAGAGGATGCGCTGAGTCGAAACGCTCGAGAGATTTTCGAGACCGTTCTGAGCCCCTATTGCCCGGGGAGGACTATATCGAACTGCCCGTCGCCTCAGGCAGACGAGTTGCGAGCCGATATCAGGCAGCAACTCGCTGCGGGCGAATCTCCGGAAGAAGTAAAAGAAGACCTCTACGAGGTGTTCGGAGACGAACTGCGTACTGTACCGCGCGCAGCAGGATTTGGGCTGTTGGCCTGGGTTGTTCCGGGCCTGGCGTTTCTCGTGGGTGGTTGGGCGATATTGGCTTGGGCGCGGCGCACGAGAGATCTGCGGCCGGCGGCGGCAGCACCGACTTCGCTGGACCCGGAGTCCGACGCCCGCCTCGCAGCCGAAATGGCCGAGCTCGAATAGTGAAGAACTGAGAGGCGGTGCAACCGTGCTGACGCACCGTTGCACCGCCCCCGTTCACTGTTCCGACAAATTCAGATCAGTTTCTCAGACAGCGGTTTTCAGCTAGTGTGCAAGTCCGTGATCTTGAATCTGGGCCGCAACACGTTCGTTCTCGCGCAGGACCCGCATCAAGTTGCCGCCCCAGATCTTCGCGATATCCTCGTCCGAGTAGCCACGGAGTACTAGTTCCAAAGTCACATTCGGGGATTCACTGGCATCATTGAATCCTTCGATGCCGCCGCCACCGTCGAAATCGGTTCCGATGCCAACGTGGTCGACTCCGATCAGTTCCGCCACATAGTCGATGTGGTCAACATAGGTCTGGAGGTTCGCTGACGGCCATTGTTCGTCAATCGCAGCCATACGCTCTTCATACTCCGCACGCTGCTCGTCGGTGAGGTTCCTGAAAGCGGCCCAGCTCGTGAGCCCAAGCTCCTGGCGCAATGCGTCGACGGCCGCGTTTTTCTCAGGCGAAACCTTCAGGAATCCGTCCAGCGCAACAACATGAATGACGCCACCGTTGTCCCTCAACGCCAGAAGCTGTTCATCGTCCAGGTTGCGCGGGTGATCGGCAAGCGCGCGGGCACCTGAGTGAGACGCAATGATTGGGGATTGCGACTGCTGAGTGACCTGCAGCATCGTGTTCCTCGAAACGTGCGAGATGTCGATGATCATGCCCAATCTGTTCATCTCGGCTACGACTTCGCTGCCGAACTCACTCAAGCCACCGTATTGCTCCTCCTCAGTATCGAAGTCGCGTGGTGTGGACGAGTCACCGATATCGTTGTGGCCACCGTGGGTCAAAGTCATGGCCCGTGCACCGAGATCGAAGTACGTCTCGACCAACGACAGATCTTGCCCGATTGCATAACCATTTTCGATCGACACCACCGATACGAGCTTGCCGCTCGCATCGATTCTTTCGATGTCATCGGCAGAGTACGGGATCTCGATCTGATCGGGGTACATATCCTCAGCCATGCGATGAATGGCCTCAAACTTGACCATCGCATCCGCCTTGACTCGTTCATAATTCTCGGCGGTCCGCTCATTCTGGCCTACGTACACGGCAAAGAACACGACATCGAGGCCACCTTCACGCATCTTGGGAAGATCAACCTTGTTGTTGCCACGTACCCCAGGGTCGGATTCAGCTGTGGCAAAATTCGACGAGATGTCGACATGCGTATCAATCGTTAGCAGGCTCGCATGCAGTTCGTTGGCGTGTGCGGCGATTTCTTCGTCCGTCATCTCGCCGGCAGAACAACCCCCAAGAACTAGAAGCGGCGCTAACAGCAAACCGAATCTGGCGTTGGTTGCTTTCATCAAACCTCCGTTACGGCAGGATAATTGGGTTCGTATGCAGTGGTGACGCGTCGAAGAATACCGGTCGTGACAAATCATTGGTAGTGCGAGCACCCTTTCCGTTTCCGTCTTGCCCTTTCCGGTCCCGCAGGTATATACGGTATCAACCATTCCGACTGGGAGTCTGAACGATGCATCCTTCATTTTCTCGCATGACTCGAGACTCACGCCGAACTACAACCTCGACCTTTGTGCTCGGCATTGTCGCCGTCGCGACCTTGTGTACGCCCACGTTCACAAATGCTCAACGCGTGGACCGTGAGTACACGGAAAAGATCCTCGCATTCACGACTGAATCCGCATTTCTCACACCGTATGTCGATCATCTTCCCGCATCGGAGACCGTTCCGACGCCTCTCGACGTTTTGGGACACATAGCCGGAGCTGCGGATGTGCTGACTTACCCCAGCGAGATAAACGCGTACATGAGGGCTGTCGCTGCAGCATCACCTCGGGTGGAAGTGCTGTCTATGGGGATGTCTGAGGAAGGCCGCGAGCTGATACTCGTAATCGTGGCAGCCGAAGAATCGATTGCTCGGCTCGATGAATACAAGGAAACGCTGGTTGCTCTCGGCGACCCACGGGTCACAGACCCTGGCGAAGCAGAGCGTCTGATCGCCGACGGTAAGCCCATCTATTGGGCCACGGGCGCCATCCACTCGACTGAAACCGGTTCGCCCGAGATGCTGATGGAGCTCGTCTATCGCTTGGCGGTAGAAGAGACGGAATTCGTACGGGAAATCAGGGACAACATGATCGTCATGGTCACACCTGTGCTCGAGGTGGACGGGCGCGCAAAGACGGTCGATCTCGCAATGGCACCAAGGCGTGGGTCCGAAGTGAATTTCCCCTCGAGGCCCGCATACTGGGGTCAGTACGTCGCACACGACAACAATCGCGACGGGATCTCGTTGGGTTTGGCTTTGTCACAGCATTTGGCACGGACCTTCCTGGAGTACAGACCGATAGTACTTCACGATCTCCACGAGTCGGCTTCACACCTCTACACCTCAACCGGAAGGGGCCCATACAACGCCTGGGTCGACCCGATAGTCATAAACGAATGGAACAACATCGCATATCACGAAGTGCGCGAGATGACGGCGTTGGGCGTACCTGGCGTATACACCTACGACTTCTATGACGGTTGGGGGCCAAACTACGCCTTTTGGATGGCAAACATGCACAATGCCATCGGTAGGTTTTACGAGACTCAGGGGGCCGGCGACGGTTCGACTCGACTCCTCAGGACCCGCGTAGAACGCAGCTGGTCTCGCCCGAACACACCGCTCAGAGAGGTGATGTGGTCGATCCGCAATAACGTGAACCTGCAACAAAGCGCAATTCTGATAGGAATGAACTACGTGGCAACACATAGGGAGGAATTCCTCAGAAACTACTACCGCAAGGCGCAGCGCTCAGTGGCGAAGGCAACGGCGGAAGGCCCCGCAGCCTATGTATTCCCAGCGAGCGATCCGCGCCTCGGGCAGCAGGCCAGGCTTCTCCAACTGCTTCAAAAACACGGTGTGGAGATCCATAGAGCAGATCGAGCATTTACGGCCGAAGAAACCGAGTTTCCGGCCGGCAGTTACGTGGTTCGACTCGACCAGCCGTTCTCTCGGGCGGCCGACATGATGTTGGACAAACAGTATTACAACCCTAACGATCCCAGACCATACGACGACGTTGGATGGACACTCGGCCCGCTTTACGATGCCGAGACCGTGCGTATCGAAGACACCGACGTGCTATCGGCCCGCATGTCTCTGGTGAACCGAGAGGTCACCGCGCCCGGCGGTGTTGAATCGAGCGGCTCACCTACGGTATTCGCAGTCAACTACAACGCCGACAACAACCTCGCAAAGTTCGTTTTTCAACATGGCGGACTCCGAATTATGGCAGCCGAAGAGTCGTTTGAAAGCGGCGAAAATGGGTTCAATGCCGGGAGCTTTTTGATTCCGGCCGATGGCAACCCTGCGGATTTGCGTCAGACGTTGGAACAGGCTGGAATCGAAAACGGTTTCACGGCATATGGCTTGTCATCCATGCCGGATGTTCCCACTCACGGAATCACAACTCCGCGTGTTGCCGTGATGCACACTTGGCAATCGACCCAGGCTGAAGGCTGGCTGCGCATGGGCCTGGATGAGTACGAGATACCCTATGACTACATCTCAGTCCACGATGTGCGCGACGAGCCTAACCTCTTTAGCAGATATGACGTGATCGTCATGGGCCCATCCTCCGACAACGCCCTGAGCATCGTGCAGGGGTTGTCTGGGAATGAACCAATCGTTTGGAAAGCAACGGACCTCACCCCCAACATCGGCCGCATCGACGAGACCGACGACATGAGGGGCGGCTTGGAGCTGCGGGGCGTGTTAAATCTGGCAAACTTCATCGAGGCAGGCGGTACGTTTGTGGCAATCGCCAACAGCACCTCCCTGCCCATCCACTTTGGATTGTCGAGAGGGATCCAGGTCAAGCAGACTCCGAACCTTTGGGCTCGCGGCGGAGTGTATCGTGCCGACTTGAAGGACGAGAACAGCCCTCTGGCTTACGGCTACAGCGAAGACTTGGGTGTCTACTTCAATACGGCTCCGGTCTTCACCGCCGCGAGCTTTGGAATGCGTCGTTTTGGTGGGTTTGGCGGTGGTCCTACGGGCGACATGGGTGCAGAGGGAAGTACTACCGCGCGGCGGACCGGTAGAGGTGGTCTCAACGATGAGGACATCGTGCAAGGTCGCCCACGCAACTTGGGCGAGGCGAGTGTCGCGGAGTTTCGTGAGTCCGGCCAAGACACCGCGGGTCAGACGCGGCGCACCGCTTCGGTGTCGCGACCGAACTACAGAACGATCTTTGCCTTCCATGGGGACGCGACGGAGCTTCTGATAAGCGGAGGTATCCGGAACGGGCAGGAAATGGCCAACGCTCCAGCCCTCGTAGACGCAAAGCTGGGAGAGGGACACGTAATACTGTTCAGCTTCAACCCATTCTGGCGCAGTGAAACCCTAGGGTCTTACGCTCTTGTTTTCAATGCGATGCTGCATCACGGGAACCTGGATGTAGGCAGGAACTAGGCAGCTAGAGAGTGGTGAGCGGTGAATGGTGAGTTGACCTGCGGCCAACTCACTACTCACGACTCACCACACACGGCACGCACCACCCCTCGCTTCCGGGTGCTTGCCGCTTGCCCCAATCCGATGTCTGGTGCAGACTATCTGACAACTCTATTCAGAACTTCACTTGGGGTGCTTCAATGAAAACGTCCGTTTCCACAATAGCGCTGGCGAGCATCTGCATGTGCGTTGTTTCGGCAGGTGTACTCGGCGCTCAGCCGGCAGACCAGAATCAGGTGTACTCCCCTGCTCTATTCGAGGACCTCAGCTACCGGATGGTCGGCCCAACCCGAGGCGGGCGCGCGACGACTGTCACAGGCATAGCCGAAGCGCCCGGCACCTTTTACATGGGTGCGACCGGCGGAGGCGTCTGGAAGACGACCAACTACGGACAGACTTGGAGCAACGTTTCCGACGGATTCTTCGAGACAGCATCGATAGGAGCGATACAGGTGGCCGACTCCGACCCGCAGATCATGTACGTGGGAACCGGGTCGGACGGTATCCGGAGCAACGTGATAACCGGTCGGGGCGTCTACAAGTCTACTGATGCAGGCCGAACGTGGGCCTTTGTTGGCCTCCGCGATGTGGGACAAATCGGTGCAGTAGAAGTCCACCCGCGGGATCCTAACGTCGTTTTCGTCGCGGCCATCGGTCACGCCTTCGGACCCAACCCCGACCGAGGCGTGTATCGCTCGACTGACGGCGGCGCGAACTGGGAACAGGTATTGTTCGTATCGGATAGCACCGGGGCGGTGGATATCGAGTTTGCTCCCGACAACCCGCTCGAGATATACGCATCGATGTGGCGCGCCGAGCGGAAGCCCTGGACGATCATCAGCGGAGCAAACGAAGGAGGCGTGTACAAGTCTACGGACGGCGGAAACACCTGGACCGAACTCACCAACGGTTTGCCTCGGGGTATCAGGGGTAAGACCGACCTCGCAGTGTCCAGAGCAGACCCAGACCGCCTATACGTGTTGTATGAAGCGCCCGAAGGTGAGGGCGGCATGTACAGGTCCGACGATCGCGGAGCCAGCTTCCGGCTGGTCACGACGCAATACAACCTCCTCGATCGCCCGTTCTACTACCTCAACATAGATGCGGATCCGTCGGACGCAGACGTCCTTTATGTAAATAGCACTGGTTTCTTCAAGTCCGTCGATGGGGGAGAAACCTGGCAACGCCGGTCTACACCTCACGGTGACAACCACGACATCTGGATCAATCCCAACGATCCCGACCTCTACGTGCAGTGCAATGACGGCGGGGCCAATGTTACTCGGGACGGCGGCGTGACCTGGTCCACTCAGTTGAACCAGCCTACAGCCGAACTGTATCAGGTGGATATCGACGACCAATTCCCATACTGGCTTTATGCCGGGCAGCAGGACAACACGACCATCATGGTGCCGAGCGCCCCCCCCTATTCCTCGGAAGCAGGCCACATCGGTTACTGGCGAGCGATCGGCGGCTGTGAGACCGGACCTGCCGTACCAAAGCCGGGAGACCACAACATCGTCTACTCGAACTGCAAGGGCCGGTTCGGACGCTACAATAAGACAACCGGCCAGGAGATGCAGTTTTATGTGGGCGCCGGAAACATGTACGGCCACAATCCGCGGGACCTGGACTACAGGTTCCAGCGGGTGTCGCCTATCGAGGTATCGCCGCACGATCCCAACATCGTCTACCATGGCTCCCAGTACCTCCACAAAACCACGGATGGGGGTATGACTTGGGAGACCATATCGCCCGACCTCACGGCGTTCGATCCGGCGACACAGGTCATTTCCGGATCGCCAATCACCCGCGACATCACGGGTGAAGAGTTCCACAGCACGATTTACGCGATCGAGGAATCGCCGCTGGAGCCTGGAGTGATCTGGACCGGTGCGAACGACGGTCCGGTGTATGTGACTCGAGATGGCGGAGCCACGTGGAACAACGTGACGCCGCCCGATCTGCCACCTCACGGTCGCGTGCAAACCATCGATCCTTCGCCCCACAATGCTGCCAAGGCGTATGTGGCGATATACAGGTATCTGCTCGACGACTTTCAGCCTTACATCTACCGTACCGATGACTACGGTCAGACATGGGCCCGTCTGACAACCGGGATCAACGGGATCCCCGCCGATTATCCGACCAGAGCTATAAGGGAAGACCCGGACCGCGAGGGTCTGCTGTACGCCGGCACCGAATTCGGGATGTTCATCTCGTTTGACGACGGGGCGCACTGGCAATCGTTCCAACAGGACCTGCCGGCAACGCCTATAACCGATATCAAGGTACACAACCAAGACCTCGTGCTCTCGACGATGGGTAGGTCGTTTTGGATAATGGACGACGTGACGCCGCTGCACGAGTTGAGTGCCGACGTTGCTTCGGCAGCTGCATACCTATTTCAGCCTCGCGATGCATATCGGGCTCACTCGTCGCGGGGATTTGGCCGCCCATCGGGAGGTCCACGATACCCTTCGGGAGGGGCACAGATCGACTATTATCTGAGCGCCTCGCCTACAGACCCAGTGACTCTCGAAATCCTAGATGCCGGCGGTACTCTAGTGCGCGGATTCCCCAGCGACGCCCCGACCGTTGGTGGAGAAATACCGGCAGAAACAGGTATGGGCGGGATCAAGCTGGAATGGCTCGGCGGGCCACGGTTGGCAGCCGAAGCCGGCATGCATCGTTTCAACTGGGATATGCGCCACGTTGGCCCGTGGGACGCGAACCCTCGAGCCGCCGGCCGGCGCGGGCCGATGGTTGCTCCGGGGTCGTATCGGGCGCGGTTGTCTGTCGGAGATGAAGTCATTGGGGCTGTCGACTTCGACCTGCAGATCGACCCCCGAGCGATTGCGGACGGTATAGCGCAGGCAGATCTGGAGGCACAAACCGCGTTCAACCTGGAGGTTCGCGACTTCACGAGCGAGGCAAAGATGGTGTTGCACCGCTTGGAGTCAGCCCTCGAGGTGGCTCGTGGGAGCAATGAGACTGCGACAAGCAAGCTGCTTGCACTCCGCTCCTATTTCGTGACTGCGGAAGGCCGATATCAAACTCCGATGCTCATCTCACAAATTGGATATCTCAACGGCATGACCAATCGCGCCGATCAACGGCCCGGCAACCATGCATACACGAGGCTCTCACAGCTCAGGGAACGGCTATCTGAGTATGTAACTCGGCTTCAGGCGATTCTCGATAACGACATGACAACACTCAACCGATAAGAGAGAGCGAATATTCTCCGATATTCGATTGAGAGAAGATTCGGTGGTTGAAAGAGGAAGAAAATGAACGTACTCGTTTTGAATTGCGGCTCGTCGAGCGTGAAGTTCCAGATCGTTGACACCGATTTGGACAAGATCAAAGACGATGCCGACCGCAGACTTGCAAGCGGCATTGTCGAGCGTGTTGGCGGGCAGGCGCTGGTTACATTCCAAGCCGAAGGCCAGCCGAAAGAACGCAGAGCCGAACCATTGCGCGACCATCGCGCCGCAATCGACGCGATACTGCGGTGGATAGTCTCACGGTCATCACACATCGATAACATCACATCGCTCGCAGACATTCAAGCAGTTGGGCATCGAGTGGTACACGGCGGTGAGCAGTTCAAACAGTCGGTGAAAATCGACGAAGCGGTAATCGACGGCATCGAAGACTGCATCGATCTCGCTCCGCTTCACAACCCCGCCAACTTGAAGGGAATCAGAGCAACCACCGAGTTGCTCGGTGAGGGTGTACCGCAGGTTGCGGTGTTCGACACATCGTTCCACTCGACGATGCCTCAAACATCGTACCTATATGCAATACCCTATCAGTTGTACCGCCGGCACAAGATCAGGCGCTACGGCTTTCACGGAACGTCGCATAGGTACCTGGCCTATCGCTACCGAAAGATCCATGGTATCGAACCCGACCAGGTCAACATCATTACACTGCACCTGGGCAACGGATGTTCAGCCTGCGCGATCAAGGGTGGAATGTCATTTGCCACCTCAATGGGTTTCACTCCGCTCGAGGGCCTCGTAATGGGTACGAGGGCCGGGAACATCGATCCGTCATTGATCGAATACCTCACGATCAAGGAAGGAATGAGCGTTTCCGAGGTCGACACGTTGCTCAACAAGCAGTCGGGTCTCCTCGGTGTATCGGGCTTGACCAGCGACATGCGCGAGTTGCTGGAGGAAGAAGAGGAAAACCAGGATCGTCGCGCGATATTGGCGATAGAGATCTTCAGTAGGCGCATCAAGCACTACCTCGGTGCCTACGTGGCGGAGATGGGTGGTGCTGACGCGATCGTATTCAGTGCAGGGATGGGAGAGAGATCGCCCGAAGTCAGGGCGCGGATCTGCACGGGGCTGGAAGCATTGGGCCTGTCTCTCGACGCAGAGCGCAACAACGCTATCGGGATTGGGGAGCATGGCGAGATCACGACAGACGAGAGCACACTTCATGCGTACGTCATCCCGACCAACGAAGAACTGCTGATAGCTAGAGACACGTTCCGTGCGCTGTCTGACATCGATCAGCGCTGGTCAGACTATTACCAGGCAATACCGGAAGAGAAATAGAGGAAGTCGATACATGAATGTTCTCGTCCTGAACTGTGATGCATCGAGGGTCAGGTTCCAGATGTTGGAGACCGACCGCGAGCTCATCGAGCAAGACACCGACCGCCGTATCGCGCGCGGCATGATCGAGAGGATAGGCGGTCAGGCGCTGGTCACGTTTCAGGCGGAAGGCCACGCGAAAGTGAGGCGGGCCGAATCTCTCCGCGATCACCGCGCCGCCATCGACTGCATTTTACGTTGGATCATCTCCCGGGATTCGGGTGTCGACAAGGTCTACTCTCTCGGCGACATACACGCTGTAGGCCACAGAGTCGTGCATGGTGGCGAACATTTCCGCAGGCCGGTCCGAATCGACGACGAAGTCATGGAGAAGATCGAGGACTGCATCGAGTTGGCGCCGTTTCACAATCCGGCGAACCTCGACGGTATACGCGCCGCAATGGAGCTACTCGGTGAAGGGGTGCCGCAAGTAGCGGTGTTCAACACCGGCTTCCACTCTACGATGCCCCAGGCCTCGTATCTGTACGCAATTCCGTACCAGCTCTACAGACGTCACAAGATTCGTCGTTACGGATTCCATGGGACTGCCCATCGTTACTTGGCATTTCGATACCGGAAGATGATGGGCATGAAGCGCGAGCATGTGAACATCATCACGATTTACCTGGGCGAAGGGTGTTCGGCCTGCGGTATCAAAGAGGGGAATTCGTTCGTCACATCGATGGGATTCACGCCCCTCGAGGGCCTGGTCATGGGCACTAGATCGGGCACGATAGATCCATCATTGATCGAGTATCTGACCGTGAAGGAGGGGATGACGACATCCGAGATCGACACACTGCTACAGAAGCAATCTGGGCTGCTTGGCATTTCCGGACTGACCGACGATATGCGTGAGCTTCTCGAGGAAGAGGCCGAGCACCAGGATCGCAGGGCGACATTGGCAATCGATATCTTCTGTGCACAGGCCAAACGGTACATCGGCGCCTATCTGGCGGAGATGGGCAGTGCAGATGCGGTGGTGTTCAGCGGCGGAATAGGAGAAAATTCTCCCAATATCCGGGAGCGCATTTGCAGAGGCCTAGATTGCATCGGGCTCGAGCTGGACACCGAACTCAACGATGCGGCACACGATGGACAGGCGGGTCAAATATCCAAAGACGGCTCCCGGATGGCCGCATACGTGATCCCCAGAAACGAAGAGTTTCTGATCGCGCGAGACACGTTCGAACTGTTGACAGACAGCTAAACCAACAACGGGACAATCATGGGGGCCGGTTCCAAGACAAAGGGCTGGCCCCTCTCTGTTGGCGGCGATCCCGAGGGGGAGTTGGAACACTTTAGCCAAATACCGACTAGTAACAATGAAAAGAAAGATTTCACCGATAATGGCACGGGTGATTACTATTGTACGGCCGAAATCGGGCCAAATGACACACTTTTTGATTTTCATGTAAGGAGTATTCGATGTTGGGGAAGCACTTTGACGCACGAACAACAGGCTGGATCCTAGCGGCATCTTTGATCGTCGCGGGATGCGGGCCGTCTGAGGAAATCCAGCAGCAGCTCGCACAGTTGGAGGTCGTGACAGCGCAGCAGGACACTCTACTGGGTGCCGTTGCCGAGTACGCGCAGGTTATGAGTGAAATCAGTGCCGAGTTGGCCGCAGTGGAGTTGGAAGGGCAGGAGTTACGCATTGCTGCCGAATCGCCAGTGGCAGCATCACGCGACTCGATTCTTGGAAAGATTCGGCTGCTCGACGACCGCTTGCAGCAATCAGAAGAGCGGTTGCGTCAGCATCGCTGGAGAATCGGCCAGCTGACTCAGCTTTCTGACAGCCTCCGCAACACCCTGGAAAGCACTATCGCCAACTACGAGGGCGTGTTGGCAACTCACCGCGAGAACATTGCCGCACTCACCGACCAGGTGACCGAACTCGAGGCCGAAACAGACAGGCTCGCTACAAACATAGACGACCTCGAGGGCGAGTTGGATGAGGCGTCAACGGTTTATTACACGATTGCCACAGAAGAAGAACTGATCGAGCGCGGGATCATCGAGAAGAAGGGTGGCGCGCGAGTGTTGTTCATCTTTGGCAAGAGCGGTCAGACATTGGTGCCGGCCACGAATCTCGATCCGTCGGTCTTCACCGCGGTGGACAGCCGAGAGATCAGCGAAATCCCGGTACCGAATCCCGAAGCAGCGTACAAGATCGTATCGCACCACAATCTCGCCTACCTCGAAAATGCACCGGATGAGGACGGCAACATCTACGGCCCGTTGCGTATCACGTCGCCCGTCGAATTCTGGAGTGCCTCGCCGTTTTTGATCATCGTCGAAGGCGAGTAGGTAGCGGCATTTCTGAGAGCCATAGCGGCCGACGTTGAGAAACGTCGGCCGTTTCTTATTCGAATCTTTCTACCCTGAACGCACTTATTTCCATCGACGGAGTACCGTCGAGAATCATTTCGGCCATCAATTGTCCGGTGATCGGCCCCAGCGTGAGTCCAAGCATCGCGTGGCCGGTAGCGACATGAACTCCTTCAATTCCGGGCACCGGGCCCACTGCCGGAAATCCGTCCGGTAGACAGGGACGCAACCCGCACCACTCCGTTCCAGACCCAACGTCCTCCATTCCCCTCACATACTGTTTCGCCGAGTTGGTCAGCTGCGCGAGGCGATGAGCACGAATGTCCTGGTTCAAACCCGAGAACTCGAGGGTACCGGCAAGCCTGAGAAAAGGGCCCATGGGCGTGCAGTAGACCGACCGTTCGCCAAGCATGAACGTGATTCCGAGATTCGGCGTGCCGGGTGAGGAAAGTTCCCTGTCGGCGCTGTATCCTTTTGCGGCCTGGAGGGGGGTTAGTAACCCGAGTTTGTCCGTTAGCGCCTTCGAATAGGCTCCAGCCGCAACGATTACTTCGTCCGCCGGCACCCTTTCGGCATCGGCCAGAACACCAGCTGCCGAGCCACGCTGCAAGAGCACCTCGCTCACTTCGCAATTCTCCCTGAAAGCAACACCGTGCTTCTCAGCGGCGCCGGCAAGGCCGGCCACGAATCGAAACGGGTCGATGGTCGCCGAGTCTTTGAAGTGCACGCCACCAATGATGTCTTCCTGGATCGCTGGCTCGAGGTCGCGCAGCGCTTCACCCGACACTGTCTCGGGATGATATCCGTGGAGCGCTGTCATGGCTGCCTCCCGCTTTGCTGCGGTCAACCCAGCCTCCGTCTTGTAGACCTCGTAGTAGCCCCCAGGTGTGTAGTTGCAGTCGAGTTGCTCTTCACTTACGAGTTGCTCGAACAGCTCACCGGTTACATGCCCCAGCGAGCCCAGCAGCTTCATCGCGTCGTGTAGTCGTTCCTCGCTACAATACCTGCGGAAGGCCCAGAACCATCGGATCAGTTCCGGGTCGAAGCGTGGAACGACGTGAAGTGGACTGAGGGGGTCGAAGACCGATTTCATGGCCTGCTTCACACGCCCCGGCTTGTTGAGAGGGGAGTGGCCAAGGGCTATGGCTCCCGCATTCCCGTACGAAGCGCCCTTACCAATCTCGCCTTTATCGTAGACGGTGACTCTCGCGCCGCGTTTTGCGAGGTAGTAGGCGATGCAGACACCGATGACACCGGCGCCGATGACTATGTGGTGTTTCTCTTGCGTCATTGAGGACCTCTTTCAGTGGGTAGTGAGTGGTGAGTGGAGTAGTGAGTAGGCCCTACCACCCCACTCACAACTCACAACTCACGACTCACGACTTCCCACTCACATCGACTCACCCCGTAATCGAATACTCGTACTTCCCCCTCACCAAGTCTCCTTCTTCAAAACGATCGAATCGAAACATGTGGCAGGGAAACTCGGGCTCGCTCTCTTTCAATATCAGATCGGCCGTCATGAGGCCAACCGCAGGGGCCAGCTTGAATCCGTGCCCGCTGAACCCGGAGCATATGTAGCAGCCGCTTCCCGAAGGCACTTCGTCGATGATTGGGTGCCAGTCCGGAGTGATGGAGTAGATGCTCGCATACCCTTCCATGCACTCACTCGCGTCCATGGGTGGGTATCTCTTCACGAACTGTTCGCCCATTTCGAACAGAAATTCGGTGGTGGCATGTTCGGGGAAATCGTCCGGGTCTACCACATCGTTCGCCTCGGCGGGGTCGATCGACCCGACCAGAGAGATGTTCCCCGTTTCGGGGCGCAGATAAATCCCGTTCAGAAAGTCCATCACGATCGGATGAGCCGCGTATTCCGCCGGTCGACGGAACACCGCAACCTGAACGCGCGAGCACGTTATCGGCGCAGAAATGCCGGCCATCGCCGCTACTTGGGCGCCCCAGGGGCCGGCGCAGTTCACGACCACGGGAGCGTCGTAGTTCCCGTCGCGTGTTTCTACGCCCACGACCTTATCGCTGGTGAACCGGATGCCCGTAACCTTGGAATTCTGAACAATCTTTGTGCCGAGACGCCTTGCCGCATCAGCGTACCCGGTGAGCGTCAGGTGAGGATCGGCGTACCCGCTTTCGGGCTCGTGTACGACGGCGGCAAGGTCTCCGGTATCTAACCCTGGGACCATTGCCTGCAGGTCGGCGGCGGTGAGCAGTTCTGTGTTAATGCCGTAACTCTGCAACAACTCCACATTTGCAGTCATTCCATCGAGGTCATCTGCGGACGCGATGGTGACCCACCCGGTTTCCCGAAATTCGCATTCGCCCCCCACCCTTTCGTCAAACTCCTGAAATACTCGCAACCCGTGCAGCGCCATTCGGGCTGTCAGTTCGTTGGAGTAGTGTTGGCGTACAATGGCAGACGACCGTCCGGTCCCTCCTGCTCCAATGGTCTCCTTCTCCAGAACGGTGACCTTCACCCCACGTTGGGCCAGGTGAAATGCGGTTGCGCAGCCGATAAGCCCGGCTCCGATGACGATTACGTCTGAGTTCTGGGGCATGCCCCTGTTTCTCCCGTTTGTTTCGGTGTGATGCGAAGCAAGATGCTGGAGCGGCCTGGGAATGCAAGACACACGGCCGGCAAGCACGTGCTTGCGGGAAGCCGGCAGCCCACCTTACAATCCGCCAACCACACAATTCAACTAGGATCGAGCATGCTCTCAGAATTTCCGAAAGTACCCTTGGCAAACCTCCGCACTTGTTTCTTGGGAATGCTCCTCTTGGCCGTTTCGACCTCCCCTACCTGGGGTCAGCTGGCCTGGACCCCTCCTCAAGCCGGATATCCGCAAACGGCTGCGGAAATGTCCGGATTCGAGTCGTACACAAACCACGCGGCAATGTGGGAATACCTGGAGGATCTCCGGGGTGTCAGTTTCGACATGCGCCTGAGTTCCTACGGAACGACCCGTCAGGGTCGCGAGATTCCTTATGCGGTGTTCAGTCGCCCTCTGGTGAGTGAGCCATGGGAGGCGTGGGCGTTGGGTCGTCCAATTGTTCTCCTTGCCGCAAACATCCATGGCGGCGAGCGTACCTTCAGAGAAGGCCTGCTGATTCTGATGCGGGATCTGGCCACGCGTGGAACGCCAGCCAACGATCTTCTGGACAAGGTCACCGTGATCGTCGCTCCTCAGATCAATCCCGATGGCTACGAGGCTTCAGTGCGTGGCGAGCGGGGTAACTCCTGGGGAATCGACCTGAACCGCGACTATGTGAAGCTCGAGCAACCCGAGATGGTGCACTATGTCGGCGAGCTCATGGCCGGGTGGCGGCCTCACATGTTCGTGGACTCACACAACGGCGGTTCGCGTCCGTACAATCTCTGCTATCAGTGCCCCAGCCACTTCGACCCGGCACGGGACCTAACCCTGCTCTGCGACCAGGAGATCTTCCCCTCGATTGACTCCAGGCTCGAGGCCGAGGGTCTTCGGTCTTGGTATTACTCGGGCGGCTCTGAGGAGAGCTGGCGAGTAGGCAATTTTCAGGCTCGAATTGGCCGTAACTACGGTGGGTTCATCAATTCGATAGGCATACTCTTCGAGGCTCCTGGGCAGGAACTCGAGGACGGAGCGCGGGCGGGGTACCTCGGCAATTTGGCGGTCGCGGAGTACGCAGCGAATCATCCTGATGAAGTGATGCAACTCGTTAACGAAGCCCGCATGGAGACCATCGCAATGGGTACCGGACCCAGCGGTGAGATCGCCGTTGAAATGGAATACGCTCCTGAAGATTACACGGTGGATTACACCATCATTACCGGCATGGGTCGGAATGTCCCACCCGGCACCCCGGTGGACACAATCGAAGTCACCGGAGCACAAATCATGAAGAGGCCGGTGGCCACCAAGACACGCGCACGCCCATGGGCATACATACTTCCGCGAGACGCTGTCGACGCGGTGGCATTGCTCCGACGACACCAAATCACGGTTGAAGTCATGACCGAAGCAGACTCGTTGGATGTTCAAGCCTACACCGTTGCCGGAGTCTCGCACGAGAGGGCGTACAACCATGCCTCAGCCACGAGGGTGGAAGTGGGCGAGGTACTGAACGTGCGCCATCATTTCCCCGTGGGAAGCTACGTGGTTCCAACAGCCCAGTTCCTGGGCCGTTTGGTCGGCCACATGCTCGAGCCTGAGACTGACGACAACGTGATCTATTGGAACACCATGAACGCATGGCTTCCGCGGCCGCGCGACCCGAATGCCGCTCAGGAAGATCGCCCCGCCGGACCTATGGGAATGCGGCGCGGACCGCAGGGCCCACCGCTGGTGCCGATCTTCAAGCTGATGGCACCCACTCAGCTCACGACGAGGTTGGTGGAAGGAAGAATGTAGGGACGGCTTATGCTTCGCCGCCGCCCGGTGCAAAGCCGGGCGGTGTGCGGGAGCATTCACCTGGCCCCACCCAACATTCCGCTGCATACTTAGTTGTGGGAGTTTCTTCAGGACGAGCGGGAGCTTGAACCGTTGAGCGCACTTACCGAGTGGCTTCAGCAGACTCTAGGAATTCCGCCCTACGTTCAGGGCAGGCTTCTCTCTTCAATACTGGTCGTGGCGGTCCTCTGGATTGCTCGCAAACTCCTGATGGCCGTCCTCTGGCGCCGAATCACCGATATACGCATCCGCTACCGGATCCGAAAGACATCTCTCTATGTCGTCGTAACAATCGGCACATTGGTAATTGGACGCGTCTGGTTCGAGGGGCTTCAGTCGCTCGCAACCTTCCTCGGTCTGCTATCTGCCGGCCTGGCAATCGCTCTCAAGGACCTCGTCGTCAACTTCGCCGGCTGGGCGTTCATTTTGTGGCGGAAGCCGCTCGAGGTAGGTGACCGCATACAGATTGGAGATTACAGGGGAGACGTTATCGACATACGCGTCTTTCAGTTCACGCTCCTCGAGATAGGCAATTGGGTGGACGCGGAACAGAGCACCGGGAGAATCATCCACATCCCCAATGGCATGGTGCTCACCGAGGTTCTGGCCAACTACTCCAAGGGGTTCGAGTACATCTGGGATGAGCTACCTGTTTTGGTCACGTTTGAGAGCAACTGGAAGAGAGCAAAGGAAATTCTCGAGGAGGTTATGGAGAAACACGCGGGCAACGTCGCCAGAGGCGCCTCACAGTCCGTGCAGCAAGCGAACCAGAAGTTCTTGATCTCGTATTCCAAGCTCACTCCTATCGTGTACACGAGCGTGGCGGATAGTGGAGTGCTTCTTACCATGCGCTATCTGTGCAACCCGCGTGAGCGACGCGCCACAGCCCAGGACATCTGGGAGGCAATACTCGATGCCATCGGAGAGCGCAACGACATCGACTTCGCGTACCCGACGCAGCGGTTCTACCACAACGTCACCGAGGGTAAGTTAGATGCGCGCGCAGAGCCGCCGCCCAGGGCCCCCTGAGCTTCTGTGGTAAAGGCTCCCATTCACAGCGCACCACTCACTACTCACAGCTTTGTTTCGGAGAGAGTGTGGCAACTACAAAGGAACTTGGACCTGCGGCACTGCGCCGCAGCTACGACCCCGAAGCCCTTGGATTTGAAACTTCAGCCGAGCTCGAAGACCAGGTGGACGCCGTTGGACAACCGCGGGCCGTCGCGGCGATAGAGTTCGCGACTGGAATAGGCCGAGCCGAGTACAACGTTTTTGCCCTTGGCGCATCTGGAACCGGCAAACACTCGCTCGTGGAGAACCATCTACGAAAGCGTGCCGAGAAGCGCCCAGCGCCGCCCGACGTCTGCTACGTACACAACTTCGACCGCAAAGACGAACCAAGCATAATCATCCTGCCAGCCGGGACCGGAAGGAAGCTTCGCAAGGAAATGGCGAAGCTGAACGCAAACCTCCGTTCGGCGCTGCGCGGTGCATTCGAAAGCGAGGAGTACCAGACCAGGCGTCAGGTGATCGAGGATGAGTTCAAGGAACGGCCGCGCCAGGAACTACAGGAGGTCGAGGCACGCGCAAAGGAAGAAGGGTTGGTGTTGATGCGTAGCCCGTCCGGAATCGCGTTCGCTCCAACCCGGGATGGCGAGGTCATGTCGGGAGAGGATTTTCAACAGCTCCCGCCAGAGGAGCAGCAGGCGATTCAAGACACCGTCGAAAAATTCCAAACAGAAGTGCAGTTGGCGTTGCGAGAGATGCCCAGTTGGGATCGGGAACGGCAAGAGAAGGTACGTGAGCTGGAGCGCGAGGTAATCGGCCTGGCAGTAGGAGATCTGTTGGGAGTGGTACGCAACAAATACGAAGAGTTCGAGCAGGTGTCAGCGTATCTGGATGCCATGCAAGAAGATGTGGTGGAGCACGCGCGGGATTTGGTGGAATCCGAAATGCCCATGCAGGACGGCGCAGCTGGGCCAAACGCTGCGCAGCCACCCTCCATCTCGCTACGGAGATACCACGTGAACGTCGTGGTCGACAACTGCAACATGACCCAAGCTCCCGTGATCTACGAGGACAATCCCACATACGACAACCTGGTTGGACGCATCGAACACAGCGCTCGGTTTGGCGGCATGTTTACGGACTTCACTCACATAAAGGCCGGCTCGCTGTTTCGTGCAAACGGTGGGTACTTGATGGTAGACGCTCACCGACTACTCCAAGCGCCCTTCGCATGGGAAACGCTGAAGCGCGCACTACATTCGAGACGCCTTCGAATAGAGTCGCCCGCACAGGCGATGAACATGATGAGCTCGATGTCCCTCGTGCCCGAGCCGCTCGCGATTGACGTTCAGGTGGTACTCCTCGGCGACCCAATGCTCTACTACCTGCTGAGCCAACAGGATCCCGACTTCGAAGAGCTGTTCAAGGTGGCCTCTGATTTTGGCGAGCGCATGGATGCAACCGAGGAAAACTGCACCGGCTACGTCGGCGTGCTCGCGATGCTGGCGCGGGAAGACGGTTTGAGACCATTCGACAAATCCGCAATGGCACACCTTCTCGAACACAGCACACGACTCGCGGGCGACCAGGGCAAGCTGACCGCCCGTATTGGACTCATTCACGACGTGTTGCGCGAAGCGGACTACTGGGCCGGCGACGCCGACAGCGGAGTTGTCTCCGCATCACATGTGCAGAAGGCGATTGACACACAGATCCACCGCTCCGATCGAATTCGGGAAAGCACGTACGAACAGATCGAACGCGGCACGATCATGATAGATGTGGAAGGCAAGCAAGTTGGCCAGATTAATGGCCTGGCCGTGATCGCATTCGGAAATCTGGCGTTCGGCCGCCCCAACCGTCTCACTGCAAGAGTTCGTGTCGGACAAGGTGACGTTGTGGACATCGAACGCGAGGTGGAGTTGGGTGGTCCACTGCACTCAAAGGGAGTGTTGATTCTCTCAGCGTACTTGGGCGCGAACTACGCATCCGACAGCCCGCTCTCACTCTCGGCCAGCATTGTATTCGAGCAATCCTATTCGGGCGTGGACGGCGACAGTGCGTCTGCAGCCGAGTGTTTCGCGTTACTGTCGGCAATAACAGGTGTGCCGTTGAGGCAAGATCTGGCTGTGACCGGCTCGGTAAATCAGCACGGATTTGTGCAGGCCATCGGAGGCGTCAACGAGAAGATCGAGGGATTCTTCGACGTCTGCAAAGCCAAGGGTTTCACGGGCACCCAGGGTGTGATCATACCAGCTTCAAACGTGCGACACCTCATGCTCAGACACGACATCGTCGAGGCAGTATCGTCGAATCAATTCCATATCTATCCAATCGAGACAATCGACGAAGGCATAGAGCTACTCACCGGACAAACCACCGCCCTCAAGGACGAATCGGGCGCTTACCCCGAAGGATCGTTCAACCGGCTGGTGGTCGACAAA
Source organism: uncultured Gemmatimonadaceae bacterium (assembly GCA_964518955.1). Taxonomy (GTDB): domain Bacteria; phylum Gemmatimonadota; class Gemmatimonadetes; order Gemmatimonadales; family GWC2-71-9; genus JBDGYW01. The sequence goes on along the minus strand of CAZFHS010000054.1, from coordinate 7,722 downwards.
CTCGCCGCGATGGCGGAGAAACGTCGCGCTTTCGACAGTTCCGCTGCCACCGTCACGCCTCCTCCAGCTTCGGAGGCAGAGTGATGCAGTTTCGACGAATCGTCGTAGCCATCGACGGATCCCCGACGAGCGTGGCAGCCCTCGAGGCGACGGCAGAGCTCGCGTCGGCTTGGGGAGCCGAGGTTGTCGGCTTGTTCGTGGAAGACACCAACCTTTTGAGAATGGCCTCACTGCCGTTCGCTAGGGAGGTGGGCTCACATTCCGGCGCGCATCGAGCAATAAATCCCGATCAGTTCGAGCGTGAGTTCAGATCCCAAGCCGATCGCGCTCGCAACACACTGTGGTACATCGCCGAGCGATTCCGCCTCACAGCCTCTTTCCAGGTCGCACGAGGGCCCATCAAGGCAGAACTACTTAAGGCTCTCCGCAATGCCGACATGTTGAGCATGGGCAAGGGCGGGCAGTCGGTGGCCGCCACTCTCGGATTGGGGACTAATGCCAAAGCCATTGCGGCAGGGAGCGCCGGCGTAGTTTTGCTCTTTTCACATGTCGCCCGTGTTTCAGGCCCACCGGCCGTGGTTTACGATGGATCAGAACCGGGGAACTCTGCGCTCAACGCGGCGGCCGAACTCGCCCGAACGCTCGGCACTCCACTTATGGTCCTGTGCCCCATAGAAGTGGACTTGACCCAGGAAGAAATCGAAGAGAGGGCCGGAAACGCGCTTCCAGACCATGATCCCACATTGGAGTTTCGCCGCATATGGGTGAAAAACGTTACAGACCTGGCTCGCAACGTTAGATCCTCCGGTGCAAATGTCGCGGTGGTTCCGACCACGAGTTCGGTGCTGCCCGCCGCTGCGATCGAAACGCTGTTGAGCCGGTTTTCGGGGCCCGTAATGTTAGTTGGTGCACCGCTCGAAACTGGGGAAGCAGTCCAACCATAGGGCCTGAATGGGTACATTCGCAGATGCCTTTGACCTCCGATCGATTCAAGGAGTCGTCCGATGAAAGCAAAGTTGTCCGTACCAGTAGCTGTGGCACTCTTCTCCGTCATGGTTAGTGTGTCTGCCTGTTCGCCAGGTAACCCTCTGCTCGAAGAATGGGACACGCCGTTCGGCGTTCCACCGTTCGATGCGATCGAAAACGACCACTATCTGGAGGCTTTTCGGACGTCGATGGCTGAACACGCTGCCGAAATCGACGCGATAGTGAACAATCACGATCCTGCGACATTCGAGAACACCATCGAAGCGCTGGAACGAAGCGGCGAGCAGCTCGGGAGAGTCTCCCGAGTCTTCAACGCAGTAAATGGCGCTCACACCAACGACACGCTCCAGGAAATCGCCACTGAACTGGCACCGGAGAGGTCGGCTCATGGTGACAACATCTCTCTCAACGCTGATCTATACGCGCGTGTGAAGGCGGTCTACGACCAACGTGAGGAACTGAACCTAGAGCCGGAGCAACTCAAGCTCCTCGAAGAAACCCACAAGGGCTTTGTCAGGAGCGGCGTGAACCTTGAAGGTGAGGCTCAAGACCGGCTGCGGGAGATCAACTCTGAGTTGGCCGGTTTGTCGTTGAACTTCTCCCAAAACCTCCTTGCTGAAACCAATGATTTCGAGCTGCACGTAACCGACACGGCAGACCTGGGCGACTTGATGCCAGCGCAGGTTCAAGCGGCTGCAGAAGAGGCCGTGAGAAGGGAACACGAAGGAGGTTGGTCGTTCACGCTGCATCGGCCCAGCATCAACCCATTCCTGCAATATTCGTCGAACCGCGAATTGCGTAGAGAGATTTTCTTGGGCTACGCCATGCGTGGCGACAACGACAACGAGCAAGACAACAAGACCATTCTCAGCAGAATGGCCGCGCTGCGAGCCGAGCGGGCTTCGTTGATGGATTACGAAACCCACGCTCACTTCGTGTTGTCGGATGCCATGGCCGAGACACCAGATCGCGTCTATGACTTTCTTGACCAGATCTGGGCTCCTGCCCTACGAGTTGCCAGAAACGAGCGCACAGCGCTGCAAAGGATGATGCGCCAAGAGGGCGTGTCGGGGAATCTCGAGGGTTGGGATTGGCGTCACTACGCTGAGAAAGTGCGCATGGAAAGATTCGACATTGATGAACAGCTGGTGAGAGCGTACTTCGAGGTGAATGCGGTACGGGACGGCGCATTCCAGATCGCCACGAACCTCTTCGGCATCACCTTCACTGAGCTGCCGGACGTGCCTAGGTGGCATCCCGACCAACAAGTGTTTGAGGTAAAGGAAGCGGACGGTACCCACATCGGCATCATGTACATGGACTTCTTTGCCCGTCCGAGCAAGCGCGGCGGTGCATGGATGAACGATCTTCGCTCACAATCTCGGCTGGATGGCGATATCAAGCCGATCGTCACAACCAACTTCAATTTCCCGGCACCGGCCGGCGACATGCCGTCACTCATTTCGTTCGACAACGCGAGCACCTTGCTCCATGAATTCGGCCATGCCTTGCACGGTCTCTTGTCCGATGTGACCTATGAGTCACTCTCCGGAACGGCCGTACCGAGAGATTTTGTCGAATTCCCGTCACAAATGATGGAGCATTGGCTCGGTGAACCCGAGGTACTGCGTTCATTTGCGAAGCACTATCAAACAGGTGAACCAATTCCCGACGAGTTGATCCAGAAACTCAATGACGCTGCTCAGTTCAACCAGGGATTCGCGACAATCGAGTATCTCGCCGCTTCATACCTGGATATGGGTTGGCACACGCTGACCGAGCCGGTCGAGCATGATGCGCGTGCGTTCGAGATTGAGGAGATGAACAGGCGTGGGCTCATTGACGAGATCATCCCGCGCTACCGCAGCACATACTTCTCTCACATCTTCGCGGGCGGATATTCGTCAGGGTATTACAGCTACATCTGGGCCGAGGTGTTGGATTCCGACGCCTATCAGGCATTCAAAGAGACCAGCCTATTCGACCAGGATGTCGCGAGTCGGTACCGTGAACACATTTTGTCAAAGGGCGGTACAAAACCCGGCATGGAACTATACGAGGCATTCCGCGGACGCACTCCGTCAATAGATGCTCTGCTCGAAAACAGGGGGCTGATCGGCCGGTAGGCAGGTTACGCCACCATCCAAGGGGCGTCTGGGCTGTACTAGTCGGCTTGGACGCCTCTTTGCTTCTCAAACTGAAGTCGCCGTGGCGATTCTCTCATGAACCATTACCTTTTGCGTACCATGACGGAAGAAAAAGCAGCCTACACCCACGAAGAAGTACGGGCGATTCGCCACATGCTCGACAACCAGGACGCGATACCGAACTGCCCGCGATGCAATGCGAAGTTGCTCCAGGAAGGACCGCTGGCAGGCGGAGGGAGTGTAGGTCTCGTTTGGCGCATGAGCTGTGAGGCCTGTGATGTTGCCGCTCTCATCGCCGAAAGCATGTCGCGCACTCGGTCTCACGGGCCCGGCTCCTGATCTCGGGTCTCCACGCTACCCCTAGCGGAATCAAAAACATTGTTGCATAATCGCTGCCCTGAATCGGATCAAGAATGACCGACCCGAGGTAGCGAACCGATGTTACAAAACGCCGAACCGAAAATGAGCAACGCAATACACCCGACTCGGGTACCAGCTGCGTCTGTTCTGTCAAAGCTCGGCACGCTCGACTTCGTAGCTGTCCTACCATCGGGTGCCTTCACCTTCATAGTCACGTATCTGGTGTTGTCGGGGAGTACACTGTCAGTCGGCGAACTCACACTCTTGCAGCAGATAGAAAGGATGATCTCAGATTCTTTGGGCAATCCGTTGATTCTGTTGTGCGTACTCTTCGTCTCATACTTCTTTGGCACCATCCTTCGGGCTTATCCGGTCGAGTGGCTGGTTGCGACTCTGTACATTGGACGCAGACAATGCCCCCGCAGGCGCGCCACCGATAGGAATCGCGACACCAGGAAGCGACTGCAATTCCAAGTTAGGCACGGAATCGCTCTTACGCCCAGAAAACCCGATGTAATTCCCAAACCGATCATCAACGACTGGAAACTCGCCCTGAGTCATCGCTCGCCGGAGGCTTATGCGTATTTCAGAACTGTCGAGGCGAAATCGCGATTTGCCGCAGCGATGTTATGGTCGGGTGTCCTAGGGGTGATTGGAAGCGTTGTCTACATAGCCGTAGTCGGAACGAGCCTTGCACTGACTCAGCTCGCAATGATTTCGATCTTGCTAACCGTGGTCTTCGGCAGTTTGCTCCCACGAGTGTGCCGACAGGAAGTCAATGCCCTGTTGACATTGTCGGAGGCCACCCGACGATCCGCGCAGCACTAACAGCTCAGCTGTGCTACATGCGGCGCCCGGAACCGAAATCCGGTCGCCGCATTTGTTTTGTCTGCGTTCCCGAGACGTTGTTAGTTGCGCCCCGGCGTTCCACGATCGATATACGAATCTGAAAGCGGACTCTGTACCTGGAGAACGATCTCACCACCGGCATTTGGCGATAAGGGCTGCGTCTTGATTGCCTCCAAGTAGTGGTTGACCACCGACGGTCCGACCTTTCGTCCGATCGAATAGACCTTCAGCCGAAATGGGTCGTTGCCTTGGCACAGGTCTCGCGGTAAATCGAACGAGCGTCCCGCACCACTGAATACGGCTCCAAGACGGAACCGTCTGCCGCGCTCGGTGACCGCTACGACTTCCACGTCCAAGGAGTTGTGGTTGCGGACCAAGACGGTGGTTTGATCCTGCTGCTGGACGTGTTCCGGATTGTCGTCGGAAACTGCGGGGGTCGATCCGGTCGGTGTTGCTCCCACCACGGCCAGGGCGACCGCAGCGATCACGGGGAACCTCAGACTACTCTTCTGCATTGTTCGCTCTCCTCCAAGACTTTTGGCAGGACAGCGGGACCGACGCCATGCTAAATACCCATTACGGTCCGGTAGGATCCATGGTTTCGGCAACTGGAGGTGTCAACGGCAGGCTTCCGCCAGCCCGCCAACACATGCTTGTTGAAGCAAGGACGCGGCTCTGGCGGAATCTCGCGCAACGCCGATGCCATATGAATACATTGTGCCGAGGCTGAAGCAGCCCCGCAACTCGCCACCGCTACAAGCTTTCTCGTGATACGAAGCGGCTACGGCGTCGTCCTGAGACACACCTAGGCCATTCGTGTACATTAGGGCAAGGTCGAAACAAGTGGAGCTGATTCCGGCGTCGCAGGATCTCTGTATGAGTTCGGCAGCGATTGAATGGTCTTGTTCCACTCCCTCACCGTAGTAGAACATCTCACCCAAAAAACCACAGCTCTCGGCGTCGCCACCGTCACAGGCCCGTGCGAAGAGCGTTGCGGCGATCGAGTCGTTTTCCGCGACACCTTCTCCACGATCGTACAGGAGCCCCAAAAGATGACAACCGCGACCCTCTCCGCGGTCACAGGCCCTTTGAAGCAACGAGACAGCCCGCCCGACGTCTTGTTCGACTCCCTCACCATAGAAATGCATTACTCCGAGTGTAGTACACCCGGGCGATTCCCCCCCGTCGCACGCAGTGCTGAACAGCGCAGCTGCTCGCTCAAGGTCAACGGCCACACCTGCGCCCTCTTGGTACATCAAACCCAGGTTGAAGCAGCCCACCGGAGCATTCAACTCGCACGCCCGTTCAAAAAGTGAGCGGGCACGAACAACGTCCGTTGCCACCTCGATGCCGGATTTGTACATCACACCGAGATCGCTGCACGCTACACCGAGCCCCTCGCCACAGCCCTGTTCGTAACGTTCCGCACGAGATCTCAGGGGCATGGCTCCTTCACCACAGGCCACAGCCACCAACGCAAACGAGATGAGCGCGATGGATGTTCGTTGTCGAAACGCATGAGTTTTTACAGCAGCAAGTATACTGCGGGTCAACAGACCATCCAACAGTTTGCCCGTGGCAAAGCCGAAATGCATATTTCAGGTGTTGAAGCAGGCATAGCGCTGCGTGATGATGAACCATTCAGTTGGATGAGGGAGAATGACGAAGGCAGACGATCAGAAATTGGCAGCTCTTGTCAGAAAAAATGCCGCCAAGGCAACACAACCCAAGAAGGCAAAACGCTCAAAGTTCGACGACACTCTGTGCGACGAAACCGAAGAAGACCTGGACGCACGCAAGTTCTTCTCGGAAATGAAGAAGAGAGAGTTCGACAAAGGCGGCCACTAACGGATTAGACTGGGGCGCGTGGGCCGGGCATGGCGTGGTCCCGCTCGCCCCCTCCGCGCGAGCCCCTGCCAAGTGACAGGACGCCCTACACACCCCAGTCCGTACAATCAAGGATGCTCTTCGGCCTTTCCACGTCGTACAGCGTTACAGATTGAAAAGAGGGGACCCCGTCGGTTGGCGTCGCTGCCTCTCCTTTGGGTTTGTCAGAATGAGAATCTGAGTGCTAACGACGCCCCCTCGTGCTGCGGCTCGACACCTATGCGTAGCTCTTGAAGGGGAAATTCCTCCCACCGATGTTCCCGCATCGCCTTGCCCAAAAGGCCACCAAGAAAACCACCGACCAACGCTCCGGCAACGGGCCCGACCGCCGCACCGGACATGCTGGGCGAACTCCCTCCGTTCGTGGTGTTCAGAATGCGGTCTGCCGTGTTTGAGGATCCACCGCCGAAACTGGATTCCTCGTCCGGCGCAAAAACGATCCCCAGCAGAATACCGGCAGAGGCTCCGGCAGCTATCCCGATGAGTGTCGGTCGATTGCTGATCCCTCGGCTGACATCAAGACGTGTTAGAGCAGCAAGTGGTATCGCTACTTCTGAATTCGCCCGCACAGTCAGGGTGTCTCTATAGAACCGTAGGAACCTCGCTATTTGTTCTTCGAAGCCGCACGAAGGTGCTGTAATCCGCAGAAACTCGCCGATCTCGAATGGAGGCGGCCTCTGTGCAGCCAAGTATGCAGAGGGGGGTACGAGTAACGGAATCAAAATGACCACGAACAAGCGCAATGCGTACCCTCCGGCCGTTGGCTTCAAGGCATACCACCTGTCTGGGAGTTGGGCGGCAAAAGTACTCGCAGGCGACGAACTGTCAATCAGCATCCGAGTGGCAGGAATTGATGCAGCGAGCTATGCAGACAGGAATGAAGGAAAAAGAGCTCAGTTATGACGTAAATGTCCCATCAGCGTAGGTCAGTGCCCCACTTGCGCACTACCGCGCCACCCTTTCAACTCACATTATCGCAGTAGCACCTTGCCTTGTAGCAGCTTGCCTTGTGTTGCAGAGGGAGGCTTTCGACCGGCGGATGACGAAAAAGAAACCGACATTGCTCGTGGCGGATGACGAGACGTGGGTCCGGGACCCGGTGAGTACTCTGCTGCAATTGGCGGGTTACGAGGTTCTCACCGCTAGAGACTGCAACGACGCAATGGAGGTGTTTCGCACCAACGCCGAGACTATTGTTGCCGTATTGCTCGACTTCAGCATGCCAGGTGGGAGCACTCGGGATCTTTTTGACGAGCTACAGCACGTTCGGCCCAACGTTCCCATAATCCTAATGAGCGGTTACGCGGAGGAGAGCGTCATGGGGCGTTTTAAGGGAATGGGGGTTGTTGGTTTTCTTCAGAAACCGTTCACCAAAAATGACCTTCTAGATGAGGTGCGGAAGGCGCTGGATCACCCGGCAGCATAGTTGTGAACGCGCCCGGCAGGATTCGAACCTGCGACCCACGGCTTAGAAGGCCGTTGCTCTATCCAA
>CAZFHS010000053.1:0-39256 GCA_964518955.1 uncultured Gemmatimonadaceae bacterium | reverse complement strand
GACACCTCCAGGTTAGCAACAAGGGGCGTGCTTTCAATATGCGTAAGGCGGTAGGGGAATGTGCAACGAGCATCGCGCAGCGAGCAACGCACCGAATGCCTGGACGGTGCACGCTGTTCGCTGCACGCGTTCCGCTCCCTCTTCCCTCCTCTCCCTCTCCTGCCCACTCTGCATTTTGGATACCGACATTAGGAGAAAAACGATGCGCCTAGCATTAGCACAGCTATCAGCGAGCACGGACAGAAACGACAATCTGCGTCGGGTGCTCGAGGCGATGGATCGAGCAAAGGCCGAGGGCGCGGACGCGATCGCGTTTCCCGAACTGGCTATAGATCGGTTTTTCCCGCAACACGAGAACGACGAAACCGCTGCGTCTCGTGCAGAGACTATTCCCGGACCTACAGCGAATGCGGTGTCGGCCAAGGCGAAAGAACACTCGCTGGTCACCGTATTCAACATGTACGAAGAAGACGATCGCGGCAGACGGTTCGACAGTTCTCCTGTCTTTGATTCAGATGGATCATTGCTCGGCGTGACTCGCATGGTTCACATCTGCGACTATGAGTGTTTTCACGAGCAGGCATACTACCATGCCGGAGACAAAGGGGCGCCGGCATACGACACTAGCGTTGGCAAGATCGGCGTGGCGATCTGTTACGACAGGCACTACCCGGAATACATGAGAGCGCTGGGCGTCGCCGGCGCCGATCTCGTTGTTATTCCGCAGGCGGGGGCGATGGGCGAGTGGCCCGAGGGATTGTATGAAGCCGAAGTGCGTACTGCGGCATTTCAGAATGGATATTTCGCAGCGCTCTGCAATCGAGTCGGCGAGGAAGAGAAACTGACTTTCGCCGGCGAGTCGTTCGTGGTTGATCCAACCGGACAGGTGGTTTCACGCGGGAAGACGCTGGCCGACGATCTCCTGATTACGGACATCGACCTCAGCGAGTGCGCATCGTCTCCCGCGCGCACACTGTTCTGGCGCGACCGGCGCTCCGACCTATATGGTCCCTGGCTCCGGTAGCCTATGCTCACCTGTTAGAGTCACCTCGAGATCACGTTCCGCTTCGAGCTCTTCCGCTTCCCGGGAGGGCTTGAAGTTTCTGGCGATGAAGTTGTCGAAATCATCCAACACCGAATACATGACCGGCACGAGGAGCAGCGTCAGGAACGTTGCAAAGGTGAGTCCCGCAATTACCGCTATAGCCATCGGGCCCCACATGGCGGCCTGTTCGCCACCCCAGTAGAAGTCCGGGTTCAGATTCGAGTAGAGCCCCAAGAAGTCGAAGTTCAAGCCCATCGCCAGCGGCACTAAGCCGAGTACCGTAGTAACTGCCGTGAGCATTACAGGTCTGAATCGGGTTTTCCCTGCTCTAATGAGAGCTTCTCGCCGTGAGAGCCCATCGCGGTGTCGCAGTGTCTCCACGTAGTCGATCAGGACGATGGCGTTGTTTACGACCACGCCTCCCAGACTAATCACACCTACACCCGTCATGATGATGCTGAATGGCATGCGGAACACCATCAGTCCGATCAGCACTCCGATGGTCGAAAGCACGATCGAGCTCAAGATGATGAGCGGCTTGGTGACGGAGTCGAACTGCGTTACCAGGATGAACCCGATCAAGAATACCGCCGCCAAGAACGCCCCCAGCAGGAACGACTGCGCTTCCTGCTGGTCCTCCTGTGAACCCGCGAAGGCCATTCGGTAGCCTGTAGGTAACGAGGATTCAAAGTCAGCCAACACCGCACGGACCTCGTTCAACACCGCATTCTGGTTGTATCCCGTTCTGACGTCGGAGCCAACGGTAACCACCTTCTCGAGATCCTTGCGGTTTACGTCTCCCGATCCCTCACTCACACGCCAGGTCGCCACCGAAGAGAGCGGTATCTGCCTGCCTTCGTGAACGACATAGAGGTCACCGAGGGAATTGAGATCGTCTCGGAACTCCTTGGCGAGCCTGACCGTGATGTCGTACTCGTCTTTTCCGTCGCGGAACTTGGATGCCTCCGTTCCATTGATCGCGCTTCGAATCGTGAACCCGATCTCGGAGGTGTTTAGCCCGTAGAGCGCTGCTTTTTCGCGATCCACATCGACAATGAGTTCTGGGCGGCCGTCGGCCATGTCACTCTCGAGGCCGTCGAGTTTGGCGAATACCGGCGAACGCTCGAGCAGCAGAACAGCTTCGTCTCCGAGTTGCTTGAGGACTTCGGGATCGTCGCCGGCGATTTCGACTGAGACCGGTGCGCCAGTTGGCGGACCCATTTCGATCGCGGAAACCGAGACTTCGGCACCTGCCACCTGTCGTTCCATCTGGTGCCGCACCTGCTCGATCATCGCATCGGCATCGCCCTGCCGGTCTTGGAAGTCAATGAAGTTGACCGTCACAGTAGCGAGGTGCGTGCCAACTCCGCCACCGCCAAAACCACCTGACGCACTCTGCCCGACGGTCGCCACTATCGACTCGAGATCGTATTCATCGACGTTGTCGAGCACTCCCCGCTCGACCTGCGACGTCACGCGATCCGTAGCCTCCACGCGAGTGCCGAGAGGAGCTTCCACCTGGAGAAACGCGGTCGAAGTCGGAATGTCCTCAGGAAACAGAACGATGCCGGCGTTCAGCAAACCGAACACGAACATCACCAAAAAGAGCGTGGCCACAGACATGGAAAGCACACGCGCCCTATGGTCCAATACCCATGTCAAGTGCCGTTCATAGACGGCAATCAGCTCTGGCAGGCCATTGCTTATGAACCAGTGACCGATCGGATGGAACAGCTTGCGATAGGCAAGTCGGGCAAGGAATGCTGTGAGTATCAGTAAGAGGGTCGCAATCCAGCTCTTGCTCAGCCCTATGAGAACCGCAACTATGGCGGCGCCGAGCATTACACGCTTCATCGCTGGTGGTAAGGGTACCGGTTTCGCGTCCTCGGTATCCAGCATCAGCGAGCACAATACGGGATTGATGACCAGTGCGACAAAGAGAGACGAGCTCAATGTTATAATCAGGGTCCAAGGCAAATACGCCATGAATTCCCCGATGATGCCGGGCCAGAATACCATTGGGAAGAACGCCGCGAGGGTAGTAGCTGTGGATGCTATAATCGGCACAGCGACCTCGCCCGCCCCCAACTTGGCGGCCGCGACTCGGTCATACCCGCGCTCTCTGAAACGGTAGATGTTCTCAACAATGACGATGCCGTTGTCAACGAGCATGCCCAGGGCGAGGATCAGACTGAACAGCACCACCATGTTCAGAGTAAATCCAACGAACTGCAGAATGCTGAACGACATCAGCATGGAAAGTGGAATCGCAATTCCCACGAATGATGCGGTCCTTACACCCAGCACCAGAAGCAGCACGCCAGTCACGAGGATGAGCGCCGAGATGATGTTGTTCTCGAGGCTGCTCACCATCATGTGAATGTCTTCAGCCTGATCGGATGTGACATTTACGACGGTGCCGGGTGGGAAGTCGGGTCGCATGTCTTCGATCGCGGCTCTCACCGATTCCGAAGTCTCGATTATGTTCTCACCGCTGCGCTTCGAGACACCCAGCGTCACAACAGGTGAAACATCGAGCCTCGCGTGGCTGTCACGCTCCTTGAAACCGAAGTCTACCGTAGCCACGTCGCGCACATATATCGGGCTACCGCCGCGTGCCTCGATGACTATGTCACCAATCAACTCTGTACCCTGGAATTCACCAGGTACTCTCACGAGGTATTGGAGATCGCCAACGTCGATGGTGCCACCCGGAATCGTCACATTCTCGGCACTTATGGCTCCGATCACGTCGTTGAATGCAAGATCGTAGTACTTGAGTTTTGCGAGGTCGACATCCACCTGGACTTCGCGTTCGAGCCCGCCCGCCAGAGTAACGTCGAGCACAGTCGGTATCTGCTCGAGACGGTCCTGCAAGTCCTCCGCAACCGCTCTCAACCTGACGAGGTCGTAGTCGCCCGAAATGTTGACCTGAAGAATCGGAAAGTCCGACATGTTGATCTCGAAGACCTGTGGCTCCTCTGCCGCATCGGGGAGTTCAGGCCTGGCTATATCGACCTTTTCGCGGACCTCTTGCCGTGCCTCGGCCATGTCTACGCCGGCGTCGAACTCAACGTTTATCGAAGAGATGCCTTCGAGCGATGTAGACGTAATCGTCTTGACGTCGGCTATCGAATTCAGCTCATCTTCGATCGGCCTGGTGATCAACGTCTCGATATCCCGCGGTGCAACACCTGGGTATACCGTATTGACCACGATGTTTGGAATCGTTATTTCGGGGTTCGACTCGCGGGGAATCGCAGTGTAAGCGGCGACACCCGAGAGGATCGTGATGAAGGTCAAGACCAAGACACTCGTCGGAAAATCAATGGCGAGCGACGTGAGCTTGAACTCCTTGAATACCCCTTTGGCCTGATGCCGCGCCATCTCAGTTCTCCTCTTCAGACTGCCCGGACTGCCTGCTGTTCACGATCCTGACTGGGCTGCCATCATCTACGAGTTGCTGCCCCACCGTTACGAGCATATCTCCGATTTCCAGCCCAGCATCGATGACCACTTCGTCACCGGAGACGGTACCAAGCTGCACCGTGCGCGCGCGGGCCACATGTCCACTTCCCTCTGATTCCGCAACGAACACCTTGTAGCCTTCCGCCGATCGCAGTACCACTTGCTGAGGAACCGAGATCACATTCTTGAGGAACTCCCGCTCTACCTCGAGGTTAGCCACCATCGCCGGCTTCATGAATCCGCGTGGATTGTCGAGAATGACCTCGATCCGGAATGTCCTGCTACGAGGATCGACACTCGCACCGGCAAAGCTCACTTGTCCTAGGAACTCCTGGTCGGGGAAAACATCGAGCGTGACGACTGCGCGGTCACCTGCCACCACGGTTCGTGCATGCCGCTCCGGCACCCCTGCCACGATCTTCACTCGATCGGTCGCCACCACCCGAATCGCGGCAGCGCCCGGCATGGCCATCTCGCCGACTTCCAGGAAATACTCCTCGAAGGTACCGGTGACCGGCGCAACGATCTCGGTGCGCTCGAGTCGTGCCTCCAATGATGCCAAGCGAGCCGCGGCCATTTCAGACGCATATCGACGCTGGAGAAACGCCATCTCCGTTCCTATGCTGTCTTCTTCCCACAGCTGACGCTGGCGCTGATACTCTTCGCTTGCCAAACGGGCTGAGGCCCTGGCCTCGTCCACCTGTGCGGTAAGCAAGTCACTCTCTAGCCTCACAATCGCCTGTCCACGCTCTACTCGGCTTCCCTTCTCAACCAGAAACCGTTCGATCCGGCCCGATTCTTCAGCAGACACCGTGACATCGTACAGAGCCTCGACTTCGCCAGTTACGCGAATGACACCGCGGAACTCTCCGAGCGCCACCGGCGTGATTTCGACATTGGTAACCCGAACGTTCGCCTGCTCTGGAGACTCCGACTCGCTTGCTGCCGCCACTTCACCACGCGAGCATCCTGCGGCGGCGAAAAGCGCTGCGGCCAAGGTGAGAAGAAAGAAGCTCTGCCCGTAACGTTTGATATGACCCATGATGTATGTCTTCATCGTTTCACCTGTCGTTCAGTTCGGCGAAGGTACCAGCCTCTTCCGGCACCACTCCTACTGAAGCCTCGAGACCGGCACGGGCGCTCAAATAGTCGAACACCGCCTGTGCATAGTTGAACTCCGACTGCCGCAGTGCCACCTCGGCGTCGGTGATTTGAAGCTGCGAACCGAGGCCCGCATTGTACTGAGCAGACGCGATCTCATATCCGCGTTGCGCTTGTTCTACAGCTCTCTTTTGACTTGCCGCCCGCTGCTGAGCTTCCTGCGTATTATCGATCCAAGTGCGAAGCTCACTGGCCGCTTGCCGCTCGAGGCGATCCAGACGGAACTGGTTCTGATGAATCCTCGCGTTCGCCTGCTGAACACGAGCGTTACGGGCGAAGCCAGAAAAGATCGGAATCTGAATCTGAACACCCGCAACGGACGTTTTTACACGTTGGTTTGGACTATTTCCAAAGAACACCGGGTTTCCATCCTGCTGCGCTGTCAGATTGTAGTTGGTGAACAGACTCAGCTTCGGGAAATACTCCGACTTCTCGACTTGGAGTCGGGCTTCCTCGACCGAGATAGATGCCTGCAGCTGCCTTACATCACTGCGGCTCATTAGTGCTGTTATCAACAGGTCGTCGAAGTCGGTTTCGTGAGACGTCGTGAGCCCTGCAACATTCAGGAGTGCCGAATTCTCGGCCGAATTGTTGTCGACGTCGATGAGATCGACCTCGTTGAGTCGCCCTTCCAATGCGATTGGCGTATTCGGATCGAGCCCCATCTCAATCAAGAGGTTCCTCTTGGCAACATCTCTGTCGATCGTTGCACGCCTCAGGTTTGGCTCCAGGTTGCCGAGTTGTACCTCCAAGCGCAGCACATCATACTCGCTCGCGAGGCCCGCACGGTTCATCGCCTGCGTTTCTTCAAGCGTCTTGCGCACGCGTTCAACACTCTCTTCCGTGAGGCGCACGCTTTCGTCAGCCAGCAGAGCTGTGAAGTACGCAATCCGCACTGACGTTACCACACCTTGCGCCGACCCACGGACTCTCTCGTCCTGTAGCCCTCGATATTGGCCAGCCGCCCCCAAACCGATGAATGCCGTGTACTCGAAGAGCGGCTGGCTCGCGTTTACTCCCAGGGCCCACGTGTTGTCCGAGCCGACCCTCACCGCTGTCAGCTCACCTGGTGCAGCGGTTGGGTCGAAGAATGCTGCCGGCAGAAAGAACTGCTGAACAGCCAGGTTCCTCGAGTACGACATATTCGCACTCACATCAGGCAGGACGCGCCCGTATGCTTCACGGACCTGTTGCTTGGCAATTTCGAGGTCCATTTCGGTGTCTCGAATCGTCTCGCTGTTCGCCAAGGCAACTTGCAGCGCTCGCGCCAGCGAAAACACCTCCTGGTCGGTATCGCCTTGCGCGCTCGCGTTGCCGGCGAAGAGCAGCAATCCCAGCGCTGCCGCCGAAATGGTAAGCTTGTTCGGATTACTCACTTTCACACCGCTCCTCGTGATTCTCGTGTGTGCCAGCATCTGCTGCCGGCTCTCGAATCCCATAGTTCACAAATGGTGAAAATGCTTTGAGTAGCTCAACCGGATCGGGCTTTCCCTCGCAGTCACACCATCCCCCTGCTCCGCAAAGAGTGAGTGTCACAAGCCCATGAACCAGACTCCACAAGTACATGGAGACGACATCTGCATATTCGTGTTCGATCGTTCCAATGTTCCCCTCACCGCCGGTTGGGATGTCTACACCCCTGATGGCTCCCGCCTGGATGGCCTCTGCGACCGCCTTGCGCAGCAAGTGGTACCCACCGCCTTCCGGAATCTCCTCGATGCCTGCCTGCGACTTCGGCTGGATACTGAAGATCACTCGGAAGTACGCGTCGTTATCGAGTGCGAACCGTATGTACGCTTCTCCGAGCGCGTGCAGTCGCTCCACCGAGCCGATCGGGTGTGACGACATCGCATCTTTCAGGTACGCACCGAATCGTTCGAAGGCGCTTAGAACGACTCGATTCACGATGTCCTGCTTGCCGTCGAAGTAGTGGTAGATCGCGGTAGCTGTCACACCGACCCTGTCGGCGATCTGCCGCATCGAGAGACCCGCCACACCTCCGTCGGCCAAGAGATCTCTGGCAGCTTCGAGAATCGCTGCTTCGACATCCACTGCCGTATGCCTGTTCACCGAATTCGACGTAGTCGTTGCCATAGTTAAACTGTTGCCATTACTATATTTATGAGCCTAGACGAAACACCTTAACGCTGTTAAGGTAACGGCGTTAACCTAACACCGTTAACCTACGATACGAAATCAGATATGTTTCAAATGAGTTGCAAATTGGGCTAGTTCGTTACAATCCAATCGTCAGGCGACCGAGCTGCCCGGCCGACCGGCCAGCATTTGAGAATGAGGGAAGCGGCGAGTGACTACTGAATCTCCTGCCGGAGAAGTAATGGGAAAGCCAGCAGCTGCACTGCTGCTGCACGGCATGTCGCTCAACGCCACAACATTCCCCGGTCTGGACATTCCCACCATAACACCGGACCTCGATGCAATACCCGTGGGGTCAAACGGAATCACTCCCGAGCTCAGAGCCGGCGGTTTCGACGTATACGTAAGACTCATAGAGAACCACCTCAAAGATTCTGAAAGCTGGCAGGATGCTCACCGGCTAGTGGTTGCGCACAGTTTCGGCGGAATGCTCGCACTTCACTGGTTGGTCAAACACGGCAGATCCGAACTCGCCAAGATAGATGGCCTGGTTTTGATTGGTACAACTCCTGGACCAATGTACGAACAGGTGAAGTTGCTGATTCCCGGCCCCTGGAGGTCGAATCCACGTGTAGGAATCTCTTGGATCATCCCAACCTGGAACCTGCCGTCAACCACGAAGCTGATGAAGAGGGCATTCTGCAAAGGAAAACTCACTGCCGAGTCGATCGACTTCCAGAGGCTAGAGATCAAATCCGAATATGACCTCGGTCGCGCAGGTTGGCGAAACGTCGAATGGCGAGCCTTGCGAGCCTACCGGTTCACGATGGGGGGATTTGATGTTCGAAACCGCCTGGGTGAGATCGCGGTTCCGACAATCGTGTTGCACGGCACGGAAGATTCACTGTTTGCCAGCGACAACGCTCACGAACTAGCACGGCTGATCCCGAACGCGGAACTCAGGTTGGTGAAAGGGGCCGATCACGCCCTTCCAATTACGCACGGAGGTGAGGTCAAACGAGCAGTGGAAGACCTACTCGACGGTTAGTCGGCGTCGCCTTGCTTCTCTTCATCCATCACGGCCTTCTCGGCACGCTCTATCGCGGCATGTACAGAGCCCACCAGCTCCCGCATGGCGCGAAGCCTGGTCTGTAGACTGCCACCACGCCTCACGAGCAGTGCAAAGTCGTTCGCCCCTTGGGCAAGAGGGCCGAACCCGCCATTCATGAACACCCGCCCCACGTCTTCAGCGGCTCTTTTTGCCTGGCCCATGTACATGTCTTGCCCGGTTTTTTGAGTCGCAGTCATCTCGACGAGGGAGTGTACGCGATCCCATTTACGCCGCGCCTCCGTCAGCGTGTCTAGTTTCTTCATAGCCTTGGAGCTGAGCTTCTGTGCCATAGTGTCTTCCTCTTCGAGGGATCCTTCCGGGTGGCATATGGAGAACGGAGGACCACGGTGATGTTCGCACAACGTACAACATGCAGCGGTACTGCGGAAGCAAACCGAGAACGAAGCACTGGCGTTCATGCAAGCAGAAGACCACGTTCTCTAGCATGCTAATCGCCGTATCTGCAACGGCCGTCGTAGCTGCCTGGGTGCTGCTGCTACTACAGGTCGACCCAGTGCCCACCTGGTTTTACGTGTTCGCGTGGTATCCCACTCTGGTCTTGCTGGACGCGGTCGGATCGCGGCTCGACGGCAGGCCGTCGATGTTGTGGCGTCGACCGATGATCTACGTTTTCCTCTGGTCGCCCGCAGTCTGGTTCCTGTTCGAAGTCGCCAATTTTCGACTGAACAACTGGTACTACGTATCGCTTCCCCATGCTGCATGGGAGCGATGGTGCGGCATTGTGTTGTCGTTCGCTACGGTGGTTCCCGCTGTACTGCTATCCGAGCGATTGTTGGACGCCGCCGGGATCTTTCGCCGGGGCCGAGGGCCGGCGGTAGCAGTGCGACACTGGGAGCTGAACTGGGCGGTTGTAGCCGGCGTCGGCATGGGCGCACTCGCAATGGCGGTCCCGCGACTGTTCTTCCCACTCATCTGGGGATCCGTGTTCCTCATCATCGATCCGCTGATCTTCCGCGCCAACAGATCGCTGTCACTGATCGGTGACCTTGCTGGCGGCTATTGGGGACGAATCGGACGCCTCATGTTGGGCGGATTGATGATCGGCTTTCTGTGGGAGGGTTACAACTACTGGGCACGCGGCAAATGGATCTACACCGTTCCCTGGCTCGAAGAGTTGAAACTTTTCGAAATGCCGCCATTCGGTTTCGTAGGGTTCCCCGTCTTCACGCTCGAGGCGTGGTCCATGTATGCTGGACTCTGTCTACTTGGTGTTGCCGCTCCTCTCGCAGGCAAGACGATTCTCAAACGAACGCGGGTGATCGTCGGTCTGCTCCTGGCAACAGCATTCTCGACAGCAACGATCGTCGGAATGGAGCATTTCACGATCAGCTCCACCGTGCCCCAACTGTCGGACCTTCCGACAGCCACACCGAGCGCATTATCAGCCGTTCAAGACTTCGGCGCCAGCACCGTATTCGAGCTCGCAGAAGCCGATCCGTTCGAGCTGGCCAAGGAACCTGAGCTTACCGCCGAAGCGGCTGTCATCCTCGTTCAGACCGCTCAGATCGCGACACTACGAGGAATTGGTGGCCAACACACCGGAACGCTTCTGCACCTCGGAATCCGGACTGTTTGCGAGCTTTCGCTACAAGATCATGCATCACTTAGCAACCGATTCGACCGACACAAGACCGGCGTGCGACCGAACGGTGCGGAGGTGCGGGCATGGATACGTGCAGCGAAACGCAGCTGTGCGAGAGAGTTAGATTGATTCTATGGTGAGTAGCGTGAAACGACAGTTTCGATTCATTTCGTTTGGCCGCGGAAGGAGGCAGAGGGACACGGACGTTTTGATTTGTTTGAAGCAGTCATCAGGTCCAGAGGTTTTCCGCATTTATCCGCGTTCGTCAGCGGCAAGAAAAACCCAGCGATGAGCACCGCTATCAAATGGACCTTCACGGCCGCGGCATTCCTCGGCCTCGTTTATGCACTGCTCGCCGTGCTCGCCTGGAAACTTCAGGACAGCCTCGCCTTCCCTGCCCCACGGTCTCCGCTGCCGCTACCATCGACACTCGGCATTCCGGACGGAACAATCGTGACGGTCACAACAGCCGACAGCGTCACACTCCACGGCTGGTATTTGCCGCCAAGCCCGGCACCGGACAGCTCGGCAAAAACTCCCGCGATCGTGTGGTTTTACGGCAACATGGAAACAGTTGAAGGGATCGCGCCCTCCCTGCTCCGCTTTCGCCCACCCGGCATGGGCGTGCTCGTGCTGGATTACCGCGGATACGGAACGAGCGGGGGCCGCGCGACCGAGGCTGGGGTTTACCTGGATGCCGAGGCCGCATGGCAGTACCTGGTCTCGCGGCCGGACGTCGACTCCACGCGCATCGGAGTCTATGGGCGTTCGATTGGAAGTGCGGTAGCCATGCACCTCGCCACCGAGAGGCCGGTGCGCGCACTCGTGCTGGATTCACCGCTCTCCAACGCTCGCGAGATGGCGCGGAGGCACTATCGGTTCATGCCCACATTTCTCACAAGGCTCGAGCTGGACAACCTGAGCCGCGCCGAGCGACTAACCATACCCTTACTCGTGTTTCATGGTACGGATGATTGGATCACACCCATCGATATGGGTCGTCGTGTCGCGGAACTGGGGCGCGCCGAGGAATTCGTGGAACTTCAGGGTGCGGGCCACAACGACACACATTTCGTCGGTGGAGACGCGTACGTTGCCCGATTCCACCGATTCTTCGAGACGCATCTACACTGAACACCGCGGGGCACGCAGGCTCGCGGTCAAAGGACTGCCACACTAGCTTTTCTTTCAGAGAACCAGCGAAAAAACTATAAGGAATTCCAATGCGTACCTGTCTCGTCGTCTTGTTTGCAGTGTTGTTAGTCCCCACCGATGGCGTTCTTGCCCAGCAGAGTTATCCAAGCAACTTTTCGGTTGCGCTTACAGAGATTTCGTCCGTGAGCGACGCACTCTCGTACGTCGACGACAACTTCGATGACCAGATCGCAGAGTGGATCCGCATCACCGAAATACCCGCCAAGTCGCGTTTCGAACAAGTGCGTGGAGAGTATCTGAAGGAACAACTCGAGGAGTTGGGACTCGAAGTCACGGTCGATTCCATGGGCAACGTAATCGCCAAGCGACCTGGCACGGGAAACGGTCAGACGATCGTGTTCGCCGCTCACATAGACACCGTGCACCCTATGGATGCCGACCACACGGTAACGCGAGCTGATGGACGGTTGTACGCTCCCGGAATATTCGATAACAGCGCATCTGTGACCAATATGCTCACGGCAGCCCGCGCCCTGCATGCGGCCAATGTGCAAACACAAGGAGATGTGTATTTCATCGGGACCGTTCAAGAGGAACTTGGCCTGCAGGGCATGAACTACTGGCTGGACCACAACCCAGACGTTACCGACATGCTCGTCGCCTTAGACGGTGGAATCGGTACGGTGAGCTATGGGGCCTTGGGTATCTACTGGTCGAGAATGGTGTTTTCGGGGGAGGGTTCGCACACCGTCACGTCGCGAGGTGAGCCGCACCCTGCGCGCGCGGCGTCCCGTTGCATTCTGGATATTTATGACATACCGCTTCCCGACCGGAACGCCCCGGTAAGTGCCGTATACAACGTCGGCATCATCGAAGGTGGCGAGGTGGTGAACGCAATTCCGCAGGTGGTCTCATTTACAGTTGACCTCCGCACAGTGGATCCCGTACTTCTGGAGCACCTCGACACGACGATCGTGAACACCTGCGCAGAGGCCGCCCAGGAGGAGCGGGTCGAGTTCGTTCGCGAGGTGATCTCGCAGAGTCCTGCTGGTGGAACGCCGGACCAGTTGGCCGACCGTCGGGAACATCCCATAGTCCAGACAGCTGTCGACATCCTGGCATTCCTGGGCCATGACTTCGGAAACCGGCCGACCGCGAGAGCCAGTGGCTCAACCGACTCAAACGCTGGAGTGGTCCGAGGCATCCCGTCGATCTCGGTTGGTCGCGCGTACGGTGGCAATCAGCACACACTCACGGAATGGTCCGATATCGAATCTGCACGGATCGGTACTAAACAGATCATTCTACTGACCGCTGCCCTGGCCGAGCTGGCGCCCGAAACCTAAAACACCTCTGCCAGCGAATCTCTGGCCGCGTGCAGCGTACGGTCGATGTCCGCTTCAGTGTGAGCGGTGGATAGGAACATCGCCTCGAACGGGCTCGGCGCCAGGTAGATGCCGCGCGCCAACATGTTCATGAAGTAGTCCGAAAACTTCCCGCGATCTACCTGTGCTGCACTGCCCCACCCGGTCACCGGCCCTGCCGTGAAGAATAGCGTGCCCAAAGACCCGAACCGGTTCCAGCACAACGGGTACCCGTTGTCGCGAATCAACTCACCAAACCCGGTGTCTAGCTGTACACCGAGATTCTCGAGATCTTCGTATACCTCGGGATGAGCCTTCAAGTGTGACAACGTTGCCGCACCTGCCGCCATCGCGAGCGGATTGCCCGAAAGCGTTCCGGCCTGGTACACGGCACCAACGGGAGCAACCTTGCTCATCAGTTCCTCACTGCCGCCGTACGCCCCTACCGGGAGCCCACCACCGATCACTTTGCCAAGCGTGGTCAGATCTGGAAGAACACCCAAGCGCTCCTGTGCTCCTCCTGGGGCGACGCGGAATCCGGTTATAACCTCGTCGAAGACGAGTAGTGCGCCCTGATTGTCGCAGAGCCTCTTCAACCCTTCGAGGAAACCAGGTTCCGGAACAATGCACCCCATATTGCCGGCAACGGGTTCTACGATCACGCATGCCACTTGGCCAACGTTCTCTACGAACAGCCGGTCGACCGACTCGAGGTCGTTGTATTCCGCGACTAGTGTATCGGCCGCCATACAGTCGGTGACTCCGGGACTCGACGGTACACCCAGCGTGGCCGATCCCGATCCAGCTTCGACCAGAAACGAGTCGGCGTGTCCGTGATACCCGCCTCGGAATTTCACCACCTTGGGCATTCCCGTCACAGCTCGAGCGAGCCTTACGGCGCTCATCGTCGCCTCTGTGCCTGAGTTGACGAATCTCACTACCTCTACTGACGGGACCATGTCGACCACGAGTTCCGCCAAAGTCACCTCGCCTGGTGTTGGTGCGCCGAAAGAGGTTCCATTCGCCGCCGCAGCCGTGATCGCGTCGCACACGTCCGGCTGGTTGTGGCCGAGCAGCATCGGTCCCCAAGATCCGACGAAATCCAGGAAGTCGTTTCCGTCCACATCCCAGATTCGCGATCCGGACGCCTTTTCGATGAAAAGCGGCGACCCACCGACAGAGCCGAATGCCCTCACCGGGCTGTTGACACCACCTGGAATCAACCCCTTGGCCTTCTCGTAGAGGTTGCGGCTTTTGGAACAGTCGAATCCTCTGCAGTCGTCCATCATCTCAACGGCCCTCCTCGATCAGCCACGCCGCGGCTTGCTTGGCGTAGTAGGTCAAGATGATGTCTGCGCCCGCCCGCTTGATGCCGAGCAGGCTTTCTAGCGCTACGCGTTTCTCGTCCACCCAGTTCTTCTCGCCGGCGGCTTTGATGAGGGCGTACTCCCCAGACACCTGGTATGCTGCGGTCGGCACATTGAACGCCTCCCTCACTCGCCAGAGTATGTCCAGATACGGACCGGCCGGTTTCACCATCACGATGTCGGCGCCCTCCTCGAGATCCAGAGCCACCTCCTCCAGAGCTTCGTCACCATTGGCCGGATCCATCTGATAGCCGCGGCGATCACCGAAACTCGGAGCGGAGTGAGCAGCATCGCGAAACGGACCGTAGTAAGCAGATGCGTACTTCGCGGCGTATGAGATTATTGGGGTGTTCTCGAAGCCATTGTCGTCGAGCACCTCTCTTATTGCGCCTACTCTACCGTCCATCATGTCGCTCGGCGCAGCCGCGTCCGCACCGGCTTGCGCGTACACGAGAGCTGCCTCGGCCAAGAGCGGCAGTGTGGCGTCGTTGTCAACTTCGCCATCCTCGGTCAGCAAACCACAGTGGCCGTGATCGGTGTATTCACAGAGACACACATCTGCCCAGACGAGCAGGTCCGGCACCGCGGCCTTGATGCGACGAATCGCCGTAGGGACCAAACCGTCGGGATCGTATCCCTCGCTGCCACGTGCGTCCTTCTTGTCGGGTACTCCGAAGAGCAAAACCGCAGGAATTCCCAGCGCGCTGACTTCGAGAGCTTCCACCACCAACTTGTCGACTGACAGCTGCGACACACCCGGCATGCTCGGCACAGGGTTGCTAACGTCTTTCCCTGGTACCACGAAGAGCGGATACACGAGATCATCCACAGTCAGGTTGGTTTCCCGCACCATACGACGCCAGATTGCGTTACTGCGAAGCCGCCGCATGCGGCGTTCCGGATACGTCATGCCTTCCTCTCCTTATTGCTCACGAATGCCCTGGAGAATGCCTGCACCTCCCTGCGCGAGCAAGGCCTCCGCCAAAGCCTGCCCTATCTCTTCGCAACGATCCAAGGGTCCAGATTCGGCGCCTTCTACGACCTCCGAACCGTCCAGCGAGCAGATGACGGCTGACAAACTCAACTCACTGGCACCCACATGTGCGAGTGCACCAACCGGCACCTGGCACCCTCCCTCGAGCTTCCGCAACAGTGCCCGCTCCGCCATCGTCTCTAACCGAGTGTTCTCGTGATCCAGTCGCGTGACCCAGCGCGATGTGGCCTCGTCGCAATCGCGGATCTGCACAGCCACGGCGCCCTGCGAAACGGCCGGGTACATCCGGTCGGCCGGCAGAAACTCGGCGATGTGTTCCTCTAACCCGAGCCTTTTCACTCCTGCGGCAGCAAGTATCAAGGCGTCGTATCCACCATCCAGGTACTTCTGTATCCTGGTGGGGACATTCCCTCGGATGTCGAGGATCTGTAGATCCGATCGCCAGTGCGCCAACAGCGCTTTTCGCCTCAAGCTGCTCGTTCCCACCGTCGCCCCGGCGGGCAGATCGTCAATGCACATTCCCTCTGGAGCAATCAGAACATCCCGGGGGTCTTCACGTTCGAGTATGGCGGGTAGCACTAGTCCGTCGGGGAGTTTCGTCTCCAGGTCTTTGAGACTATGCACAGCAATGTCCACACTGCCGTCGAGCAGCGCACGTTCGATTTCCTTGGTGAAGAAACCCTTGCCCTCAACCTTGGAGAGCGGCGCGTCCTGAATCAGGTCGCCCGTCGTCTTGATGGATACGAGCTTCACAGGCGGAGCTTCCGGCAGGTTGCTGACCAATCCTGCCACATGCTCTGCTTGCCACAGAGCGAGCTTTGACGCTCTCGTGCCGATGCGCAGAAGCGGTTCGCCTTCATCCCTCATTTGAGAATCAGTTCCATTTAACATGTTAGTCCAGCAGTTTCTCGACTTCGAGCTGGCCCTCAAGCAGTCGATCCACCTCTTCAGCAATTTCGCGCGCCTTGCCGAGTTTCGTGGTGACGCTCTCGAGTTGAGCCGTTCCCGCATGCAGCCTGAGCAGGTCGACGCGCAGATTTTCCAGAGCAGCGACACTTTCGGCAAGTCGCCGCTTTGCTTCATCACGCAGCTCTTCGATTCTGACGGCCGCACTAGAGCGCTTCTCGAGTTCTGAAACATCGTGCTCGCCGCTGGTTCGCAACTCGTGCCCAGCATGTTGAAGCATGCCGTTGAAGTCGTCAATCCGGTCACGCATTCGTCGAGCATCAGCCTCGAGCCCTGCCACGACCGTAGGCAGGTCTTCCATAGACGCCCGGGTCTCCTTGGGAAGTGATTCGAACAGACTCTCGACAGCCATCCCGACCGCGAGCTCGGTGGGCCTGTTGGTCAACGTTGGGATCTGCTTTTTGACTCTCACGCCTTTGGACAAAGCCTTGAACAACCACTTACTGAATCTTCGGTTCCAGAACTTGAGGCGCCGCCTGTGCGGACGGTCAGATCGTTTCTCAGCCTGGTGCCCCAAAACTCCACCAGACAGCGCCAGCACACCCGACGTGGTTAACAACATGTAACTCTCAGCTGAGAGCGCACCAATCAACGCAAGCGTGGCCGTTCCGAGCGCACTATAGGCGAGAATCCTGAGTTTCTTCCCGGTCTTTCTGTAGGTGGGTCCAAACAGAAACCTGAGTTCCTCTGCGCGTGACTCGAGATCTCGTTCGAACGCGTCAACGACATCGACGCGTCCATACCCTGCTTTGACCAACCTGCGGACTCTGAGGCCGGCAGAGGCGAACGGATACCCGCAGAGACCAATGATTGATGCAGCACCGAGTAGCGGCGAGACCATCGTCAGCGGAAACGCAAGCCACAACCCGAACAGCGGCGCGGCGAGGTAATGTCTCTGCTCTTGGCTCCGCTTCGTCTGTTGCACGTATAGTCGGACAGGCACCGGAACCTCACGCTTACGCTCCAATGACCGTTCGAGGAGATCCGCCAGTTCTCGCCCAGTTTGGACGCGCTCGCCCGCATCCTTCAGCAAACACCGGTCGACGATTGCCGAAAGTGAACGCGGCACCCCTGGAGCCACGGAACTGAGCCGCGGCGGAAAGGTGCGGATGTGATGCGCGAGGAACTCTGAAGGGATATCGGCCTCGAAGGGATGTCTACCCGCCAAGGTTAGAAACGCAAGAAGTCCAAACGAGTAGATGTCCGTTCGGTGATCCACCGTTTCGCCCATCGCCTGCTCGGGGCTCATGTACGCGGGCGTACCAAACATCTCGCCAAAATCGGTATCCACCCCGACGCCTGCGACCTGCGCGATTCCGAAGTCCGTCACGAGCGCGCGCCCACTGCCCCTCTCGAGCATGACGTTGTCAGGCTTGACATCGCGATGAACTACTCGAAGCGAATGCGCATGCTCGAGTGCCCAGCTGACCTCGCGGAATACCGTCACCGCGTCGGATGGCGTCAACGGGCCTTTCGAGCTGATCCTCTCTGTGAGAGACTCCCCTTCCACGTACGCCATGACGAAAAAGACGAACTCACCGACTTCCTCGACAGAGAACACGGGGATGATGTTGGGATGCGATAGCTTGGCCGCCGTACGAGCCTCTCGCACGAATCGCTCGCGCAGATCTCGCTGTTCCGCCAACTCAGGCGGCAACAGCTTGATTGCCACCGGCCGGTCGAGCGCAACATCCTTGGCAAGGAAGACGATCCCCATTCCACCACGCCCGAGTTCTCGTTCGAGCGAGTAGCGGCCTGCCACCGCTTCCTGAAGTTCGAGGAACTCGAGGCTCGGAAGATCTGACATGGAGGTAGGATGCAGCAACGGGGAGAATCAGGCAAGCGCCTCGCGGAAGCACTGTTCCGTACCTAAGTTCGTATGCAGATGGAGTTGATTTCAAACAGGCAGGACGCGAGGGAAAGATGCGCAACTTCGAATACTACAACCCGACACGTATAGTCTTCGGCAAAGGCACAATAGCGAAGCTGTCCGAGTTGGTTCCCGCCGGCTCCCGGCATCTATTGCTTTACGGTGGTGGATCGATCAAACGGAACGGAGTCTACGACCAGGCAATGGCGGCGCTCGCGGCCTTCGACGTCGGGGAGTTCGGAGGGATCGAAGCAAATCCACAATTCGACACCTGCATGAAGGCCGTCGATAAGGCGCAGCAGGAGGATCGTGACTTCTTGCTGGCGGTTGGCGGCGGTTCGGTGCTGGACGCGACGAAATTCGTTGCGGCAGCCGCCAGGTACAAAGGTGGAGACGCATGGGACATTCTCAAAAAGTGGGCTCCCGTGGAAGACGCGATCCCGCTTGGCGCAGTACTCACGCTTCCGGCAACGGGTTCCGAAATGAATGCTGGTTCCGTCATCAGCCGCGAGAGCACCAGCGAGAAACTCTTCTTCGGAAGTGATTTGGTCAGGCCGACATTCTCCATTCTCGACCCCGAGACGACCTATTCTCTGCCCTCGGTTCAAACGGCAAACGGGATTGTGGACGCATTCATCCACGTCGTGGAGCAATACGCCACTTATCCCGGACCCAACCCGCTGCAGGATCGACAGGCCGAAGCGATTCTGAGCACTTTGATCGAAGAGGGACCCAAGGCGCTGGAGGAACCGAAGAACTACGAGGCTCGCGCGAACATAATGTGGTGCGCCACCAACGCGCTGAACGGCTGGCTGAGCCTCGGCGTACCGACGGACTGGGCGGCGCACGTGATCGGGCACGAACTAACTGCACTGTATGGAGTCGATCACGGCACTTCACTGGCCATCGTGGAGCCGGGGGTGTGGGCGCACCAACGAGAACGTAAGAAGGAGAAGCTGCTCCAATTCGGTGAGCGTGTATGGGGCATAGTTGATGGCAGTGATGACGAGCGTGTCAACCAGGCAATAAGGAAGACCGACGGATTCTTTCAGTCTCTTGGAATCGGAACGAGGCTCTCAGATCACAACATCCCCAGCGAAGCCTGCGCGCTGGTAGCCAAGCGACTCGCCAACCGCGACATGAAGGTGGGTGAACACGCAGACCTCGGTGAAGAGGAAGTGACGGAGATCCTGAGCTTGAGGATCTAGTAGGAGGCCGGATCAATGGACATGAAGGAACACATCTACGCGGACGACCCCGCCGTCGGCCACCCTGACGTGCGCACCTACCTCGAGGACGTGAATTACTTCTTCATCGGCAACGGGCTAATCCAAGCTGCATTGCAGGTCTGTCGTTCCGGTGAAGGAACACCGCTTGGCCTCCTCATAATGAACCCGGATCGGTTCGGGCCGAAACGCGCGGCACTCACCTGTGATGAGTCCGAAGGCATCGAGCGAACGACCGTTAGGGTACGAATTGCCGGCACGGAATACACTCCCAACGCCAGACACATCGAAGCCGCCTGGGACGAGATCGACGGCGTACCCGCTGCTAGGGTTGATTGGCAGGCCAGCGAGTTTCACGTCGTGGAGCACTTCTACTGTCCGGGCAAATCAACCCCACGAATGCACCGACGGGTGAGCGTACGCACCGAAACCGCCACGGAAAACGAAGTTGTGATCTTCACCAATAGCGACAGCAACCAAGGCCAAACACTCGAAATGCAACCCTCCGGGCGTGCTGCCGCCGCCCTCGTGTACGAAATCGAGCGCATGGATGGCAAGCCACACGTCGTCGAACGCTGGAAGAATGACGATCATCCGTCGGCATACGGATCCGAATACTGGAGCAACCTGAGCAGCATCGATACAGGTGATCCACAACTAAACCACCTGTTCAGAACGGCGCGGTATCAGTTGCCGACAGCCGTAGACACGAACGGCCGCATGGACGCCAGCATATGGCAGTACAACCTGGAGTGGGTGCGCGACCAGGTGCACGTCGTGGAGGCGTTGATCCGGCTCGGTGATGTTGAACTCGCACGCACGATGCTGGCGCGCATGCTCGACGAGTTTGTGTCCGATGAAGGTGACGTCATCGACTCAGGCCGCCATCGAGATCCTATTGAGGTCGAGTTGGATCAGAATGGCGAATTACTGACCGCTCTCCGGACCTATGTGGACTGGACCGGAGATCTCGATCTCGTCACAGAACGTTGGGCCGTAGTAGAGAAACTTGCTTCGTATCCACTGAAGGACATGTTCCGTCACGAGGAGTCGGGATTGCTGCACAACCGGCGCGAGTTCTGGGAGCGCCACGGCGGGCACGGTGTTCAGGATGGTTGCGAGCTGATGCATCAGTTCTTCGTGTCGATGGGGCTCGAGAACGCTGTGTATTTGAGCGAGAAAACCGGGTGCGAGGCGGACCGCGGCGCTTGGAGCTCTGCGGCGGCGAACTTACGTCATACAATCCTGGAAAACTCGCAGTATCGGTTCATCGAAGACGGACACCTGATCAAACGACGCGGCCTGGATGGAGATTGGCAGCAATCGATCGTTCGTTCGGACGAATGCGTTCTACCTCCGCAGATCCCCTTGATGGAAGATGGCCCGCGACGCCTCGATCCAGACAGCTCGTGTGTCCTGCCATTCGTGTACGAGTTTCTGGATCCAAAAGGCCCGCTCGCGACCGCGACCCTCACCTACATGGAGGAGCTCTGGAACCAGCGCTGGAACACCGGCGGGTACGGACGATACAATGCCGAGAGTGAAGCCGACTCACCTGGCGCATGGCCGTTCGCATCGATCTACATAGCACGCGCCTTCGTCGAAAATGGAGATGACGCAAACGTGTGGCGGGTGATGCGCTGGCTCGCGAATGCTCCTGGCAGTGTAGCAGGCTCGTGGTTCGAGTTTTTCGGAGATCGTATCGCACCACCTTACGCGCAAAACGGGATCATACCGTGGTCATGGGCTGAGATGGTATCGCTGTACATCCATCACATCGTGGGTGTGCGGCCCGATCTCGAAGGAGTAACGCTCAGGCCGTACATGCTCGAAGGGTTGGATCGCATGGAGGCCACCGTGCCGGTACGCGGCCACCGTCTCAAACTCGATATCCGTCGTGCCACCTCGGAGGAAGACAGGGGTGCCACGACGGGAGTCGAGTCGTTTGAGTGGAAAGAACAAGGAGTGCGTCTTCCTCTCCCCCGTTCAGATCTGGAAGTGACTCTGCTGTGCTAGAGTTTCGAACATACCCGTCGGCCCTTACTCGGAACGAGTGAACATGAATAGCCAAACCGACACCCGCAGCGTCCACCTCCTCTGCAACTCACACCTCGACCCCGTCTGGCTATGGGAATGGCCGGAGGGCGCAGGTGAGGCCCTCTCTCTCGCGCGCACAGTTTGCGACCTGTGTGACGAGTTCGAGGGATTTGTGTTCAACCGGAACGAGGTGCAGTTCTACGAGTGGATCGAGGAATACGAGCCAGTTTTGTTCGAGCGCATCGCGCGACTCGTGGAGCGTGGGCAGTGGCATATCATGGGAGGTTGGTACCTTCAGCCCGACTGTAACATGCCGTCTGGCGAATCGTTCGTCCGACAGATACTAGTGGGGAAGAACTACTTCAAGAAGAAGTTTGGGGTCGAGCCAACGACCGCTGCGAATCTCGATCCGTTCGGCCACACTCGCGGCCTCGTGCAGATACTAAGAAAGGGTGGGTACGACTCGTACCTGTTCTGCAGACCCAAGCTGGACGAGGCACCGCTACCGGCGGCGGAGTTCGTTTGGGAGGGCTATGATGGGTCTGAAGTGATCGCCGCCCTGGCCGAATCTCATTACAACTCACCGCCGGGCGGAGCGCGCGACAAGATCGAAGAGTGGATGGAGCGTGACGCCGACAAGCAGGTCTACCAGGTGCAGTGGGGAGTGGGGAATCACGGTGGTGGTCCGTCTAGGAAAGACCTCAAGGAAATCTCGGAGTTGATGTCGAAAAAGCAGAGCGCTCGAATCATTCACTCGACACCCGAGCGCTACTTCGCCGACCTGCGAGAGAACGGCCCCTCCCTGCCCAGCCATTCTGGCGATCTGAACCCCTGGGCCGTTGGCTGTTACACCTCGATGATGCGGATCAAGCGTCTTCATCGAAGGCTGGAGAACGACCTGTACTCCGCCGAGAAGATGGCGACGACCGCGTGGGCCGCAGGGCTCCTCGCCTACCCTGCCGACGAGTTGTCGACAGCAACCCGGGCGATGTTGGCGAATGAGTTCCACGACATCTTGCCGGGCACATCGATTCCCTCGGTGGAAGGGAGTGTGCTAGCGGAGTTGGGCGAGGGTCTGACTATCGCATCACGAATCAAGACGAGATCCTTCTTCGCGTTGACAGCGGGACAACGGAAAGGCAAGGAAGGCTCTTATCCGATTCTCGTGTACAACCACCATCCGTTCCCTATAACCACGACAGTCGAGTGTGAACTACAGCCGGCGTGGCCGTACCGAGCGGATCAGCACGGTGTTCCGGTTGTGACCGCAGGCCGAGGTCGGCTTGCTGCGCAAGCCGAAAAAGAAGAAAGCAACATCAACGAGGATCACAGGAAACGCGTTGTGTTCGCGGCGAAGCTCGAACCGGGAGCAATGAACCGTTTCGAATGCCGACTGGAAAAGGTGAACAGAAAGCCAGCACCCAGGCTGCGTGAGCGCAATGGAAGTTTCCGGTTCAAGACAGAGACATTGGATGTTGTCGTGAACGCACGCACGGGGCTTCTCGATCGGTACAAAATTCACGGCAAGGACTATCTAAAACCGGGTGCGCTTTGCCCACGAGTGATGCACGACGATGCAGACCCATGGGGCATAACGGTCAGTCGGTTTCGAACGTCGGCGGGTCGGTTCAAATTGATGAGCCAGACCGATGCCGCACGATTCTCGGGTGTGGCGGCAAAGCGAATGCCCGCCGTAAGCGTCGTCGAAGACGGGTCTGTGCGGTCTGTGGTCGAGGCTTTATTCCGGTATGGGGATTCCACACTCTGCCAGTGCTACAAGCTGCCGCGCGTCGGAACTGAGGTCGAGGTTGAGACACGGGTGTTTTGGCAAGAGAAAGACCGCATGCTCAAACTGTCGTTCCCGACTCCATGGTCAGATGCTGCATTGTTGGGGCAAGTCGCTTATGGAGTGGAAGAGCTGCCCAACACCGGCGATGAGGTCGTTGCGCAGAAGTGGGTGGCAATGGTATCGCAGGAAAATGAACGGGCACTGTCAGTCATCAACGATTCGACCTACGGATGCGACTCGAAGAACGGCGAGCTTCGCCTATCGCTCCTTCGCGCTCCCGCGTACTCTTGTCATCCGACGTTCTCAGGCCGACCTCTAACGCAACAAGATCGCCTTACGCCGAGAGTCGATCAGGGCGAACACTTGTACCGGTTCTGGCTGACCGGCGGAACAGCGCGGGAGAGACTCAGTGCCGTGGATCGCGAAGCGCTCGCGCACAACGAGAAGCCGTTTGCACTCAGCTATTGGCCGTCGGGAGAAAACGAGCTACAGCATAACGGACCGAAGCTCAGCGACAGTGTCGTTCAGATGACGACGTTCAAGCGCGCAGAAGACGGGCACGACTTGATCGTCAGACTGTTCGAGCCGACGGGGAAGAGACGAAAGACCACGCTGTCAGTGCCGGCGTGGGGCATCAAGGTACAGGTGCAGATGGGCCCGTTTGAGCTAAAGACGCTGCGATTGAATTTGAAAACCGGTCAAACGAGAGAAGTGAATTTGTTGGAGGAATGATGGCAGATCCGGTAAAGGTCCTGCTCGTCGGCATTGGCGGCTATGGTGAGGCGTACGTATCTGCGCTCCTTGATGAAGAACAGGGAAGACGGTGCACGATCGTAGGCGCTGTAGACCCGGAACCGTCCCGCTGCGCACGACTCGGCGACCTCAAGTCGGTGGGCGTTCCAGTCTTTGCTTCGCTCTCACACTTCTTCAAAGAGCTGAATGCGGATTTGGCGATCGTCTCTTCGCCAATTCAGCTCCACGCACAGCATGTAGAGCGAGCGTTAGCCAAACGTTGCCATGTGCTGGTCGAAAAACCGGTGGCCGCTTCAGTTTCGGACATCGACAGAATGATCGAAACCCGGGACCGCGAGAAGCGACTCGTGGCTGTCGGATACCAGTGGTCGTTTGCCGGATCGATTTTGCGGCTCAAGAATGACATTCTCGCCGGAATGTTCGGCTCTCCCAAGAGTGGCAAGTGCCTCACGCTGTGGCCACGCACCGACACATACTACGCCAGAAACAACTGGGCCGGCAAAGAACGTGATACCGCAGGGCGTCCAATCTTCGACAGTCCCGCGAACAACGCCATGGCTCATTTCCTTCACAACCTGCTGTTCCTTTGTGGTGATCAGATGGATCGTTCAGCCGAGCCGGCAGAAGTTGAAGCTCGGCTGGCGCGCGCAAATGAGATCGAGACGTTCGATACCATTTCGGCTAAGGTGCAGACAAAGAACGATGTCGAGATTCTATTCTACGCCTCCCACGCAATAGCCGAGAATGAAGCCATCGAGCCGCGTTTCGAACTCGAGTTCGAAGACGCGACAATCGATTTCCCGGGCGAGACGCAATCGATGACAGCGCGGTTCAAAGACGGGACATCGAACGAATACCAGTCGCCGAATGCGTCGGTGCATACGCGGAAGCTATGGGCAGCCGTGAATGCGGTTGTAGGCGGTGGTTCGGTTCCGTGTGGACTTGAAGCCGCGCGGTCGCAGGTGAGGTGTGTGGAGATGATTCATGGGGGAGGGGGAAGGGGGAAAGGGGAACGGGGAATGGTGCATTGTTTCCCCCAGGAGAGGATCCAACTCGCCGAAACGCAGGAGGGGCGGTTGACGTGGGTAAAAGGGTTGGCGGAGGCAATGGTGGGGGCGTATGAGCGGGGAGAGCTCGTTGATTTGTGATTTGAGATTTTTGATTGGCGTCGCCTAATCGCGCAGCCGCAACGCTACGTTCAGTCAACCGAATCACGTACAGCCTCGGCAGGCCATCTTCCCGCAAAAAACGTTTCGATAGCTCCTCGCACCAAGTCAGGCTGTTCGAGCCACGGCATATGCCCGGCGCCTTCGACCGAGAGCAAGCGTGCATTCGGGAAGCTCTGGACCCACTCCTGCGCACCTTCAATTGGAACTGGGTCGGAGGACCCGTGAATTACCAGAACCGGTCCCGCGTACTCGGCAACCGCATCTGTCCAATCCCAATCTCCAAACGATTCTTCCAGTTGAGCCAAAGTCGCTTCACGTCGAGCGGGTTGCTCGTTGTCGTAATCACAAAGATCCAGGTTGGCTCGGCCGAACGCGGTTGAGTCACCCAGCCAAGGCCAAATGACCGCCGTCTCCCAATAGCGTCGACAGAAATCAGCCGACCCGGTTTGATCCTCACCGCGTATCCGAAAGATGCGGAGCAACTCCATTCCAAGTGTGTCCGGTCCCAAACCGCGGGTCATGTCGAGTTCGTAGCTGCTTCGGCGCGGCGGAATCGCGCCTATCAACACCACTCTCGATACGATATCCCTGCGAAGTGCCGCAAACCGTGCGACCGTGGCCGCGGTATGGCCCCATCCTACGACCGCCAGACTCTCGGCGGCAAAGTACTGACGCACAGCGGCCATATCGTCGATCTCGACATCGATGCCCACGCCGACGGAATCATTTGGCGAATAAGAAGCACCACGCCGCCGAGCATCGTAGAGGACCACACCGCGCTGTTCGGCCAGTGGACTAAGAAGGTCCGTCAGCATCATGGCGCCAGCTGCCAATACTCCGGGCGGGCTCGATCCGAATTCTTGATAGCGGAGGAACGTGCCATCCGGGCGCCTGAGAAAACCGCCGTCCTCACGAACCAGCGGAGCCGGCTCGGGTACCGGACACCTCCATGCGGCCTGTGATTGTGCGTAACCGGTTCGCGGGAGAACCTGGCCCGCTATCAGTGCAATCCCCCATCCAACAACAACCAGGCCCAGTAGATGAGCCACACCCATCCTGAGCTTCCACGCCCAAATGTTCGCCCACAATCCCACCAGAGTCACAGCGACAAGTGCTCCGAAGAATCCCAACAAGGACCACCCACACTCACTGAGGTGCGGCCATTGTGTGATCCCTGCACCGAGGAGAATAGCGAGCCCCGCACGTACCCAAACCCATATCCTGTCGCGACGCGTTGGCTCGGTACTGGTTGGAGAGGTGACGACGGTATCCTCGGGTGCCGGTTCGACCGGCTTTGCGCTCGGCTGGTCCGGATCGGTCTCCAGGGAAGGGTCGGCTTCGGGCAGCTGCTTCAGCAGCTCATCAATCTCGTCCTTCAACGGGTCTTTTTTTGGTTCCTGAGGCTTCTTGGCCAATTCCCACTCTCCGATTGGTGTGTCCGATCCGACTAGACTGCACGCCACACGACGGCATTGTCAAGCGATACAATCAGTTCCCAACCGACGCCTCCAACTCCTCGAACCAGTTTAGCACCACACCGATCTCGCTTGAGGCCGAAAGGTTCAGCGGAGATGTGAACAAAAGAAATCGTTGACCGTCAGGATGTATGTCGTAGTTCCGGCCAAAGGGCGCCTCGTGCCAATAGTTGCCTTCGAACAGTACACGCGGATCTCCGACTGCCGGCGGGCTCCCAGGTTGGAATGTTGCCGCCATCATCCTAGTGCGATATGCCGTCCCAGCAGGCCATTTGTAGTAGATCTCCCCACCACTGGGCGCCCACACGGGTCCCCATCCACCTCCAACCGATACCTGCCGTACCGGACCAGGTCCTGGGTAGGGGCGAACCCACACTTCGTCCTGACCACCTTCGTCAGAGACGTACGCCAGCCATTGCCCGTCGGGCGACAGCGACGGGTGAAATTCGTTGGCCGGCGTGTCGAGTACCGGCCTGGGAGTAGTGTCATCAGTATACGGAAGCTCCCAAATGCCAAAACTGGTTGCATCGGTTTGCGAGAACAGGAGCGCAGATCCGTCGGGTGTCCACGAGTGCGGCTGTGGCGGAAAGGCCATCTCCTTGATTAGACTCGCGGGTTCGCTTCCATCCCAAGGCCTCCCGAACAAATGCATGGTCGGTCCACCATGGCGGTTCGAATTGAAAACGACACTGCTCCCGTCCGGCGTCCATAGCGGCCACGTATCGTCGGCGTCGTCTCCCGCCAGAACACGGCTCTGGCCGCGCTCCAGATCGAGCAGGTGAATATCGAACCTCTCCAGCATCGACATCACTACTGCTTTCGTTCCGTCCGGAGAAACTCTCGTTGCGTAGTACGTGCCCGGCAATTGTTGTTCTAGAGGCTCCTCCCGTCCCTGGAGATCGACCCAAACGAGCTCGTCGTCCGGTTCGCCTTGCATGCCCATTGCAAACACCAGTACACCGTTCGACGAAATGCTGAAACTCGACGGCTGGTTCTCACTTCCGATCCAGCCCGCGAGCCCTGTCTGTACAGGGATCGATGGGCCACCCAATTCCATCCGTTCCAAATCGAACGGAGCGGCAAGCAACTGGCCGTCCCACGAATACACCAGGTGGCCGCTCGCTACATACCTGGCATGACTCGCTCGCTCGAGCAATATCTCGCGTTCGCCGGTTCGCAGCGAATAAACGGCTGCGCGTTGATTTCGTGGCAGGTGGAAACTCGTATAGAGCACGTGTTCGCCGTCAGGGAGCACCTGCGGCCAAAGAAGGTAGTTCTCCGGCAGCTCGCGATCGAACGACCAAGCCGCCGCGAGTTGTTCCGGCGTGCCACCCGAGGCTGCAACACTCCACAGACCTGTGACAATTCCTCCGAAGACGACATTATCGTCTGGGCCCCAACTCCCTCCACCGAAGAACACGTCCTCTGCGATGATCTGGGATGCTCCACCTGATAGCCTGATTTTCTTGAGGTCTCCGCGGCCGTTCCAGGTCCCGGCGAAGAAACCAACCCATTGTCCATCCGGAGAAAAGAAAGGGCCCTGCGCGCCCTCGGTGCCCGCGATCTCGGTCGCCTCGAGATCGTTCAGAGAGCGCAAAAAGAGACGGCTGGTGTCGTTCCGGAAAGCAGAGTAGACGAGTTGCGTACCGTCAGGCGAAATCGCCAGCGCATCTCCTGATTGGTCCGCAAGAGAATCTGCGGGCGCCAAGCTGACCGGGAGCCTGGTAACCGAGCCGGCTGTTTCACCACTGGGAAGCATGATCGAAACGGCCGCCACCAGCGCCATCGCACCGGCGACAACCCATGGAAGAACAGAAGACCGCCTTGCGGTTTCGGATGCCGCGACCTCTCCCGAAATCGTAACCGCTCCCAGATCTGCTCCCGGCGTCAACGCTCGCCCAAGCGTCTCGCTGAACTGAGATGCAGCCTGAAAACGATCCGCGGGCACCCTCGCCAGAGCCTTTTGCACCGCATTCTCGATCGGAAGCGGCACCGTATCCCGCACAGAGCGCAACGTGGGCACGGATTCCGATAGTTTGCGCGCCATGATTGCCTGAGCGGTCGGTCCGGTGAACGGCGGTTCTCCTGCGAGCATTTCGTACAACACCGCACCCAGTGAATAGATGTCGCTGCGCCCATCCACGATTGGATCGGCGGCTGCCTGCTCCGGGCTCATGTACGCAGGCGTACCGACTGCCATTCCCGTTTCTGTTAGGCGTTCGCCACCCGCTTCACTGACGGCCCGAGCGATCCCGAAGTCCGCGACTACTGCGTCACCGCCGGAGAGCATGATGTTCTCCGGTTTGATGTCGCGGTGGATGACGTCCCTGGAATGCGCATAGCCCAATGCAGATGCGACGTCGCGCGTGATCTGCACTGCATCTTCGACCGGGAGTTGCCCCTCGCGATCGAGTCGATCGCGCAGTGATTCTCCTTCGACATACGGCATGACGTAGTAGAGAAATCCCTTGGCTTGGCCGGAATCGTGGACGGAGAGGATTCGCGGATTGCTGAGAGCGGCAGCAATCTCGATCTCGCGGAGAAACCTGTCGGCGCCGATGGTCTCAGCGAGTGCGGGGTGCAGGACCTTTACAGCGACTTTGCGGCGGTGCTTGATATCCTCGGCGAGGTATACCGTCGCCATGCCACCTGCGCCGATTTCGCGCTTGATGGCATAAGTCTTGGACAGGGCGGATTTCAGGGGTTTGATGTTGTTCGGCATCGCCTAACCATAGCCGTCGAGCATTACCAGATGCTTCACGTAATCTCTCAACCTCCTTATGTCTTTCTGCACGACATAGTAGTCGTACTCAGACTCCTTGATCAGCGTCTCCCACGGCGATAGTTCATCGACTTCTTCGGGATTCAACCGCTTGTAGAGTTTCTTGAACTTCCCCACCTTGAATCGTTCTTTGGTTGTGAACCAAACGGCAAACTTGGCCTTCCTCAGTTTCGCGGCGCGCTCGAGATCTTGTGCCGCCTTTCGTTCGGCAAAGATCTCGTTCCAATCTTTTTCTTCTGGCAAGCGACCCCCCTCAAACAGTAGACTGCACCTAGTGAGATAACCTTGTCAACGGCATTTAGCTGTGATCTGCACTACAACCGAACCATCTTTATATGTTAGCTACCATGGAGCACCCACAGATGCCCCAAAAGGGAAAGAGTAACGTTGTCAAGCGCGATGGTTATACCGGCCTGATTCTGGCTGCGATACCAGTTGTCGCTCTCGTGGGAACCGCAATTCTCCACTATACCATGCAGGTGTTTCTCCAGACCAACCTCTGGTTGCGTTTCCTTTGGATTGTCTGGATGCCAATCTGGATCGTCATTGTCGTAGCGGGGCCACCACTGCTGAGTGCCCTTGCCGTGTGGTATTTCATCCGCCGTAAAGAAATTGTGTTCTGGGTCGTGCTCTATGCAGGAGTGCACGTATGGGGTTTCTGGTATTTGATGCCGCAGATAGTGGCCAATTGGGCGGAGTTTCTCAGTTTCGTAGAGTGGTTCAGCAAGACTTGACGAAGCAGTCGCGTTACTCGTTTCGCCTAGGCAAAACCATCTTCCCAGAGCGAATGTTCCACATACTCTTCTAGACTCAGTATTTCAGGGTGAGCCACGTAGTATTCGTATTCCGCCTCCTGCAGCAGCGTCTCCCAAGGGGTGTATTTGTCGACGCCATAGGTATCCAGCTGTATGAAGAGTTCTTTGACTCTGTCAGCGTCGAATGGCTCCTTCTCAGTGTTCGCGGCAGCTGCCTTGGCGTTGCGTAGTTTTTCAGCGCGCTCACGGTCTCGCTCGGCCTTTTGCTCGGCGAACCATGCGTTCCAGTCTTTTTCCTCTGACATACATTGCTCCAGCGTATTAAGTGTGTAGGCTGCACCAGGCAAGATGACATTGTCAACCGCGGACAAGTGCAAGCTGGTTCTCACGGTTTGCGATCGAACAGGAGGCGCCTCATACCTACGCCGTTGTCGTTCAAGGGGGAACAACGGCTGTCACTCTGCTGACATCTCATTCGTATGCCACGGCACGCGAGCATGCGGACCAGATCGCCCCATTCCTACCCTTTGACTGTCACGACGAGGTTCAGGAAGACTAGGCTGGCGGCTTGCGGTTCATCTCCCGAACGCCGAGAGCAGTGAAGAGGATTCCCATCACGTAACCGAGCAGTGCAATTCCCCCCTCGCCAAACACCATGAGCCCGAACATTGCGCGCACCGATCGTACTTCACCGGAGAGAGCTCCGGTTGTCATCAGCAACGCGCCGACGAACAAGAGCATTCCGAAGTTGGTGAGAACGAGCCCACGCCTGTAACGCATCAGGAGGGGCCTTGCATCCTCGGTACGATGCTCGGGTCGTCCGAAACGAATGGCGAAAATCAACTGCAACAGGAATA
This sequence comes from uncultured Gemmatimonadaceae bacterium, assembly GCA_964518955.1. GTDB lineage: Bacteria > Gemmatimonadota > Gemmatimonadetes > Gemmatimonadales > GWC2-71-9 > JBDGYW01. Next base: position 8,212 of record CAZFHS010000053.1, on the reverse strand, counting down.
TGGTAGCTCCAAGTATTATGAACGGCGCCCAATACACCCCAAGGGGATCTGAGTTGATGCCGAGAAATGCACAGACGAACACGACCAATGCCGGGTACGTGCCAAGTAATAGCGATACGAAGTATCTCGGCGCCCACAGCATCAGCATCGCGAGCATGAGGCTGCCCGACGATAGCGCCGTGAGAGTGACGACAGCGTCCTCATATATCTCGTCAATGATGGCCACCGTGCTGTTGTAGTTGCTCACTCTCAGTTCGAAGCTGTCGTCATCGAACTGCGGCTCCGTGTATTCAGCCAAGCCGGGGTAGTCGAACTCCAACAACCAGCCTTTGTAGAACGTTCTCAGTATCGGGTTGCCGGGCTCCTGTTGCTGCGCCTGTTCCAGTATTCGAGCAGCCTGCTCTATGCTCTCAGCGCGTGCAGCGTCGACGTCTATCGTGGGCAGGGGAGCAGGCATGCCAAAGTGGCCGAGCACCGCTATGAAAAGCCCAACAGATGCGACCAGGCAGTACATGGCACTCAGCACGGGGATGAACCGTGACTTGGGGCCCTCAGTTTTCAAGCCGTCACTCTCCCTCAGCGTCGGAAGCACCATGCTGGCTCAGGCTGAATCGCACCGCAAATAGCATGGCCAAGACGACGATCGGGACTCCCAGCAGGAGTCCAGCGAACAAACCGAGCAGGAGTTCTGCCAGGCTGCTCGGTTCGCTCATCCAAGCCGTGGCCACGATGACAATCAGACTCACCCCCCCAACCACCAATCCCCAGGGTGGGGGTGGCTCTCTGCAAGCCTTGCGAACGTGTGAGTAGCGATCTAGTGCAGATCGCGTATAGAAAACTTGCAGTAGCAACCACGACCCCGTGCAGATGTAGAAACCGATCTGCAAACTCACTCGGCTGAACATGAAAGCAATGCCCGTGGCGAAAAACGTGGTCAGGATTGCAATAGCGCACAGTAGCGCTTCGAGAGCCAACACCAACCCCTGCATGATAGGCGTGACCGCCCAACGTCGAAACGAGAACGCGAGCATCAGCGCGGATAGAAGAATCACGCCGATAAGTAGCGCACCGGAGTGTTCCGCGAGCAGTTCTACGCCGGTGTACGACTCGGACTCATCCTGAGGACCCATGCAGCTGCTTACTGTCGCAAACGGAAAGAAGAATGAAGCGAGGATCGCGAGGTGTAGGGCGCGGTCCAGGTGCTGGGGAATGTGCGTTCGTGCGTTTGGCTTGGCAGGAGTGTCAATCATCACACGCAGTTCCGGTCAACGCCCGGAAGGCTCCACCCCAAAATCATCAATCAGCCAGATATCCGACTCGCGGTATTCGTCCACAGAGCAGGAGAAATACTCGCCGGTGCGCGAGATACTCGCGGACCATGCCCTAGTACACGCAACGGGGACCTGGGCAAAAACCCTCGGTTCGCCACCCGTCGATCGTACGGTGAGCAGCTGACCGCCAGGGTCATGAATGAAGATTGTACCGTCGTCCGCCCAGTAGAGCGCGTGGTTGGGATAGGCGGCATTGGTCACCAACGCAACATCTCTTGTCTCGAGGTCTTGCCGGAACAAGCCGGGAACCGGAAATATGCTGTTTACGAGGAGGTGCTTCCCATCAGGGGAGAACAACGACTGGACCATCTCGTCGATCGACTCTTCGAATGCTCTACTCTCGACACCTGTCTCGACATCAAGGAGTATGTAATAGCTGTCGTCAGGAGCCTGGTACGCGATCGTCCTACCATCCGGCGACCACGTGATCCAGTGTCCCCAGGGCGGCGAAGAGTTCACGACTGACACTCTAGGATCGGTGCGTCCGATGATCAAAATCCGCGGTCCGTCATGCGTATCTACGAACACGACCAGGCTGTCGCCTGTCTGCGACCAACGGAGGTCCATGACTTTGCGCCATTCGAACAGTACGTTCAGACGGCGTGGCTCACCTCCGGCAACAGGCAACACGTATATGTCTTCTGAAACGCCCGTGGCTCGAACGTACGCCATCCACTCACCGTTGGGCGAGATCCGAGATACGAGATGCCGTGCGGTGCCGTGTGTGATTGTATCGTGACCGAGAGGAATCCCGCCGCGTTCCGGATCGTACTGGAAAAGGTGCACCTGAGTTCGGATCACTCCGTCTGAATAGACCATTCGTCGGCCATCATCGGATACGTCAAAGCTGGCACCGGCGGAGAGTCTAGGCAGCACGAGTCGGGGGTTGCCTCTTGCTCTGCCCGACGCCAGGTCCATATCCAAAGCATAGACATCCATTCCCTGAGAAGTGAGTTCTCGATAGTAGAGTGTTCCGTCTGCCGACCACCGCAAAGCCTGGTTCATTGGCCACTGAGCGTTCACACCCAGCTCACCCCATTTCGAGAGCTCACGTCCGGCTCGAACGATGATATTGTGCCGATTGCCATCGAGAGATACCGTGGCGAGAACCGTGGAATGGTCGGCGCGTTCGCCAAGGTACGCGGCCCATTCTCCGTTTGGCGAGACATCGGCCTCCCATAGGCGAATGACATCGTCGGGAAGATCGATTCCACGTTCAGTGCCTTGTTGCTGATCCACCACAATCAGCCAAGGTTGGACGCTGGTGGGTTCGAGAATCCTGGCCAACAGAAATCTGTCATCTCCAAGAACCTGAAAGTCGGCGAATGGCTCACCGGTGACCGCAAACGTATGGTTGAGGAGCGGCTCGATCTCTCCACCCATTCGCGGTACGTAGTGGATCGCGAAAGACGCCGAATCGTCGCGCAGTGGAAGAGAGTACGCGAGCCCCGAACCATCCGGGACCCATTGCGCGGCTTCCTCGAAATGTGCATACCAAGCGGAGGCAGGTACCAACTGGAGCGGGCGCCCCCCGCTGAGATCCTGAACCATCAGCCCTTCCGAGCTGAAGTACGCAACGGTTTCGCCGTCGGGAGAAATTTCAACGCCCCATGCGTCGCCGGTCGTGGTCACGGGCATGTAGTTACCCGGTGCGGCGGAGACGAGTTGGACGGGAGGAGCGCACAGTCTGGTAGTCAGCGCGAATATCGACACTATCACCAACGCGGTCACAACAGTTGTCGTCAGTATCAGACGCCATGACCTGCCAGTCGGCGCTGTCACCTGCTCCGGTGCGTGCAGTGCCGCAACAAAGGCACCCGCCGACGCAAACCGATCGGCAGGAACGCGGTCGAGAGCCTTTGACACTGCATCATCCACCGGAAAAGGAATGCGGGGTCTTGTCTCTCGAAGCGACCGAGGTGTTTCAGTAAGAATCTTGCTCACGAGCGCCTGCATCGTGGTACCTGTATGCGGCGGCTCTCCAGCAAGCATCTCGTACAGAACAACGGCAAGCGAGTAGACGTCGCTACGGGCATCTAGTTGGCGCTCACCGGTTGCCTGTTCAGGACTCATGTACTCGGGTGTGCCCACCGAAATGCCGGTCTCGGTTAGGCGTTCACCGGCAATGCTGCTCACCGCCAATGCAATGCCGAAGTCTGCAACCACTGCTTGGCAATCGCGCAGCAATATGTTCTCCGGTTTGATGTCGCGGTGGAGCACGTTCTGCCCGTGTGCGTGGTCGAGAGCGCTCCCGACTTGCTCGATGATCTTGAGTGACTCCTCGACGGAGAACTGTTTCTCTCGCGCGATTTTCTCTCGCAGCGATTCGCCCTCGACGAAAGGCATCACGTAATAGAGAAAGGCGGACGGCCGGTCAGGCGGACGGACGGACGGTTGCTCCTCGGCAGTACCAGAATCCAGCAATGGCAGGATGTGTGGGTGGCTCAAATTGGCCGTGACTTTGATTTCGTTGAGAAACCGCTCAGTTCCGAGGGCCGCCGCCAGCTCCGGCCTCAGCACCTTCACCGCCACCTTGCGGTCGTGCTTGAGATCGGTTGCGAGGTACACCGTCGCCATACCACCCGCGCCGAGTTCGCGCTCGATGGTGTAGCGGTCGGCGAGGGCGGATTTGAGGCGTTCGAATTGATCGCTCATGGTCGGCTAAGATGTGGGTGGAGAGCGGAGAGCGCTAGGGTGCATCAATTCAATTTGTGATTTGAGATTAGCGATTAGTGATTAGTGATTTGCGAAAAGGGATTAGCTGTCGCTGCAAGAATCCGCTGTCCGGCAAATCTCAAATTGCTAATCACTAATCACGAATCTGAAATCGTTCTTACCTCCGTTTCACAAACTTCTGCACCCGCATACCTGTATCGACTTCTCCCGTGTAGATGTTGCCGTATGAATCGACGGCAATACTGTGCAGCCAATGGAACTGTCCCGCGTAGCGACCGTTGCGACCGAACTCTCCGACTACCTCGAAGTTGTCGCGCGTGAGTATCCACACCTTGTTATTCGTGCCGTCCGCGACGTACAAGTAGGTCTGCTCGGCATCGGGCGAGAAGTCGATATCCCACACCGATCCCATCGACAGCGTCTCAGTGGCGATGAACTTCTCGGTCACATACTCGCCATCCTTCTGAAACACCTGGAACCGGTTGCCCACACGATCGGACACGTAGACTAAATCGTCGGTCGAGATGCGTACCGAATGGACTGGGGTCCGCCAAGATCGTAGTGGCTCTGCATCAGGATCGTACGGATCGAGTTCGCTGTCGTCAGGCGTTTCACCATACGCGCCCCAGTGCCTTTTGTACTCTCCCGACTCGGCGTCAAACACGATCACGCGGCGGTTACCGTAGCCGTCCGAGATGTAAACCTCGTTTGTTGCAGGATCGGCCGCGATATCTGTTGGCCCACCGAGCAGCGTAGTATTGTCGCTGCCTTCGGTTTCACCGAACTCGCCAATCTGTAGCAGGCGCTCGCCGTCTCGATTGAACTTTAGCACAACATCTGCTGAAGAGCCCGAACTAGCAATCCAGACATTGTCCTGGTGGTCGACGAAGATGCCGTGCTCGGCATTGGGCCACGGGTCGTGTGTTTCCGGTCCGCCCCAAGCCTGGACAACGTTTCCCTCCTGGTCGAACTCGATGACAGGCGGTGCGGGATCGCAGCACTCTGAGATCGGTGGATCTTGAGCCGAGCCGATCTCGTTTGGAGTGAGGCTACCGGGTCGGTGCACGATCCAGACGTGGTCGCGTGAATCAACGGCAACGCCCGACACCTGCCCGATGATCCAGTTGTTGGGGAGCGGCAAAGGCCAGTGCGGGTCTACTTCGAATCCCGGAGTGGACGCCTCAGTTGTTTGTCCAGATGCACACGCGAGTGCAACTGATACGGCACCAGCCGCAATGGAGAGACCGACTTTGCGAGTCTTGGAGATCGTCATCGAGTTGTTCATTTTCGACTCCTCGTTGAAGTCGAGGGTTGGTTGCGAACTGTCGGAGCCGTGGTCATCGGCGTTCCGGCACATTAGCCACCTGCGGATCGAAATTGTCGATCACCCAAACATCCGACTCACGCTCGACGGCAGAACAGACCAGGACGGATGCATCAGCAGTCATAGACGATCCTGCTTGATGGATGCACGAATGCGGAAGGCCAGCAACGTGTCGTATCTCACCACCAGCGGAAGGGATAGTCAAAAGGGATTGAGTACCTGGGTCCATAATCCAAATCCGGCCGTCCCGTGTCCAGTGAAACGCCCTCGGCGAATCGGGTGTAGTCATCAGGTCATGGATTGGCCCAATAGACCTCGGTTCACCGCCCTCGACTGGTGAGATCCAGAGCAGATTCGTCGAGATGTCTTGCGCTGCAAAGTACTGCCCGTCGGGAGAGAAAAACGCATGGATCAGCTCGCTTGCCACTTCACCCAATAGCTGCTTCGTTTGTCCCGAGACGAGATCCCTTATCACGTAGTGACTGCCGTCAGCTGAACCATACAACACGTGGCGGCCATCAGGTGACCATCCGATCTGGATATTCACGGCCGGGATCTGTCCCAAGTCCTCCACGGCAGGATCAGATGTGCTGACGATGAGAAGCCGGTCGCCTTCATCGGTATCGGCGTGAACCAGCAAGCGGCTCTCGTCGGGCGACCAGGCCATCTCGAAAATGGAACGCCAGTCGTACAGTGTGTTGATACGTCGGGGAGTCGATTCACCGCGGTCAACCACATATATGTCTGAAGTCTCGAACGTCTTTGCGACAAACGCCACACGCTGACCGCTGGTTGAGACTCTTGGTAGTACGTTCCAGCCAGTTCCACTCGTCAGCAGTGAATCGCTGATTTGGTAAGGGGCCGCCGACCCAATGAGTTCTGTCTTATGAACGTGCGCCCGGTTGACGCCGGAGGCATACACAAGGCGAGAAGCGTCCGCCGAGACGTCGAAGCTGGTTCCCCGCGGAAGGCCATGCACTACGGCATACGGTTCGTCCACCGGTGTGCCGTCACGAGGGTCGATACGCAGAGCATGAATGTCCATGCCGCGACCACCATGGCGACGAAAGTAGAGTCGATCCTTGGCAACCCATTTCATGGAGCGAAACATCGGCCATTTGCTGTTCGACGAGGTTTCTTCCCACTTGACCAGTTCCTGCCTGCCCTCGAGAACGATGTTCGATGATTCTCCATCTACTGACGCAGTGGCGATGAACGCTGTGCGGTCCGCGCGCTCAGCTATGTACGCGACCCACTCACCATTTGGTGACACCGCAGCATCCCAAATGCGAATCGCAGTCTCGTCGGTAGAGATACCGAACGAAGAATCGGGTGGAACGACTACTCGGAGCCACGGTTTTGCTTGGTCCGGTTCCAACACACGCATAACCAGCAGTTGCTCGCTATCGGGAAACAAGATCAGGTCTCCACCCGGTTGACCAGCCTCGAGTCGCATTGCGTGGATTGGGTTGGGGTCACCTCCCAGTCGTGGGACCGACATCACACCAAATCTTCCATCGGCCATAATCTGCCCAAAGACTAAACCGGATCCGTCCGGCATCCACCTTGGATCAGAAAACGGAAGGCCCAGCCCACCATCCCAAAGCCCCAATACCAGACTCTCACTACCTCCTCGAACGTCACGTGTGACAAGCCCCTCTGGGGTGGCATATGCAACGGTCTGGCCATCGGGTGACAGTCCGACTGTTTCCGCGGTGCCTGTGAACGTGAGGGGGCGCTCTGTCGGAACCGGTGCATCGGAAGTTGCAGTGGGACCGTCGTTTCCAGCCGCGGCAAGAACTGCCGCCACCGTTATTGCAGCAGTCACAACAGCAGTGATGGCGACGGCAACAACCGGCTTCTTCGCACCCGGAGTCTCAGCTTCCAAACGCGGCGTACTCGCGGCTGCAGCAAACGCTCCCGCCGCAACAAAACGATCCGCCGGAGTCGGTGCGAGAGCTGAGTCGACTGCCTCCTCCAACCACCAAGGCACACGTTCGCGCAGCTGTCGCAGTGGCCTCGGTCGCTCCGACACTACCTTTGCCAAAACTGCTTGTGCGGTGGGACCCGTGTGGGGCGGTTCGCCTGCCAGCATCTCATAGAGGACACATGCGAGCGAGTACACATCACTTCGCCCGTCGATTTCTCGATCGCCCGTCGCCTGCTCCGGGCTCATGTACTGAGGTGTGCCGAGTGAGAGACCTGTTTCGGTAAGCCGTGTGCCACCCGCGGCAGAAACAGCCAACGAGATTCCGAAGTCCGCCACGACAGGCTGCCCGTCGTGCAGCAGGATGTTCTCAGGTTTGATGTCGCGATGGATGACGTTCTGCCGGTGCGCGTAGTCGAGAGCGCTGGCGATCGACTTTGTTAACTCGAACGATTCCCTATGGAAAGCTGCTTTTCTCGATCAAGTTTGTCTCGAAGCGATTCTCCCTCAACGAAAGGCATGACGTAGTAAAGAAAGGCGGACGGGCGGTCAGGCGGACGGGCGGACGGCGGCTCCTCGGCAGTTCCAGAATCCAGTAATGGCAGAATGTGCGGATGGCTCAGATTCGCCGTGACTCTGATCTCATTCAGAAACCGCTCCGTGCCGAGTACTGCTGCCAGCTCCGGTCGGAGCACTTTGACTGCCACATTCCGATCATGCTTCACGTCATGGGCGAGATACACGGTCGCCATGCCGCCGGCGCCGAGTTCGCGCTCGATCAAGTAGCGATCGGCGAGAGCGGATCTGAGACGTTCGAATTGATCGCTCATGGTCGGCTAAGATGTGGGCGAGGGACGCCAGGCGCTAGGGTGCATTAACACGATTTGTGATTTGAGATTTGAGATCAGTACTGTCCCGTTAGAAGTTGAATAATTCCAACTGGTTACGGAAGTC
>CAZFHS010000052.1:0-42780 GCA_964518955.1 uncultured Gemmatimonadaceae bacterium | reverse complement strand
GCCTCAGCAATGGGGTAACGCGGCAGTTCTTCACTTCTATCCTGCCCGTTCATGTCGCCGTTGGTTGTCATGGGCCAACAAGATGCACGAGCGGCCGTGACAACGCCAGGCAGTCGCGGCGTGCGGCGTTACCGTACCAACGCGCCGGAGCTTTGCAGCACCGTTTCACCTTCTACCGCCACATAACGGAACCCGCCCGAAACCCCACCGAAGGTTTTCACCTGGGCGGTTGTCGGCCAGCGCACCCTGATGCTGTCCACCTTCTCGTTCGTGCCGAGGCCGAAAAGGAGTGACCCAAAATCTGATTGAGAGAGATAAGAGGATCCCGTGCGGACCAGACGTTTTTGGCGCATGTCTCCCGTGTACAGCGTTACTACGGCTCCAAGTGCACCAGTGTTGGGAGGCCGGCCTCTGAGCTCCAAAACGAATGTATTCTCGGCAGCTGCGGCAAGGTCGTTCCGCAACATTATCGGGCGTCCGCCGTTCACCGTTATCAGCAAGTCAGGATCTCCGTCTCGATCTATGTCTCCATACGCCACCCCTCGGCCGACGACCGGTGCGGCGAACCCATCCCCTACCGTTTCGCTCACTTCCACGAATGTGCCGTCTCCAGCATTCAGGAATGCCTGCGGCCTCTGATCAAAGGTGATATTCTGCTGCACGTCGTTGATGGTAGGCTCGATGTGCCCGTTTGCTGTCACCAGATCCAAGCGACCATCCAAGTCCAGATCTACGAAAGCCACTCCAAATGTTAGTCTGAGAAGTGACGGCCCCGTCAGTCGAGCCTGGCCCGCGAGATCTTGGAACAGACCCTCTTCCAGCTGGGTGTACAACGAGAGTGGTTCCTGGGAGAAATTCCCGATGACGATGGATTCGCGGCCAGCGTCCACAACCTCAGCAACATCGATACCCATACCTGCTCTTGCTCGTCCATACTCGTCGTATCCAATACCCGAGCCGATCGCGACGTCCGCGAATGTCCCATCGGCCTGATTCAAATACAGGAAGTTGTGTTCGGTGTCGTTTGCCACCACGACGTCCAACCATCCGTCGTCGTCGAAATCATACACCGCCAGGCCAAGCGACTTGCCGGCTGGATCATACACTCCGGAAACGCGCGTAACATCTTCGAACCTTAGGCCGTTCCGATTGCGGTAGAGCTCGCACGATTCTCCTTCGTACTGCTCGGGGGTGGCATATGACTTGGTGGATCCGTCCAGCGTGGCATACAGATCTGTTTCGGGCGTCCATCGCACGTAGTTGCATACGAACAGGTCTACCCAGCCATCCCGGTCGTAGTCGAGCCATGCGGCGCCAGTTGACCAAGCCGCCAGAGATTCCCTACCGGCGCTGCGACCGCCTGCCACACCAGTGGCAAGCGATACGTCCGTGAAGGTCCCGCCGTCGTTACGAAACAGCTTGTTGCTTCCAACCGCGGTGACGAACACGTCGACATCGCGGTCCCCGTCGTAGTCTGCGAACGCAGCACCCATGCCATAGAGCGAAACGGCTAGCCCCACCTCGCTCGTAACATCCCGGAACGTCCCGTCACCCAGATTCCGATAGAGCGCGAGCGTAGCTCGAGGTTCACTCGACTCGTGACCCGGCCAATCCATGCCGTTCACAAGGAGAATGTCGAGCCATCCGTCACCATCGAAGTCGAGAAACCCTCCACCGCTTCCCATCGTTTCGGGCATCCACTTTTCACCGAATGCGCCAGTCTCGTGTACGAAGTCGATGCCTGCTTCTCCCGTGATGTCAGCAAACCGGAGGGCGGTTGTCGTCTCTGACAAGTTTCGTCGTGCGTACGACGGCGTGACATACGCGGGTTCGTCAAAATTCGTATCGCGAGGTGCACAGCTCGATACGCCGACGGCGAGAGAGGCACAGGCGCAAAACCAACGAACGAGGTCGCGTTGGGCCGGCGCCAGTCGACGTGACCTGGTGCTCACCTACTGGTTTCCAACGCCAGCCGATGGATCCTGATGCGCTGCGCCATCAAATTGGCGCCTGGATTTTCCAGTCGATGACGCTGCGTCAGGCTCTGTGCGGTTTCATCTATGGAGTAGTATTTGTACGCTGCCTCCGCCAGGTCGGCCGCATCTTCTCTCCCCATTGCCCGGTAGCAAAGCATCTGGTGGTAATGCGAAACTCGATCTTCGGGATCGATGACCAATACCCGTTCAAAGGCCTCGATTGCGGAAACGTATTCGGCATTGAGGTAAAGTGTGCGGCCGAGGTTTCTCCAGGCAGCGCGATCGCCGGGGAATTCCTCCAACACACGTCTATACGCCATAGCCGCTTCCTCGTAACGGCCGTCTTCCTGCAAAACGACTCCCCATACCCAAGCGGCGCGTGCGTCTCCGGTGGACACAGCTTCACTTCGCAAGAGATATTCGTAGGCAGCTTCGACGTTGCCGTCTGTTATCGCAACGCGGGCAAGGTTCAACGGCCCGTCGATGCGGTCTGGGGAAAGCTCAACAACCCGTTCGAAAGCCATCGTCGCCAGCCTCGTATCACCCTCGAGGAGGAGGCCAATACCGTAGTCATTGAACCGCATCCAGGTTTCAGGACGATTGGACTCCATTGGATCCGGCGCTGTCTCCTCGCGGCCCACGGTAACGGTGACGGTGTCCGCGGCGATCTCGCTGATCGGCAATTCGGGCGCCTCGTCGAAGTTTTTGAAACCGTCGGGGTTGTACGCGAACGCAAACTCGGTATAAGCACGGTTGAACTTCCGCCACAGCAAGCGTGCGGTAATCGTCAGGTCCTGCCCTTCGAAATTCTCAGGGATCTCGAACTGATAGTGAGCGAGATCGGCACTGCCGGGTCCGATCACATTTGCGTAAACGGTGGCTCGCGCATTTTGAGTATCGCGGCGCAAAATTGGTTGCCCATTCGCATCGACCATCACCGAGTTGTACATGTGCGCCATTGGGTCCAGGTCGCCATTGCCTTCGACAAACCCGCTGGTCGCGACGGCGTTGCCTGCACGATCCCGAATCGTGAACTCGAGCCACCCTTCGTTCGAATCGTTTGTGCCGCCTGGAAATGTGTGACCGACTCCCAGATTGCGGACGATCACGTCGACCGTCACCCGGTCACCCACGGTCACTCGAGCACCATCCCAATCGAATGCCATGGCGTACGGTGCTCCGGCGGCAGACCTCAGTGCGAAGATATCCACACTGAGTTTGCCCTCCCTCAAGAATCCCTCGGTGCGCCCTTGTGTCTCACTGTCATCCCGTACGAACGGCAGTGCGGTATTCGCAGCAAGGAATCTGTGTGACCTGACAAAGCCGTTGTTTGCGGCTACGTCACCGAGCGGAGCAGCTTCGAGTGGCATGTGGCAGTGCTGGCATTCTCTTTTCACTGGCGGCAAGTAGAAAGTGCGGGACGCGTTCAACGAAACGCCGCTGTCGTCCCATGCATCGAACTCGTTCTGCCCCCGCAGCCAACGGTAATCGTTAATCGGCGGTGACAGGCTCACCTTGTGACAGGTTGCGCAGTACTCGCTGTTGCGGAAGAACGGTTTGATCATCCGCGCTCGGTGTGCGGTCGGCTTCGCTTTAATTGCCGCGTCGTGCAAAAAAGCCCCCACTGAGCCGTCCGCCGAATTCGGAAAGATGTACTGGTCTTCTATGTCGTCTGCGATGTTGTAGTTGCCGTTGCCGGTGCGATCGTGGAGTGAGTCGATGAGGTGACATGCGAGGCAGGTGAGCCCGGCCTGTGCCTCGGATGTTTCCGGCGCAATGTCCGCGGCCATGTCACCTGCCAGCATGATGCTCGGGTCATGACAGCCGCCGCACCATTTGCTCTTGATCGGGCCCTCGCGGCCGGAAGCTGCCGGGAATCGTTGTACATGTCTCTCAATCCACTCGTTGCCTGACGCGGAGCTATCTCGCAGCAGGTTTGCGGCGGCTGCATAGAACGGGTTGTTCATCGACGCGAACCGGTGGGCCGAAGTTTCCCACTGGGCGACAACATCCTGGTGACAACGCGCGCAGGCCGACGCCCCTATCGGTTCCGAAGCCGCGAACCCAACCTGCCGCACCTCTTCCGCCACACCTGGTGGCGACTCACCCCGAGTAATGATCCGCGGCGGGAGATACCACCCCGAAGTTGTCGTGACCGGCGAGGGAAAGAAGGGGCTCTCCGGGTCCACGAAACCAACCGGAAATGTTGCCACTCGGTTTTTCGATCCAGGGCCGGAGTCATGGCCCAGCTCGAGGGCGAGCCTCGCCTCGGCGGTTTGCCTGGATTCACGCACGACAAAAGCCTGTACAAGCATCAGGGCAATACCACCCCCGGCCACCGCAAGTCCAAATCGCCTGAGAGATGCCGGTGTGAGCTTCGAAACACTCGTGAACCGGTGGCGCAGGTACGTAGCGACCATCAAACCAGCGCACAGTACGTGCAGCCACCACACCCAGCGGTTCTCTCTGCTTGCCGCATCGGTGAGGATAAACAGTCCGGTAAGAACCAGAGTCGTGGAGCCTGCGAGGAGCAACGACCCGGACATCACGCTGGCTGAGCCACGCCTTCGCCAAACCACTCGTAAGTGACTGACGAAGAAAACCAACGCACCAAACGCGAGAGTCAAACCAAGTGCTGTATGAAGCAGTACGGCAGCCTGAAAGAACCGGGGTATTGTCGTCTCGACACCCGCCAACGACTCGAATTCTGCGGTTCCGGCAAAACGTACCACGAGCAGGAAGAACGAGTCGGCGCACATTACCGCGGCTAGCGTCAGCACAGCCGCGTGTAGGCGGGAGAGCCCCGCCGGCAAAGTCGACCTAGTCGTCTTCGATGACATACTCCCTGAGTTCCAGCTTGTTCGCTACTGGCACCATATAGCAGTTCTGTATGGTCGGCTCATACATGAAACGGTACGAACCCGAGCCGCCCTGGTCGGACATGGCGTCCCAGCCGAAGAGGAAGTACGGGCATTCGTCATACAAACAGACGCACATGTGGTCGCTGGTCCATTCAGTGAAAGGTGTGTCGGGAACTTCCACCTTCTTCAATCCTTCACCGCAGTAGGGGCACTCCAACGTATGTCTGATTGCGAGTTTGCGGGCATTCACTTCGTCCCAGACGAACGGTCGATCGTGATAGGAAGCGGAGATTTTCGGGCGCTCGGGGCCGTCGCCACCCTTCTTCTCAGCATAAACGGCAAATACCGGATCACTTGGCACTCCGAGTGGCGAATACTTGTCGTCGTCGGGACGCGGCCGGCCGCGAGAAACAAACACGGTGGCCTCGCCGAACTGATACGTACTCTCGAAGTAACTCTCGATGAGCTGGATGCGCTGCTCTCCATTGGCGTGGCGCCAAATCTTGACGACCTTCTCCTGGAAATACCTATTCGAAAAGGTCACCAGAAACAAACCGCCCGGCTTGAGAATGCGTCCGACTTCCGAGAACACTCGGTACGGCTGCGTCATGTAGTCGACGGAGACCGTGCAGAGCACGACTTCGAAGCTCTCATCCTCGAACGGTAGCTCCGGATTCCTGTTGAGATCGTGGACAACGAAATCGTTCAAAGTGGCATTGCCGGCCAGCTCACGTTCGTTGAGCCCAAGGCCGACGACTCGAGAGGCCTCGACAGTTTCCGGAACGTGAGAATCACAGCTCGCCATCAAGTCGAGTATCATCGGGCCATCTTCGATCACCAGTTGGCCAATGAGATTCTCTATTGTCGAGCGTGCGAGTGAGTCGAGATGGTGGACCATTCGATCCATGGCATAGAAAGCGATGTCGTCCGTTTCGTCAGCGCGTACGAACGAGTCCTGCGGAAGCTCCGTAAGAATCGTGCTCATGTTGCCCTTCTAAGAATCAATGGCGACACGCCATTCTGGTAATTTCGTACTTAAAAAACACTATTAAAGATAGCTGTCGCCAACGCCGATGTGAAGCGAAGGAAATACAGGGAAGGCCTATTTATTCAGCTGCTCCTGCGCCTGGTCGTAGAGGGTCTGGAGTTTTTCGATCCGCAGTTCACGAGTACCGATGGGTAGGCGGACGGTGACGACATCCTTCTCTTTTCTGTCCATTAAAGCTAGCCCAAGCGGCGAAGACACCGAGATACAGCCATCCATGACGTCTACGGCATCCGGGATGACCACCTCGTACGCCTCTTCTTCGCCAGTTTCCGTGTCAACCACTGTGAGTTTGGAACCCAGAGCTACTCGATCGGTGGGAAGCTGGGTCAGATCGATATCGGAGAGTTTGTGCAATCGCGAACGTACCTGTTCAAGGCGGGCCGCAGCGACTCCCTGGCGCTCAATTGCTGCCTGATAGTCGGCGTTCTCACGCAGGTCGCCGTGCTCCAACGCTTTCTCGAGAGTGGCAGGCAATGTAACCTGCAGCTCGTGGTTCAGCGCTTCGGCCTCAGCCATGAGTTTGGCCCTGAGTTCTTCGATCATGACGTCCAACTCTTTGAGGGGAAGGGGAGAAATCTCGGCTTGTTACAGAAACGTTACCATTCGCGTGCTGTAATACAAGGCCTGGAACTCACCCCTGCGCAAGCTCCTCTCGCAGTTCGCTGGCGCATTTCTCGGCGCCGCTCCGCGTACCGAATTCGGCTACGATCGTCTTCGTGGCACCGCTGCGTATGAAGACTTCGTAAATCCACATAGACTCATCTGCGAGACGCATGCGCATGTTTGCCCGCCAACCGGTTTCGCCCATGTTCCGACGGCGGCGGTCTTGGTGTGTGTTCCCCTCTCGATTCCAGGTCAGAAATCATCTCGAAGAGCACCAAAATCGGCTCTCCGCCGTTCCACCATTCTTTGATCGAATCGAGCAGTCGCCTCGTCGGTGCGCCTCCGTCCCACCAACCACGAATTGCGTTCAGCACTTCTTCGGCCGGTCGCCGTATCGGTTGAGGCCTGGGTTGGCGCCGCGGCTTCTCGCGTCGCGCAACATACGGAGGCGTTTCCTGAGGCCTTTCTCTCACGCTCGCAACGCGGCCGTATTTCTTCTCCTCACGACCACATATCGGGCACCGGAGTACCGGGAGTCCGGAATCTTCCGACTTCTCCAGCAGGAGCATCTCGACCCTGTCGTGACCGCCGCGGGAGCAGTGCATAAACCGAGTATGCGTGCAAATGAGCGGGCAGGCAAGCAATATCTGGTCATCGCTGGACAGCGCTGTGACCGAGCGTGATACTACGGATTCGAACATGGACTCTAGCCACGGAGCACCGTGAGAAATGACCAGAGGACTCCTGATCAGCGGTTTGTTGATTTCCTGCTCGGTATTCGACTTCAGTGGGGCACATGCCCAACGTGTCACCTATCCACCAGAAGAGTTCGCCAGCCGCAGGCAGGCGCTTTGCCAGTCGCTTGGAGGCGAAGGCCAAGTGCTGCTGTTTGGCAAGACGATGGTGCCGGCAGGTATTCGATTCCGACAAGACAACGATTTCTTCTACTTCTCGGGCATCGAAGATCTGAACGCGAGCCTGCACATCGATGTGGCGACGTGTCAGTCTACGCTCTTCCTTCCGGCACAGACTGAGCGGGAAGCGAGCCGCGATGGATGGAATCTGCTCTATCAGGAAGGCGCCGCCGAGGAACATGGCTTCGCAGGAATACACCCGCTCACATATTTGCAGGAGTTCCTGTCACGCCGCAGAAATGGTGGTCCTCAGACGCTATTTGTGCGGCTCTCTGAACGCACCGAAGTCGACCAGTCACGATCGGACATCGCGATCTTCACCGCTCGGCGCATGGCAAACCCCTTTGGTGTGTACCCGTCCGAAGATGCCTGGCGTGTAGAGACAATTCGTGAACGCTTCCCCTACTACGAATTGGAGGACGTCACTCCACATATCGACCCGCTGCGGATGATCAAGAGCCCTCGGGAAATCGAGGCTCTTCGCAGAAACGGCAGGGTGAGCGCCGAAGCACATATCCGGGGAATAGAGGTGACTCGCGTCGGTGGGTGGGAATACGAGATCGAAGCTGAAGCAACTCACACGATGCTCGAACACGGTGCGGAGGGGGCAGGTTACCCCGCCATCGTCGGGGCTGGGCCAAATGGCAACGTTTGGCACTACCAGGCGAACAGTCGCCAGCTCCAAGAAGGCGACGTCATCGTAATGGACTATGGTGCTTCAATGGGCTACTTGACCATCGACATTACGAGAACGTGGCCTGCATCGGGGCGGTTCACGGAACGCCAGGCGCGGGCCTATCAGTGTACGCTGGATGCGGAGAAGGCGATCATTGCAGCCATGAGACCGGGAGTCACACGCCAAGAGACGAGACAGATTGCCGCCACCATCTTCGAAGATTGCGGCTTCCCAAATCAGTACCCTGGTGGCGCCGGTCACTTCGTGGGTATGAGCGTGCACGACGTGGGTGACTACAGCCTACCGCTGCAACCTGGAATGGTCATTGCCGTTGAGCCAATCATTGAATTCCCCGACGAGGATTTCCATATCCGCATCGAGGACACGGTACTGATAACAGAGACCGGCCACGAGATCCTGACCGCGCATGTGCCGAAGGAGTTGGACGAGGTTTTGGCGCTGGTGGGGCGGAGGGCCACCAACCAGCCAGATCGCTAACCGCAGCCTCCTTTGAGCTCGGTCTTCGTCTCCATCTTGACCTTGGGGATGAATGGCAACGCGAGATCCCGGAACGTGTCGGGATCTGCGATCGGCCGGTTGGCTCCCAGTGCAGAGTCGAACCTGTAGCGCAGCGATCCCTCTGAAACGTTGCCCTCGATTGGACGGCATCCTTCGCACGCGCCCTCACCGGCGAACCTGTCGAGCCAGCCGTTGATTCCGCCTTCTAGCAGGTAGACGTTCAGCACGCTCTCCGATACCAGGAGCTTCCAGGCCTCGGTTGAGTTGATTTCGTCGTTGGACACCAACACAAAGAGCGTGTTGCTTGGCTCTTCCAGGAATTCGTCGGTGAGAAGACCATCCCCAATGTCTTCCAGAGTCACGCGTCTCGAATCGACCAGGTGGAACAGGTTGTAGTCCCTCTCGTTCCTCACATCCAACACCATCAGGTTTATCTGGCTGTTTCCCGCCACGTTGATGAACTCGCCCGCCGAGATCTGTACTTCGCGTCCCTCGAGAAGCGGGGAATACTCGTCAGCGATCCTCCGCCACTTATCGGCTGGAGTGGGCTGCCCCATTCCCATCACCACAACCGCCATCACTGTGAGGCCAGCTGCCGCAGCGAGCCGTGTGATCGGTCTGACGGGCCGGGCATCGGTCTTACCTTCTCCAAAGGCCCCCTCCGCCCTCTCAGCCATCCAAAACGCACCGACTGCCATCAGAACGACGAGAAACACGACCACACCGGTGGGCAGATTGAGCCACTCGGGAAGGGTGAATCGCCCCATGTGCGACGAGTACCAGAAGTCTGCAAAGATCCCGATGGTCTCTCCGAAGACAAACACTCCGGCGAGGAGTCCCAGGAAGAAGAAAAAACCGTCGATCTTGAGACTCGCCAGCGCGACGATCGAGGTTCCAGGACAGAATCCCCCCAGAATGAAGCCCACGCCCATGATCAGCCCACCCACTATCCCGGGCCAGAGGTATGTCGCCGGTACGTAGAGGGCGTTGTAGTTGAGAATCCCGACAGCCGACGCCAGGAAAATGAGAACCATTGCGGTGATTATACCAGTGAACATCACCTTGAGGACCGTCATATCCTTGAGATAGAACTGTGCGGCGAGCTTTCTGGAGTTGGCGAATCCTGCCGCCTCGAGTGCCGCCCCGAATCCGATCCCAATCAACAGATAGACGGCGTACGCACCCACCTTGCCGAGCACAACCACCAGAGCGAAGGGAGCCATGACCTACTCCCCCAAAGCGGCTGGTTGGAGCCAGAGTCTGCGGACGAACCACGCTAACGCATAGCCGCTGGCGAACAAGGCAAACATGAACGCCCAGCTACCCACAGAGAGTACCGCTCCTCCCGAAAGAGCTTGTCCCGAAGTGCACCCACGCGCAAACCGTGCACCGAACCCCATCAATCCACCTCCCAGAAAGGCAAAGATCCAGCGTGTTCGTGTGGAGATTCCGGGTCCCTTTTGGGTTTCCACCTTCAACCGCTTGTTGAACAGTGCGGAAAGGAACCCTCCCAACAACGCTCCGACAGAGACCATTACGATCCAGTGATCCATCGCGTTGGAGTCACCACCAGCCATGTCGGCGAGATACGCGTTACGATCGACATGACGCGGCGCAACAACGGCCTCTGCCGACACCGTGAGCCGCGCGATCGATCCCGATGCGCCGAGGCCGGTTCCTGTGAGGTAGTACGCGGAGAACAGGATTACTCCAAGCACGATCCCGGCTATGTAGGGATTAGCGTAAGGTCTGTTCGTCAAAGCCGTCTTCATGATCTCTCCAAAACCTCTTGATGTGACTCTGACCGCTCCCACCCGTGCAGCATGGCTCTGATGTTTGCCGTGGGTGTCGGGCCTGTGGTCGTGAGATAGACGTGCAGCAACAGGAACGCCGCAAACATCCAGGACCCCAACGCGTGAACCGGAGCGAGTACGGTCAATCCTCCGAGTGACTCGTGAATGCCCTCCCAGCGCTGCGCACCCCAAATCAGCAGTCCCGTAACTATCTGGATCGGCAACAGGATGTTCAGAATGCTCAGATAGGTGAGTTGCTGGAGGGGATTGAGTTTCCTCTCGGGAGTTTTCTCGAACGGGTGCGTACGGCCGTGGAAAATCCCACCGAGATAGTAGCGTGCCTGATCGATCGCCTGATCGAAGAACCCTTGTGGCTTCGGCAAGTACTGCCGAATGTCACCGCTTGCGAAGTGATAGAGAGCCGCGAACAACGCATTTGCCACGACTACGAACCCTACGACGTTGTGGACGCTAACCGCCAACGCGAAACCGAACAGATCAAAAGCCGAGAAGTGAATCTCAATTCCGGTGACCAGGAGGATCATTATCGCCAGTGCCTGGAGCCAGTGCCAGAATCTCTCGTACACGGTGTACATGTAGACTTCGGCTGCTTCAGACATATCGGTCGGCGCACGTCCGCGTGTTGCACGCCACCGCAGCAAAGCATGAGCAACTACTCCAAATAACACTCCCACGACCGCCAGGAATCCGAGAACGTTGGCCCAACGCACGGAATTGTGCCCCAAAACGTAGAACCCGGACAGCTTTGATGCCGGTTCATATAGCAGCCGCCCGTCTTCATCCACCAGGGCGTCCCCGAGCAGGAACGCGTCAGTTTTCTCCGACGCTATCGGCACCACTCCAGTCGGGAAAACGCTCGAGAGCACGACTGAGTGTGACATCCGGGATTCCGCCTGGTGACAGCTCTCGCACTCCCGCGCGGCCCACCCCGCGCCGATGGTATTGTGGTTGATACTGTAGGGCTGGATCTCACCCACAATCCGGGGAGATTCAAAACCGAAAGAGACGAGTAGATCGCGTGTGCGGGATACCTTGGCTTCGGTATCGAGCACCGATTCTTCGTTGTCGATCGATCCGTTGCCGTCTGAGTCGAAGGCAGCGAGAAGCTCGGCGTTTTCAACGCCACTGTCGAGTGCAAGCCTGAGACTGTCGATCGGTACGGGGCGCTCCGGGTCTCCTGCAACCCAATACCAGGAGGTCACCAGGTTGTAAGGAGCGAGGCGCGTTCGCCCGTCGGCGTCTTGCCTCGTCAGCAGGACCGGCTCGAATCCGTCCACCAGATCGTCGGCGGCCGTTGTCACTTCCGACTCGGAACCACGGTAGGTAACCCTCGGGGATCCGTCCGCAGACAGCCTCGTCCAATCCACGCTTTCGACGGCAACTGAAAACAATCGCGGGGTGTGACATGCCTGGCACGTGATCTGTGCAAAATGGCGCTCGGCATAGGGCAGCCAGCCGTGCGTAGGAGCCGGGTCGTGGCATTTCTGGCACGAAAGGTCCACCTCCTCACCACTACAAGATCCGGACTGCCCTGCCAGATTGTGGTTCGGCCTCCTCAGGTACACGGCAAACGGCACTCTCCGCCCGTCGAACCGAAGGCCCTTGGGTTGGCTTTCGTCCGACTCTCTGCAATACGCCGGGTTGTTGATAGAGTGGTGGCAATCAGTGCAGTCGACAAGCCGTTCCGCATGTACATCCCAGGTACGTGAGAGCTGATTTTTGTCCCTGAGATTAATGCCCGAATTCGCTATGCGCTGCGGTGAGAAAATCTCTCCCGTGGTCAAGGTGTGCATGCTTCCCGGCCCCAGGCTCTCGAGAGAGACCGGTTCGTCGAGACCTGACCCGGTAATACCGTGGCACAACCCACAGTTTTCATTGGAGGGTCTGAGGATTCTCAACAACTGGCCGTTGACAGTACCGGAAGACGTGAATGCGTCGGGATTCCAGCGCCAGCGGTCTCCTGACCGTTCGACGATCGACGTATTGGCGAGTGTCGATGTCACCGCCCATTCGGTGTCACCTTCTCGCAAAGAGTTGATCCACTGGTCGTTCGCAGGATTCGGTGTATGACAGATCAAACAGTTCGGTTCGGCGGAGCCACCTTCGATCGGCTCGAGTGGCCTGCTGGACGCTTGGGTCGCTACCGACAAGAGTCCACTCTGGCACGCTGTTGAATGTGAACTATGAGATGCGATGAAATCGACGTCGTGACATCCGCCACACGATCTCCTGAGCGAAACAGGGTTGCCGGAATTCTGAACGGCTGTTCCGGAGCTATCGCGCAGGCGTAGCCAGGGGTGAATGCCGGGCGGTCCTTGTGCAACCAAAGGTGAGGCGAGCAACGGCAGTAACGCAAAGAGTTGCACAACCTTGAATGCGGCCTTGCCCATCATTGGATTCCCCCGTCCGCCGAAGCAATCACAGTGGTCACTTCCCTAGAGCCCCAGTCGATCGGATCGCCAGGATACCCGAGTCGCCTCCAGTCCATTCGACCATCCTCCCCGTGGCAATCACGGCACTGGAGTGACTCGTCGCCGGATTGCACCATGTGCGACAGCGGCCAGAACATCTCGGTTTCGGCGAAACCATAGCTTCCGCTGTACTCCAAACCCGTCACCTCGGAGCCGAGCCTGGCGGCCTGATCCCAATCAAAATCGGCCCAGTACCCGCCTTCACCGACCGTCTTTGGGACCAGAAGGTATCTGTTGTTCGTGTCGTAGATCTGCGTCGCCCGGTGCACTTTGAACGGACGTATTTTCGCGTCCGGATCGTTGATGTCTCCTTGCGGAGGATTCAGCACCGTGGGCCGGGATGGGTTGATGGAATCCCCTAGTAGGTACCGTCCACTTGTCTCATTGAACCAGTAGTACTCCGGAATCAACAGCTGCTCGTACTCGAACCGGCCTTTCTTCTTCAAGTACTCGTGAGTGCTCTCGGGCAGATCCTGGCCGGCGGCGGACCAATCCCAGTGTGTTTTCGTTGCCTCCCTCAAGGCTACCCGACGTATGTGGCAGGTCTCGCACGCTACCGCTGACAGGTGACTGTTCAGACGATCGTCCAGATGTGGGGCTTCTGAGTGACAATCGGTACACTGCACCTGGTTCGAAGTGTCTACGCTGACAGACAACGCACGGCCGCGTATGTCATGATCAACAGTACGGTGACAATCCACGCAAGTCAGATCGTACGCACCCATGTGTACATCGACGCGTGGCCGCGGGTTCGACAGTGTGGCATCGAGGTCACCGTGCTTCACCGCGTCTCCGCCACCGCCGCGGAAATGGCACCCGCCACAGTTGTTCCTAGTAGGGCTCGCCACACTCTGAGCCGCCAGAACGAGATCTACGCCCGGTGCGGGGTATCCGCCGGCTTGCTTCACATACTGGCCCGACTGGTCGTGACACACCAGGCAATCGACGTTGGCATGGTCGGAATGATCGTACGAATCATCTTCCCACCCATAACCGGCATGACAGGAAGTGCATCCGACCCAGTTCGACTGAATCGAAATGCAGAAGTTGTTGATAATGTTCTGCTTGCCCAGACGTATCTGCTCCGAACGCCCGGGTACCGTCACCGGATCACCCTCCCAACGGAAGTGAGGAGTGTTCCCCACCTCATGAGCTTCATTCTCGTGACACTCCAGGCACGCGCGCGTAACCGCGGGCCCGTCCTCGAACGGGCCTGACATCAAGGCAGCATGGTCGGTGTGGTAGGGTCGGCCGATCACCGACGACCACGGATCGTCCAGCAGGCCACCGTCGCGTGGAAGGAAGTAGTAGAGGGGAAGGGCTACCGCGATTACGACAAGTACGACGATCACCCACAACGATCGTTTCTCGAGATTCATATTCTCACCGTCGATCTGGACTGGAGGTCAAAGACTGTCTGTGAGTTCACGGTGTGTGGCTCCCAAAGGAACCACGGACACATTCTATTATCCCCGCAACTCCGGGCTTCACCACCTTGTAGTAGGTGCAGCGCCCACGGCGCTCGCGATCGAGGAGCCCTCGGTCACGCATAACACCAAGGTGTTCGGACACCACGTGCTGCAACGAGTCGCATTGCTCGGCCAGTTCTCCCACCGTGTATTCGCCTTGCAGCAACAGCTCGAGGATGCGCAATCGGATGGGGTGGGCGATTGACCTGAGACATTCGGCGGCGTCTGCGAGCGCTTCAGCGTCAATCAGCTGACATCTGCCCTGATTCCTTGCAGTGTTCATGATGGCAATAATAGTCGACATGTCGTGATATTGCGATATTGCGACATATCGGAAGAGCTACAATCGCCACACTTGTATCCGACAACGCCTGCCATAAACTTCATAAAGTACAGACGTTGTACTGGATTCTTGAGAGTTATGAGTTCACACGCAGCACTGTCAAGGAGGCCAACCAAGATGAAAGACGGTTGTGTCAAGCCGGCCGGTGGGCCCCTCACGGCCCCACCGCAATCGGACGCCGAGACTAAGGCATCACAAACAAGTGAGGTACAAACAATGCGCGCTCAGGTTGGAAAAGAAGCACCTGACTTCGAGGCGAACGCGTTTATGCCGGGCGCAGGATTCGAACCCGTCACGCTCTCCTCGTTCAAGGGTAAGTGGATCGTCCTCTGTTTCTATCCGGGCGATTTCACGTTCGTCTGACCCACCGAATTGGCGGCGGTCGCCGTCAAGTATGAGGAGTTGAAGGACCTCGGTGTAGAAGTACTGGCAATGAGCACGGACAGCAGGTTTGTCCACAAGATCTGGCAGGAAGAAGAACTCTCGAAGATGGTGGACGGTGGTGTTCCCTTCCCTATGCTCTCGGATGCGGGGGGACAGATAGGAGAAGTGTACGGTGTGTATGACGCTGCTGCGGGGGTAGACATCCGCGGGCGTTTCATCATCGATCCGGACTTCGTGATCAGGGGCATGGAGGTCCTTACTCCGGAGGTTGGGCGAAACCCCGACGAGCTAGTACGTCAGGTGAAAGCCTTCCAACATGTCGTGACAACCGGTGAGGTTACTCCCTCGGGATGGAATCCCGGTGATGTCACACTCACGCCTGGACCTGACCTCGTCGGCAAAGTTTGGGAGAAGTGGAAGCCGTAGACGTCAGTTCCTCCGCTTGTACGATGGCTTCCCGCCCCGAATGCGAATCGTGTTCGGGGCGAACTCTTCTTGAATGCAGAGTGCAGGGTGCAGATTAGCGTTTGACCACCATTGTACCGCACCTCAATATTCGGGTGTCCATACTCACCGACAGCAAGGAGATCTCTCGTGTCTGACAGCAAATTAGACCGGCGCCAATTCATTGGTACGTGTGTAGTCACCGCGGCCGGAATCAGCAGTCTGAACTGCGCCGGAGAAGCGCCTCCGCCTCAGAGCCCATACGACGCCAAAGGACTACCAACCCGTGTGCTGGGAAACACGGGCGTTGCCATTCCAGTGATCGTGTTCGGAGGGGGATCCAGATTCTGTTCTGTGACAGATCAGGATGAGAGCCTGGCGATACTGAACCATGCGCTCGACAGCGGGTTCTATCACTGGGACACCGCACACGACTATGCGTATGAGGGCGTTGTCAGCGAGGAGCGCCTCGGCCTAATCCTCAAGGACCGTCGTGACGAGATCTTCCTATCGACCAAGGCCATTGAACGCACTCGTGAAGGAGTGCTGCGACACGTTGAGGAAAGCCTGCAGCGCCTTCAGACCGATCACGTCGATCTCTTGCAGCTCCACAGCATTGCGACGATGGAGGATGTCGACGCTATTGGGACTGCGGGCGGTGCGATGGAAGCGCTCCACGAACTCAAGGAACAGGGCGTCACTCGATTCATCGGGTTCACCGGGCACAGTTCTGGGGAGGCGTTGGCAGAGGCGGCACGGAGATTCGATTTCGATTCGATGTTGTTCGCCCTCAACCACTATTCGCAGGACCAAGACCGACAGGGTTTGGCGATCCCCGTAGCGGCGAGCAAGAACATGGGCGTCCTGGTCATGAAAGTAATCAGACCCAGGGAAACCGATGAGAGCATGGACCCGGCAGAGTTGGTTCGGTACGCGCTCAGCCTCGAGCACGTCACCGCCGCCGTGATTGGGATCGACGGTCTGGATGTTTTGAATCAGAACCTCGAGTTTGCGAGGAACTTCACCCCGATGGGCGCTCAAGAAATGGAGGCAGTTGCCGCCAGGCTGCGGCCAGTTTACGACAGCGGCAGACTGGCATGGATGCAACCGGGGTATACAGACGGGATACCGGCGTGATGGGACGTGGATCACACTACGCCTCTGCAGCTCTGCTCCTCTGCACGCTCGTAGTTACCGCCTGCACAGGCAGTAGCGAGACAGGGCTCCCGCTCCTCGCAACCTACGACTTCGAGGACGGCCGCACCGAAGGCCTCTCGCCCAAGGCCGCCGAGAGCTGGCAGGTGGCCCGGGAAGACGGCTCGACGGTATATACCCTGCTCGAACCAGGGGAGTTTGGAGAGATTCGGGCTCCATCAGCGTGGTCGGTAATCTCCGATCGCATCGTTGGATCATTCGAGTTCACCGGCAGGATGAAGTGTCACACCGAACCCGAGACTCTCGCGCGGGACATGTTGGTGATCTTTCACTACCAAGACCCGACTCACTTCTATTACGTGCACTTCTCGGCGTCGAGCGACGGCCTGCACAACATCATCGGATTGGTGAACGGAGCGGACCGGGTGAAGATCAACCGTGAGCCCCCGGGTGAGACCGTGTTCCGTCTCACTGACATGGATTGGCACGACTTCAAGGTGACGTACGATTCGGAGACCGCCGAGATCCAAGCCTTCCTCGATGATATGACGACGCCCATCATCACGGCATCAGACTCCACCATTCCCCACGGCCTCGTGGGCGTGGGATCGTTTGACGACACCGGATCATTCGACGACCTGAGACTGCTCGGCGAGGTCGTCGGGCATTGAGCGAAGATGACCTCCGCCGCGGCCTCCCGATGGTCGAGCAGCGCGACCCGGAGGCTCTCGGTCAGGAAGTAGCCCTCCTCCAGGAAATAAACGCTCGGCCTCACTTCTGGCAGCGCTGGCAGGGTTACTGGGGGCTGTCTGGACCAGGGTGGGTTCAGAGCGCTCTCACTTTGGGCGCGGGTTCAGCGGGTTCGGCCATATTCGCCGGATCCGTTTTCGGATACAAGCTGCTCTGGGTGCAGCCCGTGGCCATGTTGCTTGGCGTGGTGATGTTCGCCGCTATCGGTCACCAGCTCCTCGTTACCCAAGCGCGGCCCTACGATGTGTTCTGGAAGCGCCTTCACCCGTCGATCGCGCTCTTCTGGGGTTTCAACGTCCTCCTCGCATCTATCGTGTGGCAGCTGCCGCAGTATTCGCTGGGTACGGCGGTGGCGAAGGACATTCTCGACGTAGCCGGCCTCGCAGTCCCGAAGGGAGTCGTTGCCCTCGTTCTCCTCGTGCTCGGCACTGCCGTTTGCTGGAGCTACGGACGTGGCAGCAGAAATGCAGTCCGCCTGTTCGAGCGACTGCTGAAGTACATGCTGCTAGTCATGGTGGGCTGTTTCATGATGGTCGTGATCAAGACCGGCATAGACTGGGGCGAGATGTTCAAGGGGTACTTCACGTTTCATATCCCGAGGAGCCGAGAGGGCGTCACAGTAGTGCTCGGGCAGCTGGGTGCCGCGGTCGGTGTCAATATGACCTTTCTGTACCCCTACACCCTACTGGCGCGGGGATGGAAGGGCGAACACAGAGGTCTCAAGAATTTCGATCTCGGCACGTCGATGTTCCTCCCCTTCATTCTTGCCACGAGTTTCGTGACCATGGCGTGTGCGAACACTCTATTTGTCCGCGGAATTGAAGTGAGCGGGCCGATAGACGTTGCTCATGCGTTGGAACCACTGGTCGGCCTCACCTTCGGCAGATTGATCTTCTCGTTCGGCGTGCTCAGCATGTGCTTCACCACGCTCGTGGTCGAAATGCTGATCTGCGGCTTTGTGTTGAGCGAGATGTTCCATTTCGAGCTGCACGGCCGAGCATACAAGGCCGCCACGATGATAGCGAACATCGGCATCGTCGGGGCCTTCTATCAGATGCCGTTCTGGCTGCCTGTGATAGTCTCGTCATTCAACCTGCTGATGATGCCGGTGGCGTACATCTGTTTCTTCGTGCTGCAGAATAGTAGGAGCTATCTGGGCGATGAAGTGAGTCGGGGGCTCAAAGGCAGTGTGTGGAATGCTGTTCTGGCAACCGCAATACTCGTTGTGGCCGCGGGAGCTGTCGTGAAGGTGATATCGATATTCAGTTAATCGCTCGATCAGTACGGAGATTCACCAGCAACGCCCACGTCGTGTACCTCCACAGAGTCGATTTCACTTGCGCGGCCGAACGGCACGTACTCCATGCTCGCGCGAACTCGTACATAACGTTTGCCGAACTCAGAAACGGAGAACACGAGATTCGTATCGGTGGTGAATAGGCTCGATGCGGAGGCAAATGAAGCTGTCGTGTCGTGTTCGATCGTGTAGCCCGACGCGTGTGTGACCGTGCTGAAGGCCACGTCCACTGTCGAAGGCGGAGCGGCGATCAAGGATTGAACGGTGGGGCGGAAGGTCGCCAACGTCATGGTTATTGCAGGCAGCTGACCATCGTCTACCGAGACGTCTCGAACCAATCCTATGTGGTCGACCTCGCTGCTAACCATTGCCATCACGATCACATCATACGTCCCGCTTGGCAGGCTCGGCGCAGACCCAGTCCAGTTTCCGTCTCCGCTGGTGAGGGCCATGGTGTGCTCGATCGGACCGACGAACCTCACTCGCACGTCATCGAAGGAGAAATCGGGCACAGTGATCCACACCGGTTCCGGCAGGGTATCGAGTCCAACGATCGGATCGCTGAAAACGGGTTCGTCGAAACACGCTAGACACCAGACAGTCGAAAGCGCGAGCACAACGAAGAGGCATCGAATCAGCATCGTGCAAAGTTCGGGTGCACTACCTAGCCGGATGACCCGTACGCGGCTCCGCATGTACGAGTCGCATTCCCTCCATAATCATGACGGAGATATCTGCCTTCGGCTGATCCGATCTGAGCGCCAGATCGGTTACGACTGCACCGGTCGGTTGTGCCACGTAGCGCGGGGACAAGCGGTTCAACGCATACACGAAAACATCATCGCAACACATGTCACACCCACAGAAATCGGGCATGGTCTTCCTCAACTCCTCGTATTCCCGCCGCACCGCGGCTTCCTGAAGGTTCTCTATCCCAATTTCGTCATCTCCTGTCGAAAGCGATCTTTAATGTTGCGTTTTTTGAACGTGAAGGGCAAATCGGAAAGCTCCGATACCCCGCAAACCTCCTGCTACCACGTCCCTGGACATAAATTTAGACAACCCTTCTACCGCTAACCAACGCTTGTTTCGAAAGGCGGTGTATGCATGAAGAAGTCTACGTTATTTACTGCTCTCGTTTCTCTCGTAATCATGCTCGTAGCGCCGGTTCAGGCGCAGATCACATCGCCGCGAGAGCATCTCGGATTCAACATCGGCGATGACTATCACCTCGTTACCTACACGCAGTACGAATCCTACGTTCGTCTACTGGCCGAGCAATCGCCGCGCATGTTGCTAGAGGAGATCGGCACAACGGCGGAGGGCCGCCCACACCTGATGGCGATAATCACGTCGCCCGAGAACCACAGGAACCTCGCCCGCTACAAAGAGATATCTCGACGGCTGGCGATGGCCGACGATCTCACGGATGAGGGTGCTCGTGCGCTGGCAAACGAGGGCAAGGCGGTTGTCTGGATCGACGGTGGTCTGCACGGAACTGAGGTCGTCGGTACCCACCAGTTGCCGGTGTTGATTTACCAGATGGTCAGTCGGACTGACCCGGAGACGATGCGGTTCCTCGACGACGTCATCTTGCTTGCTCCGCACGCCAACCCCGACGGTATGGAACTGGTGTCGAGCTGGTACATGCGGCACGAGAATCCTGAAGACCGAACCACCAGCGGTCTACCGAGGTTGTACCACTGGTACGTAGGGCACGACAACAACCGCGACGCCTACATGAACGCCATGCCCGAGACCGAGAACATGAGTCGCATTCTCTATCGGGAATGGTTCCCCCAGATCATGTACAACCCGCACCAGAGCGGCCCTACTGGCACGATCGTGTTCGTACCGCCATTCCGGGATCCGTTCAATTACAACATCGACCCGCTGGTCATCATGGGTATCGAGAAGGTTGCATCGGAGATGCACTCCCGACTCATCGCCGAGGGCAAGCCGGGCTCGACGATGCGTTCGGGCGCCAGGTATTCGACCTGGTGGAATGGCGGGCAGCGGACAACTCCGTATTGGCACAACATGATCGGGCTGCTCACCGAGATCAACGGCAACCCGACCCCGATGGAGATACCTCTTGTTCCCGATCGTCAGTTGGCCCACAGCGATCTTCCGTATCCGGTTCCACCGCATACGCTCCATTTCCAAACGGCAATCGACTACTCCATGACGATCGACCGCGCCGTTATCGACTACGGATCGAGGAATCGCGACAAGCTGCTGTACAATCAGTATGTGATGGCGAAAAACTCCATCGAGCGCGGCAGCAGTGATCACTGGACGATCCATCCTCAACGTATCGCAGCACTCGAGTCGGCAATGGCAGGCAGAGAGGTTACGCTCCGGCGAGGGGTCTTGGGAGCGCCGACTGAGATGTACGAGAGCGTACTCCACCATCCGGACCACCGCGACCCGAGGGGATACATCCTCTCCGCGGATCAGGCGGACTTCCCGACAGCAACCAAGTTCGTGAACACGCTCATGAAGAGCGGTGTCCATGTCCACAGGGCTACGGCTGACTTCCAAGTTGGCGGCAGGTCATACCCGGCAGGTTCATACGTCGTGAGGGCCGCACAGGCATACAGGCCGTTTGTGATTGACATGTTCGAGCCGCAGGATCACCCGAACGACTTCGCCTACCCCGGTGGCCCACCGATAGCGCCGTACGACGCTACGGGTTGGACACTGGCATTTCAGATGGGTGTTGAGTTCGACAGAATACTCGACGGATTCGACGGACCGTTCGAGAAGTTAGATGACTTCGCGGTAACGCCCGCAGGCATGGTATCAAATGCTCAGGGTGCACGCGGGTTCATGTTGAGCCACGATTACGTCGACGGCTTCAAAGTGATCAACCGTCTGATGGAATCCGGTGAGAATGTCTACTGGTTGAGCCAGCCCGTTACGGTCGACGGCTTTTCGTATCCAGCCGGAACCACCTACATTCGGTCGAGACGCGGCACCGCTGGCCGGTTAGAGCAGATGGCTGCGGAGTTGGGCCTAAACTTCCACGGCGTTTCGGCTATGGAGCGCACCGACGCACTCAAGTTGGATGACGTGCGTGTGGGCCTCTGGGATCACTACGGCGGGTCGATGCCATCGGGCTGGACGCGGTGGCTGTTCGAGCAGTACGAGTTTCCGTTCGAAGTCGTCTACCCGCCCAGGATGGATCAGGGCAATCTCAAACGCGACTACGATGTCTTGGTGTTCCCGACCGGGGCAGTACCGGCCGAGGTCGCCATCGCTGACGACGACCCGTACTCGACGCAGAACTTCGACCCGATGTCGGTGCCGGAAGAGTATCGCGATCGCCTAGGAAACGTGAGCACGGATGTGACTGTTCCTCAACTCAGGGAGTTTCTGGAAGACGGTGGTACGATCATCACCATCGGAACTTCAGCGAACTTGGCCGCGCACCTCGGCTTGCCGGTTGGGGACCACCTCGTGGACCGCGGTGGTAATCACCTGCCCATGGAAGAGTATTTCATTCCTGGATCGATCTTGCGGACTCGCGTAGACAACACCAACCCGATCACCTATGGTATCGGCGAGCACGTCGACATGATGTTCAACCGGAGCCCGGTGCTCCGGCTGGGCGCAGGAGCCGAGACTCAGGGTGTGCGACGAGTTGCCTGGTACGATTCGGAAACGCCTCTCCGGAGCGGATGGGCGTGGGGCCAGGAGCACCTGGAAGACGGTCTCGCGGTATTCGAAGCAGATATTGGTGACGGCAAACTGTATGTCTTCTTGCCCGAGGTACTCTACCGGGCACAACCCCACATGACGTTCAAACTCGTGTTCAACGGGATCTATCTGTCAACGGCAGAGGAGGACAGGGCAAACTAGTAAGCACCGACACTTTTGAGAGGACTCTCACTGCGCCCCGAGTGCGACTATGCGCTCGGGGCGCGTTCATGCGTCACCCACCACTCAGAGCCAGCCAGCCGTCGTAAGCAGCGGCGCCATTCGTGACAATATCGCCGCGACCGTTCAGGGTCAGTGTGTTCGCGTCCCCATCGATGACTACGAGCATCGGAATTCCTTGAACACCGTACCGCTGAACCAACGCACCGGCTGCGCTGCCGCCGTGCGGAGCTGCAAGCCACGGCATCGCGGAATCGATCATGTAGGCAAGCATGTCTGCAGAGCTGTCGTCAAAGCTGACGTGCACGACCTCGAACGACTTGCCCGCGGCTTGAATGCTGTCGTAGGCACTGACCAGAATGGGTGTGAAATCCGCGCAGTGAGAGCACCATCCAGCTCCAAAGTAAATCGCGATGATTGCCTTGTTCTGGATGGCATCGATACCCACAGTCGAGCCGTCGGCTCTGAGTAACTGATTGCCGAAGAGCTCCGAAAGCGACACCGTGGTCGGTGGATCTACGGGAGCGAGTACCTGGTCTTCCTGCCCGCAGGCGGAAACAAGCAAAACACAAAGCGTCACATTACAGAAAACTCTCGATACCACCCTGCCTCCACCGCATTTGGAAAATCAACACCCGCACAAGATAACCTGGTCGGGTTCACATCCGGTTTTTGACGCCCAGCTTCTCCCTCCATCCTTGCACTCGGCTCAACATCAACGCCAATCGGGCTCTCAGTTCACCTGCCGGCCCTTTCAAAGTGGATCGGATATCGTGTTCGATCTTGAAGAGCCAACTGTCAACTTCGCGGCGGGTGATCTTGTGAGGTTTGTGGTCTGGCATCGTACCGGTAGAATACCCGAAAATTTACCGAAAATCAACAGGACAAACGATGGCCACAGTCCTTGGCTATCTCAAAGACTCAACGCAGCAGCCGTGTGGGTGATCGGTTAAGACGTTGCATCCGGCGAACGAGTCCCTGGCACTTCGGTGATGACCGCGACACGGTGGCATGGCTCACAGGCAACTTCGAAGGACGCTCCAACCGAGTCACGACGGTTGATTGGTTCGCTGATTGAGAGCATACCACCACAACAGGGACACGCTACCCCAGTCAACGACCTACCCATTGCTTCACGGATATTCCTGGCTTCATCACGGGTGAATGTGACTGGCGTTTCACGGAAATGAGACATGTCGCCAAATCTGCACCAGACGCGGAGGACCGCAAGATGCGAGAAGCTGGGAAAGCCCAACACCGCGGCTGGACAGCTTCATTTCAGTTCCACATACTTGGCAGTGCTCGAGCCAAAGGCTATTGCAATGAACGACCCGAACGCGACTCGTGAGTTCATTCGCCACCCCACCGATGTACCCGTGCATTGGAGTATCGGTGAGATGGTTCCGCCAGGAGGCGAGCATCTACGGAATATTTCCGAGGGTGGGCTCGCCTTCGAATCTCATCACGAGATCCCGGTTGGCGCGATGATAGAAATCCACATTCCGGTGGTGCGGCCCGAGACTTCCGTCAACGGCGAAGTAGTGTGGTGCCGCCCGTCCGGTGACGGCTGTTTTGAGGTAGGCGTGCGATTTACCGATGCGGGCCAACACTTCAAGATGAGAATGGTCGAACAAGTCTGCCATATCGAGCAGTACAAGAAGGATGTGCTCGAGAACGAAGGCCGCACACTCACTAGTGCGGAAGCGGCCCTGGAATGGATCAAGCGGTTTGCGAAGGATTTTCCGCAGTAGCCATCCAAACGCCCTCGCGCTTGCACTGAGGTGCAATTGGGATAACATCGAGTAGCATGACAACTCGATATCTGGGCATAGACGTTGGCGCTGAGACCATCAAAGTCGTTGAACTGCGCGATTTGGACGGCCGGCTGGAGGTATCCGGGCGCCACCTGGTGGAACACGGTAAGAAGCCAGACACGACGCTTCGTGCTCTGTTGAGCGAGGTGGACTGGGAAAGCGTCACGGCCGTGGCGACAACCGGTCGCATGAGTCGTATGCTGCAGCTGCACCGCGTGCCGACCAAAGCGGCGTTGGCTCGCGGCTTTCTGTTCTCTTTTCCCGAACTGGACGCTGCAACCGTCGTATCCATTGGCAGCCATGGGTTCTCGGTACTCGAACTGCGCGAAAACGGCCACCAGGTGTATCGAGAGAACAGCCGCTGCGCGCAGGGCACCGGCAACTTCCTGCGCCAGCTGATCGAGCGCTTCGACCTCTCCATGCAGGACGCCAGTACGTTGTCGGCCTCTGTGGAGAATCCGGCCGTCCTCTCTGGACGCTGCCCGGTAATACTGAAAACCGACATGACGCATCTCGCCAACAAGGGTGAGGACCGGGGCCGCATCCTCGCTGGGCTCTACGACGCCGTATGCGAGAACGTCCAAGCCCTATTGCGCCCGCAGTTGGCTCCAAAACACGTCCTCCTCACCGGAGGTGCAGCCCGCGCTCCAAGAGTACGGCAAAACTTCAAACAGTTCCTCACCTCCCGGCACATGGATCTCGTCGATGGCGATGTCGAAGAGAGCTTGTTGCTAGAGGCTCTTGGTGCGGCACTCGTCGCCGCTGATGAACTTCCGGCAATGGTGAGCCTCGAAGATGTGTTCGCCAACGATCACAAGCCCTTTTTCGAGCGGGTGGGAGCACTTCGCGACGCATTACCGATGGTCAATCGTATGCCCGCTCGCAGTTTCCCCGAATTGGTTCGTGGGCGAGATGTCGTGCTCGGCTATGACATTGGTTCTACGGGGTCGAAGGCCGTGGCCGTCGATTCGAAGTCACGCGAACCGGTCTGGGACGCATATGTCGACACACTCGGCAATCCCGTGGCTGCCGCGCAAAACCTCACCGCATTTTTTCTAGAGGGACCTGGAACGGACTTCACTGTTCAGGCCGTTGGCGCAACCGGGTCGGGCCGAGAGATCGTGGGCTCGTTGATGGCTGGTTGTTTCGGACCAGATAGAGTATTCGTGCTCAACGAGATCGCCGCACACGCCGAAGGTGCCCTGCACTACGATAGCGAAGTGGACACGATCTTCGAGATCGGCGGGCAAGACGCCAAGTACATCCGCCTCGACAGCGGCCGGATTTGCGAGGCCGCAATGAACGAGGCCTGCAGTGCCGGAACCGGCTCCTTCATTGCGGAGCAGGGCGGCAGCTTCGAGGGAGTGGACGATGTAGTGGAGATGGGTGCGGTAGCACTCGACGCCGACTGCGGCATAGCGTTGGGCCAGCACTGCTCTGTCTTCATGGCCGAGGTGATCGATGAAGCCGTCTCGGCGGGGGAGCAACAAGCACCGATTATTGCCGGCCTATACGGCTCGATCATTCAAAACTACCTCAACCGGGTCAAAGGGAGCCGTTCAGTCGGAAAGCGCATCTTCTGCCAAGGCATGCCGTTCACCTCCGATGCGTTAGCCGCAGCGGTCGCGAGCCAAACAGAGTGCACCGTAGTCGTCCCGCCCAATCCCGGCACCATCGGCGCATTGGGCATAGGGCTCCTGACTGTCAAAGAACTCGATGTCAACGAAGCCGCTGCACTGGACATGAGTCTGTTTCTCGGTGCAAAGATCGACCGCAAAGACACATTCATGTGCAAGTCGACCACCGGCTGCGGAGGTCCGGGCAACCGGTGCCGCATCGATCGCATGCGCATCACGGTAGCCGGTGACAGGCGACGTTTCCTGTGGGGCGGCAACTGCTCTCTCTACGATGCCGGTACGCGCGGCAAGAAGTTGCCCGATCTAACACCAGACCCGTTCCGCGAGCGCGCGGAACTCGTTCAGAACATCATCGAAGAAGTTGCTGGAGACTCGGATCGTCCTGTTGTGGCCATGACCGACGAGTTCGCGCTCAAGGGTTTAATGCCGTTCTTCGCGACGTTCGTCCGAGGGTTGGGGTTCGGGGTGCAGATAGTTACAAAGGCCGACCAAAAAGCGCTGAAACGTGGGATCGAAGAAGCGAACGTGCCATTTTGCGCCCCGATGCAGCTCTATCAAGGCGCCATCTCAGCGATGCTGGCCGACGAGGATCTCGGAGCGTCATACATCCTGGTGCCGAGGGTGCGCGATCTACCGCGAAACCGCGATGAGAGACACGCGACGACCTGTCCCATCGTGCAAGGAAGCCCAGATGTCATCCGAAAACTGAGACCGCCCGGGAGTGGTCCGAAGCTGGTCATCACAGAAGTAGACATGGATGGCGACAACCTGATGGGTTCAGGGTTTCGCCGATGCGCACGGCGGTTGGCCAGCGAACTCGGAGCGGAATCACGATGGTTGCCCGCATACGAGCACGCCGTCGCGACTCAGAAGCGGTTCGAGGCAGATCTCGTCGATATTGGGCGCCGGGCGCTGACCTTTGCATCCGAGCAGGGAGTGACACCCGTCGTGGTGTTGGGGCGTGCGTACACGATTCACAATACGGTCCTCAACTCGAACGTCCCCAACATTCTGCGCGGACAGGGCGCACTCGCGATCCCCGTTGATTGCTACCCCATCTCGGACAACACACCGATATTCGACGACCTCTATTGGGGTTATAGCCAACAGAACCTGCGTGCGGCACACCAGATCCGCCGTACCGACGGAGTCTACGCTGTCTTTTGCTCCAACTACTCGTGCGGCCCCGACAGCTTCAACCTTCAGTTCTTCTCCTACGTAATGGAGAACAAACCGGCCGCAATAATCGAGACCGATGGCCACACTGGCGACGCAGGCACGAAAACTCGCATCGAAGCCTTCCTGTACTGCGTCGAGACAGATCGACGCCTAACTGACGAGACTCGGCTGGAGCAACGGGTCAACGACTTCAAGGCAATCGAAACAGACAAGTCCAGTTGGAGTCATACCAAGGCACGCCAGGATCTGCTGCTCCTACCTCGAATGGGGAACTCCGCACCGGAGATCCTGGCCGAGCTGCTTGCCGCCGAAGGATATCGGGTCGAGTGTCTGCCGCTGCCGACTCACAGCAGTTTTCGCCTCGGTCAACGCCACACTTCCGGCAAAGAATGCATCCCTATGACAATTACGCTGGGAAGCTTGCTGGAGCGCCTTGAGGCGGAGACCGACCCGGGTGAACGTTTCGCGTTCTTCATGCCGACGGCCGATGGGCCCTGCAGGTTTGGTGTTTACAACCTGCTGCACAAGATCGTCGTCGAGCACACGGGGTGGAAAGACCGCGTGCGTGTGGTTTCTCCCACTGACAAGAACTACTTCGCAGGGCTTTCACCGGACTTTCGGATCCGCTCCTTTGTCGGCATTGGGGCCGCCGACATGCTGTTGTGTGCTTTGCACGACGTTCGCCCCCTCGAGAAGGAGAAAGGCGCTGCCGACAAGCTCTTTCGCAGATACTACGGAGAGTTAAAGCGGCTGATGCGGGAGACTCAGGCCAGGTCAGTCGTTGGCTCCCTCAGTCAACTGGGCAACGGCATGTTTGGAGCCCGTTCGTTGCTCGAACGGGCGGCTGACGAGTTTCGGGACGTCAAGGATTTCGGTAGAGATGTTCCCACGGTCGCAATGGTCGGAGAGATCTACGTTCGCCTCGATCCCTTCGCCAACAACTTTCTGATAGAGCAGCTCGAGAGTCGCGGCTTGCGAGTCAGGCTGGCGCCATTTGTGGAGTGGCTGGAATACACCTCGCAAAACCGGATCCAACGACGCCGCGAGGGGCGACACGTGGCGAGCGACAACCCGCTTCGCTCGCGCATTACGCATTTCCTGGAGAAGGGCGTTTTGAACCGACTGTACGGCCTGATGGCCGGGACCCTCGAATGGCCACATCGCACTACGGTGGAAAACTCACTTTCGGCGGCCGCGCCGTACATCGATCGCAAACTGATGGGAGAAGCCGTCCTCACCCTTGGCGGTCCTGTTCACGAATACGACTGCGGCCACATCGACGGTGCCGTGTCCGTTGGTCCGCACGAGTGCATGCCCAACAAGATCGCGGAAGCTCAATTCGCACACGTGGGTGACGAAAAAGGCCTTATCTCACTCACGTTGCCGTTGACTGGCGATCCCGTGGACCCCGAAATCCTGGATAGATTCGCGTTCGAGGTGAAGCAACACCACAGTGTTTCATAACGGACTCACCCAGTGCTCTGTTGGCTTGCTATTGATCCTTCCACTGACCAAATGTTCGACGACGGCGAGGACATCACTCCTTATCTCGATCTATCGAAAGCACGTAGGCCCAACCAGGAGCCCCGCCGGGTCAATGTCGACTTCCCCGTCTGGATGGTGAAAGCACTCGATCAGGAATCCAGGCGACTTGGTATAACGAGGCAGGCGTTGACAAAGGTCTGGATCGCGGAGAGGCTGGAGCGTACGACTCAAGGCGTCTGTTTGATCGAGAGCAGCCGGCGGCACACCGGACAGGTCAGCGCCCGAACCGTGTACTGGTTACCACGCACTTTGTGCTGGGCGGCGGGGCCAATCTCCAGCGCCTCGTCGCACCGCGGGCATCGTGGCGGTTCCTTGGATGCCCTCACCATCTCACGGATCTGCGTTGCTTCCTCACGTGAGAAGACGGTAGGCGTGTCGTCAGAATGCATTTTGAGTGGGCTACCTTTCATGATCTAGCTGAATCTAACTGAATTGGTCCGGTTTTAACGGAGGCTCGTTTTTGCGAGTCTCACGCTGCGCCAGGGCAACTCCCTTCGCGGCCTGTAGTTCGCAGGCCTGGCAACACGGTGCGGAACGGGACCTCATTGCTCGGGCCGTGGTTGCAGGAGATCGCCTGTTCGCCGCATCATGCGTCTCAGCCTGGATGCGATCAGGTGCGCGATCGATCCGGCATACCGCGAGCAACGTGCCGCGAAGCAACTGCCTCGGTTGCGGATCTGGGATGACGCGGTCGTGCGGCTCCGCACGCAATACGGGCTCAGGCAGTGTGACGTGCCGGCGTTGTCCGATCGCCAATTGCGGCGAGTCGAGCAGGGAGGCCATGTAACAATACCGGTTGAGGAGGATGTCAAAACGACCCATGCAAAGTTTGGGAATTTCGATCGATCTCGAATTCAAGACGGTCAGAATGAAAACACGATCGTTGATCTGAATTCCGTGGCCGCGACCCGAAGCAAAGAACAGTCGGTTTCCAATTCTTGTCGTGGATTTGGAAAACGAAACAGGCTCCGGCGAATTCGTTTCGCCGAGTTCAAAAAGAATGCGGCTCGGTTGAATTTCTAATCGGCCGTCGGAAAATCGAAGCCGTCGATTCTGATTTCAGATTGGCGGTTTGAATTACCTGCTGGTGATTTGCTTCTTTTTCGAGCGATTTGAAGATCGGAATTGCGACTACCCGCCGGAGAACAGTGTTTTTGCAAACGTGAGTCGCGAATCGAAGTCCGAGATCGACTAGCCTTACTTCAATATCCAGCCCTTTTTGACTGCAGCCGCAACATTGCGACGTTTCATGCCGGTTTTGCTCGCCGCCTGAGTTCGTGTCAATAAGTGTGCAAACGTCTCAGGCAGCATCCTTCCGCTGATGATCTGAGACGTGCTTTCCGTCTTCGTACTTTCTTCCTTCAAACACGTCCCTCAACTGGTGAGGGGCCCGTAATCTGCGGAACCGCGTTTCGGCACCGTCAGCAGCTTCTAGACCACTTCCCTTCTTGACCGGTTGTAACGATCAATTGACGCAGCGTCGACACCCTTGGCCACAGCGTGGCCTTCTATTTCCATCTCCATCACGCGAATTGATTATGAAGCTTGACGAATTGGTTGACAGTTGACTGCGCAGGGATACGTTTGCCGCCACACAAACAATCCCCTGCCAAGGAGACGACGATGCGCCGTTTCGTTCTCGCAGCATTCGCGCTGACATTCCTGACCGCATGTCAGCCTGCTACGAATGAGTTGACTGATTATGAAAAAGGTGAGATTGCGGCAGAAGTTGACATGGTTATGAATGACTGGATTGGCTTCTGGGCCGGGGATTTGGATTTTGATCGAGGAATAACATTCTTCACAGATGAACAAGGGACTGGGTGGACCGACAACGGGCAGGTTGTTCTTACCAAGGCCGGTGTGGACGCGGCTTTTCGACCGCTCATCACCGCTATTGAGAGCCAGACCGCCACTGTCATCGAGTCGCAGACAGTCGTAATCGCTCCCGACATCGTCCATACGACTCGCGTGTACGATGTCGTGCGTGTAGTTGCCTCGAGCGGTGAGCAAACCGAGTTACGTCATGCTGAGACGATTGTCTGGGTTAAACGAAATGGTGAGTGGAAGATTCTCATAGGTCACGGTTCATCACCGATGGAATCGGAGTAACAAGAGCGACCATTTGAGGCCGAAGTTCGAGAGGCTTTGGACGGTCTGTGGGCTGCAGCCATGGAGCGAGATGTGGATGGCATGCGGAGCTATTACTCGCAGCAGGACGGCTTGTGTTTGGACCGAACGAGTATTGTGTCTTGTTCTGAACGGCACGCGCGACGCCGGGAAGCAATCAGCTCAGGTTATGATTTGCGACTGGAGGCTGACAGATATGAGGCGCAGGTTCGGGTGTTGAGCCCTACCGTCGCCATAGCTGCAAGCACTGTTGACGAAGTTAGGGGATACTATACGAACGACCTCGTCAGGCGGAGCAGTTTTGCCAACCTTTTCGCGTTCGTCCTAGAGAACGGTGAGTGGAAAGTGCACTCAATGCAGAACGCCTACTGGCCAATCGAAGGCGGCGAGGACTGAGGACGAACCACGGAACATGTCCCAGGCGATTTGTTCGTGGGCGGGTAGATCGATGAAGGCAGTCATCAGTGGGTATCACTCCGATACTTATGAAGCTGTTTCTTGATTGCGTCGAAAGGCTCGCGTTCTTGGTAGACCTCCAACATCTCGGCGAAGGTTTGCCCGTTCCTGTCTAGACACACTGTCACCACCACTCAGGTATGGTCATCGATCCACCACCATTCTGCCCGTGCCAACGGTCACCCAACGAACTTCTCGCAGCGACAGCACATGGCCTCGTCAGCCGGTTGTTCTGTTGGATCTCCGAGCAACTGCTCGACCTTCGCCATATCGAACTCATGCAGTTCGTCATGATCAGCCATAGCTGAATCCTCCGATCAGCCACCGACCTGAAGATACCGCCGAGCGGGCCGAAGGCCTGTGCCGAAATCACGCGGCGTGGGGCGAATTGACTCGAGCCAGCCAATAATTGACTGCCAGTTGACTCGCTCGGGATATTTTTTGTTTGATTCCAAACGGCTTGGCGTGAGGATGGGCACCTCCCTTATCAGGTATCGAGAGGCGGTGGTATCCGTGAAACGCATTGTCGGCTACCTGGCATTTTCTTCCTTGGCGTTGGCCCTGTCTTGCGGCACAGAACCACTAACTGATCCTCCTGATCCAGGGGAAAACGAGGGGCCTTGGCAGGGCGGTACGTTTCCTCTCGCGAACGGGGCGGTGCAGATATCTGTGCCTCCCGGTGCGCATGCAACCGCGATTACGGTTACTGCCACTCCTGCGAGCGCACCTCCAGCCAGCTCCCGGCTGGTTGCGGGCAGCGCCTACGACATAGGCCCTGACGGCACTCAGTTTTCCCAGCCGGTGTCGCTGCGGCTCAGCTACGACGGCCTCACGTTGCCGCAGGGCGTGTTGTCCACCGAGTTGAGGGTGCACAAGCTCATCGACTCGCAATGGCACGAAGTCCCTCGCAGCACCGTTGACACGACAACAAAAACTGTCACGGTAGAAGTAACCAGCTTCAGTACATACGGAATCCTTGGCGTCGCCGTTGCTGTAATATCAGTTGAACCGTCAACCCCGCTCGTTGCAGAGGGCCAGGTTCAACAGTTCAATGCAAGGATGCTCGACGCTGACGGCGCAGAACTCGCACAGCGTCCGGTTGAGTGGGCGTGTGAAGAAACGGCGGTTGCCACAATCGATAGCGAAGGTTTGTTAACAGCCGCCTCTGTCGGTTCAGCTACTATTACTGCGACCGCGGACGGTGTTAATGGTACTGCCGAACTCACGGTGCGGGATTACATCGAACAGGAGTTCGAACTGACTGCCGGGTTCGACATCACAATGGTATGGATACCTCCGGGCGAGTTTTACATGGGGAGCCGTGAAGATGAGCCCTGGAGTAACGACAACGAGCGCCCGGTTCATCTGGTGGACATTCGCAGCGGATTCTGGTTGAGCAAGTATGAAGTGACCCAGAGTCAGTGGGAAGCGGTTACAGGCTCGAACCCCGTCCGCCCGATAGGCATAGGCGTAGGCACGAGCTTTCCTGTGTTCAACGTTTCATGGGAAGAGGTCCAGGAGTTCTTGCTCCTGGCAAACCCAGGGTTCCGGTTGCCAACAGAGGCGGAGTGGGAATACTCGGTTAGGGCAGGCACCGAGACAGTCAATTTTTGGGCCGGCAGTGAATACAGGGACAGCAGAGATGATTTCGTTGTAGGGGGCCGGGATTATGATGACGGTCCAGCGGTCGTAGGGTCAAAATTACCGAATGCATGGGGGATTCACGACGCCATTGGGAACGCTTCGGAATGGGTCGAGGATGACTACCACGCCAACTACATCGATGCTCCAACCGATGGTTCAGCTTGGATAGAAAACCCACGCGGCATTGTTCGGGTCCTGCGAGGTGGGTCATGGCGCGGATACGCTAGCTCGGCCTGGCGCACAAGTTCTCTAGCCGACCGAAACCACCACTATTGGCAGTATTACTACTATCCTACCTTCGGGTTCAGGGTCGTGTATGATTCCTCACTTGTGCCAGCTGAACCGGCGCGGTAGGAACCTGCGTGCCGGCTGCGCGCGGTGCTGGCATTGACCGCTGGTTGACTCGCCGCTGATATGGCGCTACTCCAGACCCGCCTGAAACGCGCTGATCGCAGGCGTCGCTTGTCGGAGGTGGACATGTTCCTCAAACATCGCTCGCTTTGAATGAGTAGCGCAGCAAGTCGTCGGGGTCCAAAAATACTGAATGTACGAGTGGTGGAGAATTCCATCGTCCCCGCCGGAATAGGCGTCACCCTCGATCACCTCCCCGCGTAGACGTTCGTACACATTTGGGTACCATTTCCCCATTTTTGTCAGGTATACCTTCAGCGCGACAACGTCCTGTATGAGACTGAACAAGGCGTATTGCAGCGCCTCGAATTGCTCAGCTGTTGGCCTCGATTGCTCGACCCATTCGGCAGAAATTGGGAAGAACGCCTGAGCGAACTGAACCGACCCTCGATGAAGTAATCCTGGGAACTGGCCCTACCTTTTTTTGCGACGACGCCACCAGCGTGCGAAGATGTTCATGCCACGCACTCCCGCAGGTTTCCGCACAATATCCACCAGATACAGGTTACCTGCCATACTGTGTGGTAGGCCGGTAGTACTCTCTATGGCTCTGTTTCCCCCCGTTCGGGGCATATGCCTGTGGGGAAGGCAGATGGTTTTCAAAATCGGTATTGCGTCGCCCTAGGGAGTATTTCGCGGTCGAGACCGTCACCGACCTGGTCACCAGTTGGACTGGGGAGGGCGAATGCAAGGAGCCGAGTCACCCCAAACGCAAAACTCCCGGTGCTACGCCGGGCGGTGCCGCAATCATGCAGGGACTGAGATCTATTTCATCTTTCGTCGTGATCTGCCCCCCTGAATCGAGACCGGTCTGAGTTTTTGATTTCGGCCGGATGTGACCAAGTAAAGGAGGGCGGTAGAAAGGCAGCACCACCAAAGCGAAATACGCGCGGACGCGGAGACCCAATCGATGGATGCCTGCCGCTACGGCTTCCTGCCTCGTCATGTTCCCGCAGCTTTCGCGCACGAAGTTTGTGCGCGTCAAAATAATCCTCCTCGCAAAAGTATGGTTACATCGTGACTCAGTGCATGCCCCAACTTCACCGCCGCACGTCGTTTGAGTGCGAGCAAGAGCGGACATGTGCAATCGCGCGCCATTGACATATGTCCGTTTCCAGATGAGCTTTCCATCACTCAGGGGATCCTTTGGGCAGAGTCAGCGCTTTCTCCGTAGCGGGACTCGACATGTGGTTCAACTCGCACGATCACTGACCGCCACATTTTCACGCGCGGCGCCCCGGTCTCTGGGAGACCCGCATCTACTTCTCGACAGGTACCAAAAACCATCCGGACTACGACCTCGAGTGGGGTAGACAACCTGGTAGAATGGAGTTGAGAGAGCTCCTGGCCGGGGCGGTGGAGCACCGCACGGCTCTGTTGGAGGAAGGGGAAGCGAAGGTAAAGCAGTGAAGACTCGGGATCGACGCTGGAACGTCTGGTTGTACGATGAGCGGGCACGAGACGCAGTGCCGCAAACCGCAGCATTCCATTTGGTGCGACGGCTGCGAGCCTCCACGGTGCGCAGCCTGTTCGTGTTTTGCAGCGCGGTCCAGTTGCCGCAGGTGTCGAACCTCGTCAGCGCGGTAAATCGGCGAAACCAGCTGCTCGCGCTGTTTCTTTGGCAGGATGCCGATTTGAAGTGGTTACCGCAGCCATTGGAGCGCGCGAATCTGCGGGCTGTTCGAAACCTTTTCGTTCACACGAGCCTCGAGCTTCCCAAACGGGTTCTGACGGCATGGCAACACGGAGCGGAAGAGCAACTCATCGCTCGGGCCATGGTAGCGGACGATCGCCTGTTCGTGACGTCCTGTGTTCCGGAAACCTCCGAGATCGAGGTCGATAGAATCCCCGCACTGAGGCAGATTCCGAGGCGAGAGCGATCCGATTTCGTGGTCAGTGACGACGGGAGCTACATCCACTGGCCATCAGGGGACGTGCACTTGAG
The DNA here is from genome assembly GCA_964518955.1 of uncultured Gemmatimonadaceae bacterium. Lineage (GTDB taxonomy): Bacteria > Gemmatimonadota > Gemmatimonadetes > Gemmatimonadales > GWC2-71-9 > JBDGYW01. The sequence continues at coordinate 7,413 of CAZFHS010000052.1, read as the reverse complement.
CTTGGATACCATCAGACGTCTTCTGGATCCCAGATACGGAGAGCGGTGCGACGCTGCGAGGATAGCCCGTGGCCGCAGTTGGGGGGTCGCGGTTGCTACGCTACGCAAGCACTGCGGGCTGCGACAATCTGACATCGTTGGTCTGTCAGAGCGGCAGGTGCGACGTATTGAGAACGGTGAGCACACCTCCGTGTCAGCACTCAAGAAGCTTGCGGCCACCCATGATATGGAACTCAGCGCCTATCTCGACGCAGTGGCGAAGATGATCTAGGCGTCGAGGTCCGATCGAGAGTGCAGAATGGGGATGGATAAAACAAATCTGTTGGTGGGCTTTGGCAGGCCGCCCACGTTCATGCGTCGGCTAGTGAGACCGAGGCCACATATTTGTGAATAAAATCCCTGCGAGATTCGGCGGCTCGCGCTTCAGCATAGTTGGCCGCAACCGAGGTGGCCGAGCGCATCACTTGATCGCGGAGCCCCGTCCTCGCAAGGTTCGGATGTAGGTTCTCGGTGCCTTGCCAGACATCGACGGAAAAGGCAATCAGGCGCTCCTGAAGATGCTCGGGAAAGCGAGGGGAGCTCGTACTGGAAGCGGGAGCCATGCGCAATCATCGCGCTGGTTAGTTCGGGGGCCAAACCCAAACCACGCATCGAGTGGCTCTAAAATGCAGAGTGCAAAATGCAAAGTGCAGAACCGTTCTGCATTCTGCACCCTGCACTCTGCATTTTCTGAACAGAGCCTCACTCCACCCTCAACACCTCCACCGGATTCACACTGGTGATCCGTCGAGCAGGGGCGTAGCTGGCGAGTACGCACACGAGCACAATCAACACGGCAACTACTCCGTATGTAGTCGGGTCCGACGGCTCGACTCCGAACAGGAAACGAGTCTGCAGGCGGGAAGCCCAGAGTGCACCAACGAGCCCCACGGCGGTTCCCACCATGCCAAAGAACAGGCTGCTCCTTACAGTCGTCCAGATCAATCCGGAGTTCCTCATACCCAAAGCCATTCTGATGCCCATCTCACGGGTGCGCAAAGCCACGCTACGTGCGGTCACTCCGAACACGCCTGCGGCAACGAGCAAGGCGGCCAGGAAACCGAAAACGTTCATCAGCAGCGTACGGTAGCGCTCGTCGGCTGCGGACTCCGCGATCAGCGCTTCCAGGGTCGTGGCATTCTTCACCGCGAGATCTGCATCTACCGACCACACCGCCTCGCGCATGAGCGGAATCGCTTCAAGAGCATCCAGGTCGGTACTTGTGACGAAGCAGATGTCCGAGCCTGGGAGCTGGCTGTAGGGGATGTAAAAGGCCGGCTCGGTTTGCGCGTACAGCGCCTGTCTCTTCATATCCGCGACTATTCCCACAACCGTGGCCGGCCCTCCCAACCAGTTCACCAAACGAGCACCGAGGGGCGATTCGTCGGGCCAGAATCGCCGCGCCATCGTTTCGTTGATCACCACGACTCTGGGGGCATCCGGCCCATCCGTCTCGGCCAGATGGCGGCCGGCGAGCAGGGGAACACCAAGAGTCTGGAGGTATCCTGGTGATACCGGATAGAATAGGAACGATTGCCTATTGTCGCGCCCTTCGATGTGCATACTCCAGCCAATGGTGTTACCTGGAAAGGGCAACATGCCAGCTCCGGTTACTGTTCCGATTCCCGGAATTGCCTCTAGTTGTTCGAGCGTCTCCTGTAAGAATGCGGCGCGCGCCGCACGTGTCGGGTATCTGCTGTACGGTAGCCTGACCTCGACGGTGGCCAGCCCAGTGGGGTCGAATCCGGGTTCGACGGCCATCAAGCTGGAGAGGCTCCGGGCAAACAATCCACCGGCCACGAGAAGCACTGTGGTCATCGCTATCTCGATCGCAACCACGATGCTGGGGAAGCGCCGTTCGCCGGTAAACGCTGGGGCGGAACGACGTAGCGCAGGTGCAATCGCACTGCGGGATGCCAGAATCGAGGGCACCGTGCCAAAGAGAAATGCGGTAACCATTCCCAATAACGTCGCGAACGCCAGCACCCTGAGGTCAATTCCTACCTCATGGAGTCGCGGAATCGGAGGTGCCAGAGCGACGAGTAATCGCGTTCCGGCATATGCCAACGCTACACCGACGGCGCTCCCCAGAGCCGCCAGCACGGCACTCTCAATCAGGAGCAGGCGCACCAGTCTCGAAACGCCGGCGCCCAATGCTGACCGGGTGGTGATCTCGTGCCGGCGGCCCTGCAGTTCGGCCATCGAGAGCGTGGCGATGTTGCCGCATGTGACGAAGAGAAGGAACGCGGATGCCCCGAAAAGAAGCACAATAGGAGATGCCAACCCCCTCGTCTCCTCTGCCGCACGGGCTAGCACACGCGCTTCACCGTCAGAATCCGGATGTGCCGACATTACTGCTGACGTCTCGACAAAGGCCTGTTCGAGGGTGATCCCTGGACCGAGCCGCCCGATGACTTCCCAGGCGTAGTTTCCCGGCCCTCCCGACCAACCAGGCGCTCCGATGGGAAACCAGATCTCTCTTTCTCGCGGGTCAACTTCCCCGACAATAGATCCACTCAGCCATTGGATTCGGAAACCAGGAGGTAGGATGCCGACGATCGTGAACGGGCGGTCGTCCAGGGTGATGGTTCTACCAACGGTTCCCGAAGCACCGCCGAACCGTCCTTGCCAGAGCAGATAGCTGATCACCGCAACGGAGGCACCGTCGTTTCCCGCCAGCGACGCCTCCTCTTCGGGGAGAAACCAACGTCCCAACGTCGGACGCACACCAAGTAGCGGTAGTAGTGATGACGTCGCCGCACCTGCCCGCAATTCAACCGGGCTCCCTTCACCTCTCAGGGTAGCGAGGTTATCCGACCAGGCCTTGTAGGCCGCAACACCTCCATAGAGAGTGCAATTCTCCGAAAGGTCTCTGTACTGTGCGTAGGTAAGCGTATAGCGTTCACTGCGCGGACCCTCTTTCCCGGGGTTCCCCTCCGCTCCCGGCCGCGTCTGCCAGATCGTCACCAGGCGGCCCGGTTCCTCGTAGGGCAGCGGTTTGAGCAGCACCCCGTCGACTATGCTGAACATAGCCGTTGTTGCACCGATCCCGAGGCTCAGGGTGAGTACCGCCACTATCGCAAAGAGCGGGCGGCGGCGCAGTGTACGAAGCGCGAAGCGCAGGTCTTGCAGGGTAGTTTCCAACAGCCTCGTCCCAGGGGGTTGTCTGTCACTCTGCGGTGTGTAAATGCGCCTGTTCACTACGCGTGCAAACAGGTAGCGCAGGCCAACTCTCGATGCCTGCAGCCAGTACCACAGAACAGCATTCGCTACCCCCCTGTACTGCAGCCGCTCGACGAAACCCTCCTCGAGGTCTCCCAGCACAGAATCCCTGAACAACCCTTTGGGAAGGCATCGACCGAGTAGAGCTTTCGCCATCCGAGGTGGATTCTTCATTGCTAGATGATCGAGTCCAGTCCGGCCCACAAAGTCATGAGCGATTCACGACATTCGCGCAACGCGCCGATCCCCTTCTTGGTGACCGACACGTACCTCTTCGGATGACCGCCGCGATCTGGCTCGTGGGCCCCGGCCTTTGACTCGATCAGGGCCTTGTGTTCGAGTCTGTCGAGCGTCACGTAAAGTGAGCCGCGTGCCACATTCCTCTTCAAGACCAGCTCCAACTGCTCCAGGATGAGAGGCGGATACGCGTTTTCGCCGACCTGAAGAATCGACAAGAGGACCATCTGCTCGAACGTTCCCAACAACCCTATGCGAGGCATGTAAACAATGTAGGCATGTCTGCCCCGAGCCGCAAGCGAGTTGGACTCTTTTAGGGTTTTGTCAACTGGAGCTGGTGCTGGTGAGACTTCGCGGATGAAGACGAATACGAATGGCTACCGCGGATACCGATTCCCTCGCGAAATCATCAGCCACGGCGTATGGCTGTACCATCGTTGGTGAGCTACACTATCTGTGGCGGGCCGTCGATCAGGATGGAGATGTAATTGACATACTCGTTCAGAAACATCGAAATGCCCGCAGCTGCAGGTCGAGCGTCGCGCCGGAGCCATTAAGTTGACAATGCTCATGTGGTAGTAAGTCAGGTTGGCCGCTATCTTGATCTCCTGGCGGATGCGGCGCACATGCCTTCGCGAATGCCGTACGGTTCAGAGAGTGCTGATCGACAGGCACATCACGAGGCGACTATGTTCGTTTGGGACGTCACACCCGAGATCTTCCACATTGGACCGTTGCCGCTTCGCTGGTACGGGCTGAGTTGGCTTGCAGCTTTCGTTCTTGGGTATCAGATACTCCGTTGGATGTGCCACCGGGAAGAGGGTACCGAGCACGACCTCGACTCGCTGTTCTTCCATATGCTGATCGGTGCCATCATCGGTGCGCGGCTGGGGCACTGCATGTTCTACCGTCCAACACACTATCTCGCCAACCCGCTCGACATCATCGCCGTCTGGAAGGGTGGCGTTAGCGGTCTCGCCAGCCACGGAGGCGCGATCGGCATTATCGTCGCGCTGTATCTCTATGTTAGAAAGCACCCCGGCAGGTCCTATCTACGGTGGGCCGACCGTGTTGCGCTGCCCATCGCCTTGGCTGCATCCCTGATAAGACTGGGGAACTTCTTCAATTCCGAGATCTACGGTAGGGTGACGGAGGTCCCTTGGGCAATCATCTTCAGGAGAGTGGATGACCTCCCGCGCCATCCGACTCAATTGTATGAGTCAGCCTCGTACGCTTTGACATTTCTGGTGCTCCTCTGGGCATATCGACGCTCCGGCGCCACGACTCCGCCGGGCCGGCTTCTGGGGCTCTTCTTGGCATTGCTGTTTTCTGCCCGGTTCCTGATAGAGTTCGTCAAAGTGCGTCTGTCGGAATATGGCTCCGACATGCTCCTCAGCACCGGTCAGCTGCTGAGTCTGCCTCTCGTCGTCGCCGGGATCATATTGCTCGTGTACTCGAGTAGAGAGGGTGCGCGGATCTCGCAACCTACTACTCCCTGAGGGTTTGCATCGGATCGAGTCGCGCCGCGCGCCAGGCGGGCAACGTACCTACGGCTACGGCGACTATCGCTAGGGCAACCGCTGACATGGCGATAGGGATAGGCATCGTAGGGGTATGGGGCTTTGGTGCATGGCTCCAGATTTCGGTGCATCATTGAGGCGATGCCCCTGGTCCGGAGTCGTCACCGATGAAGTATCCGAAACGGAGCCAGTACAAGTACGCCAAATCCCCATACCGAGCTAGATGATCGAGTCCAGTCCGGCCCACAAAGTCATGAGCGATTCACGACATTCGCGCAACGCGCCGATCCCCTTCTTGGTGACCGACACGTACCTCTTCGGATGACCGCCGCGATCTGGCTCGTGGGCCCCGGCCTTTGACTCGATCAGGGCCTTGTGTTCGAGTCTGTCGAGCGTCACGTAAAGTGAGCCGCGTGCCACATTCCTCTTCAAGACCAGCTCCAACTGCTCCAGGATGAGAGGCGAGCGCATTCAGCATGAAGAGCGCCAGAGTGCCGCGGAGAATGTCATTCTTTTGTCGTTTGCGAACGAGCTTCATGATACTCCCTTAGACAGGCATACCTATCTAGCTATGCTATCTACAGACACAGGGCCTGTCAAGTTGTTTGGCTGTGCGAAGGCATCGAAGATCCTGCACGTGCGCTTCATTCCGCTCTCAGGGAGGTCAACGGATGCATTGTCACTCTACGCTGCGACCTGCAACATTTGTTTGATGATCAAACACGCGAGTCGTAGGCGGACAGGGCGATGTATGCTGGATCAGTACGAGGTTCATTACCAATCTTCCCTGAGCACCTGCATGGGGCCAACCCTTAGCACACGAGTTGCGAGCACGACGGCTGCCGCAAGAGTTACCACACCGAGTAGAACCACGACGACGCAGAAAGTCGCCACGGCCCACGATTCCCGTGGATTTTCTATCATGTGGGTGGCAGACTCGAACCTACATCCCCCGGTTTTGGAGAGCTTTGCTGGCGTAACTACAGCGTTACTACGGAGTACTGGGTGACGTTCAGAAAGCCGAAAAGTGACAGCAAATCACTCGGAAACGGCACTGGATACGGCACTGGAAAATCACGTGACAACCGCTGTAAACCGGGGTACCGCGGTTCGTGACACGACCGCATCCATCGATCTGTGAGCACAGCGCGAACAACACATCATCTAGTCAGCGTAACGGGTCGTTGCATCCAGTTTCTCGATGCGCGGCGCGCTCTGCACGGGTGTGTACGGAGCCCAGCAGGTGGAGAGGTGACGGATGGGCAGGGACTCATTATTTTGTATTGTTCTGGCGGAGTAGCTCAGCTGGTTAGAGCAGCGGAATCATAATCCGCGTGTCGGGGGTTCGAGTCCCTCCTCCGCTATTCGGAACAGGATGTAAGGCAGTGACTTGGGGATGGGTCGTCTATGGCGTGTCCCCGTTTTTTGTGGCAAACGGTGTCAATGTGAACGAGGTTCAAAGCGACTGCACGGTGCCATAGAAAACCCTGAGCGTCACGCGGCGCTCGGGGCTGACGTCGCCCTAGTTCGGCAGGACCACTATTCTGGCGGTTCCGACGACACCATCAGCATTCGCGGCGATGACGACTTCCCCGTTTGCATGGACCGTTACGAGCCCGAAGCGGACGGATGCTATCGCATCATTCGATGAAGTCCAGCTGAATTCTGCTGTAATGGCTGCGCCGTCTGAACTGTGCGCTGTTGCCGTGAGTTGGAGCTGCTCACCAACTGTTAGGGTATCTACCGGCGGGGAAATTACCACTTGGGCAACACCAAGATCAGCCTGTTCAGCTTGGTGCTCCTCTGGTTCAACGACCCACCATTGAATTGCAAATGCTTGCCCTTGGCGGTCCGACGTTGTCGTCCCAGTTAGAGCATTCCACGTTGTCCTTCCTTCTTCCACTGCTCCAAACAAAACGCCGTTCGCACCCAACTTCGCTGCTTCCTCCCGCGCTTTCTTAAAGATGTCCTCTTGATCGGTAAACTCCTGCGAACCCTTTAAGTGAATTATCGCAAGACGCTCATAAGCAAGCGTGTCGACAGTTAGTTCTCTGATATCCAAGAACACTGTCACATCTTCGATCGGGATTGGGGCATATCTGTCGGGGCTAAGGTGTTGTACGCTCGCTGTCACACAGCCTGCGGCTACGAGCAGAGCGAGTCCGACGGCTAACCGTCGCATCGAAACCTCCAGATTGGACGTACTAACTAAACGATGCTTCTGCGATCAACGATTCATTGTAAGGTCCGAGCGTCATATGACGCGTCGAAGTGGGCTTCAGCAACAAAGATAGAACCCGGTGCACGGCTCGGCTAGTGCGTTTTTGGGGCACGCGGGTACGCTCTGCACGGGTGTGTACGGAGCCCAGCAGGTGGAGAGGTGACGGATGGGCAG
>CAZFHS010000051.1:0-44013 GCA_964518955.1 uncultured Gemmatimonadaceae bacterium | reverse complement strand
CCACCTCGCCCTGCCAGTGTCAGGTAATTTCGGTTTGACATCCGACGGTCTAGACCGTCGCCATACCGCCACGACCGAGCTCTCGCTCGATGGTGTAGCGATCGGAGAGGGCGGAGGTGAGGCGGCCGAGGGCGTCGTTCATGGTTCGTTAAGATGTGGCTCGTACCCACGGGACGGAAGAGGCGATGGCACCTTGCTGGTTCCTCCTAACAGATGTCCCCGTTCCAGAGCCGTTTCACAAAGACATTCCAGGCGCTGGATTCAGCCTCTACGGCCACCGAGAACGTCGGGAGAGCCATGCTTCGTTTGAACATGTGGTTCAGATTATCATGATATCTTGAACTACCAACTCATAATATCCGCTGAAAGCGCGAGACTGGAACGCAGCGATGCTAACGGCGCAGCGCGCGGTGCCTCCCGGAACGCGCCTTAGTGAGCGGTGAACTGACTTGGGGTCTGTCGGTAGGCTCGCGAACTACAGCGCGTGAAGGGATGGTACCGCGCGCGGAGCGTTGCCCGTATCTCTGACCTATGACAGAGCCAAACCGCAGACAATACTCGCGGGACTCACGATCCCGCGGGTGCCTCAGGTTCTGATTCATAACGACCCGCAACTGGGCACCAAGGCAATGATGCCGGCCGACTGGATCCGATTCGGTGGTCGGACGTGCTACCTGATCAACAGAATCCTCTCGTTAACCGGGTACAACCACTCCACACCCCGCTCCGTGACGATCGCGTCGTCCTCGAGCGCGATCCGCACCTTTGCGCCGCCGAACTCCTCTGCCGCCGTGTAGGCAAAGAGCTCGATCACGAACATGTTCGTCGGCTTGATCTCGAATGTGAGCCTCAGTGGGTTGAACCAGGCGATCGACGGCCCGATGCCGTGGCCGGTGTTGCCAACCGAGTGGCATCCGACCATTACCTCGGTCTTGTCGGTATCCGTGATGACATTGAACTCTTCCATCATCTGGAAGCCCTCATCCGTGATCGCCTGCCCCAGCATATCGACCATCTCAGCGGCAGTGTAGCCAGGTTTGATGGTCTGCCGAATGATTTCCCTAACGCGGCGACCTTGATCGAATGCGTGCTGAATACCCGGGGGCGCAGCCGTCTCTCCCTCTTTGAGGACGTATACGATCCGCTTCATGTCGGTGTACATGTTCAGGAACCCGACACCCCAGTCGATGTTGATCAGGTCGCCACGCTGGATGATGCGCTCGTTGGAAACCGCCTCGATTCCGGACGGCCCAGTGATGTAGATCGAAGGCATGTCGAACGAGTCGCCGAGCCCTCGAGCCAATAGCTGATCTTTGATCCACCAGGCAACGTCCTCCAGTGCAGTAACACCGGGGGTAATCACCTCATTAGAGAATGCACGCTCAGCTATCTCTCGCGAGATCTCACCCGCCTCGGCGAACGCAGCGATCTCCGTCGCTACGCGACGCGATCTGAAATCAGAGACGAGCTTTTCGGCCGACACGAAACGCGATACATAACGATCGCCGAGTGTCTCTACGAGATGCTGGTAACTAGTGTGCGAAAGCCCGTCCGCCGCACCGATATTGGCAGACATATTGAGCCCGATAGCCTCTGGGTCACGCTCCGCGACAAACTCGGCCAAGCTGCCGGCTCCGGTGACGATGTCATAGACACCACACTCCTCGAGCAGGTACCCACCCACACCGAGTGCCGCACGCTCAATCCGATCGCCACCGCGGTCGCTGAAGATGTAAAAGCCAAGGTCGCCCGGGTAACCGCGCCCCATGTCTTCGTATAGAGGACCGTAATCTCCCTCGCGAACCGTCGTGATCCACATGTCGATCCCATTCTCACGCATTACCTCCGGGAGAATCAGATCGAACTTGTCTTTCCTGATCTGGCACATTCTCTCCCAGCGGCGACGGGCCTCTTGGCCATTTGTTTCGACGGGAAGCACAGGTAGAAGTAGAAGCGCTACTGCTCCGAGCAGAACACACCGCATGGGCCTGAACATGACATGTACCTCCTGATGAACCAGCTCGTACGAATGGTTGACCTTTCCTGAAACGCATATGGTCAACGGGTGCCACGCCTCCGTCTGGAGACTAGACACCCGTCAATGAACTTCCTGTCTACCTCTTGAAAATCAGCCGCCGAGTGTGGCCGAGTCCGTGCCGCCCTTCTCTGAGACCGCAGTGACCGTCACATTCGGCCGACCACGTCCGGTTCTCCTGATCATCCACTCCACAGTGACCGGCTCATCTCGGTTGCCGCTCAGGTGCCCGACATCCTGCGTCTCGTCACCGAACACCAACTCGGCACCCTGGAGGGAGATCGAAACCTTGACTGTCTTGGCGGTCTGATTACGAATCGCCTGCTCAGTGACGTTCGTCGGCAAGTAGCCTTGATTCTGCACCTCTGCCGAGATCTTCATGTACCCCGATTCCTGCTCTTCTGCAGTCACGTCAGTCACCTGCACGTACGGTGACATCGATGCCATCCACAGGTTCCAGTCGGTGTGCTCTTGCAGGAACTCCTCGAAGACAGGCCCGGGCGTGCACATAACGTTGTTGTACTGCCTGCGACTCGAATCGTAGGTCTTCCGAAGGAAACCACCGATCTCGACCTGACCCAGCTGCGGGTGGTCGTACGAAGTCCAGTCGACGAATACGGTGCCGTTCATCTCTTCGTCATTCCAGCGCAGCCGCTCCAATTCCGTCGCATCACCGTCTTCATCGTAGTCGGCAAACGGAACGAACGACCCCATCTCGGGCACCCAGCTGAACACGCCATAGTGATCGTAGGCCCAGCCAATCATTACGCCCCAGATGGCGCCGTAGCGTGGCGGTCCGCCTCTACCGAACACTGGCGTGACTCGCTGCTCGTTGATCAGCTCGGTGTACTTGTTTCCGAAGAATCGGTAAATCGCCTCATCCTGTTGCGACGGCGGAACCTCTTCACCCGTCACTGGATCGAAATGCTTCGCGGTTGGCGGCCTGTACACGAAGTTGCCAGCCATATGGTGGTTGACAACGCCAGTGACATTCGGATGCGAGAACAGGAATTCGGCCACCGCACGAGTTTCAGGCTCTGAGAGCGGATAAGGACCGGAGCCGTATTGGACGTGCTCCTGCTGCCACTGACCGGGCCAGTTACGGTTTATGTCCAACCCGCCGACACCGTCCTCGTTGAAGTTGCCATCGCCGTCGCTGTCGATGCCTTCGGAGTAGACTCTCCACTCACCGGGCTCGCCTGCTTCGACGCGAACCATAAGTCGCGGATCGTCCGGAGAGGTCTTGAACGGTCCGGTCACATCCCGGACGCGCATCTGCGCGATGTTTCTGTCGCCGTCGAGATCTTCAGGCGGATCGTCGTCCAGCGCGCCATCACGATCGGAGTCGTGAGGCCTGACACTGCTCCGCATCCCATCGGGATTCATGAGGTAATAATCGGAGCCATCCGGGTTCAGTTTGGGCATTAGGTAGATGGTTCTCGTATCGACCAAGTTGGTGACGAACGGATCGTTACCGTACTCTTTCACCAGATAGTCGATATTCTTGAGAGTGACTTCCGCTCCCATCACCTCACTAGCATGGAGGTTGCCGTCGATCCAGAAACCGGGCTTCGAGAGCCCATCTCCTGTGTTCTGGTTCGTCACCTCCAGCACGAGCAGGTCTCTGCCCTCGTAGCTCTGGCCGATGTTGTGTAACTTCGCGATTTCCGGATAGTTCCGTACCACCTGATTCAGGTACTCGACCATCTCGGCATACGTGTGGTTATGGTCGAACCTGAGTTCCTGAGCCTGCACCGCGTTTGGAACCAGCAGTGCGAGCATCGGAACGGCGAAAAGGACAGTGACAAAGCGTTGTTTGATACTCATGTCGTTCCCCTTGTTGCGGGTGCAACTCGATCGCGCCTCTATCCGGCAATCCGTTCGATCGCCGTTAGCAGGCCTTCGATCGTGTCTTCGGTCGTTTGAGGATTGATAATAGTGAGCCTGAGGTACCGCTTACCGCAAATTTCTGTTGACGAGATGTGGTATAAGCCCTCCGCCAGCAGTCGATCGCGAATCGCCACCTGCAGATCATCGTCTCCCTCGTAGCGGAAGCAGACGATGTTCGACTCAGGTTCGTAAGGGCACGAGAATCGATCGCGCGATTGAATGATTCGGTACGCACAACGAGCCAGATCGTACTCCTCCTCAACGTAACGAGCGACGCTCTGCTCACCGCGCCACGCGAGGTTCAGGAATACCTTCAAGCCCAAGCCGGCCTTCGTGCACTCGACAGTCCTGTGGATCAGGTCGACTCCCGGGGTCTCATGCTGGTAGAAAATGTAGGACGCGTCTTGAGTGAACGCCCTGTCCAGGGAGTGCGGGTCGCGGAACAGGACGCCGGTGCAGAGCCCCGAGGTTCTCAGCATCTTGTGCGCGTCCCAGGTGATGGAGTCCGCAAGTTCGACGCCGCCCAGCAGATGTCTCTCCTTGGCAGAGACGAGAGCCGACGCACCATGTGCGCCGTCGACATGGAGCCAGACGTCTTCATCTCGGCACATCCGCCCAAGTTCGTTTAGCGGATCGTGGAGGCCTGTTCCGGTCGCACACGCGTTCGCCACCAGCGCCACGACTTTCTTGCCATCACCCGTTGCGCGTTGTATCGCTGCTCGAACGCGCGGAGCCACGATCACCTCGTTCTCATCCACCTCGACCGGCAAAACCGCCTTCGCGCCCATGCCCAATATCGAAGCGGCACGTTTCACCGAGTAATGGCATGCGGGTGGAGCCAGGATCACCAATTCCCCATTCGCACCTTCCTCCCACACCTCTGGAGCAGCCGCAGCTCGCGCCGCCAGCAGCGCAGTGAGATTCGCCAGCGAACCTCCGTGCGTCAGTACTCCGCTTCCGTTCTTTTCCCAGCCGATCTTCTTCAGCATCCACTGCAACACGGCAATCTCCACTGCTGCAGCCGATGGCCCCATCTCGTAGATGGCCATCGGGTTGTGGATCGTACCGTGCACGAGGTCGCCGAGCGCTGCCGGGAAATCGGGCACCGCCACCTGGTGTGCCATGTAGCCGGGGTGAAACATCCGGGTGGAATGGTGCAGGTAGTTCTCCAGGAAAGCGGCGAAGCTGGATGGATCTAAAGAGCCGTTTGCCATCCACTCCTGCAGCGCGCTGTCTCCGAAGATTTCTGCGACCGGAGTCAGCCTGACAACCGGATCCTCACCCTCACGACTCTGCTCGACGTACGTGTCGAGCACCCGAAGCGCCTTGACGACAGCCTCTTCGAACTCGGAGAACGACCAATCACGCATGCTGCTTCCTGTCGCTATCTGAGTTCGAATTCACGGCGATCGACACCGCCCTTCTCGGACTCGAGTACGATAGTAACGAGAGTACCGGCTGGTGCGTTCACTGTCCAGCTGGCCCGGTAAAGGCTCTTGTAGTCGGACTCCCTCATGCCGCGCATGAACGGAATTTCCACGGTACGCGGATCTTCGGTGCTGGCTCCGTTGCCGAGTTCCATGGTCACTTCGTCAGCCACCGAGATTCGCGCGCGCCGAGCCTGCTCCATCGAGGTGTCGAGATAACCCTCGTTTGCAACGGTTGCAGTGACGGTCCAGTTGTCCGACCGGCCGTCTCGCTGCACGGCAACGTCCTGGATTTTCACGATCGGCGTCAACAGCCCACGAACCACCGCGAACCTCGACTGGTCTTCTACGATCGTCTGCAGAAACAGACCGGCTGGAGGGTTGCGGAGCCAGTAGCGGGTGAACCCGCCGAGTTCGACTTGTCCCAGTGTGGGGTGATCGTAGTCGTGCCACTCAACGAACCCCTGGCCCGACAGTTCTGGTGCGCCTCGATTCGCATCCAGCCACTCGAGCACCGCGGCCTGCGCGTCCGGCCGGTTGTAGCGCCCGGGTATGGCAAAGAGTGGTTTGTCCCGCGGGATCTCACCCCAGCCCATCTCGTTCACAAACGGCTCCATCGACCACAACTCGGTGGTCACGGAGAAGATTCCCGCGTGCACGTAGGACCAATCGATGAAGACACCGTGCCGCACGCCCGGTTGCTGATCGAATGGCACACCGGGTTGAATAGTGGTGAAATCGTTGTACACCGATGCCACGGGATATGTTGTGATCGCCGTACCCTTGGCCAGAATCGCGTTGTAGTCCTGAAGATCCTGTGGCGGAAAGTCGGTGTCGGGCCTGGCAGCGTATGGACGAAGGTGTATGCCGCTGGTCGTGTGCCACGACTCGATCTGCGAGATGTGGGGCCTGGACAGGATGAAGTCCACGAGCAGGCGCGAGTTGTGCTCCTGGAGTGGATAATCCCCTCGCCCGCGGAAACGCGCATCTATCGATGCCCAATATGCCGGATAGTTGCGGTTGGAGATGAACCCGGTGTTGGGCGCATCCTCGTTCACCTCGCCGTCGCCATCGTTGTCCAGCCCTTCACTCATCATACGGTAGAACGGGCCTTGGGTATCGCCGTCTTCCCGACGCACCATGATTCGCGGGTCGCGGTCGTAAGTCTTCCAGCCGCCGTCAGGATCTTCGATGCGAATGCGGAGTATCTCACCGTCACCATCCATGTCGTCGGGCCCATCTTCGCCCATCTGCCCGTCGCCGTCGGCGTCTCTGGCTCCCGGTGCCGATGCTGGGTCCCAATCGATCCTACCCGTCATGTATGCTTCGGCGCCATCAGGATCTGCACGCTGCACGATGTACGTAACTCGTGTGTCAATGAGTCGCGTGACATCGGCATCAGACCCGTAACGACTCAGCAGATAGTGAGCGAGGAACAGCGTTACCTCCCCACCCGTTACCTCCGACGCATGTTGATTCGCATCGAAGTACGCGGCAGGCTTGGCTTCGGCAGGGCCGGTTTCCTGATTCGCGATCTCCAAACACCACACTTCCCGGTTTCCGATCACGCCGGATCCGATCGAATAGAGCTTCGCGAGGTTGGGATGCCGATCGGCCAGACGGCGCAGCATCACCGTGGATTCTTCGTAGTTGTGGTAGCGGTACTCGTAGTCGGCCAATTGAGCATTCGCGGGCGCAGACAGCACAACGACCGCAGTAGACATCAGAACCAAATATCGGATCCGCACGTTTGGCTCCTTTCATTCGACGCTTTGTCGGAGATACATTGGCGCGCCAGAAGACCTGGAGGGGTTAGTACATTCGCGCCTTATCGAGAACGTTCTTCATATCGTCGAAACGTCCTTCGAGGTAGCACTCGAGGTTGTGGCAAAAGATGTCCACGATGCGGTCATTCTCGGTCGCAACCGTGCTGGCCGAATGCGGGCTGAACAAGACGTTGGGCATGTCCCATAGAGGGCTGTCTTCAGGCAGTGGCTCCGTGGCAAACACGTCCAGCGCGGCAAAGGCCACCTGCCCCGATCGTAAGGCATCGATCAATGCAGGCTCATTCACAACGGGACCGCGGCCGACGTTGACGAATACCACGCCCTTCTTCATGGCACTGAGCGCATCAGCGTCAATCATCCGTTCGGTTTCGGGCGTGTGAGGTGCGCAGATACATACGACATCCGCTTCGCCCAGCATTTCGTGCAGGTCAGAACTTGGAACGATCTTCTTGTATCCGAGCTCTTCTGCCTGACCTGCGCTCAGCTGTGGGTCCATCGCCAGGACGCGCATACCCATTGCCCGGGCCACCTCCCCAACGCGGCCGCCAACTTCCCCTGCTCCAATCAGGGCCAACACCTTTCCGTCCAGGTCATCCCCACAGTACCGTTCCCAGTGATGCTCCCTCTGTTCGCTCTTCAGGAACTCGAAACGCTTGAAGTGCAGTAGCACACCGAGAAGGAAAAACTCCGAGAGCGGTCCGGCGTGCACACCTCTAGCCGTCGTGAACAGTATGTCGCTATCCTGCAGACCGAGATCCGCTATTCTCTTGCCGACACCGGAGCTCGTAGTCTGGATCCATTTCACGTTGGGTGCGAGGTCGACTCCGCCCGTTCCGTCCGGGCCTTTGGGCGGGAAATCGAAAAGGATCTCCGCTTTGCCCAGCGCATCAACCCAGAGGCGTTCCTGCTCCGGAGTTCTTTGGAATCCATCTATGCCATTGTGATCGCACGTGTAGCGAAGCGGAGGATGCAGGTCTGGCTCGTAGATCACCTCGAACCTGTCGGGGGCAACCGCGCGAATTCGCTCTACGTGTGTCGGTTCCAACGGAGTGGATATGAAGATCACATGTCGGTCGTTTGACATCGAATGTTCCTTACGGAGTGACCACTGCCGTCACCGGCGGCGATATGTAGTCCGGGTGCCCTGAACCAACCTCGCCGTGCACCAGGCTGAATGAAACTGCGGTCTCGCCTGCGGCATTCCCGATCAGACGCCCACCGAACTCGCCAGCCACAGCTTGCATCCACTGCGCAACGTTCTCATCGATTACCGTGACCGCGAGGTAGGACTCGCCTAAATCGAGCACGAGTTCATCGCCGTCGTGGTCGACAAATACCACGGTGAGTTGAGCGGTCTCTTGGCCGCGCTGAATCGTGAGCGACCCCGTCACGGTCTGTTCGTCAATTTCAACGAGCACGGTCGTATCTTGCCGTATGATCATCCCATCCGGTTCGGAATGGTCGTGATCGTCGTGTTCGGGCGCATGCACGCAGGAGGCAAAGATCACCGCCAATAATGCGGCGGCCAGAGGGCGCACGTTCGCAGATTGCAATGATCCTATCAACTTCTTTCTCCTGTACTCCTGTATCCAAACAACCTAGAAATCGACACGGTACACCAACGTAACGCTGCGCCCAGCCTCAGGCATGATGTCTTTGATACGCGACAGGTGGTTTCTGTATGTGGCATCGGTCAGGTTGTCCGCTCTGAGTGTGACTGAATGCAACCACCCGAACTTGAACCACTGCACTCCAGCAGACCCATTCAACAGAGTGTAGCCATCTGTCGGATCTTCGAATTCTCCGACTCTGTTCTGTTCGGCAGCTGCTTTCACATCTGCACCGAAGTAGAAGCCGGCGCCATCGTATCGCAGCCCGACACCTCCGATCAAGGGAGGTATCAGCGGCAGCGGTTCGTCCGTCTCCACCAACGTTCCTCTCACATACGATGCACTACCGTGAAACGACATGCCGGGAACGATTGTCCAGTTTACATCTCCTTCGGCTCCGATCATCTCGGCATCTTCACCAGTATACTGGAATACTGGCAGCTGCAAACGACTCATCTCTCCGGTGGCGCGCGGAAAGACGTAGTTGCTGATGCGATTGTAGAACCCTGCAACCTCTAGTTCCAGCGATTGAGTGTTGGCGCGCAGAAATACGTCCGCTCCAGTTCCGCGCTCCAACTCCAGGTCTGGATTACCAACCTCAAACGAATACGCCGCAAGGTGCGGTCCTTGAGAGAACAACTCGACATACCCGGGAGTTCGAAATGCGCGTGCCAGCGTAAGCCCGAGTTTTGTGTCACCCCCGACATCGTAAAGCATCCCGACCGATCCGGAGAGGGCCGTGAAATCACGGATGCGGACGTCTCCGATATCAAAGGTCGTGGCGGTAGTGAGCGGAGAGATACGGGTCCAGTCGAAGCGGCCACCGAACTCGAGCTTCAGCCGCTCGAGATCGATCTCTTCCAATACGTAGCCGGCTATTCCGTAGCGCCGCGACGGCGGCGTTTCCTGCGTTTCGTCCGTGGTGTATTCCTCGAACGAGGCCCTCATCCCGACCGACCCGAATGAAAAGGGGCCCGCCCTTCCGTGGTGACCGGCGAATTCACCGGAGCTGGTATACTGGATAAACCTCGTACCTAGAATGCCGCCCGGTTCCCACTCTTCGTGCTCGTACCGCGTCCAACCGGCCTTGATGTCGATCTCGTCCAACATCCCCCAGCCGGAGCCAATCCTGCTTTCGGCTTTCACTGCGTGCCGCGAAACGTCGGTACGTACTCCCTCCGAGTGTGCGCCGCTAGATCCTGGTATTCCGTAAGACGAGTTCAAGTATCGGTAGGCCGCCCCCAGGTGTCCCCATCCGCTTACGACGCTGGCACCCACCGAGCCCTCCAGGTTGTCGATGTCGGTGCTCGGCAACACTCCGACAGGCGTCCTGAAATCACCCGTGATGCGCGAGTTGAACTCCCCCCGCATGACCATCTTGCCTATCGCACCATGGCCTAGGACGTTTGCACCGAAGCCACGGTTCATCGACTGCCCTTGCAGCACCACTGCACCGTGGGCCCGCGCTGGGATCTTACTCGGGACTTCCTCACGAATCACGTTGATCACGCCGCCGAGCGCGTTGCTACCGTAGAGCAACGCGGCGGGACCGCGAACGACCTCGATTCGCTGAGCGGAAATGGCATCAGCCGCAACTGCGTGGTCGGGGCCGGAACTCGACAGGTCTCCGGAACGCTGGCCGTCCTCCAGAACGAGCACACGATCACCGCTCAAGCCCCGAATCACAGGCTGACCGGTGGCAGGACCCATCGATGTCGCAGTAACACCTGGCTCGCCGTCGAGCGTGGCCGCAAGGGTCACGTCGAATCTCTGAGCCAGGTCTTGCCCACGAAGCACCGAAGTTGGGTGTAGGGATTCATCGAGCATGCGCTCACGGGCGCTGCCGGTGGCAACCATTATTGGCTCTAGCTCTATGACTCTCTCGATGAGCGCGAGACTCAGTTCGACGTCGCCTCCCGACAGGTCGATCCGTACAGTCCTGGACCAGTAGCCGAGCGCAACCACCGTGAGCCACACCTGGGGAACATCGAGGTTTTCAATGACAAAACGGCCATTGCGGTCCGCGATCACACGAAGTTCCAGCTCCGGTATGACTGCCACCGAGAAAGGAATAGCCTCGTTCGCGACTGAATCGATGGCAACACCATTGATGCTGACGCCACCGGGATCCTGCCGCACTGCGCAGAGCTCGCTCGACACCGCCACGCACAGGAATGCAGCGAGCACCGTGGTCTTCTTCATCCTCTACCCCCTCCGCATGACGCACACAACCCGGTCAAGAGCAAGTCGTGCTTCTCCATTTGAAAGCCGCGCGGCAAGAGGGTCTCGATACCTCCGAGGCACCCTTCGACGTTGTAAACGCGCTCACAACCGTTGCACAGGAAATGGTGGTGGTGATCCATGCCCGCAGGTTCGTAACGTGGCACATCTCCGGGCATCTCGATCACTTCTAGCCACCCAGAATCAGCGAGCGCCTTGAGATTGCGATATACTGTTGCTACACCGATGCCCGACACCGCTCTCCCAGCGAGTTCGCGCACCTCGGCGACGCTCAACGGTCGATTGCTGACACGGAAAACGGCCTTGATCGCATCTCGCTGTTTCGTGTTGCGTTGCATTGTTCTCTCTTCCAAACATCCGCCGTGCGCTTGGGGGAGAGTAATGATATCGCGTTATCATTATCAGTTCAAATTGCCAGTGAACTCAATGTATATGCGAGATGACTCACGGGGGTCGGACGGCCCCCTTTCGCGCCATCCACGTCAGTTTGTTATTATGGGGAACATCACATCGCTCTTACGCTCCATGCTATCCACGCGACTGATCCGCACAGAGAGAACAGAGGTCTCGCTCGTGAACACTCGAGGTGAGGTCGCGGCCGGAGCATCTCCCTGAGTCGCACCGGGCGTTTCGTCCGCGGCGTAGGCGTTGGATACGCGAGCCAGCTGTTGACCACGCTCGTGGGGTTGTGGCTCGTGCGCTTCCTCCTGGAGCACCTCGGCCAGACAGAATACGGCTTGTGGCTGATCGCTGGGCAAATCCTCGGGTATCTATCGCTGTTGGACCTCGGTGTGGTTGCGTTGTTGCCGCGCGAGGCCGCATACGCAACGGGCCAATTGAACCAAGCCGACCAAGACAGAGGTGTGCGGGAGATCGTCGGTCGCTTCACACATATCACACTTCTACAAACTCCCCTCGTCGGACTAATCGCCCTCGTCGTCTGGCTGCAATTCCCCGCCGACTGGGAGCCCCTTCGTGCGCCGATCGGATTGGTGCTAATTGCCTTCACCGTGACGTTTCCGCTGCGAGTCCTGGATGGAGTGCTGAACGGGTTACAGGACTTTGCATTTCTGGGTACGGTCCACACGGTCTCTTGGCTAGTCAATACAGCAACGGTAGTGGCCCTCCTCCTGTCTGGGTTCGGCCTACATTCTCTGGCCATCGGATGGATAGTAGGACAGGGCATCAGGGCAATCCTGGCTGGATATCGCCTTCAAAGCACCTTTCCCGATCAGTTGCCGCGGCGCTTGGGCAACGTCACACTCGGAGATATCAAAGCAGTGTTCAGTCGGGGCATCTGGATCAGCATGTCTCAGATTGCGCATGTGTTGTTCGCAGCCACTGACGTCATCCTCATCGGCGCCATTATCAGCCCTGCCGCAGCGGTGCCCTACGCCATCACAGGAAAACTCATAAGTGTCTTCGCCAACTACCCCCAGTCGCTTCTACAGCTAGCACAGACAGGTCTCAGCCAGCTCAGAGTTGCGGAAGAGAAACCGCGAGTTCTTCAGGCGGTCCGAGCGCTGGGAGAGGGCACGTTGATTCTGAGTGGTGGTTTGGTTTGCGCGGTGCTTGCAGCGAACGAAAGCTTCGTCTACGCGTGGCTAGGGGAGGAACAGTGGGGAGGCCTGTTGCTCACAGCACTCATTTTGACGCGAGTAGTGCTGTTGCACTGGACACTTTCATTCGAAACCGTGCTCTTCAGTTTTGGCCGAGAACGCCGCCTGGCCATTACTGCATTCTCGAGCGGCGTCTTGGTAATGCTCTGCTCTGTCTATCTGATCGCCAATCACGGCATCATCGGCGCGCCGATTGGCGCGATCCTGGGTTTGACCTTGATCACCGTCCCATTCCATCTGGTCGGATTGGCCCGGGATACGGAAACACCAATCTTGCAGCTGATAACCCCAACAGTTCCGTGGTGTTGGAGATTCGGTTTGATACTTTGCTTGGCCGGACTGGCTGCCGAAGCCGGGCCGTACGGTCTGTTTGGCCTCGCGGGCATCGCAGCTCTGGTGTGCACCGTATACGCTCTGATGATGGCATCGCGGTTCGTGATGCCACCGTTGGACCTGTATCTCCATGCGAAGCTCAGGTCGGCGTTGGCTCTTTTGCCGTCCGCGTTCCGCAACAGCCTTGGTTCGAAGGCGGATTCGAATGAACAACGATAAGAGGCCTCTGCGCGTTGCAGTCGATGTCTCGCAACTCGACTCACTCCACGCGTCCGGCGCCGGCCAATTTCGTTACCTCTCCGATCTGCTGCGCGGATTCAGCGAAATCGAGAGCGAATTCCAGTTTCTGGTGATCGGTTCATACCCCGCACCTGTACCGGGATTGCATGAGATTCTCGCAGCAAATCCTGCGTTCGCAAAATACCGACAGCTCCGCCCGCCACTGCACCATCGACTCAGACACCTCGATCATTTCCGGTACGCGTCGCTATTACTCGGGGAACGTGTGGACCTCCTACACACCCTCCACACGTTTGTGCCCCTCATTGCACCATGCCCCATAGTCATCACCATATACGACTTAATGTTCGAAATCTTTCCGGAATACAGAGCGGCAACGCAAACGCGCGAGCACCGCCTCTACAAGTGGTCCACCCAGCGCAAAGTTCAACGAGCGATCTGCATAAGCGAAACGAGTGCCACGGACCTGCATCGACTGTGGGGAATCGACCGAGATGCAGTTGACGTCGTCCACCTGGGTACGGATCTCACAACTTGGAGGAGTCAGCACCAAGAACACGGACTCGTAAGGGCAGATGATCAAATCGTGTCCCCTTACAACCTCGAACCTAGGAAGAATCTCGAGACACTCGTCAAGGCGTTTGCCCAACTTTGTGAGTCTGGCAGAGACCTTAGACTAATCCTATTCGGGCGCAGTGCGGTGACGGATGAACGAGAAGCCCATTTCGAACAGACGATTAGTGACCTGGGGATCGCACAACGCGTGATACGAACAGGAATCGTTCCAGATGACGAGCTCTCCAAACTCTATCGAGAAGCAACGGTCTTCGTGTTTCCATCGCTGTACGAAGGCTTCGGTCTGCCGGTTCTGGAGGCCATGGCATCCGGGGCATGCGTCGTGGCCCGGTCGGCATCGGCGATGTCAGAAGTATTGGGAGACGCCGGTAGGTCAACCGAGACCAGCGATATGAGTCGGCTTTCTGATGCGATCGGCGCGTTGCTCGACGATCCAGGCGAACGACAACGCATCGGAAGGGCGGCAATCGCGAGGGCAGACTCATTCACAATAGCCCGCATGGCCGAGCTAACGCTTGACTCATATCGCACCGCCCTCGAGAAGAGGAGGCGCTGATGCTGCAGACCGTCGGAAAGTGGGTTGCAGAAACCCTTGGTCGGGACAGCGTACCCATTCGCATGTCCCGCCCGATATATCAACGCGCCTTGGATGTCGTCAGCTTCGGCAAAGGCGCAAGGCAAACGGTCAACGGTCTAGATCAGTTTTGGGTCAACCCTCGTCATCGAGCGTACTACCCGGCGACGTATGAACCGCCAGTGTACCGATTCTTGCGCGACAGCGTACATTCTGGAGCCGTCTGCTTGAACGTAGGAGCCCACGTAGGCACATATGCCGCTGCGTTGGCGACTTGGTGCGGCACCGATGGTCGGGTGGTTGCCTTTGAACCCAACCCTGAGACTGCCGAGTTGCTCGCCGACTACCTCAGACGTAACAGTTTGAACGATCGAATCACGATTGTGCGCTCGGCTGTCGGGTCGGAATGCGGGGAAGCCTCTTTCGTAGCGTCAGGGATCGAGGGATACAGTCGTGTGGGCCAACCTCATCCCGAGCAGGCAACCACCCCCAACAGACTGATAACGGTACAGATGGCAACTATCGATTCGTACTGTTCGACTCACGAGATCTCGCCAGACTGGATCGTTATGGACATCGAGGGTTTTGAGATAGCCGCGCTACGAGGTGCGGAGGAAACCATCAAGAGACGCCGCGACAAGCTGCAGTTTGCCGTCGAAATGCACCCGACACTTTGGCCATTGGCAGGCGAGTCGGAAACGACGTTCCAGACGGTACTCTCGGACCTTAACCTGGAAGCCATC
This sequence comes from uncultured Gemmatimonadaceae bacterium, assembly GCA_964518955.1. Lineage (GTDB taxonomy): Bacteria > Gemmatimonadota > Gemmatimonadetes > Gemmatimonadales > GWC2-71-9 > JBDGYW01. The sequence continues at coordinate 28,938 of CAZFHS010000051.1, read as the reverse complement.
CCACTCACCGGGCAAGACGATCCGTTCGCCGTGAATGGGGTAACCCACATTAGGTGGGCGTGCTGATCCTTTCTACGCTCAGCCCTCTATACGTACCACAGCCGCGTCCCTCCCCGCCCGTTGCGACCAGACGGAGACGTCGAGGCTTCCACCGGCAGCCGGATTGGTGAGCCGCACGAGATATGTGGTCGCATCGCTCTCAGTCATACCGTTGATATGTCCGAGGTTCACTTCGGTCTCGCCGGTCAAAATCTCTACGCCCGCACTCGGTGAGACTTCCATGCGGACAGGTTTGACGACCCTCAGCCACTCGCCCTGCTCGGTGGCGGTGCGCAACGCGCCCATGTTTTTGACCCTGATGTCAACCTGATAGAGACCGGCAGCCTCATCGACGACTTCCACGTCGCCAACGCTCAGCTCGACCTGCGGGGCCAGCGTGGCCAAGTAAAGAGTATACCGGTTACCTGCTTCGCACTCGCGCTCTACCAACTCGCCTTCGGGTGGACTCACCTTCCTGCGTTTCCATCCCCCGATCTCGACCGGGCCGAGTTGAGGGTGATCGAACTCATGCCAGTCTATGAAGATCGGTTCCTCGAGCTCCTCGTCGTTCCACCTGAGCCGTTCGATCTCCGTGACCATGCCGTCCCAGTTGTAGTCGGGCTCGCGCCAGTGCTCGTCAGCGAGCGCGAACATTCCGAAGATGAGGTACGCCGTCTCTAGTGAGCTGCCGTAAGCGAAGTACCCGCGGTCTCTCTGATCCCAGTTCGCCGGATCGGAGAAATCGAACTGATTGCTCTCGGGCTGCGGGTACATGCCGTAGGGCGCGTTGCGAATATTGCCGTCCTTGTCGCGGTATGCCTGCGTGCGTTTCGTGTTGGCTCGCGGGCGCCTGGCGGTATCCCAATCGTAGACCGATGTCGCCAGGTTCCACCCTGAATGCTCGAGCGCCCGTGCGGTGGCTACCTGATACACCTCCAAATCATTCCTGAATCTGAAGTCGGAATCGGGGCCGGTCGTGGGCGGCCTCAGAATGATTCGGCCACAGCAGTGGTGTTGTAGATAAATGGCGATGTGCTCGTTCGCAGCGAGGAAGTCAACTTCAGCACGCGTTGTGCTCTCTTCCATCGGGTAGGTTCCGCCACCGCCTTGTTGTACGCCGGGCCGCCAATTTTGCGGGTAGTTTCTGTTCGAGAGAAATCGGTTGTTGAAACTGTCTTCGTTGTACTCACCATCTTCGTCGTCGTCGAGACCTTCCGAGTACATCGTGTAGAACGTTCCCTCCGTCTCATCGGCGATCCGCCGCACCATTATGCGTGGGTCCTCGCTAGAGAGCTTCCATTCGCCCAATGGATCCACCTGCCGCATCTGAACCAAAAAGCCGTCTCCATCGAGGTCTTGCGGGGGATCCTCATCAAACTCGCCGTCCCTGTCGTTGTCGACCGGGTTGGGATCGTCACCGGCTGGCGCCGCGGTCAAATATGCTTCAGCACCGTCCATGTCCAAGCGCGGTACGAGATAAAGCGAGAGGTTGTCGACGATCCTAGTCACCTCTTCGTCTTCCCCATATCTGCTCAGCAGATACCAGATGGTGTACTGCCCAGACGCAGCTGCGATCACTTCGCTCGAATGGATCTGGTTGGCAAAAAAACCCGGCTTTTCTTCAGGTGCACCTGTCGCCGGGTTGTTTATCACCATCATCCACACCTCCCGGCCCATCGGCGTCGTGGCGAGGCTTCTCAGTTCGGTGAGTTCTGGATACGCCTCGTGAATGTCGGTCATGAACGCGGTGAGTTCGTCGTACAGGTAGTAGTGTTGGAAATCGTAGCTGCCGAGCGCTCTTTCCTGGCCGCGGAGTGACACGGATGAGGCTGTGGTGAGCAGGAGCAGGGTGCAAAAGACGACTCGTCCGAAACGCATGGCCTTGTCCTCGGATTTGGGTTCACTGCAAGAGGGTAACCTTCACCGGCATTTCGCAGTGACAATACCGCCGGTGCAGGCGTTTCGGAAGAGGGTTCTCGGGCGCTGCGAAAGATGTTATGGGCTTATGGCGGTCTGCCGTAACGGGAAGGAGGAGGTTTTCAAATTCTCAATGAACAGCTGGTCACTCACCGCAATTTTCGCTCTATGGCGGCCGACATTCCAACTCCTCCAATCGGTTCTTTGGTAGAAAAGCCTTCTCGTCATTGTCTCGAGCAACATGCGACGGTCTTCGACGAATAAGACTGACACTTCATCGATCACCGAGGGAAATGCATCGGCACTCAATGACGCGATGTACGGCACATCGATCGGCCTGCCGCAGGCTGCACGGGCGATGTGCGAGCGTGCAATCAGTGCATCCGGGTTGGCGAAATTCAACGCCGCCATAAAGGCAAATCCGCTCAGTGACGCCGCGAACACGAAGTTCCTGCCGCTCCCAAAAAGTACGGTTCCGGCGAAGAGCCCCAGCACGGTTCCGATCCACCCCATGAACACGCTGGCGTAGAACCTGTCGTGTGTGAGACCATACGCCTCTGTGTACAGCAGCATCCGCTGAACGGCCGATGCCATTATGAGAGCCACGAGAATGAGAATGACAGTGGCAAGTGCCCGGTAACTCTGCCGGTCCCTTTCGTCTCTTTCAACGAGCACAGCATTTGCCAATAGAAGCACCGGAACGACGAGAGCAGCGACGGCTACAAGCTCAAAGAACCCACTCCTGGCATATTCAGCGTAGCCCATGCCCTCCGCCGCCAAAATCAAACCCTCACCTCCAAAGAGGTATTCGATCTGAATCACGACAAATAGGAGAAAGAGGACCACCAGACTTCCGAGCACTATCCCGACTTCCACAATGCCTACCGAAGGACGGATGACCCGATCGACGAGGTATTCGAGTGGATGTGACCCCGCCACTAAACCCCACAACAAACCAGACACTAGCCATGCGAGTAATCCAACAACTAGAAGGTGGGAGACGGCTTCGGAGAAATTCCAGGCAGTCGTTGATCGCACCAAACGTTCGAATACTGGGTCCGCCGACATCAGGAGAGCGCTGAAGATGAGGGCGAGGGGGGCGGCCAACAGAGTACCTCGCAAGACAGGCTTGAACAGAGGACCGGCCTCTTCACCCAAGCCAGTACCGGACTCCTTATCCCCCAACGGCAGTGTCGTCACACCGAACAGAGTCTTGAGGAGAACGCCGGCTGCGTTCCGGCAGTAAACCCATACACCCGACGAGCGAAGGCACGTACCGACCGCCGGCAGTGCCGCGAAGGTCATGGCGGCGACAAATGTGAGCACGTTCCATCCGCGAAGTGAGGGGGAATCCCGCCACACGATGAAGACCGCGAACATCGCTGGCAGCCACATCCAACGGACGGAGAACGCGCCGTTGCCGTAGCGGTGAGCGACAACGACGGCGGCGATCACGAGAGAGAATGTCCAAACCGCTGCTCCGAGACCCCACGGAAGTCCCCTGAGAAGGAAATCGCCGAGTATCCCCAGCACCGCCGCAGACGTGAGAACCAGGTAGGCTTGCCGTATGCGTGTGCTCACCGATCTCTCCAGATAGCGTTCATGGTATCATAAAGTACTTTGTATTACAAAGTCAATACCGACAATCGCCCTTTTTTGCCGAGAAACTGCTCGAGCGATTCCCGCCTCGAACGAGAGGCTGGACACGCTATGTGTGTTGGAGCATACTCAGGATCCGCATCCCAAAACTGTATCCGATCAGAACGAGAGGCGTGATCTCATGACTTGCTCGAGGTTTTTGTCTTTGGCGGCCTTTGTGGTTGTTGCGTTACTCCTGTCCTCGCATGCTGAGGCACAGGACACCAATACCCTATTCACCGAACAAAAGGTTGAGAACTACCTGCCACATATGACCTGGCCCGAGGTGCAAGAGGCTTTGACGCGAACGGATGTTGCGTTGATTCCGATTGGCTCGATCGAGCAGCACGGCCGCCATTTGCCGTTGGGGACAGACAGCTACGCTGCGTCTGAGCTCTGCAAACTAGTCGCCCAACGCGCCGACGCCATCGTAGTGCCCGTGGTGCTGGCCGGGCTTTCTGCACACCACCTGGGATTTGCCGGATCGTTGACCCTTTCGGCGGAGACCTTCGAACAGGTGCTCTTCGAAACAGTCGAATCCCTCATCCACCACGGGATACGCAAGGTGGCTTTCTACAACGGTCACGGCGGGAATCGCGCATCGATGGCAAATGTGATGACGCGCATCAACAATTCTACTGTCGCGACTGCGGTCGACCTGGGGCAGGTCGAGGTGACGGCTGTCAGTTCACCATACGAGTCGCCGGATTTCGACTGGCACGCTGGTGTCGGCGAAACGTCGTGGATGTTGTTCCTAACTCCCCCGCTCGTGCAAATGGACGCCGCGGAAAACCCCGTGCTCACATTCTCACCCGGAGCTGAGGCTGCCCGAGAAGCGATGTCGGGCGGCAACCTCGAAATGCTCTTGAGTGCGTACATGTTCCGCCCTGAAGCAACGGGCAAACAGGCGGCTTCGCATCAGATCTCGAGCAATGGTGTGTTCACTACGGGCGACGTCCACACTGCAACTGCCGCCCAGGGGAAGTTCCGGTTCGAGAGATTCGTTGAGGCGGCCGCCCAGTTCGTGAACGCATGGAATGGCAAACGATGATAGACCTATTTGTCGACCCCGCATTTTGGGCAGCTCTTTTTTCCCTCACCTTGGTTCAGGTGGCGCTCGGCGCCGACAACCTCATAATCATCACGATCCTTGCCAACAAGCTACCGCTACAAAAACAGGGTTTGGCCGTTCAGGTTGGGCTCATACTGGCGATGGCATTCAGGATCATACTCTTGGCGCTAGTGAGCTGGGTGCTCGGAATCGCGACGGAAGTCTTCATGACGATCGACACTCAGATACTGCCCGGGGTGAGGCTCGAAGCGGCATTGAGTGGTAAGGCTTTGGTGCTTACTCTGGGTGGAGCGATTCTCATCTGGAAGGGAATCAAAGAACTTCGCGTAAAAGCGAAGGGCATCGAGGACGAAGTGCGCGAAACCGACAAGTTCGCGGAAGTAGTTGCAGTGATCGTCGGAATGAACTTGTTGTTCTCTGTCGACTCGATACTCACGGTAGTCGGCATGACCGATGTGTTTGTGGTCATGGTCGGATCCGTTGTGATATCGGTTGCACTCATGCTCATCTTCGCCAAGCCGCTCGCGCGTTTCCTTCACGCGAATCCGGATTTCGAGATTCTCGGATTGTTCGTGCTGCTCCTAATGGGATTTGTGCTGTTTCTCGAGGGTGGCCACGTTGCACACGCTACGGTCAATGCCAGCGAGTTCCCGTACATACCACAGTGGATCGTGATCTTCATGCTGCTCCTGCTGTTCAGCGTGGACCTCTACCAGAACCTGTGGGAGCGGAAGGTCAAGCGTGTTGTCGAGGCCCCAATCGAGCTGCACAGAAGGAAGAAATGATCGTCTCCGACTTCGAGCAGGCGGACGGGTTTGCCGAGTCGTACGACTCGGCGGTTCAGGAACACGGGTGGAATTCCCCCCAGGTTCTGTTCGAGCTGACACGGAAATACTTGAAGCCAGAGGATCGCCTGCTCGATCTCGGGATCGGCACGGGTCTCAGCGCCATACCATTTGTTGAGGCGGGAGTGTCTGTTTCCGGGGTCGACGGTTCCGGCAAGATGCTGGAGCAGTGCGAATCAAAGGGTGTTACGGTTGAGCTGAAGCAGCACGATATCCGTTCGGCGCCCATACCGTTCGAAAACCGGAATTTCGACCATGTGATCGCCTGCGGCGTTTTCCACCTCGTCGGAAAAATGGATGTGATATTCGCTGAAGTACACCGCTTGATGCGGCCTGGCGGAGCATTTGCGTTCACGATAGAGCCGATTGATCTGGGTCGACCGTCAGAAGGAACGTTGATCGACCCTGGAGTGCTGGAGATATCGAACGAGAAGTCTGGCGTTGTTTCTTATCGCCACGGGCTCGAGATGGTGGCTGGCCTATTGAACAGATTCGGTTTTTCTGAGATAACGAACATCGACTACGTGGCATACCCGAAAACGGATTGGGCGGACGAACGGTCGTTTAGGGCAATCGTGGCTCGGAAAACTCGAGTTGCCGCAAAGGTAGAGAGTGCTTGAACACATACTCTGGCGGCGCTGGTCGACGCTTCTTCATGTGACTACGTGTCTGGAAACGCTTCGAGCCGAACTACCCGTGGGCGCCGCCGGCAGGAGCGGTACAATACGTGCCCTAAAACCTCAGCGTCGTGTCGTTTCCTAGATTGGTCAGCCCGACAAACAGCAGTTTCGCCACATCCTCCATTATCTCCGGCGTCAGAGTCTCCGGTGTGTCACGCGGATCATGATAGTACGTGCTGATGCCGGCAACACGACCAGACGTACCTACGCTCATAGTGCGGAAACCGGTTCTCTGAAAGATCACACCGTCACTTCTCGGCCTGCCCACCGACGGGCGTGACTCCGAGGTGCGCATGGCGCGGTGCAGGTACGCCGTGTTGGCCTCCTCGAAATGGCGATAGATCTGGGGGTAAGTCAGCCCGCCTCCCACGCGCAACCCAGTACCGTGTCCCACCATGTCGAGATTGAAGAAGACGACGGTCTTCTCCATGGGGAAAACAGGTTGTTGCGTATACAACGTGCTGCCTATCAGCCCGCATTCCTCTCCACCGATGAAGAGGAACATGATTGACCTTTTGGGCCTCACCGGCGACATCGCCAGCGCCTTAGCGGCGCCCAGGATATCGGCAATCCCTGAAGCATTGTCGAGAGCGCCCGCGAAGACGTCTCCCAGATAGCCAACGCCGTCAAGGTGCCCGCCGACAATGATGACCTCATCCTTCAACACCGGATCGGAGCCCTCGAGAACCCCTATCACGTTCGCGGCACGACCCTCAGGGTGACGCACCGCCTCGGCCGTGATAGTCGCGGTCTTACCAAGAGCGAGCGACGCGGGCCTGAGGTTCGCCTTCGTCTCGGCGAGCACCTCGGCATGAGTTTTCCCGGTACCGAAGAAGAGTTGGTCGGCCACATGGTCGTCGACGTGCAGGTACACGAAACCTTCGTTGAACGAGGTGTTCGGGTTTGCGATCTTGCTGGCGTAGATGAGGCCCGCGGCACCGTGCTCGTTTGCGTTGTTGAGCTTCTTCTGGTGGTATTCGTGCGGAACCCATTTGACGATGGCGTCCTCGTCGTCTCCCCTATACGGCGAGCCCGCGTCGATCAAGACGATTTTCCCGGCGACGTCCATTCCCTCGTAGTCGTCGTAGCCGAGCTCAGGTGCAGTGATGCCGTAACCGACATAGACGATCTCGCCCATGACCGTTCCGGAATCGGAATTCGTGCCCGGATAGAAATCCTCGGGAAATGAATAGTCGACTCGCAGGCTATTCCCCATCGATTCCATCTCGACAGACAACGATCCTTCGCTGAGAATGTCGCTGTACGGCCAGTCGAACATCTGGAAGTAGCTGCCGTCGTCGCCACCGGGGCTGATGCCCCACTCCTCCAAGAGACCCGCGACCCATTCGGCCACCTCCATGTACTCGGGCGTGCCTGAGAGACGCCCTCTGTACTTGTCCGCGCTCATCTCATGGACGTACGTCATCAGATTGTGACTGGAGATTGAGTGGAACGCCTCCATGAACCCCTGATCCTGGGGCACCTGGGCTGCGAGCGAGGAGTGAGTCGTCAATACCACCACAAACATTCCAAGCACTACAACGAGTCTCTTCATAATCGGGTATCCTGTAGAAGCAATGGTCAACGCGAGAACCATACGGAAACGACTCGAGCGAGACAAGCTGCACCACCGGGTATGTTTACTGTGTGAACCCTTCGGTTCGGCGGGCACATTCTTAGGAGGCACGTGTGAGATTCCGTAGGAAAGTGTTGATGCAATGTGTTTCTGCAGTATTCGCCACCCTCTTGCTGCTTCCCTCGACGACGTGGGCACAAGAGTATCTCGATGCATCTGGCCGACTGAGCGTCGTGGTTGTGGCAGACCCGTACTCCGATACACGAACGGGACCAGAGTTAGTGGAAGGTCCCGGGATACTTCTAGATGGTGGATTGCTGGTTCTACTCGACGGCATGGGTGTGAATGTTGCGCGATCGACAGCCATTCAGATGCCGGCGGATCTGGAACGCGAATACGGGGAGTGGAACCGCGCTTCTTTGACCAACAGAACTTTGGGCCGGTTCATCTATCAGTCAGACCTCGGCGAGCACTTCTTCATTGGGCTGCTGTCTGGAAGCAAATCGCTGAGCGGAATGCTGGCCGGAATGCAGCACCTCGGACCCGACAGGCAACCGCTCGAGGACAGTCGAGGCCGCGATATTCTAGGGCTGCCAAGGCTCGGCGAAAGCAAGCCGCTTCGTGTCGGGTTGGTATGGATCAGCGAGCGCGGTGATTTCAATACGCCGAACACATCGATGCAAGGCAACATGGGTGGCATGAACGTGGCAGTCGCAGCGGGGTTGTCCAACAAAACGCTGCGACAGCAAGCTGGCCTCGACCCACCAATCAGCACCAAACACATTGTGATGGCAGGTGTCCAAAACACTACACCATACGAACAGTTCAGCATCGACAACTCATTCATCGAGATGCTTTCCGTCGATGAGCTGAGGAGTCTTTCGAGCGCCGTCGATGCACAGATGGAACGTCTCAGCGGCATGACCGATGTGATTTACGTGCATGTGGATATGAGCATAGTCGCAGCCGCCGAGATGCCCGAGCTTCCTGGTTCTCCATATCACAAGCTCACCAGCGCCGAACTCGCTGCCGTCCTTCAGAAGGTGTTCGCCTACCCAAAGGCCGCGGCAATCGGGATTGCAGGGCTCCCCAATGACGCCAGCGAAATCTCCGTGAGAGCGGCGTATAGAATGATCGAGGGTGCAATAGGAGGCGTGAGAAACAGATGACGAACACAACGAGAAGAAACGCGTGGATACTCGTTTGCCTCCTCATGACCCTCCCACAGGTCGTTCAGGCTCAAGAGTACTTGCAGACCGGCAGTGCAAACGTCGCCATCGTCAGGAATCCGTTCATGGCGTCAGAGAGTATCCTTGCCGAGGGGTTGGTCGACAGCATTACTGCACTCGGCGGCACAATCGGCCTCAATCAGACATTCGATCTCACTGAGGCCGAGCGAGAGTATCGAGGATGGGCCCGCGAGGCCTTGGTCAGCAGGCACCTGGCCGATCTAATCTCTGCCAACGGCACGAACGAATACCTCACAGTCGCGTTGCTGGGTTCGTGCAGCGACTTGCCTGGTGTGCTGTCCGGATTACAGAACATGGGCCCCGGTCAGGAAGAACAGGTGTACCACCTTGCGGCGAACATCCCCAACCGAGTCGGGCTGATCTATTTCGATGCCCACGCAGACGTGAACACCCCAGAAACAACCCTCAGCGGCATGTACGGCGGCATGGACGTAGCCCTGGCCGCGGGGCTGTATAACGACAACAACCGAATCATTACGGGCCTCGATCCACCGCTGCCTCCCGCGTATATCCTTCTGGGTGACGTGCGCGACACCGACCCTCGCGAGCAAGAGCTCATCGACCGTTACGGGTTCGAGAGCATCTCCACCGAGGACATAAAGACGTTGTCGCAGAACGTCCACGCACAAATGGAGCGACTGAGCAGTCTGACGGACATCATATACATCCACATCGACATGGATGTGCTCGCTCCCGAGGAAGTAAGTGGCCACGGTTTGACCGCGCCAAAGGGGCCTACGAGCCACGAGTTGGCCGCTGCACTCGAGTTGATATTCCAATACCCTAAGGCTACGGCGATCGGTATCGCATCAACGCCATATGGACCGCGAGACCCCGATCACCTATCGCGGCAGGCCGCCGTGAGGTTGATACAGGGAGCAATAAGGGGTGCGAACAAGCGGAACTGATATCTGACACTTCATTCTTTCGAGGGTCCGATAAATGACGAGCAGTCGCAGGGATTTCTTGAGAAGCGTTGGTGTGGCGGGAGTGGCGGGAGCGGGGTTGGGAGATCTTCACCCATACGTGCGGGCCGCTCTGGGCGAACCGCAAGAACGGCACCTGCTGCCTCCCGACATTCTCCCAGTCGTGTTCCTGAGCGGTTCCGACTACGAGATGGGATATCAATACGGGCAGCAAGCAGCAGCACACATTCATCTCAACATTCAGGGATCGTGGGCCTCCGCCCTCCAGAGAATGAGCCACGACCAGGCGATCGCCGGACTAAAGGGGAGCCAGTACTACATCGAGCGACACACCCCCGAGATCATCGAGATGGTGAAGGGTATGGCCGCGGGCGTCACTGCAGCCGGATACGAGACTTCATACGAAGACGCCCTGATGATGAACGTCGTTCTGCCCGACCCCGCAACATCGAACATGCCCAACGGGGCCGAACAAGCAGACTTGCCGCCGCGGAAGAGTTGCTCGGTGTGCTCGGCATGGGGCAGCGCGACCAAGGACGGCAGGCTCATCGGGCTAGACACGGTTGACGGAGGCGGCGAGGCGTTTCGCGCGGTGGTCATCGTCGCGTATCCGGATAACGGGCACAACTACATGTGCGGCGCGGTCGCGGGTGAGATGGGCGAGCATTTCTACATCAACAACAACGGGATGTTCATCGGGAATAGTGGAGGAGGCGCTTCCCCGAGGGAGGAGGACTACGACTACGGACTCTGCTGGGCGAACGCGTTGCCGCACATCATTCGCTTCGCGAACAACGCCGCGGAAGCCCGCGACATCATGACGGGCTTCCCAATCAACTTCCCCGAGAACTTCCACTTCGTCGATCAGGAACACAGGTCATTTGTGGTTGAAAAAACTGCCGCCATTCAGGCCGTGCGGAGTTCGGGTGATTTTGACGAACGCGATTTCCTCTTCTCAACCAACACCTACCTGCATGAGGACATGGGCGTCACGAAGTTTGGAGAGTTCGTGAAACAGCATGGCGGGTACGACCCCTACTCTTCGCCGCGGAACATGTTGTTCTGGGATATGCTCAACAACTACCACGGTGAGATAGACCCAGAGTTCATGAAGATGATCCTTCGATTCCCGGGCAACCCACCCCCGCTTCCACCCGACGGCGGTTGGGACGCGAAAATCTGCCGGCCCTCGAACGGGTGGGTATCGGTGAGCATTCCTCACAGGGGAGACGAAGGCATCGCGAACGTCTGTACCGGGCCGGCGGGCCGCGTCATCCACTCATCCATGGCATCGAGCGGCGGGCAATTGCGCAGTAACTATCAGTACATCGACGGGACGCACACGTTCTACCGATTGCGCTTGGCTGCCGATCCGAAGGCGGTAATAGACCAGGCAAAGGAGCACGCATATGTCGATCTCTCCACGGCATACAGCGAGTTGATGCAGCTCAACTATCGTGACACCGGTTTCGCCGCGTTGGAGGAACTCTATTCGCTGGCGAACGCCGAGTACTACCGAGCCAACATCGCCTTCGATCGGGCCCTGCTGAGCAGCGGCAATGAAGCGCTGAAGCTGTTCGGCAAAGCGGCGACTCAATACACTCGAGCGCAGGCCCATGCCATGCAGGTCTACGAAGCCATGGTACCACAACCGACGAGTCCGTCAGACCTAGGTTTGAGGTTATTCGGCGGCGATTGGGCAACCTGGGAAACAACGGTCAGTTAGGAGATCTTTCATGAAGACGATCCGCTACCTCGTGCCAATCATGGCGTTCACACTTTGGGCCGGCGCAGCGACTGCCCAACAGGACTTCTACTGGGGAAACGAGGTTCCAGAGGGTTGGAACGGCGAATGGTCGGCCGAACTATTGACCGTGGCCGAACGGTCGGATTTCACCAGGACCATGGATATCGAAGACGTCCACGAGTTCTTCGATATGATCAAGTGGCGCAGCGAGAACGTTCACGTATTAGATCTCTTCACGACCTCGACCGGACGCGTCTCGTCGGCGATCGTCTTGGCCAACCCGCGCGTGACCTCCCCCGATGATGCCAAGGCGTCCGGCAAGCCAGTCATTTATCTCCAGGGCAAGATCCACCCGCCCGAGCCCGAGGGTGCGGAAGCGTCGATGATGGTGATGAGGGACATTCTGTTCGGAGACAGAGGCGATTTGTTGGAGAATCAGATCGTGATCATCACTCCGATCTTCAACGTGGACGGAACGGCGAGCCTCCATACGAGGGACCGAGGGCCTTACGTGGGTGGGCAACGTCAGAACGTGGATGGCTACGACCTCAACCGTGACGCCGTCAAGCTCGAGACCATCGAGATGAACGGTGTCCTTGAGGAGCTGCTCAACGAGTGGGATCCGGTACTGATGTACGACTCCCATAGAATGGGTACCGGCAACTTCGCGTACAGCATCGCATACACGAATGCCACCGTACCCGCCTCCCACCCAGGACCTCGAACGTACGTGCGCAACAACCTGTTCCCCGCGGTGCGTGAACTCGTGCGAGAAAACTTCAAACAAGAACCGTTCACACACGCGTTATGGACAGGCGAGGAGTGGCCTCCAACGGACTGGTCTCACGACGCGACGATCTGGAGCACCGAAGCAAAGTTCCTTGTCAACGCCTATTCACTGAGAAACCGGATGTCGATTCTCACCGAGACTCCGGGAGCGGCGAGTTGGGAGCGCCAGATCTTCAGCCAGTACGCATACATCACCTCGCTCCTCGAGTACACCAACGCGCACGGCGAAGAGATGCTTCGAATCGCTCGTGAGGCTGACGAGGAGACTGTGCAAAAAGTGCTGGATGGCGCCGAGTCGGGCGAGCTTCGGAACTGGTTGGAAGGAGAGTACGAGTCACGCGGGAAGATCGAGATCAGAGCTTATCGCGACGGGTTTCCAGTGGTGCCTACAGACTTCCTGCCGGGCACGAGCGTGGAATCTCACGTCAGGCCAACCGGTGAACCCGAGGTCGTGGGAGATGTCGATGACATGACGCTCCCAGTCGGGACGCGAGACGCATGGATGCCCCGGGGGTATCTGATCCCCGCCGAGTTGGAGTTCCTGGTTGAGAAGATCAGGACTCAGAACATCGAGGTGATTCAACTCGAAGAGCCAATGACGGCAGAGGGTGCGGAGTTCGTTGTCGACCGTTTGGTCAAGGTTCGAGAGGGCGGCTACAACATGACGAAGCTCGAAGGCGGTTTCTTCGAGCATTCAGTGCGCGAATTCCCTGCCGGAACCTATTTCATCGACATGGCTCAGCCGATGGCAAACGCCGCGTTTTACTTCCTCGAGCCCCAAGCGAAGGACGGTTTCGTGGGGTGGAGCGTGATGGACGAGACGCTGCGCGCGTTGGGCGTCGACGAACGTCCGATCGTTTATCCGATATTCAAGTATCGCAGACAAGTTGAAGAGAATTGACTGGTATTGGTGATTAACATATGAAAAACGTCATTCGCTACGCCTGCAACGGATTCGTCGCATTATTGGTTCTGACCATCGCATGTGGCGCCGAAACCGCGGACCTCATTCTCACCAACTCCAGCGTCTATACACTCTCCTGGGGTGAACCCGATCGTGAAGGCGTTCCCGCTGCCGACGCACCATTCGCGGATGGTGTTTGGACCCCAGATGCAGAAGCGGTAGCTGTGAAGGATGGCCTCATCATCGCCGTCGGTTCGGCGTCCGAGATGGCGGCGTACACCGGCGCCAACACCGAAATACGAGATCTCGGCGGTGCCATGGTGGTACCCGGATTGATCGAGAGCCACGGCCACTATGAAGAGCTGGGCGAGCTGGCTGAAGAAGTAGACCTGATAGGAGTCCAGAGCGAAGCAGAGATAGTCGAGCGTGTAATGGCTGGCGCCGAGACGATCGCTGAAGGTGAGTGGATCATCGGGCGAGGATGGGACGAAGGAGATTTCGCGAACCGGCTTCCTACGAACACTCGGCTGAACCAGCTGCTGCCCAACACTCCGGTGGTCCTCAAGGGCCTGCGTGGCTTCGCAATTCTTGGCAATGCAGCCGCGCTAGACGCAGTCGGAATCGATCGGGACACACCCACGCCTTCCGGCGGGCAAATAGTAAAAGATGCAAGCGGCAATCTTACTGGCGTTCTCCTGAACCGCGCAGAGCCGCTCCTGCGGTACTCCGTTCCGGAGCGGTCATTGGAACAGAGAAAGCGTGTCGTCTTGCACGGATTGCAGGCGATTGTCGAGAAAGGCTACGTGGCCGGCCACCACGCCGGGATTTTCCCAAACTATACCGAAGCCTACCTGGCACTGGCGGAAGAAGGCTCTCTGCCAATCAGGGTGGAGGCCATGCTCTCGACCAGGGAGCCCGGGCGCGAGCTCCTGGAAGAATGGTTCGAACGCGGCCCGACGGAGGACCATAGCAACTTCCTGCAGATCAGATCCGTGAAAGCCTACTACGACGCATCGCTGGGCTCGCGCGGCGCCAAGATGATCGAACCGTACTCTGACATGCCGGGGGAGAGCGGTGAGTACGGTGCTGCCTACGGGTTCATCGAAGACCTCGTTGCACAGGCGATGGCCGCGGGTTTTCAGGCCGTCATACACGCAATCGGCGACGGTGGCAATCGGGACGTACTCGATTTCTACGAGCGCGTGATTTCGGAACATCCCGAATCCAAAGCGTTGCGCCACAGGATCGAGCATGCACAGGTAGTACACCCCGATGATTTTGCTCGGTTCGCGAAGCTGAACCTGGTCGCATCGATGCAACCGCCGCATGCGGTAGAAGACGCCCCGTGGGCGCCCGATCGTGTGGGGCCGGAACGCATACTGGGCGCCTATGCTTGGCGCACCATGCGGCGGAACGGAGTGCCGCTGATCTTCAACTCCGACCTGAGCGGAAGCGATTGGGACATCTTTTATGGCCTGCACAGCGCAATCACACGGACGAACAGAGATCTCCAACCTGAGGGCGGGTGGTTTCCCGACCAAAGCATGACTCCTGAAGAAGCGCTGCGCGCCTACACGACCTGGCCGGCTTTCGCCTCGTCGCGCGAGCACCTGACCGGCACGATCGAGCCCGGTAAGTGGGCTGATCTCACCGTGCTTTCGATCGACCCGCTGAACGTGGGCACGTCAAATCCAAATGCCATGCTGGATGGCAAGGTGTTGATGACGATCGTGGACGGCGAGATCGTGTTCGGAGGACTCTAGAATCTGAGCAGGCGCGCTTCAGTTGTTCTTTGCGCCCTGATTGACCCAATTCTTCAGGTTGGTGAGATCGATATCGTCGAGAGGGGACCTATTCAACGGCATCCGAGGGTTCGCTCGCCCATCAACACGTTTCACCAGGTAGCTGCGTACGGTGTCGCCCGGGATCACGAGCGTCTCTCCTATGCTTGACGAGACGTTGACCAAGCGCGAATGGAGAGTGGCAGCTTCATCGAGCGTCAACCCGCCAGCACCGCCTCCGTGGCAGCCTGCGCTCGTACACCCATTCCGAACGAACATCTCCCAGATATCTCCGGACAGGGACGGGTCGGCTTTGACCATCCGAGTTGTTCCGCCGCTTCCACCACCACCATCGTCGTCGTTATCCATGCCAGTGACGGTGGCATCTCCGCCGCATCCCGCAAAGAAGATCGCTGTCGCAAGGATGGTTGCGAGAGCATAGCTATCGAATCTCATTCCTTCGCCCCTCCAGCAGTACAGAATAACTAGTTTCGTTCGAACGCTTCAGATTCGTCGGATATAGGCCAAGCATCCGGCCAATGAGATGAGTGTCGGTCTGGTCAGGTTTCTTACACTATCCTCGCTAGCTTTCTGTCGAAATCCTGTACGAAGTACTTCGTACCCCTGGCGACCACCTTGTGGCCTTCGGCTTCGAGTAGCTTCCTCTGGCCTTTGACGCCCCCAGGGTATTTGGGGTTGATTTCACCGCCCGATCTCAGCGTCCGCCAATACGGAGTTATCCGTTTCTTGCCCTCGGTGCCATCTTCTTCCGCCGCTCCAGCGGCGGTGCGCGCGAATATCCCAACGCAGATGGGACAGCCGATCGAAGCACCGTGACGGTTCGCGACGACTTCACGGATGTGATTTATGGTGGTGAGTTTGCCTTTCGGAACTCGTTTCATGATTTCGTCCACTTCGCGCGGCGCCGGAATCACGATTGTACCCGTTCCCCACGTCTTGCTCATCCCCTCCGATATGGGCTGAACACGGGGAAAATCTTTCGTGTCTGCGAGCTTCTCGCGCCAGGTCTTGCGTTGTGGCATATCGCCTCCGATGCAGACTTGAAACGTGGATCTCAGAAGAGCGGTCTGCAACCTCGCCGAACTGAAACGTCAGGATCATCGATGGTCGAATCGACGATAGTCGCGATAGCTACCATCCTTAGAAGGCATTCCTGTCGAAAAGCTCGGCAGGTATTCACGATGACACCGCTCGCTGACAAGTGCACCCGGCGAATCGCTGACATTGTTAGTGATTTGTGATCGCAGGTTTGCTGGAACAGTGCCACTAATCTGCAATCTGAAACCCTCTGTACTACTCTTCCGTATTATACCGCACAATACAACACATGAGAGATTCATCATGAAGGGTAACGCCCGCGGAGCCGACCAGGTCAACGAGCATCTACCACTGAAAACACAGTGGTTCCACATCCTCTTGGCAGTCTCCGACGAAGCACGCCACGGTTCGGGCATTGTGAGATCTGTGCTCGAACAGACCGATGGAAAGCTCAGACTTTGGCCCGCGACTCTTTACGGATCGCTCGAAGACCTCGAAACCCTGGGCTGGATAGAAGAACTCACCGAACACGGAGAGCGACCAGAGGGCGAGAGCGAGAAAAAGCGATTCTATCGCATTCGGCCAGCAGGCGCTCGCATCCTCACGGCCGAGGCCGACAGGCTTCAAGCCTTGGCTCGGACGGCGCTGGACCGTGTTGGATCAGGGAATTTGGCCCGATGAGCAGAATCACATACCGGTTTCTGCTGCGCCTGCTACCCAACGAATTCCGCGCAGCGCACGCCAGAGAAATGGAGAGCCTCTTTGCCGAAGCACTCGAGGACGGCAGGAGGAGTTGGTTCGCCCGCCTGTTCGGCTGGTTGCGAGGTGCATTCGATGTGGTGGCGCTGGCAGTTCGCCTTCGTTTGAACAAACCGAGTCGCAATAATCCCAACACGCCCAAGAGAAATTTCATGGATTCGTTCTTCCAGGACATTCGCTACGCATTTCGCAATCTCCGCGCGCGCCCACTCTTCACGAGCGTCGCAGTGTTGACGCTCGGGCTCGGTATTGGCGCCAACACCGCAGTCTTCAGTGTGGTAAACGCATTTCTGCTATCCGGCCTACCTATCCGTGCACCCGAAGAACTTGTTGAGGTCTACACGAGCGACGGGCCACCGAATGACTACCCATACAGTGTCTCGTCCTACCCCGACTATGCTGCCCTTCGGGACAGAACCGATCTCTTCAGCGGTGTTGCGGCGTTCGAGGCCTTTTTCTCTCGATTGGAAACCGAAGATGCGACTGATGCAGTGTGGGGTGAGGTGGTGTCTCACAACCTGTTCTCTCTGCTGGGGCTCGAGCCGTCATTGGGCCGTTTCTTCGTGCCGGAGGAAGGCCAGACTCTCGGTACTCACCCGGTTGTCGTGCTGGGATACGACTTCTGGCGACAACGATACGGTGCGGATTCCTCGTTAGTGGGCCAGACGATCCGGCTTGGCGGCCTGTCATTTACGGTGGTGGGGATCGCTCCGGAAAAACTGCAAAGCTTCACGGCGCCGGGATTCAACATGGACATGTGGATCCCGTACATGATGCTTCCGTCGCTGCCATCGTCCGGAAACCGCGATCTCCTCAATGCGCGCAACAACAGAAGCATATTCATCAAAGCTCGACTACGCACCGACGTCGACATCGACCAGGTGCGAGCAGCATTTGGAACACTTTCGAGTCAACTGCAGCACGCATACCCAGACGAATGGGAAGGACGCAGTTTCAATCTCCTTCCGACCGAAGAAGTGGCGATCCACCCGCTTGTCGACACGGCGCTCTTCTCGGTGGCCGGTATGCTGATGACCGTGGTAGGCCTCGTTCTGCTGATTGCATGCACAAACCTGGCTGGACTGCTGGTTGCCCGTGCCGCCGACCGGAAGAAGGAGATAGCAATTCGATTGGCCCTCGGCGCTCGCCGGAGCCAGTTAGTGAGACAGTTTCTGACTGAAACCGTTCTGCTCAGCCTACTCGGGGGCTGCGCAGGTCTCCTGCTTGCGCACTGGCTACTACGGGCGTTGGTAGGATTCCAGCCCCCAATTCCCATTCCAATCAATCTCGATGTAGGGCTGGATCAAACCGTTTTGGTTTTCACACTCTGCGTTGCGGTGTTGGCAGGTCTGTTCTTCGGGTTGCTACCAGCGTTACAGGCTACCAAGCCTGATGTGGCTCCAACGTTGAAGGACGAGGTCGGATCCGGGATAGGCAAACAGAAGCGACTCAGTCTGAAGAACGGTTTGATCGTCGCACAGGTGGCGATCTCGATGATACTCCTCCTCGGTGCTGGACTCTTCATCCGCAGCTTGAAGGGAGCACAAAACATTGACATCGGTTTCTCGCTTCGAGAGGCAGGGATCTTGTGGGCGATGATGGACGTGAGCGGCATCGATCGAGAGGAATGGGAGGTAATCGCCTCGGATATAGAGGAGCGTGCCGAAGCGATTCCAGGCGTGGAGCATGTAGCGACCGCTGAACTCATCCCGCTCGGCATCGGATTCCAGGACCGCACTATCGACATACCGGGAGTGGACCCACCTCCAGGAGAGGATCATCACAGCATTGCATACAACGTTGTCTCCCCCACGTATCTCGAGGTAATGGGTATCCCCGTCGTCGCCGGGAGGGAAATCGGCCGCCAAGACCGTGAAGGCACAACTCCAGTGGTAGCCATAAGCGAGACAATGGCGCGACGGTATTGGCCTGGGGAGAATCCAATTGGGCGTGAGATCGTCACACCTCGCAACGAGCGCGCTTATCAGATTGTCGGAGTCGTCAAAGACACGAAAGCATGGACCATTGGTGAGGAGTACCGCCCTTACATCTACTTCGCCAGAGCGCAGCACCCCACCAGCAGCATCATGGTGCTGGCGCGCGGGGGCATACCCGAGGTCCAGATCGTCGGTGAGCTGCGGAGGGCAGTGCGGGAAGTCGATCCTCGGCTGGTCATCATGGACTCGAAAACGATGACCGAGCATCTATCGGTGATGCTCTTCCCGCCCCGAATGGCAGCATTGTTGCTCGGCGTGTTCGGCTTGTTGGCGTTGGTGCTCGCCAGCACAGGCCTCTATGGCCTGGTCGCGTTTACCGTCTCGAGACGGGTGAAAGAAGTCGGAATAAGGATGTCGCTCGGAGCCGATTCCAGCTCCGTGATCAAGATGGTGTTAAAGGGTGCCATGACTCTCGTTTTGATAGGTTCGGTGTTGGGTTTGGCCCTCACCGCCGGCATGACGCAACTCATCTCGCAGTTCCTTTACGGAGTGAGTAGCGTGGACCCGGTCACATTCTTGGGAGTGCCGGCAGTGATGTTGACCGTGGCTGCCCTCGCGGCATTCATTCCCGCTCGGAGAGCCAGCAAGATCGATCCGGTGGAGGCGCTCAGGGCAGAGTAGCTCCGGATTGGTTGCACCGCCGGGTGTTTCCGGACTAGCTTCCTCATCAAGCCACCCGGCACAGTCCTAAAACTGCCGGGCGGCAGCGCGCCGGAACCGCACTCAATAGAGGCGCTAGCACTCACACCCGGTTTCTCCGGAGCATGAAGGACACAACATGCCGACTCAACTGACCGGTCTCACAGCTCTCGTCGCAGTTCTGCTACTTCTTCCTTCGAACAACATCACGGCTCAGGACATTTTCGAAGAATGCACTGCTGGTGTGGCCAGCGGACGCGCCACCTCCGACGGGAGACCGCTGCTTTGGAAGACGCGGGATGCCGGAGCAACTAACAACGAGGTTATCTGGAACACGTCCGGTACGTACCACTTCGTTTCCGTCATCAGTGCCGGGGATCCAACCTCGTCCTGGATGGGCGTGAACGAGAGGGGCTTCTCGATCATCAATACTCTTTCGATGGATCTTGCAGCCGCCGATTCCGGGATGCACAACGGCCTTTTCATGGCACATGCGTTACGGGAATGCGCCACCGTGGAGGAGTTTGAACAACTACTTATCGAGACGAACCCAACCGGCAGGAGAACCAACACCAATTACGGCGTCATAGACGCAACCGGCGCAGCGGCGTTTATCGAAACTGCAGGGCATGAGTACTGGCGGTACGACGCGGCGGATACTGAAAAGGGGTACATCCTACGGACAAATTTCGCACGCAATGGAGACGGATCGAGAGGGGACCCGCCCTACAGCATGGACAGGTACTTGCTGACGGAACAATTGATGATCGACTTCTACCGTACCGACAAGATCGATTTCAAGGAAATCGTGAAAACCCAGGTGCGGAGTTTCGGCAACAGTGATGGGATTCTGGTGGCCCTCCCCTTCACCGAGACCATTGAAGGCCATGAACGGGGATATTTTCCTCACAACTCCAGCATCAATCGAAACAGCTCTGTTTCGTTCGCTGTCATACAGGGAGTACGGTTTCACGAGGACGCAAGGTTGAGCACGATGTGGACCATCCTTGGTCAGCCATCTACAGGGATCACGGTTCCGTACTGGCCGGTGGGGGAAACTCCCACTGAGGCGAATGGTCCCGAAACTGCGCCGCTTTGCGATGCTGCAAATCAGATACGGCACGAACTCTATGAGGAGTTCGAAAACCCTGTCCCAGCCGGGGAGAGGGTCCGCCCGCTCTTTATCAACACACTGGAACTCGTGGATGAAAACGGAGAAGGCATCTGGAAGATCACGATGCCCGTCGAAGACAGTATCATCGCTGAGTCCGAGAGGTACCTGGAAGGTTGGCGGACATCGGGCATCAATATCGAAGAGATGCTCGAGACAGAACAAAACATGGCCAGCCGAGCGTTGCAGGCAATCCGGAGCGCCTACGAGTACCTCACGACAAGGCGTTGAGGACCACAGACCAACCACTTGATTATTCCGCCATCGACGTCTACTTTCTAGACAGTGACTAGAAAGTAGGCACCGTATGTCCCGAAAAGACAATCACTACCTGGGCGAGTTCGAGCAACTCGTACTACTGGCGGTTCTGCAACTCGGTTCAGACGCGCGCGCGCTGGATATCAGGCGGGAGTTGGAGGAGCAGGCCAATAGGCCGACTGCACGAGGAGCACTGTATGCCACTCTGGAGCGCTTGGGCGACAAAGGTCTCCTCGAGTGGGAGGTTGAGGACTCGACTCCGCCGCGAGGCGGGCTGCCGCGCCGTCGGTTTGTCGTAACGAAGGCGGGAGTAAAGGCGTTGCGAACAACACGCCGGGCGATCGCCAACCTCTCTCGCGGCCTCGACGCGATTTTGGAGGAGTCATGACGCTCCCGCCGAGACTCGCCGAGTGGCTTTTGCAGCGGCACCTGCCAAAAGGAATCTCCGAGAGATCGATCCGTGGCGACTTGCGAGAGGAGTATGCCTCCATCCGCTTGCGGTCCAGGCTTTTTGCGTACCTATGGTATTGGAATCAAACTCTCAGGTTGTGCATTCGGTTTGCACTGAGAAACGGAACTCCACGTCATCAATCACGCTCTCCGATGCTGTTGATGGAATCCGCACTGCGTGATGCTCGCTATGCGGCTCGTGGACTCGTGAAAAACCCGGGATTCTCAGCTATCGCCATCGTCACGCTTGCACTCGGAATAGGCGCTTCGACTGTGGCGTTCACGTTGGTCAACGGAGTGTTGATCAGACCACTGCCCTTCCCCGAACCAGATCGCCTTGTGTTTCTGGAGGAGCGGATGGATGACGGAAGCACACTCACACTCTCGTTCCCAAATTTCGACGATTGGCGCAACGAGTCCAGAAGCATGGAGGGTATTGCCGCGATTCAGTTCCCGTTACCCGCCACTGTTCTGGGCGCAGAAGAGCCGGTCCGAGGCACGGTCCTACGAGTGTCACGTGAGTTTTTCGATGTGTTGGGCGTGTATCCATGGCTCGGACGAGCCATAGCGCACGAGGAGAATCGTGAAGGTGGAGAACCGGTAGCCGTTCTCGGCTATGAATTCTGGAGCCGCAACTTCGGGGCGCGAACGGAGCTGGATGGTTTCACCATCACGATCTCAGGGAACGCGATCTCAGTCGTAGGTGTCATGCCACCCGGGTTCAAGCTCTTTGAAGAAGGAGACGTTTACCTGCCGCTCGAACAACGGCCATTTCGGGTACGCGACTCCCACAACTTCAGGGCGGTCGGCCGTCTCGCAGCGGGAGTCTCTGCACCTCTGGCGCTCGATGAACTGGAGGCAGTTGCCGCAAGGATTCGAGAGGCCTATCCAGACGAGACAATTGGGGTCGGTGTGGGCATGCGGCCGCTCAGATCGGAGATTCTGGGAAATGTGGACCGGCCTATACTCCTGTTGATGGCCGCCGCCGGAATACTCCTGATCATCGCATGCTCGAACGTGGCCAGCACACTAATGGCAAGGAGTACCGTTCGCGAGCGTGAGATGGCGATTCGCACCGCCGTCGGCGCGGGCCGGATGCGGCTGTTGGTATTGCTCCTGACGGAGAGCTTGCTGCTGGCCGGTTTGGCTGGCCTGGCCGGGTTTGGATTGTCGCAACTCACACTCAGTATGGTCCGTTCGCTGGGGGTCGATCTGCTGCCACGGCTTCAGACTGTCTCGATGGACGGAAGGGTCGCCCTTTTCGCCGGGGCAGCGACGCTAGGCACCACTCTCGCATTTGGGCTTTTGCCAGCACTACAATCCTCCCTATCCGGTGGTCCCAAGTTGATACACGGGCAAAAAGGAAATACGCGGCGCAGAAGGAGTATCGGAGGCAATATCATGGTGGCCTCTGAGACTGCGCTGGCCGTTGTGCTGGTGGCTGCGTGCGGTTTGTTGGTGAGGAGCCTTCAACAAATCCTGTCTGAAGAAACCAATTTCCGGGCTGAAGGTGTCCTGACCGTGGAGATGGACTTTCGAAGCAGTGCTCAAAACACCGATGAAGGGCGCGGAGTGTTGCTGGAAGAGATCAAGGCAGAATTCGAGGCCTTGCCGGGCGTGGATGCAGTGGGATATGTGAGCTACCTGCCGACTCAAGCGTCAATGATGAGTGGGCCGGTATTCAAGTCTCCGGCACCGGTCGAGCGAGATCCTGATCGACCCGGCACCTCATCTGGTTGGCGCGTGGTGGATAGAGACTACTTCTCCGCAATGGGAATCCCCTTGATCAGCGGAAGAGTGTTCGCCCCAGGAGATCGGGGCGACGCCCCGCCTGTTGTAGTGATAAATCAGGCCCTCGCGAATCGCGCATTTCAAGGGGAAGATCCCGTCGGCCAGTTGATCAAGTTCATACCGTTCTGGATGGAGGATGACCTCGCGGTGATCGGTATCGTGGCGGAAGCGCGCGACTGGAGGAGGGGAGCCGGCGGCCAACCCGAAGCCTATGTGCACTGGCCCCAGCGTCCGAGCTACACGCGCGACATGACTGCGGTAATACACACCAGCGGATCAACCAGCGCGCTCGTTCAGCCGGTACGCGAGCGGCTTCGTGCCGTTGCACCGTCTGTCCCTGGAACGATTCGCACCATGGACGCGCTCGTGAACGAGAGTCTGAAGGAACGCACTTTCATTCTCGCGGCACTCGGTAGCTTCGCAGTCATCTCGCTCGTGCTCGCCGCCGTCGGAATCTTCGGGGTGGTCAGTTACTCGGTGTCAAACCAAGCTCGTGAGATAGGGATCAAGCTAGCATTGGGTGCGGAACCCAACACTGTGCGCGGGAAGATTTTCTCGTCGTCATTTGCAGTGGTTTGTATCGGAGTTGTGGCCGGTGTTGCGTGCGCTCTGCTATTCGGACGAATCATGGAAAGCCAGTTGTTCGGAATCAGTTCGAAAGACATCACGACGCTGGTCGTCGCTCCGGCGGTATTGCTCGCGGCTGCGACGATTGCCATCGGCTACCCCGTATTCCGGTTCACGCGTGTGGATCCGGTGGAGGTGATGCGGGTGGAGTAACCTTAGGGCAAGTATGCGTGTGCAAGTTCGGTGTACTCGGCCACCTGATCCCTCACCCAACCTTCCTCACGCCCCAGCTCGTTGGCCATCAACTCGGCTACCTCGGGCGCGGCCTCAATGCTGGCGCGGGCGTCGAGTATCAGCATACGCGTGCGGCGCGCTAGAAAGTCTTCCACGGTGCGTGCCATTTCTTCTCTCACCGCCCAGACAACCTGGCCGGCACGGATCAACGAACTGCCGGGCAGATATTCGTCGAACTTCGGGTCTTCTCGAAACATCTTCCCCACGAGCGGTGCATCAGAGCCGTACACCTCCAGTACACCGTACTTCTCGGCGTGAAAATGATGGCCGTGGATGTTCAGATTGTGTGTCTCGCAGGGCTCCGGCTCGAGGCCGGCAATGTGAATCGCCTGATCGACTGTGTCTTCAGCCATCTTCCTGTACGTGGTCCACTTGCCACCCGCAATCGTGAGCAGGCCGCTCCTCGACAGGTTCAGCGTATGATCCCGTGAAATCGCAGCGGTATTCTCTTCACCCACAGAGAGACTCACGAGCGGCCTCAGTCCGGCGAATACGCTCCTCACGTCGCTACGCTCTGGGTCTCGAGTCAGGTAGCGTGCTGTGTGGGACAGGAGAAACTCGATTTCCTCCTCGAGTGCCCTTGGCTCGAGCGGCACTTCTTCCACCGGCGTATCGGTCGTCCCGACAATGACACTCTCGTGCCACGGAATTGCGAATAAGACCCGCCCATCGTCCGTGTGAGGAACCATTAGAGCCGTCTCGCTCGGCAAGAAGGATTTGTCGAGCAATATGTGGACTCCCTGACTCGGCTTGATCATCGAAGGGCAAGTCGGATCATCCATGGCCCTCACTGCATCGGTGTAGACGCCGGTGGCGTTGACGACAGCCTTGCCGAAAAGCGTATACGAGGTCCCCGTTTCGAGATCCTCAGCCACAACGGCGCTCAAGATTCCACTCTTCTTCCGGAGCTCGCTCACTCTGAGATAGTTCACGAGAGTGGCGCCTTGCTCGACGGCAGTCTGCGCAAGGTTGATCACGAGTCGAGCGTCGTCAAACTGCCCGTCGTGGTAGACGACCCCGCCCCGGAGCCCTTCCGTCTCGATGGTGGGCAGTCGTTCGATGGTCTCCTCTCGATTGAGATTGACCGAATTGCCGAACCCTAGTTTGCCGGCAAGCCTGTCGTACAACTTCATCCCGACGCCGTAGAACGGTCCTTCCCACCAATCGTAGACGGGCACGATGAACGGGAGGTCGTGCACCAGATGTGGCGCGTTCTGTCTGAGCAGCCCACGTTCTTTCAGCGCCTCCAATACGAGCGACACATTACCCTGCTGCAGGTAGCGGACCCCGCCGTGCACGAGCTTCGTACTGCGGCTCGATGTGCCCTTCCCGAAATCGCTCTGTTCAAGTAGGAGAGGTTTGTACCCGCGTGATGCGGCGTCAACCGCCACACCCAATCCGGTCGCTCCACCACCGATGATGATGAGATCCCAGAGAATGGAATCATCCTGCAGCTGCCGCATCATCTCGTCACGATTCATCTGTCCTCCCCATGTCCAACGGCCGCCTGAGCAGGCCCAGTTGCGGGATTATTTCGACGAAAGCGGATCTTGAAGCCGATCCAGAACTGCTGCAGTCGTTCGACGACCTTCGCCCACAAAGAGGTGGAATCGTCTGTGAGAAAGTCGTCGAGGATTTCTGCCAGCTCCTTCGTTCTCAGATAGCCGTACACCTTGTGATGATTCGGCTTTCCGTTCACCTCGTAGTCGTTGTATACGATCATGTCTTCAGCCACCACACCTATCGCGTTGGGGGCATAGTCGTCTCCCAAATCGTAGTTGAAGGCGACCCTGTCCTCGAGATCGGAAAGGTTGAACCAACGCCGGAGCACGTTGGGTGGTGTCGTCACAGGCTTGACTTCGGATTCTGAACCTCGCTGCTGCTGAGCGAATCGCGACATGATGACGGGCAGGCCGAGAGGCGAACCCATCGTGACGAAGGTACCTATTCGGATATCGCTCTTCTGCTCCATGAGCACGTCATAGGAGATGATCGTACCCATCGAGTGGGATAGCAGCAGAATGTCGGAATCTTTGAACTTGAGCAGGATGCGGCGCAAGTCGTCTCGAATCACGTCCCTCGCGAGCTTTCCCTTGTGTTTTTCACCGACACAACCCGACGAGTAGTACATCTCGAGGTCTTTGAAGTGCCTGCGGATTATGGAGTCGGTGATCGACTTGTAGTTGACAGTCATGTCATCATTGAGCAGCAGCTTGTCGAGCACCTTTTCGATCAAACCCAGTGACTTCCTCCGCAGCGAAGACGGTTTCGGTGCCGATTTGCCGGTGGACGGCACGTATGGTTCATCGAGAAACAGCGGGTCTTTCTCATCTGTGAGCCCCGGATCGAAAGCAAACGGATGCATATGATGCGCCCAATACACCAACTCGAACCGGAAAGAATATTTTCGGTACCCGTTTGCCTGTAGGCCCTCGTGCATCGACGCCAACCACCATTGCCTTAGCACCTTTTCTGGTGGCTTGTTGCCCATACCGTGTATGCCGATAATGACTTTACGTCCCATTATTCGTCGACCTTGGCAGTGATGCGATCCGGATAGTCAGTGAATACACCGTCGACCCCCATTTCGCGCAACCTCGCGAGGTCGTCGAGGTGATTCACCGTATAAACGAACATCTTTTTGCCGCGCCGGTGCGCGTCATCAACGAATTCCTGGTTCACGAATTCAATGTTAGCGTGGACCGACCAGGCTTTGAGGGGATCGGCAAACGCCGCATACCCAAGCGGTATACCATCCGTCACCGCTCCTATCCGGATCTCGGGCGAAAGCTTCGAAAACTCCAGCAGCTCCGGGTGGTTGAACGAAGAGACGATGAAGTGGTCAGCCCACCAGTTCTGCCCGGCTAGAGACGCTTCAATGAGACGCGCAGCCAAATGAACCGTGCCCTCGCCTTTCAACTCGATGTTGAGCCCGGCTTTGCCGCCCAAGAGCTCGAGGATTTCCGAGAGCAGCGGGATCTTCTGGCCCTTTCCGGCATCGAGGGACCGGAGATATTCGACCGACGACTGTGTCACGCTGCCCACGCCGTTGGTCGTGCGTTCGAGTCGTTCGTCGTGGATTACGACCAACTCGCCTTCTGTCGCGTATACGTCGGCCTCTACCCAATCCGCCCCGAGTTCGATCGCCTTCGCAAACGCGGCAAGTGTGTTCTCCGGCTCGTATCCCTTTGCGCCGCGGTGCGCAAAACAGTAGAAATCGTTCGCAGCCTGGTTCACTCTGCCGCCCGACCTTTCCTGCCATTTCTAGGCTTGAGGCCTTTCGCCGGCCCCATATTACACCATTACTTTGGCTGCAGCTACCAGTTCGCGTTGCCGAAGTCAAATCAAGGGATCGCTGGCCATCTCGGCTATCACTTCGATATACTAAACGCAGTAAGTAAGAACCGATGTCGCCACGAAAGCGACCCAACAGTTGGATTGTACAGTATGAGTGAACATAAAAACCGAGAAGCCGAGTTTCTGGCCAAAGTAACGACCGGCACCACGCACGAGATTAGAAACGTCTTGGCAATCATAAAGGAATCAGCTGGCCTCATGGAGGATATGGTTGCCGCAGCCGAGCGAGGGCGAACTCTCCAGCCCGACAGGCTCTCACGATCGATAGACAGGATAGCGGCGCAAGTGGAACGAGGCGCCGAACTGATGACTGCGCTCAACCGATTTGCGCATGGACTGGACCACGCCCAGGAGCAAATCGACCTGCATCGGGAAGCCGAACAGGTGGCGCTGATGTGTGGCCGGAAGGCGAGACGGAAGAACCAAGAGGTTGAGGTGAAAGAGGACGAGCGAGGCGTGTCTTTCGCAGCCAACCGCCTGCGGTTCGAAATGGCACTTTTCACGGGTGTGGAATGCTGTCTCGAACAGTTGCCGGAGCACGGTACTGTGATTATGCATTCCGGTCGTTATGGAGGTGCTCCGGCGCTCGAGTTCAGGTGCGAATTCGGCGAAGGCGGCGCTGCACCTCCACCCGAAGATGCTTCGAGCTGGCAACTGCTCCTCGAAGTGCTCGACATGCTGGGCGCAACAGTCGAGACTGAGGGAGTTCATGGCCATTTTCGCCTGCGGTTTCTGTGAGGCAGAATCGGGTGCACAAGACCATAGCTCGATGACGCAACGTCACTATCACTGAGGAAACGATGCATAAGATCAAGGTGCTGCTCGTAGATGATGAAGAAGAATATGTGAGGACAATGGCTGAGCGCATGCAGATGCGTGACGTAGGCAGTCGCGTGGCCTTGAATGGCGAAGAGGCTCTACAGATGGTCGAAGACGACCCGCCGGACGTAATGGTCCTGGATCTTCGCATGCCTGGCATAAACGGTATGGAAGTGCTGGAACGGGTGAAGAGCGAACATCCCAATGTGCAGGTAGTGATTCTGACCGGCCACGGTTCAGAACAGGACGAAAAGGAAGCTCGCAGGCTCGGGGCGTTTCACTATCTGCAGAAGCCCGCTGACACCAATCAGATCTTGTCCGTCATCAAGTCGGCTTGGAGCAAGAGCGTTGAAGCAGCAGCTGAGTTCGTCAAGGAGTCGAGGAAGGAGATCGACAGAAGCATGACTGCGGCGGCATTCGCTGAGGGCGGGGCACCTGAGCTCGCAGTAGAGGCAATGCAGCAGGATCCTGCAAAGGCTTCCACCAAGGAACCGGCTGACACCCAAGATTCCTCCGCTCAAACACTCAAGGTGTTGCTGGTCGACGACGAGGAAGACCTGGTCCGGACCATGGCCGAGCGAATGGAGATGCGGGATCTCGGCAGTGATGTGGC
>CAZFHS010000050.1:0-44349 GCA_964518955.1 uncultured Gemmatimonadaceae bacterium | reverse complement strand
CGCGCTCCCAGGGTTCGGTATAGCTCCTTCGAATAACCCGATCGGGCACTACCCTCGAGTCCGTGAACGACCACGACCAACGGCGCCGCAGCATCGACTTCCTGGTCGCCGACACGCGTTGCCCAGTCTAGATCGAGGAAGTCACCGTCTGGGAGTGTCAGGCGTTCCCTTTTTAGATCAACACCATGAAGTCTCGAACGTATCAGCCGAGCCCCCAACGTCTGCATGTGAGGGCCGGGAAACCATGGGGAGGGGCGGAAGGGGGGGAGGTTCACCTCGGGCACTACAACGGGCCTACCTTGCGGTCAGCGAACAGCGTGCAACGGACAACGAATACTTGACTCATCGGTTTCTGTGCGCTCTCGTCTCACCTAACGGACCCGCTGCCCGTTGCGCATTGCTCGCTCACCTTTGATAGCCCCTGACTCTCCCTACCTCCCCTCCGGTGTGCCAAATGGATAGAGCCTGTCTATGGGACCGAACTGGTAGTCGAGAGCGTCGAGTTTCAAGGTGCCCACGAACGGCCCCGGTGCCTCGATCACATAAATCGAAGGCGCGTATCCAGTCTCGTCGAATCCGCGACGGAAGTGGACTCGCGACTTGATCACGAACACATCATAGTCGTCAGGTTCGATGGGGCCGAACCGGAGTTGGCCCGGCATGGTGATCTGTGTGAGAGCCGGTGTGATGACCAACATGTTCTGGTCCCCAAATTCCACAGCGGCGACGTTGTCGTATCCCCCACTGGGGCCGAAATACCGCAGCACTCCGTCAATTCGCACTGGCGAGCCACCGCTGGGCGTGAAACCACCCACGTCCATCGAAAAGGCATCACCGGCAGACACGCCAGAGGTAGCAAGTCTCTCGATTACGCTCTCGTCCCGAATCGTGCCGATGAGGACATTAGCAACCTTCTGGTCCATCAGTTCGCGCAAGATGTGGGTGGCGTCGCCTGGGCGATCGCTATGGTCCGCGAGTACCACCGGAGTCTCACCGCGGGCGATAGCTTCTCTAGCCAGGCGAACGCCTTCGGGAGGAAGCGGATACTCGCCGCCTGCAAATTCCTCGCGCACGCGCCACATGTAGTCGGACATGTCTTCGGCAATGCGGTCGGCGAGTTCCTGATCGTCGTTGGTGATCACCATGATAGCGGCCCCGATGTCCGGAACATCGGTCCACGGAAATCCATAGAAGACACTCACGTATGCGTCCACCGCTCGGGCTTCCCATCTGCGCGCCCGCTCCATGATGTCCATAGACGGAGACTGACCCGTCCACTGCAACACTGTCGGAGTGACGATTCCAGGTTTCCTAGTCGCGGTGGTAGGCTTGTAGTCACCTCGCATGGTGCGGATCAGCGTCCGTGCTGCACGCTCACCCTGTAGACGAGAATCGTAGTGCGGATAACGTTTCACACAGAACGCCATGTCGGCCCACCGCAAGAATTCCTCGTCTTCGTTGCCGTGGGGATCGAAGGTTGCCGCGATTGGCACGTCGGGCCCCACTACCTGTCGGATGCGACTGGCTATCTCCGCCTCGGGCCTCGGCACGTTGCGTACCCCCATCGCGCCATGCAGCGCAAGGAACACACCGTCAACAGGCATATTTCGTTCGAGGTCAGCCAACATCAGCCCCATGAAATGTTCGAACGACTCCTCGGTGTTCCAGCTTGCAGATGACCCTCCCCACACCCCTACCGGGGAAGTGAGACCAATTAGTTCGATACCCGAGTGTTCTCTGGCGACTTTGACGAACCCGCCTATGTACCCACCAGAGGAGAGAAGGCGTTCGCCACCGTAAGGCGGGCTAACCCTCGTCCATCTCTCGATGTCGGAATCGCCACCTGGGCAGAAAGTGCAGGTTTCGTGGCTGTACCGCGCGACCGCGACACGGAGCGGACGGTCGACCGCCTGGGCATATGAAGAACCGCAAACAACCGACGCCACCGCTACGAGTGCTACGTTCCTTCTGAGACTCACCATTTCAATCTCCTGATAGGTCACATTGAGCACGCGAATGTCACTGAGAATGTAGCACTCACTTGAGCCCCCGAGGAAGCACGACGATATTGGCTTTGTACCAACTCGACATCCATGCAAGCGAGTAGAACGGAGCCTTGAATGATGAGCACTCAGTCTCGAACCGTACACATATTCGTCGTCACCCTCGCTCTTTTGTTGCTGATCGTTCCGTTTTCGACCGCCGTGGCACAGTCGAACCCGGCAACACGATTTGAAATCACGGTCCCCGCCGACGTCCACGCCGACGCGATCACAGGTAGAGTCTACGTAATGATCGCCCGCAGCGCCGAACGCGAGCCCAGGCTCCAGATAGGTCGGCAGGGTGAGCCGTTTTTCGGGCGGGATATCGAGGCGTTGAGTCCGGGTACCGCCGCGGTCATCGATGAAACCGATTTGGGTTGGCCGGTCGAATACCTGAGCGAACTGCCAGCGGGTGACTACTACGTACAAGGTTTCGTGAACATCTATTCGGAGTTCCGGCGAGCAGACGGTCACGTACTGTGGATGCACGATGATCAATGGGAAGGTCAACACTTCAACCGGTCGCCCGGCAACCTGTACAGTGACATGGAGCGAATCCACCTCGATCCGGCGCAGGGGTTCGACATCTCGTTGGTGGCCGACAACGTGATTCCACCGATCGAGATACCGGAAAACACGGAATGGGTTGAACGGTTCCGAATCCAAAGCCCAATGTTGACCGA
Source organism: uncultured Gemmatimonadaceae bacterium (assembly GCA_964518955.1). Classification (GTDB taxonomy): domain Bacteria; phylum Gemmatimonadota; class Gemmatimonadetes; order Gemmatimonadales; family GWC2-71-9; genus JBDGYW01. The sequence continues at coordinate 41,624 of CAZFHS010000050.1, read as the reverse complement.
GTTTTGGGGCCGCCCGATTTATCTGGGTGCGACCATATTACTTCCGCGAGACTACCACTCGAGCACATTCGACTACCCAGTCCTCTACAGGCAGGGCCATTTCTCACTGGGGAATCCGCTTCGGTTCGACGTCGGCAGCGACCTGTACTACGAATGGATCAAGGATGACTTCCCGCGGATGCTCGTTGTCACCTTTCAGCACCCGACGCCTTACTTCGACGATTCCTACGCCGTGAACTCCGTGAACGTCGGGCCGTATGGCGATGCGTTGCTTCAGGAGCTGATCCCGGAAATCGAGCGTCGTTATCGCGCGATACGCCAGCCTTGGGCACGCCTGCTCGACGGCGGGTCCACTGGCGGATGGGAAGCATTGGCACTTCAGATCTTCAACCCCGATTTCTTTGGCGGCGCGTGGTCGTACTGCCCCGACCCAGTGACCTTCACGAACGTCGAGGGTGTCAATATTTATGAGGATGAGAACGCGTTCTACAAAGACAGAGGCTTCTTCCGCGTGCCTACCATCAACTCGAGGGAAACAAACGGGGAGGTCCGTGTTACCTCCGAGCAGCGCAACCGTTTTGAGCTGGTGAGCGGTACGAAGGGACGTTCAGGTCAGCAGCTCGACATATGGGCCGCCGTGCACGGCCCCGTTGGCGAGGACGGCTACTTCGAACCGCTATACGACAAGCGCACAGGAGTCATCAACCGCGACGTTGCGGAGTACTGGCGCGAGAACTTTGACCTGCTGTATCACCTACAGACGAATTGGAGTTGGCTTGGGCCAAAACTGATCGACAAGATTCGCGTGTACACCGGCGACATGGACAACTACTACCTGAACTACCCCGTAGAGGAGATGGAAGCCTGGATGAAGACTACACGCGACCCGCACTACGAAGGGTTCTTCATGTACGGTCGCGGCCGGGGCCACTGCTACTCGGGACCAGTCAGTACTGCCGAGCGATTGCGGGAAATGGCCCAGTACCTGATGCTGCAGCAGCCGCCGGTATTGGATACGCCGTGGTGGAGGTATTAGGAGGGGAGGGAGAAGAGGGAGGAGAGGGAGAAGCAAGGCAGAGGGGAAGTGGGGCAGTGGGGCAGACGCGGGATATGCGGCCCCAAAAAACCAACAGCGGAACAATGCCATGAAGAAAATAAACCACCTAGGATTGCTGCTTCTCACCGCAGTGGTGATTTCTCCGTTAGTCGCGTGCACTCTTCCGGCGGTTTCGGCTGCCGCGGACGAGCGCTACATGGCCGAGCACTACACCAAGCACGAGCACCGAATCCCTATGCGAGACGGCGCTGAGTTGTTCACCGCCGTGTACGTACCCAAGGATGCGACGCAGGAATACCCGTTCCTGGTGAAGCGCACACCTTACACGGTGGCGCCGTACGGCGAGGGCCAATACCCGCCATACCTCGGGCCGGTGGGGTCGCGCAGGTTTGCAGAAGAGGGATACATCTTCGTGTACCAGGACGTTCGCGGCCGGTACATGTCAGATGGTGTCTTTCGAAATATGACGCCACATGCCGTCGAGAAGGACGGTCCTGAAGACATCGACGAAAGCACCGACTTCTACGATACCGTCGAATGGCTGCTCGAAAATGTGCACCCCAACAACGGAAGAGTCGGCATCTGGGGGATCTCTTATCCGGGATTCTACACCGCCGCCAGCATTATCGATCACCATCCGGCAGTGCGGGCGGCATCGCCTCAAGCCGCGATAGGCGACTGGTTCGTGGGAGACGATTTCCACCACAAGGGTGCCTTCTACCTGCATGACGCATTTCGGTTCTTTCCTGGGTTCCGTTCGCACAGACCTGAGCCCACGACCTCGCGCGGGCAACGATTCCGTTTCGGAACAGACAACGCGTACGAATTTTTCCTGGACCTAGGTGCACTCAGAAACGCCAACGAACGACATTTCAACAACGAGTTGGTGTTCTGGGATTCAATGATGACACACGGCACGAATGACGAGTTCTGGCAATCCAGGAACATCATACCCCACATGGACAATGTCAGTGCAGCTGTGATGACAGTGGCTGGCTGGTTCGATGCGGAAGATCCATATGGCCCCATAGAGATCTACGAGTCGATCGAGCGACTGAATCCCGGTATTGAAAACACTCTGGTTGCGGGCCCGTGGTATCACGGCGGGTGGGTGCGCGCAAGAGGGGACAGACTTGGCAACGTCTCCTTCGAGGTTCCTACAGGCGAGTATTATCGCGAAAACGTGGACATCGAGTTTTTCAACTACTACCTGAAGGACAAAGGGCAGATAGACCTACCTGAAGCTTTGGTATTCGCGAGCGGCTCGAATGAGTGGCATCAACTTGGCGAGTGGCCGCCGCCGGATATGACAACGACGTCGTACTACTTCCAGGAGGGCGGAGCACTTTCAACGGCACCGCCAAATGGAGTTGAGGGCGCTGCAGATAACTATGTCAGCGATCCGGCCAACCCGGTTCCGTATACACAGGAGATTCGAATCGATCGATCCCGCGAGTACATGGTTGAAGACCAACGCTTCGTGTCCGACCGTGCCGACGTGCTCGTGTATGAGTCGGAGGTTCTTACAGAGGATTACACCCTTGCCGGCCCCGTCTCGGCTGATCTTTGGGTGTCGACGACGGGCACCGACGCAGACTTCATCGTCAAGCTGATCGACGTCTATCCGGACGACTTCCCCGACATCGACAATCCGTACATGGACGTACCGATGGGGGGATATCAGATGTTAGTGCGCGCCGAAGTGCTGCGAGCCAAGTTCAGGAACAGCTACGCAACGCCCGAGCCACTCGTGCCCGGCGAGGTTACTCGAATTACCTTCGAGTCACCGCACATCTTCCACACGTTCGAGGAGGGTCACCGAATAGTGGTGCAGGTACAGAGTTCGTGGTTCCCGCTCGTGGATCGAAACCCGCAGGTATTCACAGACATATACAGCGCGACTGATGAGGACTTTCAGGTGGCTACGCACGCGGTGTATAGATCGGAACAGTATCCGTCGCGGGTGGTTGTGGGGAGAGTGCCGCCATAGGGGAGTAGAGCGCGAAAAGCGCAACGAACAGCGTGCAACGAACGAGTCCAGCCTGTAAAAACGTTGTTCGTTGATCGTTGCGCGTTGTCCGTTCCTCATCCCTCTGCCTTGAAAACGTGCGTCTCCGGCGCCCCAGCAACCGAGTAGTACATCTGATACTCATCCGTCGCCGTGTGCAAGATCCGCGTGATGTTGCGCTGATCGTCGAAGATGTCGTAGAGCAATTCGGTGCGGAAGCTGATCTCGTTTATTGGCGCCCAGCCTTGGAAGAGCACCAGATACCACCACATGTCGTCTGACTCACCACTCTCCACGATCACACCAGGGACCACTGAGTCTCCGATTGCCAGCGTGAAGCTCGCATTGAAGTAGTCCGTGAACAGTGAATCGATGGCCGGGTCGGGACTCATTCTGAGCCCAGGGATATCATGGAAATGTCCAATAGCGTTCTCGAGGTCATCTGTAAATATCCGCACGTTGACGATCGCCACGTCGCCTTCCAGCACCATCCGCGCGTATGACACGTGCATCGGATGATCCGCGCTGAGCTCGCCCACGTCGGCCGGCAAAGCCGGAACTAGAACGAGCCCAGCGAGAAGAAGCGCCGTCCCTCCGTTACTCCACACTCTCAACTCAGGGAATCGGGGCAGTCCACGAGTTGTTGTCACGGTTCACGTCCGCAAACACCTGATCGGGATCGACGACTACTTGTACCACGGTCTTGTCTGTGAAAAACCCGTAGGTGAACGTGAGTTCGTTGTTCCGCCAGATGTCAGCTGGCAACTTGACCATTTCCGTCGAGCCGTCATCGTAGGTGATGCCCAGGTAGAGCGGCATGATCAAGCCACCCTCGTTGTCAACCTGCATGCGGTAATACTGCTGGCCTCGTCCCGTGTCACCGATCAACTCCTCTGCCCCCTGAGTGGTCACCGATGTCAGGGCTTGGTCGTTGAAGTGGGTGGTATAAAACCAGCCGCGCCAAAACCAATTCAACAGCTCGCCGGACCCATCCTCCATAGACCTGTAGAAATCCGCGGGCTGTGGCTTCTTGAACATCCACTTCTGGGAGTATTCCTGGAACGCCGCGTCGAACAACTCCGGCCCCAGGATCTCCTCCCGAAGCATCACCAGCCCGGTGGCAGGTTTGCTGTAGCCGTTCGGGCCAAAGCCACGGTGAATGAGATCTGAGTGCGTCATGATGGGGACCTGATCGGGATCGCGCATGTAGTCGACAATGTAGGGGGCAGGACCGCTGCGGCTCGGGAAGTTGGCGTCGAAATCTTGCTCACCATAGTACTGGAGAAAGGTATTCAATCCTTCGTCCATCCAAGTCCACTTGCGTTCGTCCGAGCCCACTATCATCGGAAACCAGTTGTGCCCGACTTCGTGGATCGTAACCGACACGAGGCCCCTGGCGATCGCGTCCTGATAGCTCCCATCGGGCCGTGGGCGAGCGCCGCAAAAGGCTATCATCGGGTACTCCATACCGCCGACCGGTCCGTGCACGTTTGCCGCCTTGGGGTACGGATACTCGAACGCCATTCGTCCGTAGGTCTCGAGCGTCTGAATCACCGCGTGCGTCGACAGGCTGTCCCATAAAGGCATAGCGACGCGCGGGTAAAGCGAATGAGCTTCAATGAGCCTATTGTCGGATGCGTAGCGGTAGCCGGCTGCGTCCCACACGTACGTTTTCGAACTCACCCATGCAAAGTCCCGCACGTCGTCGGCCACGAAACGCCAGGTCAACATGCCGCTCTGAATAGGCCGCGTGGCCGGGTCCATAACCTCGTCGGGCCGAATGATGAACCTTGGCGTCTCACTCGTCATCGCCTGAGTCAACCTGTCGAGTTGTGTCTGAGTCAGAACCTCATCGGGATTCTGCAGCACCCCTGTGCTCTGCACGATGTGGTCCCAGGGCACGGTGAGATTGACGTCATAGTTTCCGAACTCGAGATAGAATTCACCACTGCCCAGGAACTGATCGGTCTGCCAGCCGTTGACGTCGTCGTATACCGAGAGACGCGGGAACCACTGCGCCATCTCGTACAGCCATCCGTCATCGACCCTTTCCTTCGCTCCGCGACCGTTATCGGGTATTCTGTAATCCCAATCGATCTCGAACTCCACAACCCCACCACTCTCCAACGGCTGAAGCAAATCTACCCGCATCTCGGAGCCGTTGATGATGTACCGCGTGTCAGCGAGCTGACCGGCATCCACTACCTGCACACGCGTGACGTTGTTGCCGCCATCGAATGGTGCGCGACCGAGAAACCGGCGCGCTCGCGCACTCAGCTGTTCCGGCAATGCACCTTGCGTTTTGTACGACCGTGAGTGTTCGATCGATCTCACATTCTGATCGAGTTGTACCCAGAGGTACCGAAGCCGATCGGGCGAGTTGTTGGTGTAAGTGATGTGTTCCGATCCGTAGATCTTGTGTTCCACGGTGTCCAAACGCGCATCGATTCGATAGTCCACCTGCTGTTGCCAGTACGACGGTCCCGGAGAACCGGCTGCGTTGCGCAGGCTCGTCGGATCCGGCCAGTCGAGCGGCCTGAACATCGAACGGTTCGTGCGGGAGCTGTCGTCGTGCAACCAGTGCTGTGCACCGAGCGCACCCGGAACCAGCGCTGCCAGAGCCAAAACAATCAGACTGCGTTCGAGCAAGCTCTTATAGATGCTGTTACTCACATCCACCTCATTTTCGTCGCTCACGGGATCGGAGCGGTCCATGTGTTGTTGTCCCGGTTCACGTCGGCAAAGACCTTTTCCGGATCAACCACTACCTCGACAACCATTTTGTCGGAAAAGAAACCGTAGGTGAACGTCAACTCGTTGTTGCGCCAGATGTCGGCAGGGAGTCGCACGACTTCGCCAGATCCGTCGTCATATGTGATCCCCAGATGCAGAGGCATCACCAATCCGCCCTCGTTGTTCACCTGTACTCTATAGTACGACTGACCTCGGTCAGTGTTTCCGATGAGTTCCTCCGTGCCTTGTGACGCAACGGACGTCAACGCCTGGTCGTTGTAGTGCGTAGAGTAGAACCATCCACGCCAGAACCAGTTGAGCAGTTCTCCCGCCCCGTCTTCCATGGAACGATAGAAATCAGCAGGCTGAGGTTTCTTGAACATCCACTTCTGCGAGTACTCCCTGAAAGCGGCGTCGAACAATTCCGGTCCCAGGATCTCTTCGCGGAGCATCACGAGTCCTGTGGCTGGCTTGGTGTAATTCGTTTCGAAGCCGCCCCTGTGAATCAGGTCGTGCGCCGTCATGATCGGGACCTGATCCGGATTTCGCATGTGATTCACGATCTCCGTCGCTTCACCATCCGTTGATGGAAACTCGGCATTCCAATCCAGCTCGGCATATTCCTCAACGAAAGTGTTGAGACCTTCGTCCATCCATCCCCATTTGCGCTCGTCTGAAGCAACGATCATTGGAAACCAGTTATGGCCGACCTCGTGGATGGTGAGGGTAACGAGGCTGTTCACGATCTCGTCCGTAAGAACTCCATCCGGGCCGGGCCTGCCCCCGCAAAACGCCATCATCGGGTACTCCATCCCCCCACCGAGCCCTCCGTTTACATTCGACGCCTTGGGGTACGGATACTCGAAAGCCATGCGGCCATAGGTTTTCATCGTCTGTACGATTGCACGGGTGGACACACTATCCCACAGTGGCATCGCCTCGCGCGGATACAGCGAATACAACTTGATGGGCCGGTCCTCCGGTCTGTACCTGAACCCAGCGGCATCCCAGACGAACGTCTTGGAACTCACCCACGCAAAGTCGCGCACATTCTCAGCCTTGTAGTGCCAAGTGAGAGTACCGTCGTGTACCGGCCGGCTGCCTGGCGTGAGCACTTCGTCGGCCCGGAGTATGAACGTCGGCTCTTCGCTCTGCATCGCCTGAGTGATGCGCGTGCGCTGCGTCTCTGTGAGAACCCCCTCCGGGTTCTGAAGTATGCCGGTGGCATCGACAATGTGATCCCAAGGAACCGTGATCTTCACGTCGTAGTTGCCGAACTCGAGGTAGAACTCGCCACTACCAAGGAATTGATCTGTTTGCCAACCGTTGACGTCGTCGTAGACGGAGAGCCGCGGAAACCATTGGGCCAGCTGATAGATCCATCCGTCTTCAGCGCGCTCTTTGCTACCGCGGGCACGGTCCGGCACACGGAAGTTCCAGTCGATCTCGACTTCGGCGGAAGCTCCGCTTTCGAGCGGCGTGGGTAGATCCACTCGCATCACGGTGTTGTTGATGATGTACCTCGTATCTCGGAGTTCACCACCATCGATCACTTGCACTCGAGTGATATTGTGACCGCCATCGAACTGCTCCAAACCCAAGAAGCGCCGCGCCTGCGGGCTGATCTCTTCTGGCAGCGCGCCGCGCATCCGATACGTGCGGCTGTGCTCGATTGAACGCACGTTCTGGTCGAGCTGAACCCAGAGGTAACGAAGCCTGTCGGGAGAGTTGTTTCGATAGGTGATATGCTCGGAGCCGTACACGAAGTGTTCGACCGTGTCCAGTCTCGCCTCTATGACGTAGTCGACACGTTGCTGCCAATACTCCGGGCCAGGTGAACCAGCCGCATTACGCATCGCTGTGGGATCAGGCCAATCTAGCGGCCGGAACATGGACCGGTTGGTGCGCGAGCCGTCGTCGTGTAGCCAATGCTGAGCACCAAGCAATGACGGCAGAAGCACCAACAACGTACAAATCGGCAACGAACGTTTCAGGAGCATGTGCATCTGTCTCTTTTCCAGAAAAACCTGTCAGTAGAGGGCGAAACTTCAGCCCGGCAGTCTCTCTATTAGGAGGGTGATGGCAATGCCACCGGTAGCTCCAGAGACTATCAGGAGCCAATCACGGCGAGCCATCTTCGCGACCTTCACCAGCGCGCCCCCCAAGCCAAACAACACGGCCACGATCAAAATCTGACCGATCTCCAGCCCCACATTGAACGCGAACAGAGGAATCACAATACTCTCTTCGCCACCAAGCACCGCTCTGAGAAAACTCGAGAAACCCAAGCCGTGGATCAGACCAAAACCACCGGCGAGGAAATAGAGAATGACGTGATGCCGCCGCACCCCTGCTGTCGACCCATCCTCTCCCGAGGCAGCTTTGCTATCCGCAATATTGAAAACGCTCGTAGCCAGGATTGTCGCGGGAATGAGGAACTCGATCAAAGAGGTGTTCACGGCCACGACACCAACAGTTGCAAGCGCAAGCGTAATCGAGTGCCCCAGGGTGAACGCGGTTACTAGAATCAGGAGCCTGCGCCATTCCAACAATGAATACGCTATAGTGAGTGCCGCAATGAAGAGGATGTGATCGTAACCGCGGAGATCCGCGATGTGCTCGATGCCCAGTCGAAAATAGACGGCGAATTCAGATCCCATTCACACTCCGTGTCGTGCAGATTCTCGCACCCCTACGGAAGCCACTCACCGAAGAGCGTAGCGTACATCATTCGGTAGATGTCGGTGTTGTCGACGGTGGTTGGCAACAGCTCGGCGTTCAAGCCATGCGCGCGCGCCACTACCCCTCCCATGAGATCTTCGGTGTCGGCCCACGCAATCCCGAAGTAGTGACGTTGGCCGAACTGGTCTGGCAACGACACGAAGGGCACAGAACCTGGTCCTTCAGGACCGTCGAGTGGAGCCCCATTGTTGGTGATCAGATCCAGCGGCATGTCGTGATCTCTCGGGTTCTTCACCGCAAACACTTCCATGCCACCGGCATCGCTGTCGGCAACGGTAATTACCATCGTGTTCGGATGGCGTTCGATGTAGTCGAGCGCCACTCCGATGGCAGTGTCGGCACGGGCGAGCGCCGTGAGTGTGCCTATCGCATTGTTCACGTTCGCAAAGTTGTCTGATCCCTCTTCCTCGACCACAATTAGGAACTGCTCCCCTCGTGCTTCCAGCATGCGGAGAGTCACATCTAGCATCTCCGCTACCGTAGGCGCACCTGGATAGTAGAGCGGCCCGCCTCCGTAGAGTCTGAGTTCCTGGTCGGTGCGATCGTTGAATGTGTGTGCCGGAGCGAACAACCCGAGCACCTTCTCGGTTGAGACCGGAAGCGCTAGAAGTTCATCTCGCGTGTACACGATCGTGAAGCCGAGTTTCGCAGCACGTTCAACCAAATTCAAGCCGTCTCTACGAACTCCGGGAACGCCGTGACGCCCTACCGTGCCAGCGGGTAGCATCAATGCCTCACCACCACCCAAAATGAGGTCCGAACCACTTTCGAGAATCTGTTGAGTGATAGTGTCGACGTGGGCCCGCGCTTCGGCGCTCGCCACGAACACGCCGGTCCCTGGTTCCGCTAAGTGCCCCGAATTGATGAGTGCAGTCGCCATGCCAGCAGCGATTGCTTCTACCATGACGCTGTGCTGTTCGCCCGAAAGCGAGGTAAGGGGAGTGACTCCATTCATCCCATATGACTGGTGCGGCACCTTTACCCCGAAAGCATGCACGGTAGCTGCCCCGTTGGAAGTACTCGCGGCGGAGTTTGTGAGGTGTCCGCGATATACGCCAATTTCGCCCATCCGGTCCCAGTTGAGTTCGCCGTCGGGGCCGACAGCGAGCAGGCGCGCCGCCCCCCACGTCGCTACAGATCCACCGTCAGGATGTATGAAGATTGCGTTCCCAACCTGAGGCTCGTTGGTGCCTGAGAGCTGCTGGCCCGATACAGACACCGCACAAGCAGAAGTACACCATAACAAAACCACCCCTACGAGTCTCTTTGGAACCATTCTTCCATCCTTTGGATAATTGCTGCCGAGCTGCTGGATGCCCTGCGTAGCAACGATCAACATCCCGAACAGGGAGTACGGGACCGCATTCAAAGAATAGCAGGAGCCAAGCCGGATGTCTTCCCCATCCTCAGATCCTTTTGCATACTACCCACATCCATCGACGAGGATTACCTGTTTTCGCGAAACTCCAGGCAACTGAAGGTAGAGGTGAATTCATGAAGAAGATGCTCCCAACTCTCACTTTGGCGCTGCTTTTCTGGACGCCTTCCAGCCACGCGCAGCAGACAATGACCCCGGAACTCCTCTGGTCGTTCACACGGGTTTCCGGACCCGCCGTGTCTCCGGACGGCAGGAGCTTCGTATATGGTTTGCGAGTCTACGACATAGAGGCGAATCGCGGGAGCACCGACCTCTATCTAATGTCTACCAATGGCGGCGAGCCAACGCGAATAACCGATATGGACGGCACCGAATTCAACGTGACGTGGAGGCCTGACGGAGATAAGATCGGATTCCTCTCGGCCAACAGCGGCTCGGTCCAGCTCTGGGAGATGGATCCCGATGGATCCAACCTGCGGCGTGTGTCCGACATCGATGGAGGTATCGACAATTTCTCATACTCCCCAACAGGTACATATGTCGCGTTCACACGAGACGTCAAAATCGACGCAACTCCGATTGAGGTGTATCCCGACCTGCCGGCGGCGAACGCCAGGATCATTGACGAGCTCAACTATCGTCACTGGGATTCGTGGCACGACTACACATTCAGACATCTGCACGTCGCAACGTACGAGAACGGCTCCATCGGAGAACCGGTTGACGTAATGCCCGGCGAGCGGTTTGACACGCCTTTGAAACCGTTCGGCGGCGGAGAGCAAATAGCGTGGAGCTCCGACGGCGGGTCGATCGCCTACTCGTGTAAAAAGCTGAGCGGTACCGAGTATGCGGTGAGCACGAATGCGGACGTGTACCTATACGACCTGTCCAGCAGAGAAACGACTAATCTCACCGAAGGTATGATGGGTTACGATCTCGAGCCCGCATTCTCGCCAAACGGCCGGCATATGGCCTGGCTCAGCATGGAAAGGGAGGGGTATGAGGCCGATCGCAATCGGCTCTTCGTGTTGGATCTGCAGACGAGGAATTCACGCGAACTCTCCGTAGGATTCGATCAGGACGCCGCAGGAGCAGCTTGGGCGCCCGACAGTCGGTCCATCTACTTCACCAGCGACGTGAAGGGGACCGTACAGCTCTACGCGATGGATGTGACTTCCAGTACGGTCCGTCAGATCACCGAAGGCGTGCACAACTATGGTGGTTTTGGAATCGCGGGTAGCGGCTCCGACCTTTCACTCATCGCGTCCCGAATGTCGATGTCTGCGCCGAGCGACATTTACCGAGTGAACACCGCCGACGGCTCGGCAACGCAGTTGACGTTTGCAAACCAGGAAGTTCTGAGTGGACTCGAGATGGGTGAAGTACGCGAACGGTGGACCCCGACCACCGACGGCAAACAGCTGCATTCCTGGGTGATCTATCCGCCGCACTTCGACCCAAGCCAGAGTTACCCCGCCCTGCTCTATCTGAAGGGCGGTCCTCAGGGCCCGCTCAGCCAATCGTTTTCGTATCGCTGGAATTTCCAGATCATGGCAGCCAACGGATACGTGGTTGTCGCGCCGAACAGACGAGGTTCGTCGAGTTTCGGCCAGGCTTGGGAAGAGGAGATTTCGGGAGACTGGGGTGGCCAGGCGATGGCCGACCTACTGAGTGCCATCGACGATGTCGCCCGGGAACCGTACGTGGATGAAAACCGCCTGGGTGCCGTGGGCGCGAGTTTTGGTGGGTACGCTGTGTTCTGGCTGGCGGGAAACCACAACGGCCGTTTCAAAGCCTTCATCTCTCACGACGGCGTGTTCAACTTCGAGAGCATGTACGGGCACACCGAGGAAATGTTCTTCGTGAACTTCGATTTCGGCGGCCCCTATTGGGAAGGCTCCTCTAGCTACAGCCTTTACTCGCCACATCTATACGTGGACAACTGGGACACGCCAATCCTCATTGTACAGGGTGGCAGGGACTTCAGGGTCCCCGAATCAGAATCGATGCAAGCTTTCACAGCAGCTCAGCTAAAGGGAGTACCGAGCCGCCTTCTCTATTTCCCAGAGGAAAATCACTGGGTTCTCTCGGCTCAGAATGGGATTCTATGGCAGCGAGAGTTCTTTGGGTGGTTGGAGAGATATCTTAAATAATCGTTCAGCGCGCAACGCTGACAAGTCGCTGCTATGCTATGACGTTTTCAATCGACGGAGCCTGCGGCGTGAACAACCTGCCACCATCCTCCGTTATGTACATGCAGTCCTCTAGCCTCACTCCAAATTCGCCGTAGATGTAAATGCCGGGTTCATTGCTGAAACACATGCCCGGGGCGAGCGGTGTGGTGTTGCCGCAAACCAGGTTGATCCACTCGTGTCCGTCGAGTCCGATGCCATGACCAACACGGTGGAAAAAGTTCTCGTAGCCTTCTCCAAAGCCCGCACCGGTGATAACGGCTCTTGCAGCGGCATCGACGTCTTCGCATGGCACGCCTACCTGTGCCGCTTCTAGAGCGGCAGTTTGCGCTTCCTTCTCCACTTCCCAAACTTCGCGCTGCCTCTGGGTCGGTTCACCGAACACGAATGTACGGCTGATGTCCGACCTGTACCCGTCGACGCCGCAGCCACCATCTACCAGGATGATGTCTCCCTCTTGGAGGAACTGCGGTTGGCTACTGCCATGCGGGAAGGCCGACGCCTCGCCAAACTGACCCCCTCCCCTGCCTGAAGCACCCAGTGCCGTGTGAGCGGCAGCGATATTGGCACTCAACTCTCCCCTTGGCATTCCTTCGTAGACCGTCTGGAATGCCGCTCGATATGCTTCGATCGTGATGTTGTTCGCGCGTTGCATGAGAGCGAGTTCATTGTCGGACTTGATCACTCGGCAGCCGATAGTGACGGGATCGGCACTCACGAACTGGTTGCGAGTAATTTGCCGGATACCGTCATACAGGAAGAATCGGCAGCGTTCCTCTACACCGATCGTGCCACGCCTAATTCCCCGATCGTTGAGAACCTGCGCGACGCGCTCATAGGGACTTTCATGTTCATGCCATGTACGGACGTCGTCCCCGAAGCGTATTAGCTCACGAGCCTTTTCTTCCTCGAAATTGGGGAGGACCCACGCCAGTTCGCCGCGGGCCGGAATAACAGCGGCAAACATCCGCTCACTCTGTCCCCAACGAACACCGGTGTAGTAGAACATGCTGGTCCCGGAATCGAGAAACATCGCGTCGATCCCGTTCTCGCCCATCAGGCGCTGTGCTTTCTCGATACGTCCCAAGCGCTCTTCGTCGGAGATCGGAGTGTAGTCGCCGGGATAAGGCTGCAGATTGTTAATCGCTTCCGGCACGTCCGATGGAGCCGCACATGAGGCTGTCGTCCCCAGCGTCGCAGCACCAGCCGTTCCCGCCGCCACCTTCAGGAAATTCCTCCTGCTTGTTCTCATCTCGTGTAATTCCCCTTTCATCGAGTCCTCGGATGAATTCACTAAGGTCAATTCCGCGACCTACCTAGGTTGTCCGGTTCGGACCGCCTCCGAGGCAGGAGTCCCTTGGTCCAGTGCTTCGTAATTCAACTCGCTGCCGCGAAGGCTGTGCGGAATCAGGTATACGACAATCATCACAACCGCCGCCAGGAATACTGCAGACCGAAGGACAGCTTCACTCTTCACACGTTTCCACAAGAACATCCCGCACACCGTGGCCCATACGATCCACATGATCAGAGTCTTGTTGTCGGTTAGATCGTAGCCGAACGGAATTCCGGTCCACAACGCTCCGAATGCGATTTTTTGAACTACCGGGCCGAGAATCAACCCACCTACAGTCATCAATCCTAGAGTAACCCAAGCCAGGCTGCGCATATCGCGCGGTGTCACCATAGCAGAAAGCGCGGTTCGCATTCCCACGAGCAAAGCAAAAAACATGAAGACGATGTGCGGCAGAAGTATTGAAACCGGCACGGCGTCCTTGAAGCGAATGATGATGTTGCCGTCTTGATCCGCGGGAATCCGTAGCGAACCGGATGGTGTTTCGAGCGTTAGGAAATACTCGAGCTTGCCAGCGGCCGGCTGTCTTGGCAGCTGGGCGGCCAGTTCATCGCCCTCGGCTTCCATGGCGATCGACGTGAATTCGTCGTTGGTCGGGTAGCGCTTGTAATGAAGCGACCCCGTGATTTCCCCTCCGACACTCGGAATCGCCACTCTGGCATCTTCGTGGGAATTCCCGCTCCGGATCAGCGCGTACGCTAGCTCCGCACCGCCCACCTCGTATTCTCCACGCAGTTCCTTGGTCGGGCCCGTGCGTTCCTGATATCCTGCTGCAGCAAACATGAGAAACCCCGCCGCAACCCATAGCAGGAGCTTGAGCCAAAGAGGTGCAGCGCGCACCGAGCCTCCTCCAGTAGTCATCGTCAACAATCCCCTTTGAACGTGAGGAGTTTGGCACTTGATCACTGTACCAGAATCACCCCGGAGAACGAGACCTACAAAGACATCGAGGGGTTCCGCAGGATCCTGATTGGCGACGGCATCCGTCCAGCCGAAAAATCGCCTTTCAGAATGTAAGGCATCCCCAGCAAATAATCAGGTGCGCTTGAGTATGTCTGTGGTCTTTCTCGCCGGCCTAGTTGACGCTATTCTGCTAAGAGGTAACAACCTACGTCAAATTCGGGCCGAAAACAGGACGAATGTCCAGCAGCGAGGACAGATTGAACCCGAAATAGGCCACTGCACGTCCTGTAACATATGGTCAGAAAAATGCACATACTAATGTCGGTCGCAGCCACTCGTCTAATGTGTGGCGGAGGATTCCAGGGGGGCGGGCTGCGGCTGGCAGTGGATTAGACAGTTGAAGGAACAATTGTTGCCCGAAAACTGTCTTATCTTTAAAAGAACGAAAAACCCGCGTAGCAGCTCGACAGCCAACATCGTGAGTGGCTGTACGTACGAAGGGGGTTGTTGGATGAGTTTCTCATTGCGAAAACTGGCCACGGTACTGGTCGCCTACAGCGTCGGCTTTTCCATCATGCCACAGCAGGTAGAGGCCCAGTACTTCGGCCGCAACCGCGTCCAATATGAGGACTTCGATTTCGAGGTGCTGAAAACCGAGCATTTCGACATTCACCACTATCCTGGTGTTGACGTCGAGATGGCGGCTTTGATGGCTGAACGGTGGTACGAACGGCTTTCCAGGCTGTTTGACCATGAGCTGAGCGACAGGCAGACGCTGATTCTATACGCAGCGCACCCGCATTTCAGGCAAACCAACGCTCTCGGTAGCACCATGGACGAGGGCACTCAGGGCGTAACGGAACTCATGAAGCGGCGCATCGTTCTGCCGTTCTTGGGCCCGCTGGCTGAAACCGATCACGTCATAGGCCACGAGCTGGTTCATGCATTCCAGTTCGACATGACCGGCGAAGGCGGAGGTACGCTGATTTCGGGAGTGCCGGGCGCCGCACGTATGCCGCTCTGGTTCGTCGAGGGTATATCTGAATACATCTCCGTGGGTCACGTTGACTCTGAGACGGCCATGTGGATGCGGGCTTTTGTCGAGCGGGACCTACCGATAAACGAGATTGGAGACGGCAGGGCGCTCCACCCCTACCAGCACGGTCAGGCGTTGATGGCTTACATCGCGGGCCGATGGGGAGACGAAGCTATTGCCAGGCTTCTCAAAGCCACCCGATCTGTCCCGAACGTAGGCCTCGCGTTCCAGCGTGTACTTCGCATGCACCCCGATTCAGTGATGTCTGACTGGTACGAGGCCATGAGAGCCGCGTCGGAACCGCTGCTTGACCAGACCGCCGATGCGAGTGCCTATGGAACACCGATTCTGGGCAAGGCCTCGGGGAGCGGCGAGTACAACATCGCTCCGGCATTGAGCCCCGACGGCAATCAGTTGGTGTTCCTTTCGGAGAAAGACCTGTTTGCCATAGAGATGTTCCTGTCGGATGCAACGACGGGTGAAGTGATGCGAAAGATCGTCAAGACCTCGGTCGATCCGTATTTCGAGGGCGTCCAATTCATCCATTCGGCCGGCTCGTGGGATTTCTCGGGCGGTGCGAGCAATCGGTTTGCGTTCGCCGCGGTCCGGAAGGGCCAGCCGGTTCTTTCGATTTTGGACACCGAAACAGGCAGTACCGTTCAAGAGGCGATGTTCGACGATCTGGGCGAGATCTTCAATCCGGCGTGGTCACCAGATGGTCGATACATAGTCTTTTCCGGAATTGCAGACTCATGGTCCGATCTCTTCCTGTACGACCTCGAGCTCGAAGAGCGAAGGCGCCTGACAAACGATCCCTTCGGTGATCTACAACCTGTTTGGTCGCCAGACGGAAGTAGGATCGCTTTCGTCACTGAGAGGTTCAACACCGGGCTGACGAGTCTCATGTACGGTGGGTATGGCTTAGCATTGCTCGATCCAACCACCGGTGCCGTCACGGAAATCGAGGGATTCGACAACGGGAAGCACATCAACCCGCAGTGGTCGCCGGACAGCAAGAACTTGTATTTCATCAGCGACCAGAACGGCATCTCGAATGTCTATCGTATGGATGTGGCCACCAATGAAATCTTCCAGGTCACGAATATCCACACCGGTGTAGCAGGTATCGCTCCGCTGAGTCCGGCAATGTCCGTAGCCGCCGAGACGGGCGAAATGTCGATCAGTGTGTTCAAGAATGGCTCCATCGAGATCTACAGAATCGACGACCCGGACGTTCTGGCCGGTGGTCCCGTCATCGAAGCGTATGAAGGTGTAGATCCCGCCATCTTGCCTCCTGCGGTGCGCCGCAGCAATGACGTGCTGGCTTTGATCGACAATCCCTTTTTCGGTCTGCCCACCGACCCTGAGCACCAGGAGGAGGGCTACGACGGATCGCTGGGACTAGACTATGTGGGTCAGCCATCCCTGGTGGTAGGCGCCGACCGATTTGGCACCTTCATCGGCGGTGGGACCTCGCTATTCTGGAGCGATGTGCTTGGGGGCCGTAACCTGGCCACCATGTTCCAGATCAACGGAGGCATCAAAGACATCTCGGCGGCAACGGCCTACACCAACATGAGCAATCGCCTCAATTGGGGTGTTTCGCTGCAGCAGATGTCGTATTCGTATGGCTTCTACAACGGCAGCTATTTCGGCACCGATCCCAACAGCGGACAGGAAGTCTTGGTCGACGAGATATTCCGACTGCGTCAGATCAATAGAGATTTGGGCGGTATAGTCTCCTATCCGTTCAGCAGGGTACAGCGGTTAGAGTTTTCAGCGGGTGTCAGAAGCATCTCGTATGACTATGAGATACGCCGGAGTATGATTGCCTGGACCGGCGAACTCATTGATCAGGAACGGGAGCAGATCGATTCACCAGACCCACTGTACCTCGCGACCTCGAGTGCAGCGTTGGTCTACGACAACTCGATATGGGGAATCGCGAGCCCCATTCTCGGGCAACGATACCGCGTCGAAGCGTCACCCATGATCGGCTCGCTCAACATGGTGAACGCACTGGCGGACTTCAGAAAGTACGTAATGGTGACCCGGCCGTTCACACTCGCTGGCCGGTTGATGCACATGGGCAGGTACGGACAAGGCGAAAACGACGATAGACTTCGCCCGATGTTCCTGGGCTACTCGAGTGTGGTTCGAGGTTACGACTACAATTCGTTCAGGGGGTCGATCGAGTGCGGAGGCAGTACCGACGGTACTTGCCCCGCGTTCGACCAGCTGTGGGGGTCGAGAACGCTCGTTGGCAACATAGAGCTTCGGTTCCCACCTCTCGGCGTCTTGGGTCTTGGAGACAACTACTTCGGATATCTGCCACTCGAAATGGCAATCTTCGCCGACGGCGGAATGGCCTGGTCTCCTGACGACCCTGAAACAGCCGTCGACGAGAACGCGTTTTTCTTGGGCGGTGACCGTGAACCAGTGTTCAGTGCAGGGGTTACGTTCCGGTTCAACCTCTTTGGATATTTTATGCTCGGGATGGATATTGTGAAGCCGTTCCAAAGGCCCGAGAAAGGCTGGCACGTTCAGTTCAGCATGTATCCTGGCTTCTAGGCCAAACCCCAACCCAACAGAAAAGCCCTGAGTGAATCACTCAGGGCTTTTCTGTTGATCCACATCAGTGCTATCCGCCCATCCGCCGCCGCACCATACGCGTCGCCGAATACACCGGTGACTCATTCCGATCCTCTGCTTCGGCAAAGAGCTGATCGAGCGTACCACCAATCCGCTGCACCGATTCGCGCACCTGTTCCTCGCTCAGGTCACCCGCGTCGAGGAGCGGCAACGCCATAGCCGAACCGGCATTGGCTACAAAATCGGGCGCATACAGAATCCCACGCTCGTGAAGCAGGTCGGCATTCGACGGTTTGTCGAGCTGGTTGTGAGCAGCTCCGACAACGATTTTGCAGTTGAGCTGCGGAATTGTCTCAGTGTTGAGAGTCCACCCGATCGCACAAGGAGCATATACGTCGCTGTTCCGCACATATGCCAGGTGTGGCTCGACCGCCTCTCCCTCGAGCTCGCTTGCGACGCGGCGCGCAAGGGCATCGTCCAGGTCGCAGACGAGAATCTCGGCGCCGGCGGCTTGGAGGCGACGAGCCAAAGGCTCGCCCACGTCACCAACGCCCTGCACGAGTACCGTCAGGCCCGCAAGATCATCGACACCCAAAACATGGCGAACGGCCGCCTGGATGCCGGAGAATACGCCCAAGGCAGTGTAAGGCCCGGGGTCGATGGCCCGTTCTCCCGCGCTGCGCGCACCACTCACCCAATGAGTTTCATCCGACATGACTGCCATGTCTTCGGGCGTGGTGCCAAATCCCTGAATTGCCGTAAACGCACCGTGCAAGGACTCCAGGAGCCTCCCCAGGCGGCGGAACAACCCCGTCCGCACGGGGGGATCCATCTCACCTGGGATCGCGAGCACGACTTTGCCGCCACCGTGCTTGTATCCTATTCCTGCCCACTTGTTGGTCATGGATTCAGCGAGTTGCATCGCGTCCTGAAGGCCTTCCTCCGGCGATTCATACACCCGCAGCCTGCATCCACCCATCGCTGAACCCAAGACCGTACTGTGAATGGCAATGAACATCCACGCACCCGTCGGCTGATCGTACGAGACGACTACCGACTCTCCGGGCCAGCTCTGTATCAGCTCGTTCATGGCTGCGAAAGATACGGCGGATGCGCAGTTGATGCAGTGCCCACCCTTGCGGTCATGCGGCAGCACCCGTATTACTGCATCTCATTCCACATTACTGCCAAGCACTCAACCAAATTGTTGCGAGGAACACATGCGCTCTACCTTTGCTATGCTGGTCGTGGCATGTTTCGCCATATCGTGTGCACCAGCCGATTCATCGCACTCGAGTGACTTTCCGGATCTGCCCGACGGAGCCCAGGGCATTTCCCTGCTCGGCGACACGCTCGTACCTGCGCGAGACATCGCGCAACTCGATGCCGCTCGTGCCGATTACAGAGCCAATCCAGACGATGCAGACGCTATCATCTGGTACGGCAGACGGACCGCGTATACGGGGCAGTACAGGGAGGCGGTTCGCATCTACACCAAGGGAATCGAAAAGCACCCTGATGATGCCAGGATGTACCGCCACCGCGGTCACAGATACATCAGCATTCGAATGTTGGACGAGGCCATCGCCGACTTCGAGCACGCGGCTAGCCTTGTAGAAGGGCAGGAAGACGAAGTTGAGCCCGACGGCCAACCAAATGCACTCAACATCCCAACCAGCACGCTTCAGTCGAACATCTGGTATCACCTCGGGTTGGCGCGATACCTGAAGAAGGATTTCGAAGGCGCAATCGACGCATATCACCACGGGCTGGCGCTCCGCGAAAACCCTGACGGCATCGTGTCCACTAGCCATTGGTTGTACATGTCGCTCAGGCGATTAGGGCGTGACGATGAAGCCGCCGAGGTACTGGAACCCATCCACGCCGACATGGAAGTGATCGAGAATCAGGTCTACCACCAGCTACTGCTCATGTACAAAGGTGAGGTCACACCAGAGGCTCTGCTGAATCCCGGAGACGGATCGTCGGAGAACCAGGCAACGTTGTATGGGGTGGGCAACTACTTCTTGTACAACGGGCACGAACAAGAGGCGATCGAAGTATTCGATCGGATCTTGGAGGGCTCGGGCTGGGCGGGATTTGGGTACATCGCCGCTGAAGCCGAACTGGAAGCCATGCGCTGAGCTGCGGCAACGAAGGCAAAGACTAGAGCAAAAAAACACCCCGGAACTACCTCCGGGGTGTTTGCGTATGGCGATTACCGCTTCTTGATCGTCACGCCGCCGTTCGTCGTGATCGCCCGAAGAAGTGGTCCGCCGGAGCCGAGCGTGGTCCTCAGCCGACGGTTGATGCGGCCACTCACGGTCACCGGAAAGTCGACCGAAATTCCGCCGTTGGTGGTGGCCGATTCGAGTTCCGCATTGAATTCGTCCGGAATCACGAGAACTATGCCGCCATTCGTGGTCCGGACATCAAGCCCCTCGCCGTCCCAACTATCGCCCGAGAGCTGAACCTTCAAGCCACCGTTGGTGGTGCGGCCACTGACGCTCCCTCCCACATCCATCAACGACACGCCGCCGTTCGTTGCGCTGAACTCAATGTCGCCCCGGACATCTTCGACCGTAATTCCGCCGTTCACGGTGTTCAGGTCCAGGTCGGCTGCGTGCGGAACGCTGATTCTGTAGCTCACCGACCAGGATTCTCGCCGCTCCGTCTTCGGACCATCTGCATCGAGAGCCATCCCATCCATTGAGATGCGTACTTCAGACACGAGCGACTCGGCGATGTCGTCCGTTCGTGCCCGCCCCAACACCTTGGCCAACACGCGGATTTCATTTCTACCCCAACCGGTTACCTCAATCGATCCGTTCGGACTGGCATCGACCTGGTCAAACGCGCCCGGTGACATTTCGAACTCACGAACCTCGCAGTGCCAACCACGATTTCTGTCATTGTTGCGTGATTCCATGCACCAGTCGCTCTGGATCACATGGCTGAGGCTGTGTTTGTCCTTTTGGTGATGAACGACGCGAGGTACGCCGAACCATGCTATTCCAAACCCGATGACCGCAGTGGGGATAATGTAGGCCTTGAGATTCATCACTCAGCGCTCCGTGGAAGTTTCTGTACCTATATAGATACTCACGACGACCAAAAGGTTGCTACGGTTTCATGGAGGGCGGTATGGCGGTACGGCGGTACGGCGGTACGGCGGTACGGCGGTACGCGTACCGCGATGCTACATACCGCTGGGAAGGGACGGGAGTGGGAGGGTACCGCCGGGCGGAAGGGAGGTGATGCGTGGTTCCGCCCAACATTTCATCCCCAATTCCAACCAAGCTCCCTACTCCGACATCAAACAGAGTGACAATCATTCAGGCGCAAAGAGGGGTCTCAACATGAAACATGCAAAGATGGTCATCGCCTTTGTCGCCGCCGCGGTCGCTACGCTTCTGTTCTCTTCGCCAGCCGCGGCATTTCAGCAGACCGTAGAGGGTCGCTGGGAGGCCGAACAAAACCGCTGGAACGGCGAGCATCGAGTCCAGATCAACCTACGAACCCGTATCGACGGAGAACGTGTCCGCTCCGGTTTCTCTGTAACAGTCGACGATATCGATGGGGACGTCATCTCCCGGCGTTCTTCTGAAAGAACATCTGTTCAGTTCGAGCTGCACCGAGAGGCTGGCATCTTCACGTTCGAGGGCGAGCAGGATGGCCGTGACGCCTGGGGCGAATTCAGATGGGTTGGGAACAGTGAGTTCCTCAGACAGATGGCCCGGAGAGGGCATGACGACATATCGAACCGAGAGCACTTCTCGATGGCGATGTTCGACGTTTCAACTTCGTACCTCGATGAAATGGTACGGCGTGGTTACGACGATCTGACCATCGGAGAGATGCTGAGTTTCCGCATACACGGAGTGGATGGCGAATACGTGGACGAACTGGATGCCGCAGGGTTCGACAATATTGCAGTCGACGATCTGCTGTCGCTTCGCATCCATGGTATCAGCGGCGACTACGCTCGGGAGATGGATGATCTTGGCTTCGAGAATCTCGACCTCGACGATCTGTTGCGCGGTAGAATCCACGGAGTGAGCGCAGAACATGCCGCGGACATGGCGCGGCTGGGCCTATCCAACCCCACCTTCGACGGGCTCATTCGGATGAGAATCCACGGAGTAACCGCAGATTTCGCCAACGAGCTGGCCGATGCAGGCTTGGGGCGCCTCACGACCGGCCAGCTTGTCGAGATGCGAATCCATGGTGTCACTGCAGATTTCGTTCAAGAAATGGTTGATGCTGGTTACGAAGATCTATCGGGCCGCAGGCTCAAGGAGCTTCGCATCCATGGAGTCTCCCCGAGTTTCATCAGAGAGATGGACGAACTGGGACTTGGTCAGCACACACTGAGCGACTACCTGGAGTTCCGAATCCACGGAGTCACACCTGAGTTTGTACGCAGCATGGAACGGCTTGGATATGATGATCTCTCCGCCAACCGACTGCGCGAGTTCCGCATTCACGGAGTGACCCCGAGTTTCATAAGAGAGTTGGCTGAGGTTGGCTACGAGGATATCTCACCGAGCAATCTTGTGCGGATGCGGATTCATGGGGTGGACGCGGAGTTCGCGCGGCGCATGGCGCGCAACGGCAGGCTCCTCTCTCCGAGCAGCCTCGTGCGCGCCAAGATCCGCGGCGACTGGCGGTGGAGGTAGGCTCCCCAGCCTACCTCTCCTTCAAGTGGCGGTCGAAGAAGTCTGCAGCTGCTCGATAGGCCGCCACCCAGTTCTTGTGCAGCAGGAAGCCGTGCACCTCGTCGGGGAAGATCAACTGTTCGAACTCCACCCCCTGCTTGCGCAGTGACCCTACGATGTCCACCGTCTCACTGAACGGCACGTTCCTGTCATCGTCTCCGTGAATCAACAAGACCGGTGACTTCCAGCCATCCAAGTAGGCCATCGGTGACGATTGAAATGCCAGCCGCGCGACCTCTTCGCGAGCGGCTGCGTCATAGCTGGGCACGAAATTCCGAATCACGACGTTCCAATCATGTACGCCGTGCAGATCCACGCCGGCAGCGAAGAGGTCTGAAGCCCGCGCCAACCCAAGTGCGGTCAGGTACCCTCCATACGATCCGCCCCACAACCCGATACGATCCGGATCTACATCAGGTCGGCTACGCAGATAGAGTCCAGCTCCAAGCACGTCGTTGAACTCACTCGCGCCTCGTGCACCGTAGTCGAGTGCCTCGCGAAACTCCATTCCGTATCCGATGCCGCTCCTGAAATTCACTGACATTACGATGTACCCACGGCTCGCCAGGAATTGGTTGAGCGCATACGCATTGTGGTAGTAGCTGCTGTAGTGGAAGCCGAGGAGCATCTGGCGCCTCGACCCGCCGTGGAAGAAGAGCACGGCAGGGTACTGCGTGCCGTCCCGCATGTTCGGGGGCAGGAACAACTGGCCGTGGATCGGCATCCCGTCTGCAGCAGAAAACACGACCTGGGATGGCTCGACGAGTTCTTGCGTCGGGTACCCATCTGGAAACGGCGCTGCCGTTAGAGCGCGCGGGTGATCTGAGCCAATCACGATCCCTGCATGAGCCGGGTGCCGCGCATCAGAGGCGAGAATTCCGATCGCCTCTCGGTCGCTCGTGAACACCGGCGACCACTCATTGCCCTGACCTGCGGTGACTGCTCTTGGCGTTCCACCTGTCACGGGTACACGCCAAACGTGCCTACGGTCTATGTCATCCTGGTTGGAGGAGTACAACATTTCCCTGCCGTCCGGGCTCAGCGTAACATGCTCCACCTCGAACTCACCCGGCGTCAACAGCATCGGGTCACCACCGCCAGCGTCTATCGAATAGAGGTGCGTCCATCCGTCCTTTTCCCAAGGGAAAACGATTCGATCGCCGGCGCCCCAGAAGAGCTGGTTCTCAGCCACGATCTCCCGTGGCACACTGCCCGGCCCCTCATCGGCTGTCCACGCAATCTCCGTTTCGCCAGACTCGACATCCGCCACGAGAATCGACCACGGCTCACCGCTGCGGCGCGGTATAAACGGCAGAGCGCCACGCTCCCGCGGAGCGCGAACGAAAGCCAGGCGGCGGCCGTCGGGTGCCCAGACGGGCTCACCGTCGTTGTCAACGCTTGGATCGATGTACGCGATGCGATTGTCGCCGATGTCGTAGACACCCACGAATGAGTGGTCGCCACGCCCGCTTACGAACGCCAGCTTCGATCCGTCGGGAGACCATCTGGTGGACCCCGCTCCCCCGCGAATGGCGAACAGCTGGCTGGCATCTTCATCCGATGCCAGCAACTTCGACCACACCTGGCCACGCCGGAGGAACGCGACTGACGAACCGTCCGGAGCAATCGACGGTGAATAACCTTCCACAAGACGCCTCGGCTCACCCCCTGTAGTCGAGACGATCCACAAGGCGCGCTCTGTGGTCTCGGGCTCGCTGAGCGGATTGGGGATCTCGCCCTGCCGGTTGGGAGCACCGCCCCGTACAAAGACGATCTGATCGCCGGCAGGAGTAAACCGCAGGCTCGAAACTTCCTGTCCATCGTCAACCGCGTACGCGGTCAGCTGCCGCCCCTCATATGCCGGCGCCTCAGCCACCCAGATATTCCTGCGCCCTTCCGAGTTTTGCACCCACGCTAAAGATCCGCCGCTCGGCGCGGCGACCAGGCCTGACGGGAACGCATTGCTCAGAATCTGCTCAATGGTGAAGCGCTCCTGAGCCTGCAGATTCGGCGGCGAAAGCACCGTTAATGCGAGCGTTAGAGTGGCAAAAAGTCTACCGGCGTGAGGCATCAGAGATCTCCTTTGAGAGAACACGAACAGGTCCTTGTCAGCCAACCATACACCCCAAATCACAGTGCCGCCAGCCACCCCTTGTTCTTCCGGGCTTCCCCCGCTAAAATGTCATGCCTCGTGCGCCATGCACGTCGTTCAGGCGCGGCTATGTCGCGCAGACTTTCAGCTCGAAAAGGGGGTTGGGTCTGTGTCCGGAATTACTTGTCTGCTCGAATTGTACGACTGTCCGCCGGATATACTAGACGACCAAACCATAATCAATGCAGCGCTACGCGAAGCGGTTGAACACGCGCGCGCGACGTTGTTGGAGCAGGTGTCCAACCAGTTCAGCCCACAAGGCGTCACGGCCCTAGGGCTACTGGCTGAGTCGCACATATCGATACATACTTGGCCCGAACACGGGTACGCCGCAGTCGACATTTTCACTTGCGGCAACAGAGCCATGCCCGAACGTGCTTGCAGGTACCTGGTCAAAGCGCTTTCCGCAGGTCAACACACGATGAAGCGGATGGAACGCGGTACTCTGCTGGACTCAGCGGACATCGAGTTCGTGCCGAAACCCGTCGCTGCCGTTGCGACTGCCGAAGCATAGGACTGCCGTAGGGCATGCTCTGGATTACCGATGAAGGCAACCCCGAAGACTCGTTTCGTTACGCAGTCTCGAGCATCCTAGTCCGCACAACAACACGATTCCAAGATCTCGCCATCGTCGACACGCCCGCATATGGCAAGGCATTGGTTCTCGACGGGAATTGGCAGTCGTGCGTCGCGGATGAGTTCCTTTACCATGAGCCGCTCGTACAGCCGGCGATGCTCCTCCATGGCGCCCCCAAACGTGTGGCCATCCTAGGCGGTGGAGAAGGTGCTACCCTGCGGGAGGTCTTGCGCTGGGACTGTGTTGAGCGCGTCGTCATGATCGACTTGGACGAAGAAGTGGTCACGGCATGCAAAGAGCACCTACCGGAAATGCATCAGGGAGCGTTCGACGACCCGAGAACAGAAGTACTGATATGTGATGCTACAGATTGGCTCGATTCGACCGACGAACGGTTCGACGTTGTGATTTCGGATCTATCCGAGCCACTCGAGGACGGACCGGCGTACGAACTTTTCACCCAGGAGTACTTCAAGCAGGTTCGGCACATGCTGTCACCCGATGGAGTTTTTGCCATTCAGGCAGGCTCGGTAGCGCCGCACGAGATCAGCGTTTTTGCACGAGTGACGAACACATTGAGCACAGTGTTTCAGACAGTACGTCCCTATTCCTCATCAGTACCCAGTTTCGCAACTTCGTGGGGATTTCTTTTGGCATGCGCCGAGACGAGCGAAGAGTTGCCATCGCCAGGCTCGGTCGATCGAATGCTTCGGGATAGAACTTCAGGTGGGTTTCGAATGCTGGATGGTGAATCTTTCCAGGGCTTGCTATCAACCTCGGCTCACATTCGCGCTGCGATCGCGAACGAAAACACAGTATACACGCTCGCCAACCCACCCCAGATCTAAATCGCTTGCCTTAGGCTGGCCGCTGCAGTCTATTCCCAACGCCGGACTACGACGATTATAGCAATCGTCGACAGAAACAATCACGAAAAATGCTCTCGTACGAACAAAGCCTATGGAGGACTCATGTTGCTCCGTCGTCTAACTACCGCACTGACAATTGTGATTTTGGCACTCGTCGCACTGCCGGGATCCGCCCAACCCCAGGATCCAGACCAGACTCCGACGATCGAAATCAAGACCGAGGGGATGACGCAACTCGAAGGTTACTTCGACCTCTTCTGGGACGAGAACACTGGGAAGATGTATGTGGAATTCGACGAGTTGGACGTCGAATTCCTGTATGCTGTCTCGCTTGCCGCAGGATTGGGGAGCAATCCTGTCGGGCTCGACCGAGGTCAACTCGGCGACGACATGATCCTGAAGGCCCATCGCGTGGGTCCAAAGGTCTTCCTCATCCAACCCAACTATCGGTACCGCGCGTTGAGCGACGAACCAGCGGTTGTAGAGGCTGTCACCGATGCATTCGCTACTTCGACCCATTGGGGTTTCGATGTCGAGGCCGAGACTGGCGATAGAGTGCTCGTGGACGGAACCGACTTCTTCATGCGAGACGCTCACGGAGTGATCCAGTCGCTCGAGAGATCTCAGCAGGGGCGTTTTAGCATCGACAAGTCCCGGAGCGCCTTCTACTTGCCGAGGACAAAGAACTTCCCGCTCAACACCGAGGTGGAGGTTTCTCAAACCTTCACCGGCGATTCACCGGGGGGATACGTCAGAAGTACTGCTGCCAGCGGCAATGCCGTTACCCTTCGGGTTCATCACTCGTTCGTTCAGTTACCCGACGACGATTTCACGCCCAGGAAAGCTGATCCGCGCGTGATGGCCCAGCCAGTGACATTCAACGACTACGCCACTCCGATAGACCAGAACCTGGCCGTCCAGTGGATTCGTCGTCACAGGATCAAGAAACAAAACCCCAACGCCGAGATGTCGCCTCCGGTTGAGCCGATCGTGTATTACGTGGATCCCGGTGCACCGGAGCCGATTCGCACCGCTTTGGTCGAGGGGGGCAATTGGTGGAAGCAGGCATTTGAGGCAGCCGGGTTCATCGATGGATTCAGAGTGGAAGTACTGCCCGATGGTGCCGATCCACAAGATGCCCGATACAACATGATCCATTGGACGCATCGTTCGACGCGAGGCTGGTCATATGGATCAGGTTACACCGACCCAAGAACTGGTGAGATCATCAAAGGAAACGTCAATCTGGGGAGCTTGAGAATCCGGCAGGACTTTATGCTCGGGTCGGGAATGGTCAACCCATTTGGATCCGATGGCGGTCCATCTTTCGATTACCTCGCTCAGCTGTCCGAAAACACCGATGCGTTGGAAATGGCTCTTGCACGCATTCGGCAACTTTCCGCTCACGAACTCGGCCACTGCATCGGGTTCGGCCACAACTACGAGGCCAGCTCATACGGGGGCCGAGCCTCCGTCATGGATTACCCTGCCCCGCTGGTGCTGATAACGGATGATGGTCAAATCGACCTCTCGCAGGCCTACACAGCGGAAATCGGCGAGTTCGACAAGTTTTCAGTCAACTACTCGTACAGAGATTTTCCATCTGGCACCGATGAAGACGCTGCATTGGAGGAGATCTTACGGGACGGTGTGAGTCGTGGGATGCGCTTCATGGCGAGCAGAGACGGCGCTGCCAATGGCCCGCACCCGTATACCTCAGTGTGGGACAACGGTGAAGACCCGGTCGAGTGGTTGCGACATGAGATGGAAGTGCGCCGGATTGGGCTCGAGAACTTCTCCGAGCGGGCAATTCACGTAGGCGACCCGCTGGCTGCTCTGGAAGAAGTGCTGGTGCCGCTATATCTGCACCACCGTTATCAAGTAGAGTCGGCGGCCAAGAGCATCGGTGGCGCCAATTACGTTTATGCCGTTCGTGGCGATGGTCGGGACCCAATTGAGATCGTACCGCCAGAAAGGCAGTTGGACGCCTTGGACGCGGTGCTGGAGACTGTCACCACCGAAGCACTCGCGATTCCCGAACGGATCATTCGCATGATCCCGCCACGGGCATATGGCATGGCCTCTGGCGAGATCTTCCAGCACCGCACCGGTCACACGTTTGACCCCCTCGGCGCCGCCGCGACGGCTGCCAACGTGAGCCTCAGGCTGATCTTCATGCCTGAGCGAATGGCTCGGCTCGTTGAATACCATGCCCGAGATGAACGGTACCCGTCGCTTGACGCAGTCGTCAAACGTGTACTCGATGCAACGTGGCTTGCGGAGAGTCCGCCCAGTTCATACCAAGCCGCGGTTCAGCGAGAGGTGCAACGCGTAGCACTCGACATAATGATGGCGCAAGCGAGCAGCGCACGGAACACACCTCAAGTGCGCGCGATTCTGAATGCAAGTATCGGGAACTTGGTGCTGTGGCTGGAGTCGGAGGGAGCGTGGCAACACCAGCAGCTCGCGGCCGAAGACATCCGTCGCTGGCAGAACCGACCCGAAGGGCTCGTGGGACCAACTGAGGCGCCAACTACGCCACAGGGGAGTCCGATTGGGACAAGGCAGAGATAGACGCCCGCTCAACGAGCAGCGCACAACGAGCAGCGGACGGCAAGAAGCGATTCCGTTGCACGTTGTACGCTGTTCGTTGCACGCTGCACGCTTCCCCATTCCCCGCCTAGCCCCCCTCGTACCCCCCAAATATCTTTGTACGCACAATCCCCTCTCGGAGGTCTCTCAATGAAGAAGTTGTTCTTGGGTGCCGTGTTAGTCGCAGCGACGGCTTGTTCGGGCACAGGTGCCGCGGACCTGGTACTTCTCAATGGGCGCGTGTACACGCTCGATGACGCGAACCCTTGGGCCGAGGCAGTGGCCATTCAGGGCGAGAAGATCATCGCGGTCGGTAGTAACGGTGAGGTCGAAGGCCTGACAGGCTCGAACACACGGACCATAGATCTCGACGGAGCGTTTGCGCTTCCCGGGTTCAATGACGCACACGTACACATCGACGCTACCGGCGCACTATTGACTGGAGCCAATCTGCTCGACGTACATGTGGCCGATGCCTTCACCGAACGTTTGGCTGGTGCTGCGAGTCGACTGCCTGAAGGAAGTTGGATTACCCGCGGTGACTGGGGTGCGTACGAATTGTGGGCGATGGGCTCGGCGGGAACGATGGAGGAAGAAGCCCCACAGGAGCGGTTCAAGCCGCATCGCGACATGATCGACGATGTCACGCCGGACCACCCCGTTCTGGTCAACAGACACGACCGCGAGGTATTCCTTGCGAACAGCAAAGCCCTCGAGCTTGCCGGCGTCAACGAGAGGACTCGTGCTCCGCGCGGCGGGACTATCGAACGAGACGCGTCCGGACGATTGACCGGGATTCTCACGGGTACCGCGGTGGACCTTGTGCGGCGCGTGATTCCGCCGCTGCCCTTCGATACGAGGCTTGCCAATTTCATGGCGGTTCTCGAAGAAGCTCGTGCCGGCGGTGTGACCACCATACAAGATCTCACGCGTGCTCCTCAGGTGCAGGTGTACCGCGAAGTACAGCGCCGCGGAGAACTCACCTGCCGCATTCAGCTTCGCCCGATGCTCGACATGGTCGAGCACGTCGACGCTTTGGGAATCTCTGAAGGTGTAGGAGACGACTGGATCAAGTTCATCGGCCTAAAAGCGTGGGTCGACGGCATCATGGGAAGCAGCGGAGCGATGTTCTTCGAACCGTACGACCACATGCCGCAGTACAAGGGGTTGGTGCGCGAGATCATGAAGCCGGAAGGCAGGCGCGGTGCGGCTCTGTCGATGGATGTGAACGATCACTACACCGACTTCCCTCCGGGTGGATTCGAGAGGCTCCTGGAGGCAGCTGTTCCCACCGGCGTACCGCCACACGTGCACGCGATCGGCACGTTGGGCAACCGCATTCTCCTCGACGTGTACGACAAGGTCTTGAAGGAACACGACATGGTCGATTCGGACCACCGCTGGAGAGTAATTCACGCCCAGGTGGTACACCCGGCCGACATGCCGCGGTTTGGCGAGCTAAACCTCGTAGCTGAGATCAACCCATACCACGTCACGGACGACATGAGGTGGATGGAGGAGCGGATCGGCACCGATCGTTCCGAATGGGCTTACGCGTTTCGCGATCTGAAAGAAGCCGGCGCAGTTTTGATCTTCGGCAGCGACAGCCCCGGCACAAACGCAGCACGTTACTACCTGAGCCCCGTATATGGCCTGTATGCCGCCGTATCCAGGCAGACTCTCGACGGCGAACCGGCGGAAGGTTGGTTCCCGGATCAGCGCCTGACGATCGAGGAAGCAATCGAGGCTTACACCAAGGCGCCGGCATGGGCCACGTTCGAGGAAGACATCAAGGGAACGCTCGAACCGGGAATGCTGGCTGATGTTGCGGTATACGACACCGACCTGGTCGAGGCAGGGCACAACAATCCCGCCAGCCTACTCGAGGCTAGCGTGCTCTACACGATTGCCGGTGGCAAAGTCGTATACGAAGGTGCGCAGCACTAGCGAACAAAATCACGGATGGGCGGTATGAAACGTACCGCTCATTCGTGTAGCATTAGGAAACCAGCCAAGTTCCTTTTGAAATTGCGTCAGAAATGGTGTGCCTAATCCGTTCTATCGCTTGAGACCCAAAACTGGATTGAAATTGTGACGAAAACCGCCCGGACACTAACGAGCGTAACCGCCGCGTTGCTTTTGGCAGCCACTGCCACGGGGTGCGATTTTCTTGGCCTCTCGGGGCCGAGCGGCCCTGGCGAGCTTCACGCAAACATCTTATCCCCCGACGGCGCCGTTGATGGAGCCGCCGTCCTCGAGCTGACGGGCCCAACGGGCTTTGGGTCGTTAACGACAGACCGCGGCGACGTCTTCTTCGAGCGCGACGGCAACACGACTCGCGTGGTCGTCGTCCTCGATGACCCGGGATTGATCACCTTCACTATGCGGGTTGAAGACGTATCCGAACTTCCGGAGGTGACCGTGGTACAAGTTGCCGACGGCAACAACGAGCTGCGCTCGTCGGTGGCCGGATACGATTACGAATGGGTCCAGTTGGCAGACAGCGATCGTGATTTCCACAGGAGTGGGCAATGAGATCCCGGACGAGGTACATGGCCGCATGGGTCTGCCTGGGCCTGGCATCAGCGATTCCCCAGAGAGCCAACAGCCAGGAGATGTCCAGGGTGCCGGGACGAACGCTGCCGCAAGAATATTACCAGCGTGTTCGAGGACAACCTGACATGTTTCAGCTAAAACACGGATGGATCCACAAAGCACAGCGCGCGAGAGCATTGAACATGGCGGTTACAGATACACTGCCGTTAGTGGTGATTCTCGCGCTGTTCTCCGATTCCGAAGAACCGCATATCTCGAGCGAGCAGGTCGAACAGGCGTTGTTCGGGCACAACGCGCACGGCGCATTGAACGAGTACTACGAAGAGGTTTCGGGTGATCGTTTGACCGTAAAAGGTGAAATCAGCGAGTGGATTCGCACTAGCCTGACAATCGATGAAGTCGTAGCCGGATCATACGGGCTCGGCGATAGCGCACGCACGGGTGAATATTTGTTGGAGGCACTTGCGGCAGCTGACGAGATGATCGACTTCGGTTTGTACGACAACGACGGCTTGGATGGAGTGCCGAACAGCGGAGACGACGACGGCCGTGTTGACGCTGTCGCATTTCAGTTCCTCGAGATCTCGGCATCCTGCGGTGGGCCGTCGATCTGGCCACATCGGTGGGTTATCGAAGGACAGACGGAGGACAACTCACCTTACGCCACAAACGACAGCCAACCAAATGGAGAACCAGTCGTCGTCAGCGATTACATCGTGCAGGGCGCTACCGACTGTGGTGGAAACAACGTACAAACCGCGACGACAATCGCCCATGAACTCGGGCATGTGTTGGGGCTTCCCGATCTGTACGACCGCTCACGTGGTACAGAACCGCAACACCGTCATTGGGTGGTTGGGTGCTGGTCACTCATGGCGGCAGGCGCATGGGGATGCGGCACCGAAAATCGCGAAGGGTGGGTGCGTCCGACTCATATGGGGGCGTGGGAAAAGGACCGTTTGGGTTGGCTAACAGAAGTTGTGGAGGTCGAGCCAGCATTGATACAGGAATTCACACTGACGCCCATCCAGTCGAGTGAGCGCGCGCTCAAGGTTCCACTCGAACATGGTGTGGTCACAGATTCGAACGAGTATCTGCTGATCGAATATCGGACACAGGAGGGATTCGACGAAGACATCCCTGCCTCAGGTGTGCTGGTCTACCACGTCGACCCGACTATGTGGGGCAACCAACTCCTCCGGAACGAGCCCAACTGGTACAAAGTCGCTCTGCTCGAAGCAGATGGTAATGGGACGCTGCAACGAAACTTCGCTGGTGGAGGCAATCGGGGCGAGCCGGGTGACGCTTGGGGCGTCAATGGACCCGGGCAACTTTCCTACTCCACAATTCCGTCGACCCGCCTCAACTCCGGCGCTGCATCAACGGTCACGATTCACGAGATAGCAATTGTGGACGGCGAGGCGCACATCACGCTATCAACGGCGGCTGTGGCCGCATCGAGCCTCACATATTCGTTCTTTTCTGGACAGGGTGTGCCGCTTACGGCCGAGGAAGAGGAATACCTCGATTCGTACGGCAACAACAATGGACAGTATGATGTGGGGGATTTGAGGGCGTATTTGAAGCGGTAGAGATGTGTTGCGTTCAACGAGCAACGGTCTGCGAGCAACGCGGGCTCTAATTCACCACCGTTGCACGCTGACCGTTGAACGTTGATCGTATCTAGCCCAACTTCTCCTTCAAAATACTGTCGAGAGTCGGCTCACCGATTTCCTGCAGCTCGTAGCGTACTCGCTGAGCCGGTTTCTCGATCTCAATCAACCTACGAAGGTCGATCGGGGATCCGATCAACACTAGATCAGCCGGAACCTTGTCGATCGTTTCGGCCAGCTCCTTCGTCTGCTCATCACCATAGCCCATTGCCGGAAGGACATCGCCGGTCGTCGGGTACTTCTCGAACGTGTCCTTGATCGAGCCGACTGCGTACGGACGAGGATCGATAATCTCCGACGCCCCATACTTGCGCGCAGCAACCCAAGCCGCACCGTAAGCCATCTCACCGTGCGTCAGAGTCGGACCGTCTTCGACCACGAGAACTTTCTTACCCTGAATCTGAGATCCGTCGTCCACATACAGCGGGCTTGCAGCTTCCACGATCGTGGCGCTGGGGTTGAGTTCACGCGCAATGCGTCGGGCCGTCTCAACGCCCTCGAGGTCTGCGGTCTCTACTTTGTTGATTACCACAACATCGGCCATCCGAACATTTGTCTCACCGGGATGGTAGCGATTGGCATGATCTGACCGGTGCGGGTCAGCCACGGTAATGAAAACGTCGGGAGTGTAGAACGGCGTATCGTTGTTGCCTCCGTCCCAAATCACTACGTCGGCTTCCTTCTCAGCCTCACGTAGAATGGCCTCGTAATCGACACCGGCGTACACGACACAACCGGCAGCGATGTGCGGTTCGTACTCTTCGCGTTCTTCGATTGTTACGTCGTGTTTTCCCAGATCCTCATAGGTTTCGAAGCGCTGCACAGCCTGCTTCACGAGATCGCCGTACGGCATCGGGTGGCGAACCAGCACCACCTTCTTGCCCATCGACTGAAGCACCGCGGCTACGCGCCTGCTGGTCTGGCTCTTACCGCAGCCCGTTCTGACCGCGCAAACGGCCACTACCGGCACCTTCGACTTGACCATGGTGCGCTCGGCACCCAACAGCAGAAAATCGGCTCCCGCCGCAGACACCTGCGAACCGAGGTTCATAACAAATTCATGCGGTACGTCACTGTAGCTGAATACAGCTACGTCGACCTTCAATTCACCGATCAGTCGAGTGAGTTCACTCTCCGCCTCGATCGGGATCCCATTCGGATACCGCTCACCAGCCAATTCCGGGGGATATCGACGGCCGTCGATATTGGGAATCTGGGTGGCGGTAAAGGCCACAACCTCGTAGTCCGCATTGTCACGGAAGTAAACGTTGAAGTTGTGGAAGTCGCGCCCTGCTGCGCCTAGAATGAGAACGCGTTGTGTCATACCACTTGTTCCTCTCCGTTGTGAGTTCTGATTTGACCTAGCTGGCCATAATCAGGAGCGGCTGGCCACCCAATCCCTCGTATTTGGGTCGCAAACGATCAACATCATAAAACCGCTCTATTTCTACTACCTTCTTCGACCCCGTTACCACTCCTATTGGCACGTTGTCGTATACACCATTCTTAACACATACCAGGCGCCCAGATTTGCCCTCGAACGCCAAATCAACTGCAAGAGTTCCATACGCCGTGGGAACGATTGAATCCAGCGCGTCAGGATCACCACCCCGTACGAGATAACCGAGCCGTTGATTCACCATGTGAATCGGACGGCCGTTGTTGTACTTGGGTGTCAGCTCTTTGAGCTTCGCAACCACCCGGTCGCCTATGCCACCCAACTTGCGGTGGCCGTACTGGTCTGTCTCCTCACCTTCGAAGGACATTTCCTCATTGACCATCGTCGCACCTTCGGACACCAATACGACCGAATAGTGAGCTGGGTTTATTCTCCTGTCTTCACAGAGCAATTCAGCCAGCAGCTCAACGTCGAACGGATGTTCTGGGATTACACAGCGATCGGCAGCACCAGCCATCGTCGGCAGTAGTGCAGTGAACCCTGCGTAACGCCCGAAGACCTCGATAACGCAAATCCGTTCGTGCGAGCCGGCGGTGGTTCTGAGTGAATGGGTCAGGCTCACCACTCGGCTAACGCATGTGCTGAAGCCAATGCAGTAGTCCGTGCCCGGAACGTCGTTGTCCATCGTCTTCGGGATACCGATGACCTTTACGCCTTCGTCATGGAGGCGCTCAGCGTAGCTCAGCGTGTCGTCACCACCTATCGGGATCAGTGTATCGATACCCAGGAACTCGAGGTTTTTCAGAACCTGCGGAGTGACGTCATTAGTGTCGTTGGTGTAGGCATCCTTGAGGTGCGGCGGCACCGCTGCCAGCGGAAGATGGCTAGGTCGTGTGCGTGAAGTGTGAAGGAACGTGCCTCCGAACCTCCCCCACCTGTTCACGATGTCTTCGGTCAGCTCCTGAGCGTGTTCGCTATTGTCGGCGTCCGGATCCGGCACCATGTCAACAAGCCCACCCCAGCCGCGGCGGAGTCCGATCACTTTATAACCTTCCCTGCGGGCACGTACCGTCACTGCCCGTATCGCAGGGTTCAGACCGGGGACGTCACCCCCGCCCGTGAGAACACCAATACATCCTTTGTGAGTCGACAAATTCCTAGCCTCCTGAAGAAAAATCTGGGGTACTCCGAGAAGAACGTACGTATCGATCGGCAGTGGCAGCGACACCGCCGACCGATCGCATAGTTATGTCAGCCTGCAACCAACTCCCCGTTGTTCAGCCGACCGGCACACCTTTGTGGCCGTAGCACAGTATCCCCGAGTGTCCTTCCTTACGGATCAGGCGGAATTCCAGCTCGACCTCGGTACCCGGCTTCACATCCGCTGGCTCGCAATCAACGATCTGCGCGGTAAAACGTGCGCCTTCGGGAGACTCCACAACGGCCATCACGTACGGTGCCTCCATCATGAACTCGTCGGGCGAGACATTGATGACGGTCTTGGTTACGACCTTCGCACGCCGTTCCAACGCGAGATCCTCGAACTCCCGGCCACGGCAATCGGGGCAGATCTTCCGTTTCGGAAAAACTACCTTGCCACAGCCTTTGCAACGGCCGGCCTCGAACCGGAACCGGCTCGGCTTTTCTCTCCAATATCTTGGACTTGGCATGATCAGGCCCCCTCGAAGATGTGGACCACCGAGCTGGCTCCAGATCCACCCATATTCTGTGTCAGTCCGATGCGAGCGCCCTCAACCTGGCGTGCACCTGCTTCTCCGCGCAGCTGCTCGAAGACCTCGATCGCCTGAGCGATGCCTGTCGCTCCGACCGGATGGCCCTTGGACTTGAGCCCACCACTCGTGTTTACGGGGATACGTCCGCCAAGAGCGGTGATTCCATCGCTGGCCGCCTTATTGGCCTCATCCTTCGATACCAAACCGAGCGCTTCGGTGCAGCAAATCTCGGCGATGGCGAAGCAGTCGTGCACCTCGGCCAGCTGAATATCTTTCGCCTCGACGCCAGCCATCTTGTAGGCCTTCTGCCCAGAAAGCTCAACCGCGTCGAGAACGGCCGGATCAGCTCTATTCGCAAGCTGAATGCACGATGATGCCAGTCCGCTACCGATGATCTTGACCGGCTTGTCGGTGTACTTGCTTGCCTGATCGAGCGGGCACAGCAGCACGGCGGCACCGCCATCGGTAACGGGCGAGCAATGCAACATCCTGAGCGGCTCCGCTACCATCGTGGACGCCAACACCTGCTCTACCGAAACCTCACGACCGAACTGTGCTTTGGGGTTCATCGAACCATGTTTGTGGTTCTTGGACGATACCCACGCCATGTCTTCTTCGGTCGTGCCATGAGTCTCCATCCGAGCCGTAGCGATCATCGCGTACAGGCCTGGGAAGGTGACTCCGTGATACGCCTCCAACTCCTGGTCGGCTGCGGATGCCAGCACGTTCGTCACGTCTGCACCGTCTGTCATTTTCTCAACGCCAACGGCCAGAACGAGGTCGCTCATTCCCGAAGCGACTTCCGCAAAGGCCGAGCGAAGGGCTATTCCGCCCGATGCACAGGCCGATTCGACGCGGCTTGCGGCCACGCCAGACATTCCCAGATAATCGGCTGTGAGCGGCCCGATGTGCTCCTGCCCCACAAACTGCCCTGCCGACATGTTGCCAACTATGATGGAATCCAGACTGTCGACTTTCACAGCATCGAGAGCGTCCGATGCCGCCTCGACGAGGATATCTCGCAGACTGAGATCCCAGAGTTCGCCGAAACGGGTCATGCCCGCTGCAACGATTGCAACCTCACGCATAAAAAGCCTCCTCTTGGGGTCTCATCGTCAATCGTTCAGGATGATTTTTTCTCTGTACTTGGCGTACTCGCCATAGTCGAGATACCGCCGCGGATTGTCCAACATGGAACGCACTGTGGGAGCGATCCCTACCCGCTCCGGCAGCAATTCCGTTGCCTTGAGCACAAACGAGTCACTGCCCGCACCCGAGCCGAACGACGTGATCAGAATCAGGTCATCAGGTTCGGCAATATCCAAGATTGCAGCGAGTCCCGTCGGCGAAGAGCCGGAGTAGGTGTTGCCCATCTGAGGAACGATCCAGCCAACGTCGATCTGCTCTTGAGTAAATCCAAGCTTCTTGGCCGCCGTTTGTGCGAACTTTCCGTTCGGCATGTGGAACACCGCATGCCGAAAATCGGATGGCTTGAAGCCGGTCTTCTCCAAAATCGCTGTTGTTGCTCCTTGGACGTGTTTGAAGTAGGCAGGTTCACCGGTGAACCTACCACCATGCCGCGGATAGAACTCGCCTTCCCGTCTCCAGAAATCGGGCGTATCGGTGGTGTAGCTGTACGTATCGAGAACTTCAGCCAAGAGGTTTTCCTGGCCAAACACGTATGCTGCTCCGCCGGCCGACGCCGAAAACTCGAGCGCATCATTCGGAGCGCCCTGAGAAGTGTCGGCACCGATTCCGATCGCATACTCGACGCGTCCCGACTCGACCAGCCCCATAGCGACGAACATCGACTCCGTGCCCGCCTTGCAGGCGAACTCGAAATCTGCAACGTGCACGTCAGGAGCAATGCCAAGTGCGTCGACCACGATAGTTCCGCTCGGCTTCACGGCGTAGGGATGCGACTCAGATCCGATGTAGAGCGCACCAACCCGCTTGGGATCGATCCCCGCCCTTTCGAGCGCCGATCTTGCGGCCGCAACCGATATCGTGACAGTGTCCTCATCGAGCCCGGGCACCGACTTTTCTTTCAGCATAAGGCCCTTCTTAATGCCTTCCGGGTCTTTGCCCCACTGATGAGCGATCGAATCTGCCGTAATTCTATTCCGGGGAATGAATGCTCCGTACCCAACAATTCCTACCATATCCGTCTCCTCGGAAGTGACAAATCAAACCGTTGAAACGGACCAAATCGCCCGTTCCACGCGGAAAGTAAGCGCTAAAGATACACAGGGTGGCCGTTCTGAGTCAGTCGCGGGAATGGAGCGATTTCAGGCGCTGTCGTGTTCGAGTTCCACACAGAAAACGACAATCACCGCATAGCGAAACCGCGCAGACTGCGGGATGTGCGACGGGTTATATTTCGAAGCTGTCGCCGCGGTTCAAGACTGCGGCAACAGTCGTATTATGGATACAGAGTCCCGAATCATTTGAAAGAATGGACAACTGACACTATGACAACTGTGGATGCCAAGAAGAAGATCAAAGCCAAGCCGCTATTGTATCGACAGTATTGCAAAGCGTGCTCCAGGTGCATCGATTGTTGCCCGAAGAACTGCATTGAGGAAGGCACGGAGATAGAGCCAGCAACAGGATACATACCGGTAGTCATCGATCTCGATACATGTAACGGATGCGGACTTTGCATCACAGCATGTCCTGAGCCGTATGCTCTTCTCCCACTCGAGCCCGATGCAGAGGCTCCGGAAAACCCGGCTGTGCTCGCAGGTACGCGCATCACACCGCTGCCTGAACCCCAGGAAGTACCGGCTACACGGATTCCGATGCCTGACCTGGAGCAGATGGTGTTGAAGGGCAACCACGCCGCGGCGGTCGGTGCCCTTCTTGCGGGCTGCAGGCACGTGTTCGGATATCCGATCACCCCGTCTACTGAAGGCGCCGAGCTGATGGCTCGTCTGCTACCCGATCTGCACGGAGTGTTCTTCCAGGCGGTGAGCGAGACCGCAACTGTGAACATGATGTACGGCTGCGGCGGAGCAGGCATTCCCTGCATGACCTTCACTTCGTCACCAGGGTTCAGCCTGATGTTGGAAGGTGTCTCCTACATGATTGGTGCGGAGATACCGGGCGTGTTCGTGAACGTGATGCGCGGCGGACCTGGCCTGGGGAACATTGCCCCAGAGCAGGGTGATATCAAACTGGTTTGCAGAGGACTCGGACACGGCAATACCCACGCGTTGGTACTTGCTCCGTCTACACCACAGGAGATGCTCGACCTCACAATCGACGCCTTTGAATCCAGTTTCAAATACAAGAACCCTGTCATCATAGCCGCTGACGGTTACCTGGGACAGATGACGAGCCGAGTCACGTTGCCGAAGGAGATGGTCAAACCAGGCGTACCTGCATGGGCGGTGAACGGTGACGCCGAACATCGTGGGAACCTCATCTCGTCGTTCTACCTACAGGAGGCGATCCTCGAACAGCGCAACATCATGCTACTCGAGAAGTACGCTGAAATTACGGAGAACGAGCAGCGCGCGGAGACCTTCTATGGCGAAGACGCCGAGTGGTTGGTGGTGGCGTGTAACACGCCAGCCAGGATGGCCAAGGGAGCGGTACAAGTGCTGCGGGACCGCGGGATCAAGGCGGGCTTGTTCAGGCCCATAAGTCTGTGGCCGTTCCCGATCAAGCAACTGCTGCCGCTGCTGGACGGTGTGAAAGGATTCATCGTGGTGGAAGCTGGCGCAGGCCAGCTCGAAGACGAGGTGAGGCTGGCCCTGAGCCATGCGGATGTCAAGCCGGCGCCGTTTGACCACGTTAGACGCTACGGTGGTGTGCTTCCGCAACAGCAGGAGATCGTGGATAAGGTGACGGAAATAGCGGGAGGGTCCAAGTGAGTAACGCATTCTATGGGAAGTTCGAGCGGCGCGATGGCGGCGAAGGATTGAAGGGACAGAGCACACACTATTGTCCCGGATGCGGCCATGGGCTGATTCACAAATATCTGGCGGAATCCATTACCGAGTTGGGACTTCAGGATCGTACGGTAGCCATCTCTCCGGTTGGATGCGCCGTCATGTTGTACCAATACTTTGACACTGGGAACACCCAGGCCGCCCACGGCAGGGCGCCTGCGATTGGTATCGGGCACAAAGTGGCGAATCCCGACTCTATCGTCGTGTCGTACCAGGGAGATGGAGACCTGGCGTCGATAGGTCTGGCCGAACTGATGCAGGCTATGCAGACCGGGTTGCCAATGACATTCGTCTTCGTGAACAACGCGATCTACGGTATGACCGGCGGCCAGATGGCACCGACCACTCTCTCCGGCCAACCGACAGCGACCACCCCGGCCGGTCGGCAACGGATTCTGGGTGAACCTTTGAGAGTTGCAGAAACAGTAGGGCAGCTGGACGGCCCCGTTTATGTCGAGCGCGTAGCACTATTCAACTCCAAACAACGCGTTCGCGCCAAGAAGGCGATTCGCAAAGCCTTGAAGGTACAGGCCGACAACAAGGGCTTGGGGTTTGTCGAGGTCCTGTCGGAGTGTGCACTACACTGGAAAGTCACACCCGTCGAAGCACAACAGTGGGTGCAGGACAAGATGCTGCCGGTCTTCCCGCTCGGAGTGATAAAAGACATCGATGTAGAGCCCTGGTTCGACCCGGGCGTGCCATCGTACGAGCCCGCGGAGATCGCCGCAAGTATTGGTGCTGCGACCGAAGCAAAAGAGAAATTCAGCGGGGCATTCCCGTCTCACATCGACGGAAAGGACGTTGCCGTCAAGTTTGCCGGCTCGGGCGGCGACGGTGCTCAAACAGTTGCGAATCTCACGACCTTCGTTGCGATCAACGAGGGGTTCGATTCGACCAACATCCCATGCTATGGTCCGGAATCTCGCGGCGGAACGTCGTATGCCGACGTTCACATCGCTACTGATGAAGTTCTCTCTCCGGCGGTCGCCGACCCACACGTCTTGGTCGTATTCAACCAGGAGAGCCTGCATAAGTTCGGGCCAACGGTTCAAAAGGGCGGCACGATCATTTATGACAACGCCGCGATCGAGGAAATCCCCGAGCTCGACGACAGCATTACGCTGCTTGGCGTCCCATACACGACGATTGCCAACGAGCTCGGCATGAAGATGGTGAAGAACATGGTGGCTCTAGGCGCATTTCAGGCAGCCACAAACCTTTTTCCCAAAGAGAGCTTCTCTGCTGCCATCAAAGACGCGGTCAAAGCTAGGCCGGAACTGCTCGAGCTGAACCTGAAAGCGTTCACGGCGGGCATGGAGGCCTGCAAAGAGGCGAAGGGGAACGGGAACTAGGGCGGTTCTATGAAAGTGATTGTCAAGAGCGGACTCCGTCCTAGCTGATTGC
>CAZFHS010000049.1:0-49981 GCA_964518955.1 uncultured Gemmatimonadaceae bacterium | reverse complement strand
GCTTCCGGGATATGGATAGGGATTTGCGCTGAACGGAGTTTCGCTAGCGGCCGATAAGGGTCAAGGGCCCCCCCGTGCAAATGTACCAACTGAGTCACAGCCCCCCGCCCGAATTCGCGCCCGAACACGCCCCATACCCCCGCCAGAAACCGGACATTTGCGGTAGATCAGGCCTTGGTGAAATCGCCGTTTTCCATCAATCTCCGAAAACGCAAAGGCCACATCTTGTGACTACCCTGCACACGGTCTATACTCCATTCGGTGAACTGTGACACTTATCACGCTATCCCGTTCCAGCAGGTACAAACAACAACGGAGCAGTCGGCGCAATCCTGTACCAGACGCTCCGAATACAGACCGACCGAAGGAGAGGAAGCATGGCAAGTTTGAAAGAGACTTTGTTAAAGAAGATCGAGGAGCACCGTCCTCGAACCACGAAGCTGCTCAAGGAATATGGTGACACCAAGGTCGGCGAGGTCTCGGTTGCTCAGGCAATCGGCGGCGCTCGTGGCGTTCGCTGCCTGGTAACTGACGTTTCCTACCTGGACCCTGAGGAAGGCATTCGTTTTCGCGGGAAGACCATCCCCGAGACTTTCGAAGCCATGCCGAAGGTCCCCGGCTCCGAGTACCCGTACGTGGAAGCGTTCTGGTATTTCCTGATGACGGGTGAAGTACCAACGATGGATGAGACCTTGGAAGTCGTCGAGGATTTCAAAGAGCGCAGAGCGCTACCCGACTACGTCAAGGATATCGTCAGGGCTATGCCTAGCGACACGCACCCGATGACGATGTTCTCGACAGGCATCCTCTCGATGCAGCGCGAGTCCAACTTCGTCGCGAAGTACAACGAAGGCATGAGCAAGATGGAGTACTGGGATCCGATGTATGAGGACTGCACGACCCTCATGGCGAGGCTCCCGGAACTGGCATCATTCATCTATCGCCTGAAGTACAAGAACGACGAGCAGATCCCAGCCGATCCGAACCTGGACCTGGGCGGTAACTTTGCGCACATGATGGGCATCGACAAGCCGTACGATGACGTTGCGCGTATGTACTTCATTCTCCACTCAGACCACGAGTCGGGCAACGTTTCGGCCCACACCACCCACCTCGTAGCCTCGGCGCTGTCCGACGCCTTCTACGCGCTTTCGGCTGGTATCAACGGCTTGGCCGGTCCGCTCCACGGGCTGGCGAACCAGGAAGTTCTGGGTTGGACGCAGAAGTTCCAGGAAAAGCTGGGTGGCGAAGAGCCCACCGAGGAGAATGTGAAGCAGGCGCTTTGGGACACGCTCAACAGCGGTCAGGTAATTCCTGGCTTCGGTCATGCAGTACTCCGCAAGACCGACCCGCGGTACACTTCGCAGCGCGAATTCTGTTTGAAGCACCTGCCGGACTATCCGCTGTTCAAACTGATCAGCACGATCTACAAGGTCGCGCCGCCGGTACTCATGGAGCAGGGCAAAGCCAAGAATCCGTGGCCGAACGTCGACGCGCAGTCCGGCGTCATCCAGTGGTACTATGGCCTCACGGAGTGGGATTTCTACACAGTGCTATTTGGTGTCGGCCGTGCGCTCGGCGTGCTGACCAACATCACGTGGGACCGTGCCCTCGGATATCCTATCGAGCGGCCGAAGTCCGTCACGACCGCAATGCTGGAGAAGACCGCGGGAATCTAGTAGGCAGTACAAGCAGCCTCATCGCTGCAATAAGGGAGGCACCAGTACGGTGCCTCCCTTTTCTTAGGAGAGTGCCCTCCGCAATGTCATCAACTGCCCAAGATGGTACGCATTGTGGTCTGCCACGAGCAACGCCTCACGTAGAACAGTCTGCCCGCTACCGTGTGGAATCGGCGACAACAGGTCGGTCGAAGGGTTGTTCACCAATTCGATCATCGCCTCGAGGTCCCTAATGACAGCTTCAACACTACGATTCCAGTCTTCGTCGTCGGATGGCGCATCGGCGTTGGGCCAATAACCGTCCGGGAACTCTGGGGAAACATGGTGGGGATCTCTGGAGAACTCTAAAATGTCCCATTGAGCGATCCGAATGTGCTCCAGGAGTCTCCATGGGCTGTTCGTGGAGCCGGGCACCTTGGAACCCGATACCGAATGCGGGTACTCTCGAAGCGCCTTCTCCAATCCCATGTGAGCAAAGCCGCCCTTCAGCAGTCCCACCAATTGCTCGCGAAGTAGTTCCACGTTCATTGAAATATCCTCATCCTGGAGATCAATACCGGCCCGTGCGTAGTTCTACCGACGCCACCGAATTCTGACGTCAACACATCCACTTTGCCAGAGGTAATCGGCAGCGGGGTTGCGGTCAAATCATATCGAGACTAACATCCATTAATCACTACAGTGTCTAACACTATAGTGGCAACCACATTTCAAACCGCGGAGTGAGTGCCGATGCCTGAAAACTCACGCGACATCAAAGATTTCGTACCGCTGACTGATCTTTCCTTCCACATCCTCCTGGCCCTCGGCGACGGTGCATCGCACGGTTATGGAATTGGGAAGGACGTTGAGCGACGATCGGATGGCAGACTCAACCCGACCACTGGGAGCCTCTACCAAGCGTTACGGCGCCTCCATGAGGATGAGTTGATCACTGAAACCCGGAAGCCAAAAGACGCAGCCAGTTCCGATAGTCGAAGACAGTACTTTCGGCTCACACCGTTCGGCAAACGAGTGTTCGCTTTCGAGGCTCGAAGATTAGAAGGTCTCATATCCGCGGCGCGCGATAAGAAACTCGTGCCCAAACGACCGTAACGGGAGGACGAGACGATGTGTGAGCCTCTTGATCGTAGAGTCGACCCC
Organism: uncultured Gemmatimonadaceae bacterium; assembly: GCA_964518955.1. GTDB lineage: Bacteria > Gemmatimonadota > Gemmatimonadetes > Gemmatimonadales > GWC2-71-9 > JBDGYW01. The sequence goes on along the minus strand of CAZFHS010000049.1, from coordinate 47,159 downwards.
GGTCCATTAAATCGCCTTTACCGACGCTGGCTTCGTTGGTATCCCCCGGAATTCCGAATGACGTACGGAGCTGGGATGGAGCAGACGTTTGCCGAGCGATTGACAGACGTGCGCCGTACTCAGCGTCCGGCGAAGTTGGCGGCATTCTTGATCCGAGAAACCTGGGGGGTTGCTACGGCAGCCGTTTTTCAACGCGCCCGCGAGCTGCGAAAGAGTGACCGCCGACCTACCCCGGTAAAGCAAGAAGCGGCAACGAACGGCCCCACGCCTGAGTGGCGCCGAGTGACCAAGCTCGGAGCGATGTGGCAGGATTTTCGGCACGCGTTCCGTTCGCTGATCAAAAACCCTGCCTACACTGTTGTGGCAGCGCTGACACTTGCCCTCGGCATAGGGGCGAACTCAGCAATCTTCAGCGTGGTGAACGGTGTTCTGCTCACCCCTCTGCCGTATCGTAGCCCCGAACGACTGGTGCAAGTCTGGGAGACGGATCCCCAGGGGAATGGATGGGGGTTTTCTCCTCCGAATTTCGAGAGCTACCGCAATGAAGTTACGCTGCTGGAAGACATGGTCGCGTACGGCCCCTCGTCGTTGACGTTGACAGGCGGCGGAGATCCTGAACGAGTCTCCGCGATGCAGATATCGGCGGGCTTCTTCGAGTTCCTAGGTATCCCACTGGCATTTGGCCGGGAGTTCCTGCCAGACGAGGACGGATTTGTGGCAGATCCAGGTGCAGAACAGGCGGTGATCCTGGATTATGGTATGTGGCAGCGTCGTTTTGGTGGCGACAGAAGAGTTCTCGGAGAGACCATCTCGCTGGACGGCGTCTCGCGGACCATTATCGGGATCGCGCCGCAGAATATGCCGTTCGGCTCCGGTAGGACAGACGTCTGGATAACGTGGCCGTTCGACGAGCGAGACCTGACGCTTAGGGGGCGTCATTGGGTCATGGCGCTCGGACGGTTGCGACCGGGTGTTACTCTCGAGGCGGCCGTTACCGAACTGAACGCGATCGCCGCGCGTCTCGGCGAATCATACCCTGAATCCAACCGCGGTTGGGGTACACTCCCAATCCCGCTCATGAACGAGGTCGTTGGTGACATCGGGACGCAACTGTGGATCTTGCTCGGCGCTGTCGGACTCGTCCTCCTCATCGCCTGTGCCAACGTTGCCAACCTCTCCCTCGCCCGGGCTGAGGCGCGAAGCAGGGAACTGGCTCTGAGGGCTGCGTTGGGTGCGGGCAAGAATCGACTCGTCCGGCTTCTGTTGTTCGAGAGCGTGCTGTTGGCGTTGGTGGGTGGTGCGGCGGGCCTCTGTCTCGCGTGGGCAGGTGTTACTGCCGTGCTGGGGGGCGTCGGGAGTGGGGTCCCTCGCGCAAGCGAAGTGCGGCTCGACATGACAGTCCTGATTTTCGCGACCAGCGTGTCACTCATTTCCGGGCTGATGGTGGGGCTATTTTCGGCATTACAGGGGATGCGCAGAAACCAGCTCGCCTCACTCAAAGAGGGCGGTCAGCAATCACTCTCGAGCACCGGAAGGCGCCGCACGCGTGGCATCCTGGTCATTGCCGAGGTCGCGCTATCGCTGATGCTGGTGATAGGGGCCGGCCTGCTGATCAGGAGTTTCTGGATGCTGACCCACGTGGATGCCGGGTTCGATCACCGTCAGCTGCTGACCGTGACCATCTCGTTGCCTGAGTCTTCATATCAGACCGACGCGCAGCGGGCAACTTTGTTTGCGGATCTCGTCCGTGGCGTCCGGGATCAACCAGGCGTGGTTGCCGTCGCGGCCACGACGGGCCTGCCAATCGTCGGTGGCAAGATCACCACGATCTCACTTCCTGAGCAGCCTGACCAGCTGCTGCGCCCCATCGCCCGGCGGAGGGTCACACGAGATTATTTCAGGACGATGGGCATTCCGCTGTTGTCCGGTCGGGCCTTTCGACCCACCGACGTGCCAAGCGCGCCATTTGTTGTTGTAATCAACGAGACGCTCGCGCGCCGCATCTACCCGGATGGTGACGCACTGGGAAGACAAATCTTGTGGGGTGACGAGCCACTCGAAATCGTCGGTATCGTAGGTGACCACAAGCAGCACGGCTTGGCGGATGATGTGCTACCGGCCATGTATCTCGAGTACGCACAGATCTACGTATCCGAATCTATGTATCTCGCTGTGCGGACGAGTGGCGATCCGCTGAGCCTAGTACCCGCGATCCGTGACGAGCTTCGCACCCTCGATCCGACTCTACCGGTCTACGAGGTTACAACCATGGACCAGCTTTTGTCTGACTCAGTTGGTTCGGAACGGTTCTCGATGCTGCTACTAGGTTTGTTTGCCACTTTAGCGTTGGCGCTCGGTTCAATTGGCATATATGGTGTGATGTCATTCACAGTCAGCCAACGGACAAGAGAAGTAGGAGTGCGGATGGCGCTGGGTGCAGCGCACGCGAACGTGGTGTCACTTGTTGTCCGGCAAGGCATGCTGCTAACAGCGGCTGGCATCGTCCTGGGTGCGTTTGGGGCCATTGCCCTGAGTCGCGTTCTCTCGGGCATGTTGTTTCAAGTCAGCGCGACAGACCCGCTGACTTTCGTTGCTGTCACGATGCTACTGACGACAGTCGCTTTGATTGCCTGCTACGTGCCGGCCAGACGCGCTGCCGGTATCGACCCGTTGGAGGCGTTGCGATACGAATAGCAGACGCCGCGACCTGACAGCCCTCGTTTCGATCCGAAACCGCCGCCGCTACCTTTCGTAGTGTCGCTGGACGTTAACGGAGCGGAGTTATGGATCCCCATCTTTTCGGGCTGTTGGAACCAATCGTCATTCTGAGTTTTTTGGGCGCACTCACGTGGGGCGCAAAGACGATGATTTGGGGTAAAGGTCCGCTTCGCAGAATCAAAAACAGCGAAGATACTGAACCTCTAAAGCAGCGTATCGCCGAACTCGAAGATCTTTTGGAGCAGCAGCACCTGGAGGTGCTCGATCGGCACGCGGACCTCGAGGAGCGCTTGGAATTTGCCGAGCGGATGCTGACGCAGAACCGAGCAAAAGAGCTACAGGCTCCGTCAGAACCGGAGGTTTCGACTCCGGTATAGCGCTCAGGCTTTTCTCAGCACCCTCCCCGGCCTTGCACCAGTATGTTCGCCACGATCGACCACAACCTGCCCATTGACCACCACGTAGCTGATCCCTGAAGCGTATTGATGTGGATCATCGAATGTCGCCTCGTCCTTGATGGTGGCCGCGTCGAATACTACAAGGTCCGCCTTCTTGCCACGCGCTATCCGGCCGCGGTCGTTGATACCGGCCTGGTCGGCCGGAGTACCTGTCATCTTCCGGATCGCGGTGGGCAAGTCGAAGATCCCGCGATCGCGACAGTAGTGCGCAAGAACCCTCGGGCAGCAACCGTACAGTCGTGGGTGAGGCCTCGTCTCGGCAGCCTTTCCCGTAGGCGCAATGCTCGCTCCGTCGGATCCGACCATGACCAGCGGGTGGGAGAGCACCATTTCGACATTCTCGGGGCTCATGCCGTGCCCAATCATCGCCACCGTCCCTTCCTCCTCCACCAGGAGCCTCAATGCGGCTTCCGCGGGCTCCAAACCCCAGGCTTCGCCAATATCCGCCACACTCTGGCCAACGAAATGCCGGTTCTGCTCTGTTTTTGTACTCGCAATGACGATGAGATTGAACTCGCCTGGGTCCCCCAAAACCGATTCCACGACCTCATTTCGAATACGCGCCCGTTCAGTCGAGTCGTTCAAGCGCGCCCCGAGTCCGTCCCATCCTCCCTCCAGCGCCCATGTCGGCAGGAATATCGTGAGGCTAGTGGAGTACGCAGTGTACGGGTAAGCGTCGGCCATCACATGCACACCGTCCCGGCGCGCAGATTCGATGAGGTTGAGCGCGGCACGTTGCTTCGACCAGTTAGGCCGGCCCGCGGCCTTCAAGTGTGAGATTTGTACCGGCAAGCCAGCCTCCCTGCCAATCTGGATGGCCTCATGAATCGCCGACAGGAGGCCGGATTCTTCATTGCGGATGTGCGATCCGTAGAATCCGCCGCGCCGCGCGATCACGCGCGCCAGAGTAACGATCTCCTCGGTGGGCGTGAAAGTCCCCGGTGTGTACTCCAGACCTGTGGTGAGACCGAACGCACCGAGGTCCATACCCTCCTCTACAGACCGGATCACACTCGCCATTTCCCCGTCAGTGAGGAGCCTGTTCTCGAGCCCTGCCACCGTTTGCCTCAGCGAACCATGGCCAAGCATGAACGCCTGGTTGACTGAGAATCCAATCTCTTCGAGCGTCTCGAAATACGAAGCGATGCTGGTCCACTCGACGGGAGCGCCAGTCTCTTCCGCCATATTTGCGCGGCGGATATCGGCGTCGACACCTTCCAGCGGCGCGGCGGAGAACCCGCACTGTCCGGTCACCTCAGTGGTGATCCCTTGCCGACTTCTGCTGTCGCCTGTCGGGTACGCGAAGATGGTGCTGTCAGAATGCGAGTGGATGTCGATGAATCCGGGTGAGACATGCTGGCCCGAAGCATCCAAGACCCTCGACCCACGGCCCGGATCGATGGATCCTATGGCCATGATCGTGTCGCCCGAAAGCCCAAGGTCGGCTCGCCATTCGGGGCCACCTGTACCATCGAGGATAGTGCCGTTCTTCACGACGAGATCGAAGTCCTGCACCAAACGAACTCGAGATACCGGAAAAGCCACTGCGCCAAAAGCGACCGAGCTGCTCTTCACGAAATCGCGGCGGGAGAATCGTCGGGTCATTCGATGGCTCCTTGCTGTTGGAAGACAGGGACGCGTTGAATATCCACCGGGAGGCATTGAATGTCGACTGATGGGAAAGGAGCGAGGGTAGGGAGAGGAGGGAGGGCGTGGAGGCGTTCCCACCACTCCCTCCCCTCCCTCTTCAACATCATCCTACCTCTCTGCGTATCATTCACGACGCCAACAACTGAATTTCTTTGACGTAAATGCGGGGGTGCGGTGCTAAAAGTAAATCCTGCTCATGTTGCACTCAGTAATTCCCTCCAATTCAAACAGCCGAACCCTCTAATTGCTCGCTCGCGGAAGCGCTGCATGGAGTCGATCGTCGGCGCATTTGGTCTGCTTGTGTTTGTTGTTCTCTTTGCCGCTCAATCCGAAGCTCAGCAAACACGAACGGAAAACGGCGAAAAACCGTCCATTACGGCAATTCGTCTCGAGCAAGGCGAAAGTGTAGACCTGGACGGTCGCGTCGACGAGGCGTTCTGGCGTCGCGGTGCTCCTGCCTCTGGCTTCCTTCAAGAAAACCCGGACGAAGGTGCGGCGGCCACGGAAGCGACCGAGGTATACGTAGCCTACGATTCAGACAATCTCTATATCGGAGCGGTGCTCCACGATTCTGATCCGGATGGAATCATCGCATATCAGAAAGAACGCGATGCGTTTCTCATGACCGACGACCGGTTCATGTGGATCCTCGACACCTTCCTCGATGGGCGCACCGGATACTTCTTCGAGATCAATCCGGCCGGACTGATGGGCGACGGTTTGTTGGGTGGCGGTGGTGGGCGAAGAGGAGGCGGAGGGGGTGGAGGAGGGATGTTTGGTGGGTTCGGAGTCAACAAATCGTGGGACGGAATCTGGGAAGCTCGAGTTGACAGAAACGGCAATGGGTGGACCGCCGAGGTTCGAATCCCGTTCCGCACACTCAACTTCAATCCTGATCAAGACACTTGGGGCATCAACTTTCATCGTACGGTTCGTCGTAAGCAGGAAGAGTCGCGCTGGACTGGCCACCGTCGGAATCAGCAGTTCACACGCCCAGTTCATGCTGGCCGGCTGACCGGGTTGGAAAGCATGTCTCAGGGACTCGGTCTCGAGGCGGTGCCGTATGCTCTTGCCGGCTGGACGCACACTCCGGACGACACGGACCCGACGAAATACCCGTACGATGCCGGCATCGATATCTCCTATAACATCACATCGAGCCTGCGTGCTGCCGCGACCGTCAACACCGATTTTGCCGAGGTCGAGTCTGACCAAAGAAGAGTGAACCTCACGAGGTTCCCGCTCTTCTTCCCCGAGAAGCGCGACTTCTTCCTGGAAGGATCGGGTGTGTTCAGCTTTTCGCCCCGGAGTGGAGTGACGCCCTACTTCAGTCGGAATATCGGTCTCTACGAAGGAGAGCCAGTACCGATTCTCTACGGCGCTCGGCTTGGCGGACAGGTCGGCCGCAACGAAATCGGCGTAGTGCATGTGCACACCGACTCTGACGTCAAGGTCGACGACACCGACACCACCCAAATTCAAGCCGAAGATTTCACGGTCGTTCGCGTGAAGCGAACGATGGGCGAACAGTCGACCATCGGCGCGATGTACACGAGGCGCGCTACTGCGCCAGACGACGCTGGCTTGGCACCTCTGGACAGGCACACCTTCGCCGCAGACCTCGACTTTTTCACCTCAAAATTCCTCGGCGACAAGAACTTTCAGTTTGAAGCGTTCTTCGTTGGCCACACCGACCCAGTTGAGGGTGGGACTTCTTCTGTTGACGACCTTACCGCTCGCGGCATCCGCATCAATTATCCCAACGACGTCTGGCAGATTCATACGTCTTACCGGGAGATAGGAAGTGAATTCGATCCCGCCGTCGGGTTCACGCGGCGCACTGGGTTCAGGCGGTTCCAACCCACCATTCAGTACGGACCGCGACCCAACGACCTGCTGGGAATTCGCCAGATTCGGTGGCGTGTGCAGTTCGAGTACCTGATGGACATGGATTGGAAAAGAGAAACACAGAAGACCGACATCACGCTGCTCGGTCTCAACTTCCACAGCGGCGATTGGCTCAACTTCGAGATAACTCATCTCCGCGATCGTCTGGATTTCGAGTTCGGGATTCATGAAGGCGTGACAATTCCAATTGGCGACTACAACACGCTGGAGTGGCAGGCGTTCCTTTTGACCGCCAGCAAGAGAAGGATCTCTGCTATGCTCAGGGCGTCGGGCGGCGAGTTTTGGACAGGCACAAAGAAGGAATACTCGGGCCGCGTCTCGTTTCGACCAACACCCGGTATCAGTTTGGATGCCGACTACGAATGGAACTCAGTCTCTCTGCCAGAAGGCGCCTTCTCCACCAACGTCATTCGTGCCAACGCCAAGTGGCAGATGAGCCCGTGGATGTCGTTCACCAACAACCTTCAATACGACGACGTGAGTGAGATCGTCGGATTGTTCTCCAAGTTCCGCTGGATCATCACACCGGGCAGCGAGTTATTCCTGGTCTACACTCACAACTGGGTGAACGCGGAAGGCGGGTTGTTCGACCGGTTCCGGCTCGAGACACTATCGAGGGGTGCGACGACGAAGATCAACTATACGTATCGGTTCTGAGGAAGTCTGAATATCCGTCGAGGAATGTCCAATATCCAAGTGGTTCACTTGGACATTGGATACTCATCACTGGGCATTGGTCATTCCCTACCCCCGCCCCTTCCTCTCCACCTCGAGAGTCAAGAAGCTCATCACCCGCGCCGCGGCGTGGCGGAAGGCTCGTTCGCGAAACGCCAGGAACGAGATTGCCGCGAACAACAGGCCCAGGAGCAGCAGTTGCACTCCTAGCATTGGCAACGGGCCCAGGTTGCCCCCTCCCTCAACTGAGCGGATCGGCTCCCAAAACGGCAAAAGGATACCAATTATTAGGGATGGCAATATGAACCCACGAGCCAGCCTGTACTGGTCGCGGTATACCTGAATCGTACGATACACTGCGGGCGATCGCACCATCACCAAATAGTCGATGGCGTGCATGAGCTCGCCAGCGTGGCGCACTCGGTGGGGGTTTTCGTCATCCAGCACATCGGCCAGTGTTGCGCCGCCCATGCCCGGGTCAGCCGCACCGGTGGTCTGGAATCTCTTCTTCACGGTCGGGCTCGCCAGAACCTTGAATGCCCAGAGATCCTTCTGTCGTCGCAACAAGTTGCGGGAGACGGTATGCATGATCACCCCCACAACAGCAGCGATCGTCGTCAATGCAATGATCCCCAGGAACATCTGCCAGCCGTTCAAGTCTGGAAGCTTGGTGAGATCAAATGCCCGCGACCCGATATCGAGGAGTATCACAAACCAGAACAGCGAGTAGAGTCCCTGCAGTATGGTGAGCACACCAAGCGAGAATGGAAACATCCCTCAACCTCCCCTAGTTCGTTCGGTCACAAGGCCGTCAGCACCAACAACAATACCAACACAATTGCGACTATTGTCATTACGAGCGGTAGTCGTTCCGTCGGATAGAACTTCTGCTTTGGGCGGATCACTCGATCGCCCATGTTCCTACGTGGATGGGGCCGCATGTCCGACCGAAAGCCCGCGGGAGCTGCCGATGGCTCGTACGATCGAAGCTCACAGTACGCATCATTGATCGCCTTGAGCTGTTCCTCTGCCTTCCGCTGCAATGTTGGATCTTCAGAGAATCGATCCGGGTGCCACACCTTGCTGAGGTCGCGGTAGGCCTTCTTCACGTCCTCACGCGAAGCGCCCGGTTCCAATCCCAGAGTGTTCAGATGGGGGAATGGGTCAGCTGACATTTCCCAACACCACGTTCGATAGCATCAAGTCTCTAAAGTGGTGAATGGGACGGAACTGCGCCAGCTTTACTCCCCTCTAAACGCCTCCACCGGATCGATCCGAACCGCCCTCATCGCGGGCACCAGGCAAGCCAACGTCCCGACTATTGCAAAACTTGCGGCGACAGCGACGTATGTGGCGGGGTCCCACGCATCAATGCTGAATAGCTGTTGACGGAGTAGCTGAGTCGCCCCCAACGAAACGGCGAGTCCCGCACCCAGCCCCAGCCCAACTAGGAGAATTCCCTTTCTGAACACGATGCGCACGACGGTACCAGCCGTCGCGCCGAGAGCGATGCGCACTCCGATCTCATGAAGCCGCCTCGACACGTGGTAGGCGAGAACACCGTACAAACCGATCGCTGCAAGAAAGAGCGCGACTGCCGCAAATATCGCCAGCGTGATGTTGATGACTCGGGTAGCCGCGACGGAATCGGCGAGAATCTCTTCCATCGTGATCACATTCGCGAGCGGCACGTTGCGGTCACTAGCATAGAGAGCATCGCGCACCGGACCGAGCACCATGTCCGTATCTCCGGCAGAGTTTACGACGATGCTCAACCCAGAGTATCCCATCTGTGCTTCCGAGAAGTACATCTGAAAACCTGGTTCAAGTGCAATCATGTTGATCCGAGCATCTCCCACGATACCGACAATTCGCATCGGCGCCGGATCGACCGCTCCCATTTCAACCATCACATCCAGGCCGATCGGGTTCTGATCCGGATAGAGCGACCTTGCCATTACCTCGTTGATCACGACTACGCGGGGTAAATCTCGATCGTCAGTGGCCTCTATGTCACGGCCCGACACGAGGGGGATTCCCAGCGTCTCGAAGTAACCCGGCATTACGGTTCGCGAAAACGCCGATTGCCAGTCGCTGTTACTCGCGGGCGGGTGCTCGGGGTTCCAAACACCCCAGTTCATCCAGGGCGACCAAATCGGGAGTTTGTTGATCGCACTGGCAGATCGAACTCCAGGTATCGCCCGGACATCTTCGAGGAGTCCGGCGAAAAACATCGCTCGGGAGTTTGCATCGGTGTACTCGGTGGTCGGGAGTCGGACTTCGGCGGTGAGGATATTCTGCGTCTCGAAGCCCACGTCTACGTCTGAGAGGCTCGCGAAACTCCGAACCAACAGCCCCGCTCCAATCAGGAGTAGTGCGGAAAGCGCGACCTGGACGACCACCAGACTACTCCTCACTCGTGTTGAGCCACCCGACGCCGATACTCGCAGAGCACCCTTCAGCTGTTGCGCTGGGTCGGCGCGCGAACCCGAAAGTGCTGGGAATCCACCCGCCAGAACGGCCGTGCCGATCGAGATGAGCAACGCGAATGCGAGCATTGGCGCAGACACGCCGAGCCGCTCTATTCCCAGGTAGTCAAGGGGCATGACGGCCAATATCAGTCCTTGGAGCCAAACCGCCAGAGCAACTCCTAAAACGCAGGCAAATGCGGCGAGAAGCAGGCTCTCCGCAAACAGCAGACGTACGAGCCGCCCTCCTGAGGCTCCGAGTGCTGCTCGCACAGACAGTTCTGTCGTCCTCGCAGATCCACGAGCCAGAAGGAGGCTCGCAACATTGCCGCACGCGATCAGGAGCACCAAGCCGATGCTACCCATCAACAAGATCACACCAACCCGGTAGCTCTCCGATAGAGAATCTTGCAGGTCAGTGATCAGAAGAGCTTTGTTCTCGTTCGTTTCGGGATATGCCTCTTGTAGCTGCAATGAGATCACGTCCATCTGGCTTTGCGCCTGCTCGACTGACACTCCGCTCTCGAGCCTTCCGACAATGAGCCAGCTATGAGACCCGCGCGCGCCCTCCCAGCGGTTCGGGCGCCAGAAATCGACGTCGAACATCAGGCGGAAGCCGGCGGGCATCACTCCGACGATGGTGCAAGGGCTACCATCGATGTTGAAGCTTTTTCCAAGAACGTCCGCTGATCCCCCAAACCGGCGTTGCCAATATCCGTGGCTCAGTACAATCACCACGGGAGCATCAGGCTCACCTTCTTCCGGTACGAAACCTCGACCCAACGCCGACCTCACTCTCAGGGTCTCGAAGAAGTTCGTGGACACACGATGGCCAGTTACCCGCTCAGGTGTGGCACCACCGAGCACGGTGTGACCGTCGGTGCCACCTCTCATCAAGGCCAGCGACTGGAAGACGTCGTTGCGGTCTCGGTAGTCACGGTAATCCGGGATGGACACCGAAGGTCCGATCCTGCCACTCCAGGTGGTCCGTCCCGAAACCAGCCGATCCGGCTCCGGAAACGGCAGTGCTCTGAGCAACGCTGCGTTCGTGACGCTGAACATCGCGACATTCGCGCCGATGCCGAGGGAAAGTATGAGGATTACCAGTGCCGAGAAGCCGGGGCTCCTGCGGACGGAGCGAACTGCATCGCGGACATCGCGCAAAATCGAATCGACCATTCCTCCAACCCCCTGCCCCGTTTGACTCAGTTCGTTCATAGCGTACGAGTGTGCCGAGTCACGTCTGCCGAAAAGAGCCACCCTATGTTGCCGCGCAGCGGAGCAAATCGTGTCGGTCAGAATGTCCATCGAAAAACGGAGTTGCCCCGTCAGTCCGGAGCCATATCGGGATTCATCCCGCTGACGCAAATAGGCCTCGAGAAGTTCGCTATTGTAGGCTTTGCGAAACCGCCTCGGAAAGATCAGAACGAGGACCCGGTACGCGGCGTATCCGAGGCGCCTCAAAACCCGTAGATCTCGCTCGGGCATCAGGCGGGTTTGGCACCGAGAAGCGACGCACGAGCGTCATCCACGATTGCGCCCAAGCGAGCCACTTCAGCCTCGAGCACCTCTCGGCCGAAGTCGGTCAACCTGTAATACCGCCTTTGTGCCTGGTCGTTCTCGGGATTCGGTCGACTCGACGCCTCTTCTACCAATTCCCTATCCAACATTCGTTGAATCGATTCGTAGAGCGTTCCTGGTCCCATCTTCACCAATCCGTCGGTCCGCTGTTCGACCTCCTGCTTCACCGCATACCCATGGCGCTCTCCCTCAGCCAGCACCACGAGTATGTGAAAGACCGCCGGGCGCAACGGCAGCAATTCCCTGATTCTGGCAGGTGTCCTAAGCATTCAGCCTCCAGCACTGCGAATTATTGAACATATCGTGTTCCGTACTACGTATCGGGTTACGATATGGTTTCACGAGGGGTGGGTGGTAGGTAGTGAGTGGGTGGGCGGCTATCTCAGCTTAAACCTCTGAATCTTGCCCGTCGCCGTCTTTGGAAGTTCATCCAAAAACACGACCCAGCGCGGCCTCTTGTATGCCGCCATCTTCTCAACGCAGTAGGAGATCAACTCCTCGGCGAGTTTGTCCGTACCCTCACAGCCATCTGCGAGAACCACATAAGCTTTGGGCTTCACCAGGTCGGATTCGTCCTTTGCGCCAACCACTGCGCATTCTATCACAGCGTCATGCCCGATTAGCGAACTCTCGACCTCGGTGGGCGATACCCAGATTCCCCCAACCTTGAGCATGTCGTCGGTACGTCCGGCGTGCCAGTAGTAACCATCGTCGTCGACACGGTATTTGTCGCCAGTGTCTATCCATTCTCCCATGAACGTCTTCTTCGTGCGCTCATACTGATTGAGGTAACTGAGCGCGGTCGTTTCGCCTTTGAGAAGCAGCCGACCGACCTCGCCCTGAGGCGTTGGATTTCCTTCTTCGTCAACGATCTTCACTTCATAGCCCCGCACCGGTTGGCCAGTGCTCCCGGGGCGAACCTCACCCGGTCGGTTCGATATGAAGATGTGGAACGCCTCGGTGCTGCCGATGCCGTCGATTATCTCAACTCCGGTGCGTTCCTTCCACGCATGCCAGATTGGAGCCGGCAGAGACTCGCCGGCGGACACGCACACGCGAAGGCTCGAAAGGTCGAATTGCTCACGCAGGTCCGGAATTGCGAGAGCAGCGGCATATCCCGTCGGGGCGTTGAAGAAGATCGTTGGTTTGTACTGCTCGATCTTGCTGAGCACCTCCATTGTGTCGCGCGGCGGTTCTGGGTTGATCACGATGCTTGCGCCGGAGTACCACGGGAAGAGCAATCCTCCACCCACGCCAAAGCCGAAGAACATCTTGGCGTTCGACAGGATTCGATCGCTATCCTTCATTCCAAGAACATCGTTTGCCCATAGCTGAGCTGAGATCGCGAAGTCCTTGTGGGGATGCGCGATGCCCTTCGGCTCTCCGGTGGTTCCGCTCGAGTAGTTGAGTATGGCAAACTCGTTGCGGTTGGTGTCGACTGCTTGGAGAGTCTCGGGCATCCCCTGAATCAGGGTAGAGTAATCATGATAATTGCCGGCACCGCCACCGATCACTATCACGTGTCGCACACCTGGCGCCAGTGCAACTGCTTCAGCAGCTACGTCCAGGAGCGAGCGGTGAACGAATAGCACACCAACTCGACTGTCGTTCAGCATGAACGTGTACTCAGGCGCTCTGAGCAATGTGTTCAAACCCAGCGCCACACCACCGACCTTGAACGTCGCAAAGAACGCTGTCGTCCACTCGGCGCAGTCAGGGGAGAGAATGCCAACGACCTCACCTACCCTGACGTCGAGATCGAGCAGAGCATTCCCCAGCTGATTGACCTCGTGGGAGACTTCTTGAAAGGTCAAACAACGATCGTCCGAATAGAGAGCCGACTTTTCGCCGAAACGATCGAGATTCCGTTCCAGAATGTCTATGGCGTTATAACGCCGAGGCATTTCCGACACGCAGCGAGCGATGAGTGGTGAGTTTGAAGCAGTCGTCATTTGTGCAGTTCCGAAAACGGCGAGAAAGAAGCGTTTGTCACGAGGCGATCAGAACCTCACGAGAGTCCATGTAGGGCCGGCGTTCGCCCAGCTCTCCTTGAGCATCTTCGAGCCAATCAAGTACCCGAGCGCGCCACCTGCAGCGCCAGATATTAGCCCCACTATTGCAGCCCGTTTGCCTGGGAGAGCACCCGTGCAAACGCGCGTGCGAGCCGGAGAGTTGTTGATCACATACAGTGGATGGTCAATTGTTTCACAGCTATAACCCGACGTCAAAGCCCCAATCGCGGCACCTCCCAGTACTCCGGCGATGCCTCCTGTCAGCAACCCAACTGTGGCCCTGTTCCGTATGCCTCTGCTGATTGCCAGCTCTGCAATGTCGTCGAGCTGAATCCAGCTCTCCGATCCGGCCGTGCTGGAGTCGGACCCCGATTCGGCAAACAGCACCGCGTTAGGCCCAATCGAGGTTAAGGCTCCAGCCAATTGCTCGTTCGGTGTGGATGTTCTCGAAACCCGAATACGCGTTCCAACATCGAGAGAGTCGATTGCCCTCTGGACGGCGTTTTGCCAATCTCGCGAGATGCACAGATGCACTCTGCCTTGCCGGCCGGGTTCTGCAAACCCACCACCCGGTACATCCAAGCGCGTGTTTGGCGGAACTGACAAGTGTCCGGACCCTATCGCTTCGTGTGCCGGTGCTTTGCAGTTGTCCACTTCGCGCGTGAATATCCGGTATGCGAGGCTGACACTCTCGTTAGAAAAATTGCTCCAATTCCATTCGAATTCCTGGTTGACTCCTCGGTAGCAGATTTTGTAGGTGAAATGCAGGCCAGCGGCCGCAGGATACCAGCGTGACCATTCCACCTCGGGGCACCTGTCGCTGGCCTGAGCTGAAAGTGTGCCAGGCACTATGATTTGCACCGCAGCGACACAGCACAATGTCGCACAGGCCCGAGCACCCGTCCTAGCGCTCATCGACCTTTCTTTTGTGCAACAGCCTCAGCCAAACAGCAGAGAATCTCATACATCATGGTAGCGCCAACCAATGCAGTATTCCCCGACGGGTCGAATGGAGGAGCAACCTCGACCACGTCACCACCGACCAAGTTCAATCCTCGCAATCCCCGCAGCATCGCCTGCGCCTCGGCAGTGGTCATGCCACCCACCTCGGGGGTCCCGGTGCCACAGGCAAACGCTGGGTCGAGACAATCCACGTCGAACGACACGTATGTAGGGAGATCACCGACAACACGGCGTATCTCAGAGATCACCCCGTCCACGCCCAACGCTATGAACTCCTCCATGAAGATCACGCGCATTCCTGAATCGGCAGAATAGGACCACCCTTCTTCCGAATCTTGCGCGCCTCTTATGCCGATCTGCACGGTGCGATTGGGATCGAGGAGCCCCTCCTCGACAGCTCGGCGGAATGGCGTTCCGTGCGTGTATCGGTTCCCAAGTTCCTCGTCAAAGGTGTCGGTGTGGGCATCGAATTGCACCAAGCCGACCTTCGAATTGGCCGCGAACGCCCGCAAAATCGGCAATGCTATCGAATGGTCGCCGCCGACGCTCAAAGGCGTTGCACCAGACTCTACGGCGCGGCGAAAGAACTCGAAGATGTCACCGTGCGCCGACTCCAGGTCGAATGAATGCGGGATGGGAACGTCACCCATATCTGCCACTCTGCAGATGTCGTGCGGATTTACGCGCGTGACATGATGGATGTCCCTGATTAAGCACGATGCATTGCGCACCTCGCGCGGCCCGTGTCTGGCTCCTGGCCGGTTCTCGACGCCTCCGTCGAACGGGACGCCAATCAGAGCGATGTCCAGTTCCGAAGGGTCTTGTATGAGCGGTGCACGCATCAAGGTCGCGATGCCGGAAAACCGCGGTCGACCCTGACGGTCAGACTCAGTGCCCTCTAGCACCATCGCGAATCCTCTCCCATTTCCATCTGCTAGAATCCCTCAATCTCCTCAGTTAACCCCGAAGTAGCGTCTTTCGCCCGGTGCCCGAGCAGGACGCGTGGGCGCATCCCACCGTCCCGACTCCACGTCCGCCCAGCGTCGGAAAAGAGATTCGACAAAATGCTCGCGGATTTCAGCACTGTTGGGCTGTGCGCCAACGGCGGCGTTGAGGAGTTGCATGTAATCCTGAGTGGCAACACCGATCAGTGCTTCGATTCCATTGTATGCTTCCATGTATTCATCGGCATAGAACGTCACCGTGCGGTCCTGGTAGTCGATACCGGGAACGCCCTCCAACTGGCCGAGTCCCGCTGGATGCACGGCCCTGAGCTGCGCCTTGATGGGCGTCGTCAATGTTACGGCTTTGCTCGCAGCCAACTTCTCGACCGCCCTTCTTGCCGCCGCACGCATCTCAGCGTGCACGTCCTCGAACGGCCGGAGTTCCGCGTCGTCAGCGGCGAGCGCGGTCTTCACGGTTACGTACTCTAGCCAATCCATCCACGACAGCTGATCGGCGAGCGTATTGTCACCTGAGGCAAAGATGACGGGCACGTCTACCTGCCCCCACGCATATGCGATGATCTCGGTCTCGGTTATGGACAAGTCGTTCAATATCCAATCCATGCCGAGCGTGAAGGTGTGTGCGCCGAACCCACCACCGCCTGTTTTGGAGTGCATACACACAACCGCAACCCCGTCGTAGCGCCCCCCCTCGGTGAGATCGGTATATGGTCGGAATGGTTCGCCTTTGTCGAGCAGACTTGCACGCTCATCCATGCGCTCGACCAATATATCCGGTTCGGGGTTGCCACTGCCGTGTGCGTCGACAACGTCGACCTCATCTGCCCCACCCGCGAAGAGTCCCTCAATCACCGCGTTCACATCATTGGTGAGCCACTCGCGGGCCGGCTCGTATTCCGGATTACCGTAGCTGAGTGTCCGAAGATCGTTTTGGCCCGAGATCCCTTCCATGTCGTAATAGACGAGAATTCTCGTGACCCCGTCTGTGTCTGCCGCCGCGTCTGCGATTGCACGTCCGCCCGACGTGTAGGTGTCCGTTTGTGGGGCGCACGAGATCAGAACCAAACCCAAACCCCCAACGGCAAAACAAGATGCCAGCCGCCTTTTGATCATCTCACCTCCAAAACCGCTTCAGCAAATTTCCTACCCAAGTCGATGTACCCCTCCGTGTCGTAGTGCCACGGATCCGAATAGGAGTAGTGTTCAGTCGAAGTCACCAGCGCCGCCGCCATGTCTTCGCCCACGAACCCTGCCTGCGCGGCATGCACGATATCCATATAGTCCCACACCATCCCGTCTTCCTCGTCCTGCCCCGAGTCTGAAATGCGGCCAATGACAATCGGCAAGTGCTCAACGCCAAACGCGTCCCTTATCAGGCCCATCAGCCTCGTGAGGTTGTCCTGGTACCGCTGCGCGATGGCTTCCGTGTATGCCGCATCGCTTTCGCCCTGCATCCAGATGATCCCGGCAGGCACCAGAGTATCGTCGGCTCCGTCACCGTCGATGTCGGCGATCGTCATCGCGTTCTGAAGAGTCGTAAGGAAATGGTCGTACTGATTGACGCCTTCTCCATCGTCATAATCCGGATCCCATGAACCGAACTGGCGAGCCGCTTCTGCATCAATCGACGTTCCCCCGCGCGAGTATTTGATGATCGCGATGTTGGCGTCAGGGTCTGATTCGAGCAGCTGCAACGCGAAGGTCTGCTCGACGCCGAATCGTTCGGAGTAGGAGTTCTCCCGGTAGTCAGATGAGAACCCGACTCCATGGCCAGGCTGGAGTTCGGACCAAATCCCGACGCCTCCGCCAGTTGAATCATCCCGCGCCGGGTTGCCGTGAAATATCCGTGCGCCAGTAACCGGTGAGTTCAGTTCCGCTGGGAGCTCGCTGACATACCCGTAGCCATCCATGTTCGACTGCCCGCCGAGGAAGTACACGCTGTAGGTAGTGCCACCGGAGTTTCCGGCGCAGGAGATGAGCAGCAAACTCATGCTCGCAAAGAAAATCGAGCTGCCTAACTTGGTCTTGAATCTGGCCATTTCGAAACGCCTGAGTTGGATGTGCGCCTAGCTTATCACCTCGACGGAGGCTTGGCTAGAGCGTGCGCTGACCGTAACGGCCGAGTACCTTTTCAGACACTCCGGGTCCAGCCAAGCGTGAGGGCCCGTCCGTACCAAACCAACACAAGCACGAGGTCCGAACGCCCATGCCCTCAAGACGAGTATTGTTGCCATCACTGTTCGCTCTGGCACTGATGATCCTGACAGCTCTTGCTCCGGCCGACGCTCAGCGCAGGCGCGGCGGCCAGGCAAACGCTGATTCCGCCACACAGCGCGACCCGCTGGCATCCGCAATTGGCGCGGTCAGGTTCCGCTCCATCGGCCCGGCAGTCGTATCCGGCCGAATCAGCGACATTGCGGTGCACCCGGCCGACAAGTACACCTGGTATGTTGCCGCCGCTTCAGGCGGACTTTGGAAGACCACTAATGCCGGAACCACGTTTTCGCCCATCTTCGATGGCGAGAATTCCTACTCCATAGGTGAAGTGGTCATCGATCAGAAGAATCCCAACGTGATTTGGGTCGGTTCTGGGGAAAACAACTCTCAGCGTTCAGTTTCATATGGTGACGGTGTCTACAAGTCGATAGACGGCGGCCGTAGCTGGACGAACATGGGCCTGCCTGAGTCTGAGCATATCGGCAGAATCATCATCGATCCGCGGAACTCCGACGTGATATATGTGGCCTCGCAGGGGCCGGTGTTCAGCGGCGGCGGCGACCGCGGCCTCTACAAGACCACGGACGGTGGTACGACGTGGAACAAGATCTTGGACGGCGGCGAGTGGGCCGGCGTTAGCGATCTGGTCATGGATCCACGGAATCCCGATGTGCTCATCGCGACCACGTGGCAGCGTGCGCGGCGACAGTTTGCATACATCGCAGGCGGACCGCAGTCGGGCATCCACAGGACCACGGATGGCGGAGCAACGTGGACCAAATCCCAACGAGGCCTGCCCAGTGGAGACCTCGGCCGCATAGGGCTTGCCATGTCGCCTGTTAACCCCGACGTGGTCTATGCCATCGTCGAGGCGGCCAGCAACGGCGGTTTCTACCGGTCGCAGAACAACGGCGTCACCTGGGAGCGCATGAGCGACCTGACGACGATTGGCCTCTACTACCAGGAAATCGAAGCCGACCCCGTCAAGGTCGACCGCGTGTACGCAATGGACATGATGAATTGGATCAGCGACGATGGCGGTCGCAACTTCGAGCGCTTGGGAGAAACTAACAAACACGTCGACAACCAGGCGATTTGGATCGATCCCGACAACAACAATCACCTTTTGATTGGCTGCGACGGCGGATTGTATGAGACATTTGACCGTGGCAGAACGTATGACTTCTTCCAGAACCTTCCACTGGGTCAGTTCTATCGCGTCGAAGTCGATAGCCTCAGGCCGTTTTACCGAGTATTCGGTGGCACTCAAGACAACAGCTCGTTCGGCGGACCGTCACGCACGCGCACCCGTCGCGGTAGCAGAAATGCCGACTGGTTCCTCACGCAAGGTGGAGATGGTTTCTACTCGCGTATCGATCCCACCGACCCGAACATAGTCTACGCCGAGTCTCAGCATGCTGGGCTATCGCGATTCAATCTGGCAACAGGTGAGCGGGTTTCGATCCGTCCCGAACCGGCGCCGGGTGAGGGCGCCTTGACCTGGCACTGGGATGCCCCGCTCATCATCAGTCCTCATTCGCCGTCGCGCCTGTATTTCGCAGCGAACCGCATCTTCCGTAGTGACGATCGCGGCGGTAGCTGGCGCACCGCTAGCCCAGACCTCACGAAACAGATCGACCGCAACCGCCTGAAGGTGATGGGTCGAGTGTGGGGCGTTGACGCTGTGGCGAAGAACGCTTCGACATCGGTCTGGGGAGCTGTGGTGAGCTTGGCAGAGTCGCCACTGCAGGAAGGGCTCCTCTTTGCAGGCACGGACGACGGAATGATTCAGATAAGTGAGGACGGCGGCGACAACTGGCGAGCGATTCCATCGGTTGGGAATGAGGTGCCCGACACGACCTTCGTCACCGACATTCAGCCGTCCTGGCACGACGCCAACACGGTCTACGTCGCGTTCGATAACCACAAGGCCGGCGACTACAAGCCGTACATCGCCAAGAGCACCGATTTGGGACGCAGCTGGGAAGTAATTCAGAACAACCTTCCCGAGCGCGGCACGGTGTACACGATCCTGGAGGATTACAAGGACCCTAACCTGCTTTTCGCAGGCACCGAATTCGGCATCTACTTTTCGAACAACGGCGGCGAGAACTGGCATCGTATCCGCGGCGGTCTGCCGACCATCTTCGTGCGTGACATGGTGTTCCAAACGCAGCACGACGATCTCGTGATCGCAACCTTCGGGCGCGGCTTCTACGTACTCGATGACTTGGAGATGTTGCGCTCTCTTACGCCCGAGCTGCTCGCGAGCGACGGCGGGTTATTGCCGGTTATTCGCACTCCTTTGTTCGTGACCTCGAATCCGGACGCGAGTTGGCAGGGCGCTAGGTTCTTCACGAGAAGCAATCCAACCGTGGGTGCGACATTCTACTACTACCTGAAAGACGCGATTCGTTCCCAGCGTGACGAACGCCAACGCGCCGACCGAGCTACGGCACGTCGCGGCGAAGACGTGTTCTATCCCTCGTGGGACTCCCTGCGCACAGAAGACCTCGAGGTTGCCCCACAGATGATACTCACCGTCAGCGATCCCGAGGGCAGGATCGTACGGCGGCTCACCGGTCGCACGTCTTCCGGCGTCACCAGAGTCACTTGGGATCTGAGGTACCCGTCGTCGAGTCCGATCAGATCGGGCGGTGGCGTTGGCGGGTTCATGGGCTTTGGCGGAGGCAGCGGGAGCGGTCCATACGTCGTACCTGGTACTTACACTGTCTCACTCGCTAAAATCGTGCGCGGCGAGGTCACACCTGTGGGCGAACCACAGAGTTTCGAGGTCTACTTGCTCGACGACGTGGCGACACCGCGCTCGGCCGAGGTGCTGGCTTTCGAGCAACAGGCGGCACGGTTGCAACGCGCGGTGCTGGGTGCAAACTCCGCCGCGGGTGAGGCAATGACCCGGATAGGATTGTTGAAACGGGCGCTGGACCAAACGCCCAATGCCGATCCGCAAATCCGAACGGACCTCATGGCGCTCGAGAACAGCCTTCGCGACGTGCAGTGGGCGATGAATGGTGACCCGACTGTGCGGCGCCGGCGCCAGTCTACACCTCCATCGCTGACCGGACGCCTTCGTCGCTTCACCGGCGGCTGGGGCAGCCTCTTGCACGAGGTTACAGGATTCCACAGAGAGCAGTACGACGTCGTTGCAGGCGAATTCAGCGGCATTCTTGCTCGGTTCAGAACGCTGATCGACACCGATCTCAAGCGGATCGAAGATGCGGCGGAGGCGGCAGGCGCACCGTGGACCAGCGGGAGGATTCCGAACTGGCCGTAGGCGGTGAGCGGTATATAGGGAGTGGTGAGTGGAGAAACGAGAGCCGAGGTGGAAAGATCGCCTCGGCTCTTGTCGTGTCTGACGTTTCGGAAACGCTAATTCTTGGTGTACTCCGTTCTGGTCGTGGATGGGATGCCACCCAAGACACCGCAGCGGTTCGTTTCGATCACGAGCGAGGCTTCTCCAACCGCCTGTCGAGGCGGCACAAGTGACAGCGTCTGCTTCACCTCGCACGTAACCGCGTCGCCGCCTGCTGCGTCAGGCACATCATACACCATGGTGATGACGAGTTTGTCATTCTCCCAATCGGCTGTAGCAACATGCACCTGCATCCCTCGGCCCATGGGTATTGTGTTGCGGCTTTCCGACCCGTCCAGAGCGTAACGGAACTTGAGAGTCGGTTGGTAGTCACGAGGCCTATACAATACCCGAGCGACCGTGAGCGTGTCCGAGTGCTGTACGATCGTGAAGCTCTCACCCCAGCCGTTCCCAAGTGACGCCCTGGGGCCACCGCTCTGAGCGGGCGAGCCCGGCGGCGGGCCCGACCATGCGCCAGAAAAGTTCGGCCGCTGTTGTGCTGACAACCCGGCGAAGAACATGCTAGCGGCAAGCGCCGGCAGAACGACAATCGATCGTCTCATCGCAAATCCCTTTGGACGGTTATTGCACATTGCCCGTTACCGGTTCGATTGCGTTGGAGTGTACGGGTCAGGTGTGCCCCGTGGCGTATTCGGAAATGACTCGGTTGATGCCTCGAAGTCAGCGACGATCCGATCTATCATGCCTATCACCCAGGGGTAGTAATCTTTGACGTCTGTCTCTTCCTTGGGGTCCGTGCGCAGGTTGAACAAGCGCATGCTTTCTGGAGGGTTCGGAACCACCGAACTGAACCGGTATGAGAAGAAGAATTTCCAGTCTCTCCACTTGACTGCTTCCAGACCACCTCTCCAATCCCAGTACAACACGGTCTCGCGGTTCGAATGCGCCTGCCTGCCCTCGAGGAACGGAAGTTGGTTCACACCGTCCATCGGCCGATCGGTAGGCACTATCTCGGGCGCACCGACCGCTGCGGCGAGAGTCGGGAAGAAGTCGACCGAGTGAACGATTTCGTTCGACACCTGACCGGCGGGAATACGGTCCGGCCAACGAATTACGCACGGCGTTCGTATCCCTCCTTCCAACATGGTGTTGTAAAAGCCACTCCACGGCCCCGCGGTGCCGCGCCACGGCCTGCGTTCCTCAGCCCCGTTGTCGGTGCACCAGAACACGATCGTGTTGTCTGTTATCCCGAGCCGGTCAATGGCGGACAAAACCAGGTCCACGTTGTGGTCGACGTCGGCCATGGCGTCGCCAATGTCACCGGCGCCGGTCGTGCCGACGAAATCTGGATGCGGCAGCGTGGGAAAGTGTATCTGCGTCTGCGGATAGTAAAAGAAGAAGGGCCGTCCATCCCCAACGTTTCGCTCCATGAACTCTATGCCGCGTTCGGCCGCTTCCCGGTCGACAGTGCGCCGAGTGTCCATGTCGTAGGGTTTCACCCTCTGCGGCGCCTCACCCGCTCGGCCCTGCCAGATGTATGGCACCCTCATGGTGGTGGTGTCGAAGTTCTCAAAGGTCGTGAACTGGGCCGTGTGACTGGTGCCGGGAATGCCGTACCACTCGTCGAAGCCCTGATTGGTCGGCCCGCGACGGCCCTCCCAGTTTTCTCCACCCAGATGCCACTTGCCGAAGAGTCCTGTCGCGTACCCCACCGACTGGAGCGCTTCTGCAAGCGTTACCTCCCAGAGTGTCACGCCGACTAGATGGTCGCCGCCCGTGCGGATCGCATAGCGCCCAGTCATCAACGCGAGGCGCGATATGGTGCAGGAGTTTTCGACATTGAAGTTGTTCAGCCGAATTCCTTCCTCGGCAATGCGGTCGATGCTGGGTGTTGCCACGCCCCGAACACCACCATAGACACCTACCTCACCCCAGCCGAGGTTGTCCGGAAACATCAGGACAATGTTGGGGCGGCTTTCTCCCTGAGTATGGGCCACCGCCACAAATGGATTGAAACCGACGGCAAGTAGCATCAGCACTGGAAGAAATGAACGGCAAGACATGTCTGAGGAACCTCTCGCAAATGGTTTTGAGCAGTCGACAGCCAGCATACAATATGTAGCGCGGCACAACATACACACCACTCTCTGTCCGCACGCAGCGTTGAGATGATGGTTACAATGCAGGTGCATTCCGGGCCAAGATATTCGACCTCCTATGCCAGGGGCTGCCGTGATGGACAAGGCAATTGACCAACTCAATACCATCATCAAAGAGTCATCCAACATCGTTGCGTTCTCAGGAGCCGGTCTCTCCGCTGAAAGCGGGATCCCCACCTATCGTGGGGCTGGAGGGTTGTGGAACGAATACGACCCGGACAAATACGCCAACATCAACTACTTCCTGCATGACCCCTCGTACTATTGGAGTTTCTTCCGTGACGTCAGGTACCCGATCCTGCGGGATGCAGAGCCCAACGAAGGCCACATTGCGTTGGCAAAGCTGGAGGGTTTGGGCAAATGCACCACGGTCATAACTCAAAACATCGACGGTCTCCACTTTGAAGCCGGACAGCGAGAGGTCATCGAGCTGCACGGAAACACCCGCAGATTCTACTGTATGGACTGCTCGAACACCCTGACGATGAACGAGGCTTTCGACCTGGTGAACCGGGAGGTACCTGCCCGGTGCCCCTGCGGGGGATTGGTCCGCCCCGACGTGGTGTTCTTTGGAGAGTCGCTGCCGGACGATGCTCTAGATGCGGCCGCACAGGCCGCCGCTGCATGCGACGCATTTCTCGTTCTGGGGAGTTCCCTCGTTGTTCAGCCCGCTGCACAGCTCCCGGTGCTGGCAAAGCGGGGCGGAGCGCAACTGGTGATCATCAACATCGGAGAGACGCCACTCGACGACATGGCCGACATAAAGTTCGACGACAGTGCCTCGGTAATACTGTCGCAGCTCGTCGGCCTATCTCACTGAGCCCCTCATAGCCTCGCCAGATACGTCAGCTTGGCCACCAATCCCCGGTTCGACAGATCCCAAAGCTCGTCCTGCACGCCTCGCCGTTCGGTGAACACGATGAACAAGTCGCTTCCGGGCCGGTGGATGAAGTTCAACCGGAGGTTGGCAGAGACATCGTTGTCCAGGCTGTTGTACTGAACCAACGCATTCGTTATCAGCTTGGTGGAGAACGCATACCCGAACCTGAGCGATGTGATGTTGGCGGTGAGTTCACCATTCGGCACGTCGATTCGGTTCCACGCGTACGCTAGCTCCATCGAGATCTGTGGGTTGGGAGAGGCAGAAACGCTGGCCTCCGCCGACCAGTGGGACCCACCAAAGAACTGCGCCCACCCGCCACGAAGCTCACCCACTACGGCGCGGTGCCGGCTGCTGTTGAGGAATATCCGGGCTTCTGATGCGTCGTAACGTCCTGCCGCAATCGGGATGGAATCTGCCAACATGAACCCCTCATCCAGCTGAGTCTCACCCAGGTTGTCCATGCCTCCGATGCTTTCACCGGATTCAAACTCAGGGCGCACGAAGAATCCGGCCTCCCAGTCCTGCATCCTCCCGTCTGTGGTGGAGATGTACTCCACCTCCACATCACTGTCGATGACCCGAATCCCCCAGCGCCCCGGTCTGGGAGCGAGCCGAAACTCGGCACCGGTGAGGCGAATGTCCGTCCTCGTGATGAACCCCAAGTCAGCCCGCGCCTCAGGGCCAATAGTGAGGTGATTGAATGACGCCCCGACCAGATCTGTCTGGTATTCCATTGCAACCGAATAGGCGTGGTCTTCCCCACCGTCACCTCTAGTGAAGCTGCGGTTGTAGAACCCCTTCACATTCAGCGTCGGCTTCAGCCAGAACGACCCGTCCAGTGCAGCCACCGTGTTGGACCCGTCGCCGTCACGCCGGTCGGTAACCATCCATCCCAAGAAGTTGTTCTCCCCAATATCCCGCTTCATTCGCACCACAGAGTAACTCGTCATGGGTGTGTCTCCCGACTCCGCGGTCAACACGTTCATGACACCAAGAGTTTGCCCACCGACCCTCCCCGTGAGCCGGGCGCCTCCGAGTATCGGGATGGCGCCGTCGACGCCGATCCCAATCCGCCGCGAGAAAAACTGCTGGTACGGTGGCGGGCCGAAGCCACCGTCAAACCCGATGTCGAATATTCCCGCGTTTTCGAGAAAGAAATCCCGCTTTTCCGGGTAAAAGAGCGAGAACCGCGTGAGGTTCACCTGCTCGTCATCAACTTCGACCTGCGCGAAGTCGGTGTTCACTGTGAGGTCCAACACCAACCCAGGCATCAGCTCCGATTTGACGTCCAGGCCAACCTCCGTCTGGCGTCGCATGGGGGTTTCCCCGTTCTCGTCGAGCTCCTGCCTGGTTCCTCCCAACAAAAACGGCTTCACCTCGGCGTTGATACCGTATCTCGGCAGGTTGTCCATCCCCGTCAGGTGCCCCGCTCTGCTGACGCGCTGGAAACCCTCGTTGTCGCGTGACCAGGACTGCCACAATGCAGTCTCGTTCCGTCGTCGGATCGCCCTGATCACGTTGAACCCCCAAGAACTCCCGTCCGTACCTTCCGGATACCGGAGCGTCCGAAGTGGTATCGCAAACTCAGCCGACCACCCATCGCCCGTCCGACTGGTTGCGACCTCCCACACCGCCCTCCAGTCTATGTTGAGTTCGCCACCCTCATCCGTAATGAGCGCCTCGAACTCGGCGCCGTTGGGGTTGGTGGCAAAGACGAAGGCATTGCGACT
This sequence comes from uncultured Gemmatimonadaceae bacterium, assembly GCA_964518955.1. Taxonomy (GTDB): domain Bacteria; phylum Gemmatimonadota; class Gemmatimonadetes; order Gemmatimonadales; family GWC2-71-9; genus JBDGYW01. The sequence continues at coordinate 21,438 of CAZFHS010000049.1, read as the reverse complement.
GTCGTGAAACGTGTCGAAGAGGATCGCAACCGCATCGTCTCCAGCAAATTGGAAATCACCGTGGTGATTTTCCATGATCTGATCTCGCCGAAGAATCCTACTCACTATCCTGTCCGGCTCCCGATCGAAGGCCATCACGGCTACGTACACGTTCTCACCGTCCACTGCTACCCTGACCTCCGTGGCCTCCGTAGCCGGCGCCCCTTCGTCGGGCTCTTGTTGCTTGAAATCCGAAACGGCCAAAGCCGACTGCCAAAACACTTCAGTGAGGAGACCGTCCAGGCGGAATGTCTCTGCCTGCGCAGCGTTCAGCCTGAGTGATTTGATGTCGTCGGCTCCAGATACTTGGGCCGACAGAGAGGGCGCGATCAGTACTAGAGTCAGGAAGAGACTCGAAACTCCCGTCTTCATAATTCCCTTTGAATAAGTTGCGACTCCCGCCCGGATTTCGTCGGGCCTCTGCTGAAAATACGCGGCGGAGTATGGCGGCGTTGAGAAACGCCAAAAGAGGGTTCGCACAATCGTTATCGGGGAGATGTTGGAGTGTTTCAACTAGCGTTTACCATTCACACCGACACAAACGGTGATATATTTGGCCATTGGCGTACCTGTTAGGGAGGTTTAAGTGGCAAAGTCATCACCCGAGTTACCGGTCGAGGGCAAGACGGATCGACCGAACTCAGATACTGCGGTTGAGAATCCTCTCGTAGAGGAGTGCATTCAGCGCACATATGTGGAAGCGGCAATGGTGGAGCGTGAGCACGCCGAGTTTCACAACTGCTATTCGGTCAGAAGCGTTACGAATGATTTGAAATTCCTGCGCTTTGTATTTGGCGACCAGTTGGACATAAAACCTGAGGACGTGACTCAGGAGTTTGTCGAGAGCCTCAAGCACCTAGGTAAGGACATCTACTTCTTCATCCAAGGTCTCGGCATAGAGAACACTCCTCAGACCTACATCAAGCGCAAGTACGAGTTCATCCAGAGCACGATACCGCAGGCGAACCCACACCTGTTCTACCTGGCTTGGAACGGATTACTCAACAACGACAGCTTCATGCGGGTCATGAGACAGAAGTTCAATCTGTCGCACTTCAACGACCAGCTGTGCTCGCGGGACATTCCAGCAATTGGCTCAAACCGAACCCGTTATCGCACCAAGCTGATTTTGGCCGACGATATGGCCAAGAGCAAAGGCAGCGGAAGGCGTACGGAAGGCCGTCTTCTCAACGACGGCAGCGGGTTGATACTAAAGGAAGGCATCGTCTGGCTTCCCAACGGCAAAGCTCTTCCGCTCTTCCCACAAGCGTACGTGCCGTTGAACCAGACTCAGGTCTTTCTCATCCGCCACGGCAAGTCGGTGCACGAATCCGGCGGTGACAATCCCGAGTTCGTTGGTTCGGGTTCCCGTGACTATTGGGAAAACAACCGGAGAATTTCTGGCAACGTCGGCAACCACCTTCACGAAGAAGGCATCCGCACGGCTCGCGAATTGGGCAAGGACTTTCGCGTCGCCGTCGACACTCTGACCGAGGCCGGATACCCGTTGTGGTCCTGGTCCAAGGAAACACCCATTCTGGTCTATGGGAGCGAGTCGGAGAATACCGAACAGACCGCTCGGTACTTCCTGACGGAGAGCGGCTACTTCAACTTGTCGTTCAAGGCGATTTACGGGCTCAACTCGCAGAAGTACGGTGCACTGACACACCGTCCCAAGAAGGGTGTGATGGACGAGGTGATTCGGATATACGGTTCCGACTGGGGCGGCTCTGATTCCGAGCTCAAGGCAAAGGCCAAGAGCATGTTCAAGAACCGTTTCTACCATTTTCCCGACGGAGAGACGCTGTTGGAGGCCGATTGGCGAATCGCTTACAACTTCGTCGATCTGCTACAGAAAAACCTCGGTCGGCGAATCGTACTTTGCGACCACAGTGGCGCGATCAGGGTATTCGAGGCAGTCATGAAGACGCTCGATTTCGCAGATTATTCAACTCGGAAGGAAGCGCAGGATTCCATTCTTGCCATCTGCTATCAGCCGGGAAGAAACCCCCGCTACGACTATCTGCAGCGAAGCGAGTACCCGCTGCGCGAGCGTTGATCGAGATTCACTCCCTCGTCGGCCCGGCCATCTTGGCCGGGTCGAGCACCGACATTACCTGCTCTTCCGACAGAAGATTCTTCTCCCTGATCAACTCAACGACTCCGCGCCCGGTGGCTAGGGCCTCTCGCGCGAGCTCCGTGGCCGTACCGTGGCCGAGCACCGGGTTCAATGCGGTCACGATTCCGATGGAGGTGTTCACGTAGTTCTGGCAGACCTCCTCGTTCACCGTGACGCCCTCGACGCAGTTCTCCCGTAGCGTCCTCGCTGCATTCATAAACATCGTCTGGGATTCGAGTATGCAGTATGCGATCACCGGCTCCATCACGTTCAGCTGGAGCTGACCCGCCTCCGCGGCCAATGTCACCGTATGATCGCTGCCGATAGCTCGATAGCACACCTGGTTCACCACCTCGGGAATGACCGGATTCACCTTCCCTGGCATGATGGATGACCCGGGTTGCATCGCGGGCAGATTGATCTCATTGAATCCGGCTCGCGGGCCCGACGACAGCAGACGGAGGTCATTGCAGATCTTGGACAGCTTGATCGCCAAGCTCTTCAACATCGACGAGTAGAGTATGAACGCCTGGGTGTCCTGCGTCGCCTCAACGAGATCGCGCGCGCGGTAGATCTCCTTTCCAGTGATCTGGCCTAAATGGAAGACACAACGATCGGTGTACCCAGCAGGTGCGTTCAGTCCGGTGCCTACAGCCGTGCCGCCAAGGTTGACCTCGAGGAGCACGTGCTCGATCCGTTCCAACGCATCCGTCTCATTTTCCAAGCTCTCGCCGAAAGCGTCGAACTCCTGCCCCAAAGTCATCGGAACGGCGTCCTGCAGCTGCGTCCGTGCCATTTTCAAAATGGACCTGAACTCTTCCCCCTTCGCCCTGAACGCCGCGACCAGATCCCTAAGCTCGGCAATGAGCTCGTCGTTCGCCAGAACTATGGCGATGTGGAGCGCACTCGGATACACATCGTTGGTCGATTGAGACTTGTTCACATGATCGTGCGGGTTGCAGGCCTCGTAGTCACCTTTCTCACGACCCATCAGTTCTAGGGCTCGGTTCGCAATGACCTCGTTGGCGTTCATGTTTACCGAAGTGCCTGCACCACCCTGAATGACGTCGACCTGAAACTGTGCGTGTAGTGCGCCATTCATGACTTCCTGACAAGCGCCCTCGATAGCCCGAAAGACATCATCCGGCAACTCGCCCACGTCGTGGTTTGCACGGGCGGTAGCGAGCTTCACCATCGCCAGAGCCTGAATCAGTTCCGGGTACTGGCGAATGGGGACGCCCGTGATGTGGAAGTTCTCGAGAGCTCGCACTGTCTGTATGCCGTAGTACGCAGCAGCCGGGACCTCTTTATTGCCTAATAAGTCGTGCTCAGTACGTGTTTGTTTGGAAGGGGCGGACTTCTCGGAGGTGGACATAGTGAGCCTCTTGTGAGGATTCTGCAGTAAGGCTAAGAGAACGTCCAACATCCGACAAGGAACATCGAACGCTCAACTGTAACTCTCATTGCCTACCGTTGGACGTTCGATGTTCGATGCTCATTTTTCGATGTTCATGCGCCGCCGATCTGCATCTCCGCGATCCTGAGTGTCGGCGCCGTCATCGTCCGGTTCATGTCGAGATCATTGCCCAGCATGTCGATGCCGTTCAGCATCTCATCAGCGGTTGAAGCAATGGTCAGACCTCGTACTGGGAAGGCGATTCTGCCGTTCCGAATCCAGAATCCCTGCGCTCCGCCGCTGAAGTTGCCGCTCACGGGGTTGATGCCGTAGCCCGTCACGCCTTTCAAATAAAGACCGTTGCGCGTTGCACGTATGATGCTCTGCGGATCGCTCTCCCCCGCCTCCATGTAGAAGTTATGCGGGCCGATTCCGGGCAGGCTCGAGAAGCCGCCGCGCGAAGCATTTCCGGTGCTCACTACACCAGCGCGGGACGCTACCATCGTGTTGTACATGAATCCCTGCAGCACGCCTTGGTCTACAATCGTACGTCTCTGCGTCGGCACCCCTTCACCGTCGAACGGGCTACTCCCCAAACCCTTGGCAGCAGTGCCGTCGTCGACGATCGTGATCATTTCAGATCCGATCTGCTTACCGACCTTGTCGGCGAGAAAGCTCGCACCTTGCAGCACGCGTTCGCCGTTGATTGCACCGAGTATTCCGCCGAGAAGTGAATACGCAACGTCGCGGTGGAAGATGACCGGAGCCCGCTGTGTTTGGACCATCCTCGGGTCGAGCATCTCGTAGGCACTGCGGGCGGCCTCTTCCGCCACCTCGGATGGTGACACGAGGTCTGCGAAGTAACGTCGTGTGCAACCTTCCCCGCCCGATGATTTCTGGTCGCCTCGCTCCGCAACTACAGTGACTCCATAGCCACAGTAACCCGACCGGTAATCTTTCGCCAAGCCGTTCGAGTTGGCGAGCGAAACTGTGCCGTCGCCTTCGTAATACCGTGCACCGTCGCTCTTGGTGATCCGACGATCGCGCATCGCCAGCTCTTCGGTCTCCGTGGCCATCGCAATCTTCGAGTCCATCGACATGACGGCAATCTGAGGATCGTAGAGCCCGTCCACGTTCGTCGTACCCGTGTCACTCGGCAGTATGTTGTGCTCGTCCGCAGTCATGTACCGAGAGAAAGTCACGGCGCTCGCGATGGCATCGTTCAGCGAGTCATCCGACAAGTCGTTGCTATGCGCAAACCCCATCTTGCCGTCTTTGAAGACGCGGAACCCTACACCGTGTGAAGACGATTCCTGGACAGTCTCCACCTCGCCGTTTCGTACCTCTATGCTCAGTCTCCTACTCGTCTCCAGAAGGACCTCCGCGGCGTCGGCGCCCCTGCTTTCGCATCTATCAACGAGTTCCTGCGGTAGATTATCGTGTTGCATGATTGCTCTCTCCCTGACGTCTACGCGTCTCGTTGTTAGGCTCGGCTTCCGCCGACGTTGATTCCACGGATTCTCACTGTCGGTTGTCCGGCCGAAACCTCGGCCGCCTGGCCCTTGCCGCAAATGCCAGGTCCGAACGCCAGGTCGTTGCCAACCGCGTCAACGTTGGATACGACCTCGATGCAGTTGCCGACCAGGGTCGCGCCCTTCACCGGGTAAGTCTTCTGACCATTCTCGATCTGATATGCCTCGCGGCAGGTGAAGTTGAATTGGCCGGTGATCGGATTGACGCTACCACCGCTCAGGCTCTGAACGTATAGGCCATTCTGCGTGGAGCTCACGATATCGGCCGGGTCCGAGTCGCCCGCATCGATGAACGTGTTGGTCATACGTGGGATCGGTATGTAACGGAAGCTCTCACGCCTTCCGTTGCCGGTCCGCTCCAGCCCCAGCTGTTTCGCCGAGAGGATGTCCGTCATGTAGTTGACGAGCACACCATTCTCAATGAGTACGTTGCGCTTGGCCTGAGTTCCCTCGTCGTCGTAGTCGATCGTGCCGCGCATATTGGGAATTGAGCCGTCGTCCACCATAGTGAACACGTCGCTGGCGACCTTCTGCCCCATCTTGCCTGTGAAGGCACCGATCTCACGCGCGATGTTATCAGCCTCGAGTGGATGGCCGACCGCCTCGTGCACCAATACCCCGCCCCAGCCGTTCTGCATCACGACGTCCATACGGCCGGCGGGAGCATCCTGCGCATCCAGCATTGCGATTGCCTCGCGCGCACTCGTCTGCGCTACTTCCTCCGGCGATACCTCATCAAACATCTCGAACCCGCTGTGGCGGCTCAGACGTTCGCGGGCCATGTGGCGTGTACCGTTGCCCACGCCCAGTGCCTGCACGATGAAGAACAACAGCGGCTGCTCGTCGCTCAGCATCACGCCTTCGCTGGTGGCGATCAGCCGGCCGCGAACCTCGTCGTTGTAGTCGACAATGGCCATCGTGATACGATCATCGTAATCGAGCGCAGCCTGATTGGCGCGTTCGATTACATCGATGCGCCTGTTGTCGGCGATCGACCCGAGCGGCATCTGGACTGTGTTGAACGTCTCTCGCGCTGACGGACCCGAGAAATGCGTCGGATGCACAGCATCGGTACCACGCGCGATGGTAGATGCCACTTCTGCGGCGCGCAACATGCTCGCTTCGGTGATCTCTTCTGTGTAGGCGTAGCCAGTCTTGTTCCCCGATATGACTCTCACTCCCGCGCCCTGGCTAACACCGAACTCCGCGCTCTTGAACCGGGATTCTTCCATGCGGATGTTGCGAGAGATCCGTTTCTCCACGTAGATGTCCGCAAACTCACCGCCGTCCTGCAGGGCCCTGTGGATCGTCGCGTCGATTATCTGCTCGTCGATCTCCACCTTGGCGCTTGCCGTGGACAGGTTACCACCAGCGCATGACTCCAGCAGACTCACGAGGGTAGGCGCCGCGGCTATCGCGATGCCGCCCTTCACGCTCCTCCCCAGGAACGTCCTGCGCGGTATGTCCGAAACGAAATACCCTTTTTGCTCCATGCCCCGCTCCTTTGAGTTATCAAGGCCCGGAATTACACAATTTCTCAGAGCCGTGTGTCTGATCGAGGAAACTAGCCGGTGGACGAATCGTTGCAATGGAGGGTTTCACTATCGAACGGCACACGTCTCAACACGCCAAACGTCGAGCACGTATCTTCCAACAGACCTGGTGCGACAACTCTCCTTGAGGTCATACTGGTCGCGGGGTAGGAAACGAGAATGACAGGTGCGGACGGCGAAAGGGAAGTGTCGAATGAGCGATAGCCAACCTGGGCAGCTCAATACCGGTGTCATAGCGAGAACCCTGCGGGCGATGCTGGGTGCGCTGTTGTGTTGGATGACCTACACGGTTATGAGCGCAGAGGCGATGGAGTTCAACCTCGGAGTGCTTTGGGTGTTTGGAGGCATCCTCATCTTCTACCTGCTCATCCACATAGCAATTGTCAAGTACCGGCCCACCTTAAATCCCTGGGTGGGGGCGCTCCTCGTGGCGTTACCGTTGATCGCGCTCTTCGTATTCGGCGGCCAAACTTGGCGTGTAGCGGCGGTGGTCTACGTCGGTCTGACGCTCGTGCTGCTGGCAGCGAAGGGGAATACCGCCAACGAAATTCTCTTCATGCCGGCTCTACTGTCGGGAAAAGCAACGCATCTCAGGTGCCTAATTTTTGCCCCGATCGATCTAATCGAGCAGAACCTGAGTGGGCCGGGAGGGATGCCGGGGTAGGGATTTCGGATTGTAGAGTGCAGAGTGCAGATCGACGGGTCATCCGCCCGCGCCGTGCCGGAGCCAACTGAACCAGCCGCTCGTCCGCACTATGCTCACAGTGCGATTTGCCGCGGATGTACGCGGAGTCACGCGGAAAACTGCTGAAGCCAAGTTACCCCACCCAACACACCAAAAAACTCCGTGTCCTTCCGCGTCACTCCGCGGCTAAGATCACTCCGCTCGCAACGCCATCAGCGGCGATATGCGCGTGGTCCGAAACGCTGGAATCAATGCGGCGGCGAGTCCCACCACCAGCAGGAATCCGATGCCACCGAATATGGAGATGAGATCCAGCGGCTCCACTCCGTAGAGAAGGTTCGCGATAATGCGAGTTGACCCGAATATCCCCACCACTCCGGCTATCAGCCCGACGCCTACGATCCACAGAGCTCTGCGCACCACCAAATTCACGAGACCCCTCTGCCCCGCGCCGAGCGCGATTCGTATTCCGAGCTCGCGCGTTCTCCTAACGACGAAGTACGAAATGACCCCGTAGATCCCTGCCGCCGATAGCAGTAGCGCCAACGCGGAGAACATGCCTATCAACATGGTGTAGAACTCGCGTCCCGACATGTCGGCAGCGAGAATCTGGCCCATTGTCCGAATCTCCGACACGGGCTGTTGCGGGTCCACTGAAAGCACAGCCGCTCGAACCGGTCGAATCAGTGCCGCCGGATCGCCCGATGCCATAATTGTCAGGTACATCCGAGCTCGCGCTCTCATGCTGAAGTCGCCATAAGTCTCTGCGCGAACCCCGCGTTCGGGACCCGCCTGACGCACATTGTCCACAACACCAACAACCGTGAGCCAGGGAGGAGTTCCGCCGAATGCGTACCTCTTTCCCAAAGGGTCCTCGTCAGGCCAGAGCAAGGTTGCGGCTGCCGCATTGATCACCACACCCGGATTCGTCGAGTCGGTGTCTTCCGGATGCAACGACCTTCCTGCCAGCAGCGGAATCCCCATCGACTCGAAGTAGTCTCCCACTACAGTCGAGATCTCCATGAGTGTGCCATCGTGTTCACCCTCGGTGGCGATCTCATCTTCTGTCAGCACTCGCCCGTTAGTGCCCCCACGAAGCGGCAGCTTGCTCACGGCCGCCGCATGGCGAACTCCGGGTACAGCCTCGATTCGCGGAATCAGTTCGTCGTAAAAGGCCTTCCACTCATCCTGCTCGTCATACCGATCTCCACCGAGCGAAAGGGCCATCGTCAATGTGTGCCGGCGGTCGAAGCCCTGATCCACATCGCACAGCGTCGCGTAAGATCGAATGAGCAACAGGCCTGCGTTTGCCAATATGAGACTGAGCGCGAACTGAGCAATCACGAATGTGTTCCGCGCTCCGAAACGCCTTCTGCCTTTCCTGCCGACCGGTTCGATCTCCTTTAGCGCATCAGTCAGTTGCGTTCGGGATGCCGCGAGAGCCGGAGTGAGCCCGAACAGGACTCCGGTGGCTAGGGACACCAAAACGGCGAATCCGAGCACTCCTCCGTCGAGTCCAATCGATTCTGTGCGCGGCAGGATGGGTGGAAGGAAAGCCTTGATGGCGCCGAGGCTCCAATACGCAAGGATCAGCGCTGCAAAGCCGCCGGCAAGGGAGAGCAGCAGACTTTCGGTGAGAAGCTGTTTCATTACTCGTCTTCGGCTGGCACCGAGCGACGCACGCACCGCGATCTCGGTGCGTCTGGACGCGGCACGAGCTATCTGAAGGCCTGCTATGTTGCCGCACGCTATCAGCAGGACCGCACCGGCAGCCAAGAGCACCAGGAATATTCGAGAGCCGGCATCCCCAAACAGCAGTAGATGTAGTGGAACGACCCTGACGCCCTTCTCTTCGTTGGTGTCCGGATATGTCTCCTCCATTCGAAGCGCCACCTGACGCATATCCTCCTGCGCCATCCCGAGCGGCACACCGTCACGAAGTCGCGCGAGTATCTGATAGGAGTGGCTGTTTCTGTTTTGCGTCCAGCGGTCTTCGCGGATTGGAATCCAGGCCAGGTAAGGATCGTTGAAGCCCCACGGCGTGGGATGCAAGAATCCCTCTGGCATAATGCCGATTACGGCGTGTGAGGCACCGTTTATCTGGATCGTGTTGCCGAGCAAATCCTGCCGAGCGCCGTACCTTCCTTTCCACAGGGTGTGAGACAGGACTACGACCGGCAAACCCGACAGGTCTTCCTCCGGCAGGAAGGTGCGGCCTAACGCCGGCGATATACCAAGCACGTCGAACACGCTTGCCGTGACGTGCGCCGCCCTGATGCGAATCGGCTCGTCGCCCTCTGTAAGATTCAGGTTGGTGCCTCCGAACGCGCCAACGCTCTCCAGGGTCTGGTTCGATTCTCGCCAGTCGAGAAAGTCGGGGTAGGAAGCCGGGCCAAATCCTCCCCTACGCGTGTTCGTATTCCAGAGGAATACGAGTTCGTGTGATTCCGGATGTAGCAAAGGTTCCAGAAATACCGATTTCAGAATGCTGAAGATGGCGGTAGTCGATCCTATTCCGAGCGCTAGTATCAGGATGGTAAGCAGTGTGACGCCGGGACTCATCTTCAACGAGCGCCAGGCATACCGGGTGTCGTGCAACAGGTCGCCAAAGAAGATCCAGGCGCCGCCCTTCTTCCTCGTCGCCATTTCAACCTCTTCTCGAGTGAGCGTGGTTCGCGAGGCCGGTTTAAATCGTGCGGAAATGAGCAGGTCTTCCACTACTTCTTCAGGTTGGCCCAACCGTTCGATCACGAACCTTTGAGCTTCCTCGTCTGACATTCCACTTGCGGTTGCGTCTCGATAGAGTGTATCGAGATGGGTAGCCAGTTCGGCTATGAAACGGTCCTCACCCAGCTCTTTCAGCTCCGGGTGGTCGATGTTTTCTCTGACGTACCGTTCCCAATCAGGCATTTGTGGACCCCAGAAGATCGTCCACGACACCTACGAATTCCCGCCACGTCTTCTCCTGCGCTGCCAGCACCTTCCTGCCGTTGGGTGTGAGCTTGTAGTAGCAGCGGCGACGCTCTCCTGGTTTGTCCACCCAGCGTCCTTTGATCCATCCGCTTTTCTCCATCCGGTACAGCACCGAGTAGAGAGTGGAGATGCGAAACTCGATCTTCCCCCCCGACCGCTGTTCGATCTGCTTGCCGATCTCGTACCCGTGACTCTCGCTCTCGTCCAGCATCGAGAGGATCAACATCTCCATGCTGCCTTTTTTCATCTCCGGACTGAACATGACGCGCCTTTTGCTTCGCGTGGTGATATTTCGTGTGATGGAGTATATGACGGGGAATTTGGTAAAAAGGTGTCATTGTGGTTCAAGATGGAACGCACTGGGAACAGCTTGGACAGAGGAGGGAGAAGATGGAGGAGAGGTGGCGTGAATGCCGGCCAAGACTGCCTATTCAGACTTGCAGACCATCGACGGCAGTGCATCTTTGCCGGACCACGATGCTCTTTCCGTAATTCGAGTAACTAGGAGTTGGACCATGCGTTGTTCCCGATCTCCTCGCACGCCCACAACACTGCGGTTTTCCTTGATAGCCTTGACGCTTGCTCTAGCATCGACGAACTGCAGGTCGGACGCGGGCGGCGATGCAAATGTTGAAATATTGGCGCGTGGTGCACCCATTCACGGCGCCAACGGCCTGGCGTTCGACGATCAACACCGCCTCTACGTCGCGAGCGTGTTTGGGCGAGAGATCGTCGTGATCGACACCGCATCCGGCGAGATCATTGAACGCCTCGGACCTGAACGTGGAGTTGAAGGACCCGACGATTTGGCATTCGGACCTGACGGTTCGCTCTACTGGACGTCGGTCCTCACCGGTGAGGTAGGACGCTTGGCTCCCGATGGTTCGGTGAAGACACAGTACGTAACTCCGTCGGTGAATCCGATCACCTTTTCCGATGACGGCCGCCTTTTCGTGGCCCAGGCATTCGCCGGAGACCGCTTGTACGAGCTCGATCCCGAACTCGAAAACCCACCCAGGTTGGTGCTCGGGACCGGCAACCCAGCCAATGACCTGAATGCGATGGATTTTGGGCCTGATGGGTTACTCTACGCCCCACATCCAACGCAGCGGCAGATCGTACGCATCAACGTCGACGACGGAACGGTTGAGTTGTTGGCCGAAGGTTTGCCCGGCTTTTCGTGCAAGTTCGACGCATCAGGACATCCCCATGTGCTCTCCGTTGATCGTGTGGTACGTGTTGACCCTGACACTCGCGAGCAGACGGTCGCTGCGGAGGTACCTAACCACTCAGACAACATGGTGTTTGACGACGAAGGGCGAATCTTCGTCTCGAATTTTCGCGATGGTTCGGTACGCGTTGTCTCCCCCGACGGTGAGGTGCGCATTTTGAGTCCTGGCGGGATGATCGCGCCGGGAGGGCTGGCAGTACACAGCGCGTCACGCGGCCGTGTATCGATCTTCGTTGCCGACTTTTGGACCGTACGCGAGTTCGATGCAGGAGATGGCAGCGCAGGCATCGTTGACGCAGACTTCTTCTTTGACGCACCACAAGCGGTTGCGGATCACGGAGCCAACTTGATTCTGGTGTCGGGGTGGGGAAGTTCGGTCGTGGTATGGGATCCAACCACACAAACCAAGATTGACACATACTCCGGTTTTGCGGCTCCCATCAACGCAATTCCATTTCAAGGCAGCTTCATTGTTGCCGAACAGGGAAGCGGGAGCGTGGTAAGGCAGGCGACAGACACCGAAGAACGAACTGTACTGGCCGACAGTCTCTCCATTCCGACCGGTTTGGCCGCAACCGACGATGACCTCTGGGTAGCCGAGTGGTCAAGTGGCACCGTGTGGCAGATCTTCGCGGATGGAGCCCTTCTCGAACCACCTGCGGTCGTGGCTTCCGGATTGGACTCGCCTGAAGGGTTAGCGGTCGATCTGGATGGCAACTTGCTCGTGGTGGAAAGTGGGGCGGGGAGATTGTCCCACATTGACCCAAACACAGGAGATGTCACGCTCGTGGCCGACGGGCTGCGGTTGGGTGCGCCCGGCCCCCCGGACAACCCAACCTACATGTTCAACGGTGTGGCCGTCAGCGCGAGCGGTCAGATTTTCGTCACCGGCGACATCGACAACGTGATTTACCGAATCGATCCCGACAGGTAGGCGACCCCGGACATCAATTCGGCTCGATCGTTACCAAAAACCGCGTCTGCAGGTCGTCGCGGACACCGATGAACCGCCCAAACAGATCGTACCACCCATCGTGGCGGCCGCCCCAGCCCAAGTTCAGGTGCACCAGGAGAGTTTCGTATTCCACCGTGTACCCATCTATGACGGCTGCATGTCCGAAGTCCTTGCCGTTGTCGAAATAGATCATGAGCGGTCTGCCGCCATCTATCTCGGTTCTGACCAACGCCGCAATCGAGTCCTGCGATTGCAGGTAACTCTCTTTGTCGTACTCGTGAAACTCCGCTGAGCAATGAAGGTGTTCTTCGAGGCGGTCGATGAAGGTCTCGTGATGCAGGTAACCTTCCCCTGCAAAATCTTTGTGGATCACAGACGCAATGAAGAATACGTACTTGGAGACCTGCTCTTTTGACTCCGCAGGCGTGTTCTCGTCGATGCTACGCACGAAGCGGTCAGGTAGAAACTCGAAATTGCCAAGGTCTTCCTGGACCCGAAGGCCTGATGTGGTTTGGTACTCGACCCGCCCAGACGGCATTAACCCATGGTAGTGCCCAATCTGAGCCAGCGCCGTAGACCAGCACCCAGCGATTTCGCCCTCAGGAATGAACTGTGCGTAGTCGCCAACCTGATGCCAGGTTGTTTCGAGCAGGAAGGGTTCTTCCTCCTCGAGTTCAACAAGGTTTGGGCGCGCGAGGTAAGCGGCGCCGACCTCCATGAGTATGAAGACGGCCGCCAAAACTGCGATTACAAAGAGGATTCGCCTTCGATGCTTCAACCTTGCCCCTTGGCTGCGGTCACTGGGCTGCTTCGGCACTGAGACTATGTACTGTTAATATATATGTGACATACGTAGTGTGGTAGGAGATGATACTGTTCGCATGAGCTGAATGAATACACGTGTACTCACTTCAGATAAGCCGGTAGAGTAGGGAGGAGTGGAGTTCTCCTCCCCCTCGTCAAACCGGACAAGCGGATTTCCCGCATCCGGCTTTCCTGTGGACTCTCGCCACCGGCATGCACAAGCGCCAAAGTAAGGGATCACAGATAGAGCAGTCCAATCCGTGCAAAGTGCGCATACGCCGATACACCGTGAGGCGCACGCCACGGACGCTGACTGCGGCGGCGTAGATGCCTCACTAGACGTAAACGGGTGAAGCGGTTGATATCTCGAAATGCCTTGCGGGGATACCCCTGCCCGAAGTAGGCGGCCCATCCGCGTAGATGCTCGTTCAGGTCACCTATCAAACGGGGAAGCGGTTTGCAGCACATTGACGCACTGGTCATCTCCACCAGGCGCCGCCGCTCCCGGGCCATCGCCTTCGCCGACGGCACCATGTTCAGGTACCGACGCTTGTGCCCGTAACGATCTCGGTCAAACCGAAACGTGTATCCCAAAAAGTCCACGCTCGCTCCAGGCTCCCGAAGGTCCACGACCCGCGTCTTCTGACGGTTGATCACTAGCTGCATCCAGCCTTCCAGCCGTGTCTCTATCCAACGCGTCAGAGACTGGTCGATGTGGCGGCCAAAAACTAGAATATCGTCAGCATACCTTACCAAGCGCGCTCCAGCCCAGTGCGCCGGACCAGTGCGCCTGTGAAACACCACATCAAACCAGTGCAAGTACAAATTCGATAACAACGGCGAGATCACACCACCTTACGGAGTGCCTCTCTTCGGACGACGTACAACATTGCCGCCTCCGCCACCACCACCCACCGACGGCGGTTCTACCACCGCCACGGCGAGCCACTCGCGTATCAGCTTCAAAACCCGCCGATCACTGATACGCTGCTGCAAACACGCCAACAACTGCTCATGGGGTATCGAGTCGAAGTAACCTTCCAAATCCGCATCGTAGACCGCACAATACCCGGCCTTTAGGTGCCCACGTACTTCGGCTAACGCTTGATGCGCCGAACGCCCCGGTCGAAACCCGTAGGAGCAATCCTCAAAATCCGCCTCGAAAATCGGCTCCAATATCAACAACGTCGCCATCTGCACGACGCGGTCTCGTACCGTCGGTATACCCAGCGGCCGCTTGCGACCATCAGGCTTAGGCACATAAACTCGACGCACCGGTTGAGGGTGATACTCCTTCCTGCGAAGCAGTTCCCGCAGTTCTGCCAGAAACCCCTCCACTCCACCCTCCGCCGCTTCAATACCCTCCAACGTCACACCATCTACCCCAGGTGCTCCCTTGTTGCAACGCACCCGCCCCCAGGCCGCTTCCATTACATCGCGACGATATACCTTGTCGTACAGCGCATAGAAACGGAACTCCGGCTCCTGCTTGGCCTTCTGGCCCAGCTTGTGTCTCAGGGAAGAAAGGCTCGGTGGTAGCTTCGAGCGCGAAACTACCTCCTCCTCCGTACTAGGATCTTCCAATCGGCTTGCCCCCCGTCTTACACAAACGTGTCTACAGTAGGGGGCCTTCGCTCCACGGGAATTACCCCGCTTCTTCGCTACTATGCCCCCCTCCGACTCCCAACGCAGCCACAAGCAGGTTATGTCTTCCCCACTCATGTTGCCGACCATACCAGCACCACGCCGGGGCTCCCAGGTTCCTCGACTGATCTGTCCGCGCGCGCTGTCCCCAACCACCCCGGGAGGCTCGATGGGTGCTCTCGCTCGTTGCTTCCCCACCGACGACGGGCTTCACCTAATCCGAAAGGCTGGCCACTCTCCTATGGCGTAACGAGGCCGAATCGGGTTCGCTTGCGCTACGGCTCACGCGTTCGCTAGGCGGGGCTTCGGCTCTCGCCGCCCGCTTCGCTACCTGGTGAACGAGCAATTACCAGGGTAACCTCCTCTCAGGTTACTAGATCAGCCAGACTTAGCCTGGCGCTCCGGATTGACGCTAATGCACGCGGATAACATCTGGACCTAGGTACCCCACCCAACCCAACAAACCATCCGCGTTTCTCCGCGAGCTTCCGCGGTTAAATCCCAAATGCAAGAGAGAGCCGAGGACACCATCTCCTCGGCTCTCCCTCCCCTCCCTCTTCTCCCTCCCCTTCTAAAACCCCGAGCTCCTCCCCGTAAACGGCGCTACCCGCCGGACTCGTAGATTCTGAGTAAACGTACGCTCACCCACCTTCAGCGTCACGGTGTAGCGACCAGGCTCAACTATCTCTGCCTGCCCACCACTGCTGAAGAACATCCGCATCAGCGACCTGATGCTCTGCCCCGGCATGATCAGCTCGCCCAGCTCACGCATCTGGCTGAAGGAGCCGCGTTGGCCGCCGCCGGTGCGCTCGGCCGGACGTTCTTGGAACTCTTCAGGGTCGCCGCCTCCACCACCACCACCGCCAAACATGCGCATCATTGCCTGTGGGTCCGACTCACCGGTAAATGATCCGACCATTCGGTTCACCATCGCCTCCGGCCAACCTGCCTCGATCACCGAGTCGGCAACAACCCGTGCACGCGCACCAATGCGTTCGCGCTCCTGCTTCTCATACGGGCCGGGTTCTTCGGGCTCCGGCCGCGGCCCTCTGAAGTTCCAATCGACCTTGTGAATCCCCGCTCCAGCCGGGCCCCGCAATGTGTTGATCGTGTCGCCTGCAACGTTGGTCACCACGATCTCGATTTGAGGACCACGAGGACCACGCTGAGGTCCACCTGCGCCACCCGGTGCGCCGGGCCTGCCACCGCCGGGCCTCATTGCCGGCCGCTCGCCACCACCTGAATCCGGCTGTTCCGGCTGGTTCGCCTCGAACTCTGCCTGCAACTCTGCCGCCAGCTCCTCTCCGATGTAATAGCTGATCTCGGCTTCCGAACCCGGAGTCGGCCGTTCGAAGTAAGACTGGGCGTAGAACTCCCCACCCCGCGGTGGATAACCGAACTGGAACGCGGGTTTGGGCTCGAACAGACCTGCGCCGTCCTCTACAACCTGCTCCGTAAGATCCTGCAGCGGAGCGATGTCGACGATCCAGATCGAACGACCGTGCGTAGCCGCGATCAATTCCCTGTCGCGTGGGTGGACCACGAGATGGTGCACCGGGACGGTCGGCAGTCCGTTCATGAACCTCTGCCACGAGCCGCCACGGTCTGTGGACATGTATGCGCTGACGTCCGTGCCCACGAACAGCAGGTTCTCGTTGCGCGGGTCTTCAGCAATGACGTGCACGAAGTCGGGTGAGCCCGTCGGCAGGTTCGACGCAATCGACCTGAATGTCTGGCCGCCATCATCCGTCGCGTAGACGTACGGCGTGAAATCGTTGGTCCGGTGCCCATCGAACGTCACGTAAAAACGATTTACGTCATAGTGAGACGGCTCGATACGACTCACATATGTTTGCTCGGGCACTCCGTTGAAGTTGGCTGTGATCTCCTGCCAAACATCGCCGTCGTCGCCGGTTTTCCAGACGCGTCCGTCGTCGGTGCCGGCGTACAACACTCCCTGCTCCAAGGGTGACTCTGCTAATGTCGTGATCGTCGCGTACGTCTCAGCGCCTGTGGCGTCCACAGTGATACCACCGGTCGTCTCGATACTGATCTTCACTTTCTCCGGATCGGCGTAGCTGAGGTCTGGAGAGATAGGTGTAAGACCATCACCCCAATCGGTGCTCTTCACCACCATGTTGCCGGCGGCGTAGAACCAGCTGCGATTGTGGACCGACTGGAAGAATGGTGTGTTCCAGTTCCAGCGCATGTCGTTGGCCGCCGAGTCGGCCGACGCACGTTCTCTCAACGAGCGGACGCGCCGATCGTTTTCTGACACTCCTTCGTCCAGGAGCATCACGATGGAATCCTGGTAGGGCAGCCACTTCTCACGCCAATCCGGCTTCTCCAGACCGTTGCTCTCACCGCTGGCCAGGTTTCCGCGTCTCATGTTGCCTCCCTGAGACTCGGACCAGACGATGTTCGGATCCTCCGGGTCCTGCACCGAGTAGAAGCCGTCACCTCCACCGATGGTGAACCAGTGGTAGTTGCCGACTTCACCACGCGGCACTCGGCTCGGTCCACACCAGGTATAGTTGTCCTGGAGCCCGCCACACACGCGGTACGGAACCTCCATGTTGTAGCTCGCGTGGTAGAACTGACCCATCGCCATGTAGTTCAGGTAGGTCCAGTTGCCACCTTTGTCGAAGGTGATTGCGACACCACCGTCGTTGCCGTTCACCATACGCTCGGGATCGTTGGGATCGATCCAGAGGGCGTGGTCGTCTGTGTGAACGCCCACGGCTGTCGAGCCGGCGGTCTTGCCGCCATCATCGGAGAACTGCAGCGGAGTTGACGAGAAATAGACACGGTCCGGATCCATTGGGTCGATCGCAATAC
Organism: uncultured Gemmatimonadaceae bacterium; assembly: GCA_964518955.1. Taxonomy (GTDB): domain Bacteria; phylum Gemmatimonadota; class Gemmatimonadetes; order Gemmatimonadales; family GWC2-71-9; genus JBDGYW01. Next base: position 3,669 of record CAZFHS010000049.1, on the reverse strand, counting down.
CCGAGTAGTAGAACGGCCGAGCGTTGGCGTCGTTCACCTTCTCCCAGGTCTGGCCGCCGTCCTCGGAGCGATACAGGCCGTTGCCTTCCGACTGACCCTCTTCTTCCTCGGCCTCGACCATCGTGTACATGATGTCAGGGCTGCTCTGACTGATCGCGATACCGATTCGGCCCTTCATCGTGGTCGGGAAACCGCCGCCGGTCACCTCGGTCCAGCTGTCACCGCCGTCGGTGGTTTTCCAGAGTGCACTGCCCGGTCCGCCGCTCTGCAGGAACCAGGGGCCGCGTACGCGTTCCCAGCTCGCCGCAAAGAGAGTGTTCGGATCGTCGGGGTGCATCGCGACGTCGACGAAGCCCGCCTCGTCGCTGATGAACTTCATTAATTCCCATGTATCGCCGCCGTCGGTGGTGCGATACAAACCGCGCTCGGGATTGGAATTCCATATATGCCCCAACGCCGCCACGTAGACGATGTCAGGGTTCGTGGGGTGCACGACTATTCGCCCGATCACCTGTGTCTCAACGAGGCCCTTCAGCTCCCAGGTCTCACCGGCGTCGGTGGACTTGAAGATCCCGCCTCCGGGAGAAATCGAGTTACGCGAATCTTCCTCGCCCGTGCCGGCCCATATCTGATTCGGATCGCTGGGAGCGATCGCGAGGTCACCCATCGACACTATGCGTTCATCCGTCCAAATCTGTTTGAACGAGGTGCCGTTGTTGGTGGTCTTCCATATGCCGCTGGAAGCCGCCGCGACGTAGAACGTCTTGGACGGACTGGGAAGCCCCTCAACGTCGGTCACTCGGCCACCCATGTTGGCCGGGCCGATCGAGCGCCACTTAAAGGCGTCCATGGCAGCGGAATCGAGAGGTGTGGTGAGTTGGGCGTTGATGCCGTTTGCAACAACGGTCAACGCCGCGACAACGAGGACGACGAGTCGTCGAGCCATGATACGTGCCTTTCGTTTGGTTCTTTTGCTCAGCCGCTGTATCTGGAAGGGGGCGGCTGTCTAGATGAATTTACGCGGAGGGGCTGACGTTTGTTGAGAGGGACTGCGATTTGAGATTTGAGATTTGTGATTTGTGATTGGTGGTGGTCATACACGCCTACTCACTGCTCACTCAAAACACCATCTATCGGCTCCGATCGACGAGTCGTCTCACCTCCTCAAACCAGTTCTCGACCAGCACCAGCAAAGGTTCGGTCTCCTGCAAATCTCCGACCGCACGGACCATGATGAAACGGCTGTCATCGGGCCTGATGTCGTAACCGGCGTATGCGTTCTCCCAGACGAACTCCGGGCCGAGTTCAAAGAGCACCTGTCGGTTTGTCACGCGAAACGTGGGTGTCGTCTCCACCGATGCAGCAACCATCTGGCGATCGGGAGTTATGTAAAAGAGTTCCCTGCCGCTGTGCGCCCACATGGGAGAAGTGCCGCCCGAAACCGATACAGGCCACCTGCCCGAATCGAGAGCCGGGAACGGCTGTACCACGACTTCATAGCGGCCCGATTCCGAAGATGCGTAGGCCAGCCAGCGATTGTCGGGTGACAGAGCGAGCGCCGTCTGGTCATAATCCTCCTCCATCAAACGGAATGCGGCCGTGTCGATCCCAGGGCGGTAGCCCCAGGCTTGTCTGCCGCCAATGCTCCCCGGGCCACCACCGGTGCGGATCAGGAACCATTCGCGGTTTTGGGAGAGAACAGCCTCGCCTATCATTTCTACGGGCGCATCGAGCAGCAGATCTGCGTTTCCGATCCCGTCAGCGCGCATCTCGTACAAATCCCATCCGAGCTCTTCGCCCGGCGGCGCTCTGAGTAGCGTTATTGTCTCCCCGTTCCGGGTCCACCGCGGCCTCATGGCACCGCCATTGCCCGAGGAGAGCGCGTACAGCGGACCGTCATCGAGTTCCTTGATCCACACACCGCATTCTTCGTCTTCGCCGAACAAACCGATGGCCAGGCGATCCCCTTCGGGCGATAGCGCCAGCCCGCAATCGTAAATCGCGTGGGAACCGTAGATCGGTTGGGACAAAAACCTCCAGCTCGTGTCGACCGGTGTGATCGTACCGTCGCGGTCTATCCAAACGGCCTCCTGCTGTCTCTGTTCTGAACCACCGCCGACTAACGCCAGCAAAGTGCCTTCAGCCGAATAGGCGAACCCGCCGGCGGTTTCCAGTAGCGGAACCTGTTCCCCGCTCGTACTTAGCGTTTCGAGATCGAAGCGCAGCGCGAAGAGTCCCCACGCGCCCTGTGTTGCGCTTACGGACCGATGAAGAACCAGCAGATGGCCTGTTAGCAGGTACCCCCAGACAAATGCTTCATCCATCAGCCTGTGCGCCTGGCCGGAGCGGAGGTCCAAAACCCAGGAGCTGAAGGTCGTCTGCTCGGCGAATTCAGCCATTTGGAACAGCACGCCTCTTGATCCGGGCAGCGGCAGCGGCGAAAAGGCACCCGTCAAAGAGTCCGGCGTGAAAACGACCTCTGTCGATCCATCCTCGGCAGACACGCGCAGAAGCAGTCCCTGGCTCCCGGTCACTACGATGGAGCCGTCGTCGAGCCAAGCCACATAGTTTTCAGAGTTTGTCGTAGAGTCCGTCAGCACCAGGGGCGGGCCGCCCTCAACAGGGATCTTCCTGTATTCGCCGTTTGATGCAAACACAATCCACTGACCGTCCGGCGACACCGATGGGTGGCTCGCTCCGTCCGTCCCGGCCAGCGGAGTAGCCAGGTAGCTCTCCCTCGGCTTCACCCAGAGCCGGGTGTCGTCCTCGGTGGCACCCGGCCCTTCATACACAATCCAGGACCCGTCTGGAGCGATGTCGAATTCGCCCATCAATTCCTGGCCCGGCGGGAACGTGATCGCGTAGCGCGACACGGGCCCGGGCGGTTCCGGACGGAGCCAGCCCCCGAGCGCGAGCATCGTCGCGAAGGCCAACGCCACAACCAACCCGATACTGAGTCGGTTCCACGCTCCTCCCGCCCCACCGCCAGCTGCGGCCTTCGGCCCCGTGGTCGGCAGTGAGAACGCTGGATTCGTCAGCGCCGCCGAGAAATCGGCCGCCGACGTGAACCTGTCCGCCGGACTCTTGGCCAGAGCGCACGTGACCGCAGCTTCCACGTTCGCCGGCACGAGTTCGCGTGTTCTGCTTACCGGCGCAGGCGTATCCGAGAGAATCTTCGCCACTATCGCCTGAGCCGAATTGCCCACATGCGGAGGCTCGCCAACCAGCATTTCATATACGACAGCGCCCAGCGAGTACACATCCGAGCGTGCGTCCAACTCGCGGTCGGCCGAGGCTTGTTCCGGACTCATGTAATGCGGCGTGCCGAGTGAGAGGCCGGTTTCAGTAAGACGCGTGCCTCCAGCGGCTGAGATCGCGAGTGCGATTCCGAAATCAGCCACCACCGGCTGGCCGTCGTGTATCAGAATGTTCTCGGGCTTGATGTCGCGATGTATGACTTCGTGCCTGTGCGCGTAGTCCAGAGCACTCGCAACCGCCTTGGTAATTTCGACCGCTTGTTCTACAGGGAGCTGCTTCTCTCGATTGAGCCTGTCGCGGAGCGACTCACCGTCGACGTAGGGCATGACGTAGTAGAGAAACTCTCTCGACTCTTCTACCGCCGTACCGCCGTACCGCCGTACCGCCGTACGCATATTGAAAGCACGCCCC
>CAZFHS010000048.1:0-50189 GCA_964518955.1 uncultured Gemmatimonadaceae bacterium | reverse complement strand
GCAATGAGGGCTCGGTCGGGGCAAAGTGCAACGAAAGTCCACATCAGTTGGGGGTTCCCAGGGGCACGACGGGTTAAGAATCCGGGGGGGGTTCTGTTCGAATCAACAGGTGCGGGGAGATCTTGGAGTTTTCATCCCTACCCCTTCGGCCTCATCAACGCCTGCCATGGCTCGTAGTCGCGGATCGGCTCTAAGGCTAGCCATTGCCAACTCCAAGGAGGTAGGTGCGCGTACCCCATATCCACCGCTTCCCTCCAGAAGGCCACAGCATTCTCGCCATCGCCGAGGCTTCCAGCGATCACTGAACGCCAGTGACTGTTTGTCCCCGACACGTCCGTTTCCAGAGCGCCGAACCAGTGTGATATTTGCTCGGCCTCTGCCTCATCACCTCGGCAAGCAGCGAAGACGCCAACTAAACCGCGACGATGCGTTCGTTCTGGAAACTCCTCAAAGAGGTGCTTCGCTACGTCGTATGCTTCATCACAACGATCTGCGACATATAGGGCTACGGCATACACATACCGCCACTCTCCCGATGCTTTGGTCTCAGGTTGCCTGTTTTTGAGCCAACCAATTGCCCGGTCGATCGTAATCCGCGCAGCATCCACGTAGCCGTTGCGGCGCTCGTATGCCGCGATATACGTCATCCACAATCCATGGGTCTGGCTCCACTCTTCGATTGCGAACAACTCGTCTAGTAACACACCGACCTCCTCGAGACGCCCCAGCCCAACCTGGGCGACGAACTCGAGACTTTGGTACCCGAGACTGTTTCCGTAGATTGCCTGGCCCCGTTTCACTACCTCCAGCATTTCTCGATGCTGGTCCAACTCAGCGTAGGCCCGAGCCAGGTAATTGAAGTACGCTCGCCACCCTCGCATCGGCCCCCGCTCAGGGTCAAGACTGAGAAAGGCGTCAATGGCCTCTGCGGGACGATTGGCTGAGTGACACAGAAACGCCAGGTTGTACGTGGCACGGGACCCAGGTGCCATTGCGGAGGCGCGCCGAATCGCCGCGAGTGCCCGCTCATCATCACCGTCAACCCGACCGCGAAAGTATTCGAAATAGGCCTGGTAGTATGGCGTGAGCGTGGTCATCCGCCCTTCGATCAGATCCAGCAAAGAATCCGCTTCCACCACCTCACGCACATTCCAGTGCGTGAGCACCAGAAACAGCAGTGGTTCGGCCCACGTGGAATCCAACTCGAACGCTCTGCGGAAGTGCTCGCGCCCTCCGGACCCACCGTATTGGAGGTACTCCGCCAATCCCTGACTATAGGCTTGGTACGCCTCGAATGAAGGAGGGGTTCCTGCTAGATCCGCCGGTGCCGCCAACCGGTCATCGTACTGCACGGCCAAGAATCCCATGACTTGCTGCTGTAAGTCTCCCAATACTTCGCTCGGCGAAACCCGCGAACCACGAAGAGGGTCGATAGACCCAAGGATTGTGCCATCGACGGCATCGTTGACGTCGACCTGGATCTGAATGCTGTCGCCTTCGAGATAGTACGAGCCAGAGATTACGATGCCGGCGCCTGTCTCTTCTGCCATCCCGCGCACTGGATCCATAACTCGGCCCGCGCCTGCCTCGCTTTGGATGTACTGCGATGACTGGAGTGCCGTCTCCCACGGCACAACCTGAAGCACCTGTGTCTGTTGAAGTCCCTGAGTAATCCAATGCCCCGCCATTCCGCCCACAGGATCCAGCGAAGGATCACCTGTACCGTTGCGCAACTCAGCGACGACAACTCTATTCGCATTGAGATTCGGTCCTCCACCGTCAGGTATCCCCGCGAGCACCACGATCAGAGCCATCAGGATTGCGACAGCGAGTGCTCCACCCGCCAGCACCCATTTACCTCTTGCCCTCCGATCCACCGGTATCATCCCGGTCGGTGTTACGCCTCCGCTCGGCGTCGCGAACGCTTCCAACCGTGCAAGCAACTCATCGGTACTCTGCCACCTGTCAGCCGCTTTCTTCTCCAAACACTTCATCACCAACTCAGCCAGCGCTGGCGGAACTGACTCGCGATATCTGGTTACCGGATCGGGTGTTTGGGTGACGTGAGCAGCCAGCAACTCTTGCTGCGTGTTGCCAACGAATGGAGGCCTTCCCGTCAGAAGCTCGTATGCAATGACGCCAACAGCGTAAATGTCAGCTCGATGGTCGATGTGTGGATCGGCAGAAGCCTGCTCAGGTGCCATATACGCTGGGGTACCTAGCGCAACACCCTCCGTTGTCAGACCGATTGCACCTGTCGCATCGCTCACAGCCTTTGCCACACCGAAATCGGTGACCAACGCATGATCCTCGGTGAGCATGACGTTGTCAGGCTTTATGTCGCGATGGACCACGTTATGCCTGTGGGCGTGTTTCAGAGCCTCGACAATGTCGCGGAGAATACGGGCCGCCTCTGCAACAGGCAGTTCGCCCTCCGTTGCGAGTTTTTCCCTCAGCGACTGACCCTCGACATAAGTCATCACGTAGTAGAGAAACCCGTCCGCTTCGCCACAGTCATGAAGAGGAAGGATGTGCGGGTGAGCAAGCTTCGCCGCGATATCGATCTCTTGCAGGAAGCGGTCGGGGCCGAGTGCCGATGCCAGTTCGGGCCTGAGCACCTTTAGCGCAACATTGCGGTGGAGCTTCAGGTCCTCGGCAAGGTAAACCGTCGCCATTCCACCACTGCCAATCTCCCGCTCGATTGCGTATCGATCGGACAGAGCAGCCTTCAGTCGCTCAAACACATCGGCCATCTGGGTCGACTCCGAGGTCAGACTCGGCCACTAGAATACGGCTCAGGGAACGCGTTGGCCAGAGGTTGGGGGGGGTGATGAAATTCTAATCCGTAATCCCCACCCCCAACCACTCCAACAGACGCCGACACTTCTTCGGATCCTCGGTGAAGCCGAGGCTCAATGCCCAAAGCCAACTCTCCGCAGTCCTCACGATTGTCCAGAGACGAGCACGGCGTAGATCGAGTTCGGCTGTTTCCACTACGCAGGAGAGTCGACGCTCGAAATCGGTTTGAGTCTCGAGCTCGTCGAAGCGATTCCAAAGCAACGGGGCGACACCATACTCCACGTCGCCGGCAAGAATCTTGGGGTCGATGACCAACCAAGGCTCTCTCTCCCCCCGCAATACATTGGCATAGTGAAGGTCGCTGTTGACCATGAGGCCTGCGTCGCGTTGCCCAAGCTCATCCAGCAATTCGAGCAACCTGTCGAGCAGCTTTCTGGTGAATGGCCGGCCAGTCTTTTCCCACAACTCCGGAAGGGCCCGCGTCATCGTGAGCACTTCGTCACCCACCGTCCGAACCTCCTTCGGGGCACCGATGGCTAGACGCCTGAGCAGCTTTGCGGCCGTAACGGTCGCTTCTCGTTCTGGGATGTGCTCCAGGGTCAAAGCAGGGTCGAGGCGCTCCAGCAGCATCGCGCCACTGGCCGGATCCTCATCAAACAGGCGAACCGCACCTCGGCCATCCCATAGTCGCAGCGCTAGTGCTTCCTGTGCCGAATACTCGTCCATCCATGAGACCTTGAGCACCAGTCTGTCATTGGAGCGCAGCACAGGAAGAACGATCGCCAGGTAGCCGTAGAATACCGGTCCCTCTGTGACGAGGTTCCACCGGCCGCATAGTCGACTGACGATATCGGGCAGTTCTGCGATCCAAGCCCGGCCTGCTTCTCCCTCTCTCACGACGGTAGAATCGACAAACTCCTGAGGGATTAGCATTGTCTCCGTACTACTACCCACCCGGCGTCGAAATATGCGCGACCCCGTTGTCCCGCGCCCAAGCATTCACCGCAGCGATGTCGGAAGCGACGATCGCCTCGAGCTCCGCCTTGCGTTCGTTCCACTCAACCTTTAGATCTTCGAGCCTCAGCAACGAACCCGCTGACACCGGCGCACCCGCTCTGTCGAAAACACCGAGCAAGTACCTCAGATGTACATCGAGCATCGGAGGCAGGTTGTCTTCATCCTCGTAGGTGTCGTACTGTGTCTGCGTAACCACGTTCTCCCAATCGGTCAGCCTCTCGATTGTCGACTCGCCGGCAGCACGAGCGTCCGTTGCCTCCGCATGCTTCTCGAGCAATGCCTCTATCTGCGAGCGCGCTTTCCGTGCCGCATCGAGGTTGGCATACAACTCGTTCAACACGTCTGCGGTTTCAATGAGTTTGGCGTCGAGAAGGGCGTAGTCGCTCGACGTTGCCTCGCTGACCGGGTCGGGCAGCAGAGTCACTTCGGTGCTGGTTTCGTATTCGCCGATGGCGATTCGCACATGGTACGTGCCTGGGGTTACGGTCGCACCGCGGAAGCCGGCGTGCAGATGGACGTCTTCGACACAGTGCAACCCATTCCGACGCATGTCCCAAACCCACTGGTTGAAACCCTTCGTAGTTGACGGGTACCGGACCTGGAATGGAAGCCGCTGATCCATATTGCCGATGATACAGCGCTCAAATTCACCCTCTTCACTCGAGAAGTTCCTGACAGCGTTACCGTCTGCATCGGTGATCTCAATGGTCAGGGGCCCGTCATGCTCGTCGGCGATGTAGTAGCTGAGGACAACGCCGCTGGGCGGGTTTCTCCCCTCGTTCGCTCGGGAACCGCCGTACCGGATCATCGGCGTCGGCTTGGGCTCATAAACATGCAACGGCTCGTCGACCAGATCCGGATTGGCCTGCCTGACAACCGTCAACTCATCCAGAACCCAGAACCCACGACCCTGGGTCGCCGCCACGAGATTGTCCTGTCGGATGGTGAGGTCCGTAATCGGCACCGTCGGCAAGTTCAGGTTCAGCGATTGCCAGTTGCCGCCGTCGTCGAACGATACGAACATGCCGCCTTCCGTACCCGCGTACAGAAGCCCCTGCCGCTCCGGATCTTCACGCACCACCCGCACGAAGTTGTCTGCCGGCAGATCTTCGTCGAGGCGCTCCCAGCGCTGACCGTATTCTGTCCCTTTGTAGATGTAGGGCGAAAAATCATTGAGCTTGTATCCGGTGACCGCTACGTACACCGTGCCGGGTGCATGCGGGCTCACTTCAATCGCATTCATCTGCGCGCCATTCAAATCTTCTGGTGTAACGTCGATCCAATCTCCGCCGTGGTTGCGTGTGACGTGCAAAAGCCCGTCGTCGCTGCCAACCCAGATCGTGCCATCTTCGTGCTGAGACGGACTGACATAAAAGATCGTTCCGTAGAACTCAGCCCCAACGTTTTCCGGCGTCAGCGGACCACCGTTCAATCCCTGTTTGTCCGTCTCGTCCTTCGTCAGGTCGGGACTGATCTCCTCCCACGTTCTGCCGCGGTCACTGCTCCGCAGCAATACTTGTGTCCCATAATAGAGAACACTCGGATCGTGCGGTGACGCCACTACAGGTGCGTTCCAGTTGGTGCGGTACTTCAGGTCCTTCGACTGCTGCCCGTACACGAATTCCGGGTACGGCTTGATGGGCCGCACCCGTCCGTTCTCGCGATCGTATTCGGTGAGTGTGCCGTTGATGGTCGTCGCGTAAATGAGCCGAGGGTCGTCCGGGTCGAAGGCTATGTGCGCGCTCTCGCCTCCTCCTACATCGAAGTGATCCACGTGTCCGATCCCGCCGTCGAAGCTGGCGCTCGCGATCGCCACCGTCGTGTTGTCCTGTTGACCTCCATAGATCCTATATGGCACCTCGTTGTCTGTTATGACGCGGTAGAACTGCGCAGTCGGCTGATTCAAAATGCTGGACCATGACTGGCCGCCGTCGAACGTCACTGTGGCGCCACCGTCATTGCCGCTGATCATGTTTTGGGAGTTGTCTGGATTGATCCAATGATCCTGATGGTCGGCGTGGGGCGTGGACTTCATCTCGAAGGTGTTGCCGCCGTCTATCGATTTCATAAACGGCGCGTTGAGTACGTAGACCGTATTCTGGTCGACCGGATCGGCTTTGATGTGAGTGTAGTACCAGGACCGCGCCCAGATTATGCGATCGTTGTTCAACAGCGCCCATGTCGCACCATAGTTGTCGCTGCGATAGAGCCCACCTTTTTCCCGTTCCGCTTCGACAATCGCATACACGCGGTTTGGGCTGCTCGCGGAAACGTCGACGCCGATCTTCCCTATCAGTTCCGGAAGACCGCCACCGAGCTTCTCCCAGTTGTCCCCGCCGTCAGTTGTCTTGAAGATGCCGCCCGCGGTCCCGCCGGACTTGATGAACCAGGGCTTGCGTCCGTGTTCCCACATCGCCGCATAGATTATCCGCGGGTTGGTCGGGTCCATCGATAGATCGGTAGCACCGGTTTCATCGTCGACCTGTAGCACGGCCTCCCAGGTGGCGCCTCCGTCCCGGCTTCTATACACACCGCGCTCGATGCTCGGGCCCCAGATTTGCCCCTGCACTGCTACGTAAACCAGGTCATGGTCTCGGGGATGCACGATGACCCTCGCAATCTGCCCCGCATCCGGCAGGCCGATGTGCGTCCATGTAGCGCCGGCATCCGTCGACTTGTACATGCCGTCGCCGTGACTTGTGGTAACGCCGCGGATGGGTGCTTCACCGGTGCCAACGTATATGACGTTTGCATCCGACTCAGCGACCGCGATGGCGCCGATCGTACCCACATTGAAGTAGCCGTCGGAGATGTTCTCCCAGGAGATCCCCGCGTTCTCCGTTTTCCAGACACCGCCACCAGCGGCGCCCATGTAGTAGACCTGGTCGTTGCCGCGCACACCGGTGACCGCCGTCACGCGACCGCCTCGCCACGGTCCGATCTCGCGCCATCTCAGGCCAGACAAGAAAGTTGGGTCGACAGTGTCGGTTACGATGCTGAAAGGGGACAGGCCCGACAGCAGGCCCGCGGCCAGCAGAGCAGCCAAAGACCGCGCGATCTTCTTCATTCTGATTCCTCGGGGAGAAAGGCCCAGAAAAGTTACCACCACAAATCCCTAAATACCTAAGACCTGGTGTTTGCGAGGACCGTTCGCTTTCGTACGACAATCAACAACAACTCGGCTCTCTTCCGACGCACACATTGCCGATACGCACGACCGACTCCACGAGGGCGCTGAATTGATCAAACCAGTGAAGTGGACTGCGCGTCTCGATCTGCTCCCCGAAAAGGCCGTCCGGGACATACACGATGCAAGCCTGCGAATTTTGGAACGGACGGGGATGAAGATGCCGTTGAGCCAGGAGCGCGCGGATCAAGTCTCCGATTTGGGACTCCAAGTCGAACTTTCCACCGACCGAATCCGTTTCCCACCCCACGTTGTAGAAGCGGCCATGAAGCATGCACCGGGTTCGTACACATTGTCTGCCCGGAACTCTGAGAACGACATTCTGCTCGATGGTAGCCAAGGCTATCTGGGACTCGACGGTAGCGGAACTCAGCTGCTAGATCTCGAAACGGGTGCAAGTCGGAATTCTACCAAGGACGATTTGTGGGCGGTTACACGCATGGCCGACGCTCTGCCCCAAATCTCATTTCTTTGTCCGGCTATAAGTGCACAGGATTTCCCCGCAGATGCACAGCCACTGCACGAAGCGGAGGCGATGTTCACCAACTCCTCCAAACACGTCCAGGCAATGACAGCTGTCGACGCACTGAACGCCAAGGGCACCGTAGAGATAGCAGCTGAAATCTCAGGCGGCATGGAAGCGCTCAAAGCCAGGCCCATCGTCTCAAACTTCCAGTGTAGCATCAGCCCGCTCGCATACGAAGAAGGATCGCTCGAAGCGGCTTTCGTATTTGGTGAAGCGGGAATACCAGTCGGGTTTCACAGCATGCCCATCGGCTGTGGCACCGGGCCGGCAACGGTTGCGGGCGGCGCAGCGCTTGCAAACGCCGAGGTCTTGGCGGGCATGGTGATCTTCCAGCTGTTTTGCCCTGGTGTACCGACCTTCTATGCATCCAGCGCAACCATGATGGAACTTCGCAGCGGGGGCATCACCGGTGGCGGGCCTGAGGATTTCCTACTTCAAGCGGCGGCCTGCCAGCTGGCGCGCTTTTACAAGGTGCCATCGAGTATCGGGAGCTATGCAACCGGGGCCAAAACGGGCAATTGGCGAGCCGGCGTCGAGAATTCGATTTCTTGCGCGGTGAGCCTCTTCGCAAACGGGGACATGATCTGCGGCGCCGGTTTGCTCGACGGTGCACGTGTCTTCTCCTATGAGCAACTTCTGATGGATTGCGAGATCTACGAGATGCTGCTCGAGGTGTCGCATGGAATCAGGGTAGATGACGAGGCCCTTGCTGTAGACGTCATCGATCGAATTGGTCCACAAGAGCATTTCATGACATCTGAACACACGCACAAACACATGCATTCAGTCTGGCAACCGACGGTCGTGGATCGTCGGTCGACGTGGGACGACTGGGTGGCGGCAGGTCGGCCCGCAATTCGCGATCGGGCCCGAGAGCTCTCGAGACAGTTTTTTGCCGAACAGGCAAATCCCTCGGCGAATCAGCAATCAGCGCAAGGCTTGGCGAACGGCAGGGCCGAGACCACGATGCTGTTGCCCAACCATCAGCCGGAACCACTCGAATGCGCGGAGTCGATCGGTGAGATAGTCGCGGCTTACGAGCAGATGGGATCGTCAGAAGGACTCAGGCGGTAACAGGACCATTCTGTGTAGAAGAGATGCGAAGGCGGGGCTTCAATCTCACCGAGACATTCAATGTCTGACACGCGTGAGTTGGAACCGTCTGGACGCGATGGGCGTAATGTCTAGCATAAGGAGCCATTCGCGGAGGTAGAATGACGAAGCTGTTGCAGAAAATCAGAGGTTTGCTGGGAGTAGGCGTCACTTGGGGCACGCTGTGGGCGGGTATAGGTGCCGGTATCGGTGTCGCTATTGGAGTCGTGCGCCCCGAAGTGTGGACGTGGACGAACCCGATCTTCGAGTGGGCGGTTGGCATGGGCCTCTATGGCCTCGTGTCGGGCATCGGCTTCGGGACGCTCCTCACCCTCCGGGAAGGTCGAAAGACGCTTTCCGATCTTTCACTGCGACGCACGGCGTTGTGGGGCCTGATAGGCGGAGCAGTAGTACCTCTACTATTTGGTGCAGCTGGCTTGTTCCCGGCGGGGACCACGCTCCTCGACATCCTCGGCGCGATTGGCGTAACCGGATTCCTCGGCGGAACATTTGCGTCGGCTTCGGTAGCAATTGCCAAGAGAGCCGAGTTGACCTCGGGCGGAGAAAGGAGAAACCTGCCGTCCGATTCTGACGCAGGCCCGGCGTTGCTGGGTTCGTAGATCATCTCCTGGTGCGAGGATTTCTGCGTTGAGTCATATCTGACTCGCACTCCAACCTTTCCGCCCAATCGCTGCATCTAAAACAGGCAAGCAATACACATGTACACGCGAGCGTCGCTTCAGCGAGAGGCGACGACTGGCGTGTTGTCTGATGATGACGCGAAGGAAACGAGAATGCAGAATATTCTGGCCGACATACGGTATAGCCTACGCACGCTATTGAAACAGCCGGGCCTCGCGATTGTAGCAGTTTTCACGTTAGCGTTGGGCATTGGCGCGAACACGGCGGTGTTCAGCGTGTTGAACGGTGTAATCTTGGCACCATTGCCGTACGACGAACCCGAAAACCTCGTGAGACTCTACACCGCAACGCGTCAAGACCCCTTTCATTCAGCCGGATATTCGACAGGCCCCGACCTGATCGAAATGCGTGATCAGGTGAACGGGTTTTCGTCGATTGCGATGATGTACACCTACCGCGAAGTGGGGTTGGACCTGACGACCGACGGATCACCGCAGCGGATTAGTGCTCTCCGTATCAACTCTGAGTACTTCCAGACGTACAGGGCCACGCCGCTGATGGGACGTGTGTTCACACGTGAAGAGGAGCGGAATGACGTTCGTAGGGTCGTGCTGAGTCAAAGTCTCTGGGAAGCGTACGGCGGCGGAGATCCCAACATCATCGGCCAAACGGTAGAGTTGAGTGGTGTCGCATACGAGGTGATCGGAGTCATGCGCAGCAGCTTTTCGGACGTGGTTGCGGGCGACTTCGATGCCTGGATCCCTCAACACCTCGAACTCGGAACCGGCGGCAATAGTCGAGGCAACCACTACCTGAGTGCCGTTGCTCGGCTGGCGGCAGGTGCTTCAGTGGCTGAGGCTCAGGCGCAGGTTGACGCCGTGATGAGCCGGCTCGCCTCCGAGTATCCCGACTATTACGAAAACAGGATTATGAGGGTGGTCCCGCTCCATACCGATGTGGTAAGCGAATCTACCGCGGCGGTGTACGTCCTGATGGGAGCGGCGGGTCTCGTGCTCCTCATTGCATGCCTCAATGTGGGCAATCTGTTTCTGGCTCGCAGTGTAGCTCGGACCAAGGAGACAGCGGTACGAACCGCACTCGGCGCGGCACGCTCGAGATTGATGGGGAATCAGCTAACAGAAAGCCTGATCGTCGCCTTCGTCGGCGGAATGGTGGGATCAATCGTCGCCTATTGGGGAGTGCGTTTGCTGCTGGCCGTTAGCCCGGACTCCCTCGCACGTGCCGAAGAAGTTGGATTCGACATGACCCTTCTCGGATTCGCTCTCGCGGTGACGGTGCTGACCGGTTTTGTGTTTGGAACTGCTCCCGCAATCCGCGCATCGCGAGTCGATCCAAGTGAAGCGATGCACGAAGGATCGAGAGGTAACACCGGGGGCAAGGCATCCAATCACGCTCGGAGTGTGCTCGTAGCAACTCAGGTGTCGTTGGCACTCATACTTCTGGTGGGGGCTGGCATTCTCATCAAGAGCTTCGTGGCATTGCAACGCGTCGATCTGGGATTCGACCCGGCTAACGTTGCGACATTCGAGGTTCATCTCCCTGCGGCCAGGTACGAAGATCCAGAGGCGCGCGTCGTTTTCCACCATCAATTCCACGATCAGTTGGAGGCTCTTCCCGGAGTGCAACACGTCTCCGCGACGTCATGGCTCCCGGCAAACGGTCACTACCACCAGTGGGGTTTCGGATACTTGGATGATGCGGGCGATCGGCAGTGGTTTGGTGCGATGATTCGAGTTGTCGAGGGCGACTATTTCGATGCATTGGGCATACCACTACTGAACGGCAGGAGTTTCACCAGGACGGATCGCAGGAACACCGAGCAGGTCGGCATCATCAGTGAATCGCTGGCGCGAGCTGCATTCGGTGACGGCGATCCCATCGGCCAAATCTTCAGAACCGGCGGCAGGAACTTCACCATCATAGGAGTCGTTGGCGACGTGGCATACGAAGCAAACGGCACAGGGTTCCAAAAGATCTTTTTGAGCCACGGTCAGTTCGCAGACGATCGAAATTGGGGTCTCACCTACACCGTGAAGACGGCAACGGCGCCCGCTCTACTCTTCGGCACGGCCAGAGCTGAGTTGACAGCTCTAGACCCGGCACTGGTCCTCTATCATCCGCGCTCCATGGATTCCGTACTCGGTAGGCACCACGCGCGGGATCAGTTCACCCTGCTGCTGATGGTAGTCTTTGCCTGCGTCGCTCTATGCCTTGCGGCGGTTGGCGTCTACGGTGTCTTGTCGTACACGGTGTCGCAGCGCACACATGAGATTGGTGTGCGTATGGCGCTCGGTGCGCGTCCTGCTCAGGTCCGGGGGATCGTGATGGTGCGCGGAGCTATCGTTGCCGGGGTAGGAATGTTGATCGGGCTTGCCGGAGCGTTTGCATTGAGCAGACTGTTGGAATCGATCGTGTTCGGAGTTAGTACGAAAGATCCAATGGTGTTCCTCAGTGTGGCGATCGTGCTTGCGTTCGTGGTTCTTGCGGCCGGGTACATCCCCGCAAGACGTGCAACAAAGGTGGATCCGCTGGAGGCGCTGCGGAGCGAGTGAAGTCAAATTGCAACTGGCCTGCTCCTAGCCCCCTGTGCCGCGGATGGCGCAGCCGCGCAGTTCTTCGCCGCCCAGCATGACCGTTGCACTATAGCCGTGATAAGCGCCTGACATCGAGTCGCGGCAGGGTTCCTCAGACAGGTCGACAGCCAGAGAACCCGACTCGCCGTTCCGGCCGACGTACGTCAATCCGGTTTCCGTCGTCTCAATCCGGATCTCGCCCCAGACCTGACCCGGGCGATCCATCCGGCTCAGCTCCGCGGCCGAATCCGTAATCACCAGCGTCCAGAACGGCTCATTGCCAGACAGGCGAAACTGAAAGCGGCTCAGGTCCAGGTCGCAACCCCAACCCTCGGTTGCGCCATACAACACCCGATCGACATTGAACGCGCCGTCGTAGTCAGCACCGAAACCATCCAGCGGCGCGTCGGCCTGAGATCCCTCGACGACCACGAAAACTTCTTCGTACTGCTCCAGGCCAGGCGAAAGCTCCCGGTGCACGTCCCAGGTGAGCTGCGTGCTGTCGATAGCCCAGAGAGTCGAGTCTTCACCGCACGGGCGTATCGTACGGACTTCGTGACCGAACACGGCATGGCCTGCGAGAACCGTCATTGTTGGTCGAATGCTGGTTGCCTGCGCGGTGTCTGCGCCGGAATCACCGCTACACGCAAACACACACCAGGTGAGGATGGGAATTACACTGCGCCCGTTCGCACCGTTCATGTTCTCTCCGGTTCCGACTCGGGCGCAATATAACTTCGCGAGCCCTACTCCTCCCTCAACGTCTGCATCGGATCGAGGCGTGACGCATGCCACGCGGGCAATGCACCCGCTGCAACTGCGACTACTCCCAGAGCGACTGCCGAAAGTGACACCGTTACGGGATCCGTGGCTGTTACATCGAAGAGGAACGACGTCAACAGGCGGGACACGGCGAAAGTCAGACCAACGCCAACCGCTACACCGAGAACAACCAGACGTCCCACTTCGCCGAGCACCATCCCTATCACTCGTGTCCGTGCTGCTCCAAGCGCCAGCCTCACCCCAATTTCGTTTCGTCTGCTTGTGACGCGGTACGCAAGCGTCCCGTACAACCCCAGCATCGCCAATAGTAGGGCGACGCCACCAAAGAATCCGGACAGCACGGCTAGAAGTCTCGGCCGCGTGAGTGATGCGGCCACCTGATCCTCGAGTGTGGTGAATCGGACTGAGATTCTCGGATGCACCTCGGCGATGACATTCGCAACGCTCGCCATCAGCGCCGCCGGAGCGCCGTCCGAACGGAGTTCAAACTCGAGAGAGGACCCAAAGGCTCCTCTCTGCTTCAGCGAGAAGTAGGCGATCGCGTTTTGCTCTTCATCCATCGATCGGTACTTCGTGTCCTCAACCACGCCAACGACTTCGTATGCGACCGGGCCCTGCCCTGCCGACCCGGTGCGGAAATGACGTCCGAGAGGCTGTGGCTCACCAAAGAACTGGTGTGCCATCGTCTCGTTGATGACCGCTACCGGGACTGAGCCTTCCGCATCGCGTGAGTCGAAGTCACGACCCGCAAGCATTGGAGTCTCGAGCGTAGCGAAGTACTCGTCACTGACACTATTGAACCACACGGAAGTTTCGCTACGATCCGCAGGTTCATAACCGTCGACATCCACGTAGTTGTTCCAGAGAGAGTTGCCTATTGGAGTGATTACTGAAGAGCTAGCCGAACGAACGCCAGGCAGACCGCGGATTCTCGCCAAAATCTGATCGTTCGCATTCGCTGACTCTTCTTCAGAATACCCCGCGTTGCGAGTGTCGACCGTTGCGAGCAGGATGCCCTCTCTATTGAACCCGGTGTCTACCGTAGAAAGACGAGTTAACGTCCCAATCAACAGTCCCGCACCCACCACCAAGCACAAAGACACCGCCAGTTGACCAACCACGAGGGCTTTGCCCATCGAGAACCGTCCCTCACGATCCGTCGCTTCCCTTCCAGCCGTCCGGAGTGCCGATTGCGGCGCGGCGCTCGTCGCTCGCCACGCTGGTGCCAGTCCAAAGAAGAGCCCTGACAGCACAGCCACGGCGACCGTGAACAGCAGCACCCTGACATCTAAGGTGAGATCCAACCACAGACTCCTGCTCGTCGATAGCATGCCGACAATGAAAGAACTTGCCCACCGGGCAAACAGAATCGCCACTATCGCGCTGACGAAAGACAGCAACAGGCTCTCTGTCACGAGCAGGCGCACCAGCCGACCGCGACTCGAGCCGATCGCTCGTCGAATCGACACCTCGTGTTGCCTTCGTGTTGCTCTCGCCAGCAGCAAGTTGGCCACGTTACCGCATGCAATGAGCAGGACCGCACCGACCACTCCCATCAACACCAAGAGGGCTGGCCGGTAGGTGCCACGCCAGGCCGACACCCCGTTCGGAGCCGAACGCGCGCCAAACTTGTATTCCCGGTATCTAGCTTGGTTATCCGTATCCCAGAGATCGGGAACCGTCGCCCCGAATACTCCGGTCGACAGGGATTCGAGACGCACGCTGACTTGCTCCACGGAAAGGTCGCGTTCAGGACGGCCCAACACCCGTAGAAACCAGGTACTCCGTGCGTCGAGCCAGTCTCTATCCGGGAATACGATCGGTTGCGTGCAAAGGGGCGCGTAAACCTCCGTCGCTCGTCCAACATCCACGCCAGAAAACGCCGGGTTCACGACTCCGATGAGTTCGAACGGATTGCCGTTAAGCATCAATGACGATCCGATTGCTCCAACGTCTCCGCTCAGCTGGCGCTGCCAAAAACCATAGCTGACAGCCGCGACAGCCGGGCAACCGCGAAAACCGTCGCTGTCCACAATCAGTCGACCGGCAGCCGGCAGTACGCCCAGCGTTCGGAAGAAATCACCGCTTACCCAAGCACCTTGAACATTCCTGACCTCCCCGCCGTCTGCGAGGTTGAATGTCCTATTGGAGAAAGCGAACACTCCAGACAGCACGTCCTGCTGATCGCGGAATTCCTCCCAAAGCGGATTTGTGAAAGAGGTTCGCTCATCCGCGTATGTCACTTGCAGCAGCTCTTGGGGATCCTGGACAGGCAAGGTGCGAAGGACCAGGGCGTTATAGAGGCTGAAGATCGCAGTGTTCGCACCTATCCCCAGCCCCAGAGATAAAACGGCAACAGTCGTGAATCCCGGACTACGGAGCAGCGAACGTGCTGCGTAGCGAATGTCGGCCAGAACCGACTCGACCCATAGCAGCGGATCTCTCTGTTTCGTTTCGTCGCTCTGCGGCAACCGGCCACCGAACCTCCGACGCGCCTCACGCATCGCATCTTGCCGGGTCATCCCGGAGGCCATCAGATCATCGGCTCGCTCGGCCAGGTGAAATGCTACCTCGCGCTGGAACTCGGCAGACAGCTTGCCGCGTCGGAGTACATTGAAAACTCGCCGTAGCCAAACCATGCTAGACGTTCCTCAGCACACGGTCTACGCCTTTGGTGAGCCGCTCCCAACTCTCACGTTCTTCCTGTAGCTGCTTTTTCCCTTTAGCGGTCAGCGAGTAGAATCGCGCCTGTCGGTTTTTCTCTGTTGTGCCCCAATCGCTCTTCAGCCACCCTTCCTGTTCCATTCGATGGAGCGCAGGGTACAACGAACCTTCTTCCACTCGAAGCAAGTCGGCGGAGACTTCCTGGATGTGAGTCGTCAGAGCATACCCGTGGAGTTTCGGGCGCGCCTCGAGTGTCCTGAGCACGAGAAGCGCCAGCGTACCCTGAAGGATGTCATTCTTGTGTTTCGTTCGTTTCGGCACTGTTACCTACCTAGCTATGCATACCTAGCTATGGTAAACACAATCCGGAGCTGTGTCAATCGTCTTCACCGCTTCTCCGAAACAACTTCGGGGCAAGCACGTATGGTTGTCGTGTTTGTGAATAGTCGAATGGTCCCGGTATTTCACGCAGCATCGCGATTGACGCAGCTCTTCATGCTCGCGTTGCCGCGTTCCCGATCCTATCTTCCACGGCCATGATCGAGATCGCCACTCGAATACTGACCCTGACCAAGAGAACTCTGGCGGCTGCACCGGCAATTGCGCTGCTCACGCTGGGCGCATGCGAGTTTGAGGCCAAGACATTGCGCCAGTCATGCGATGCCGGGAACGCGGCAGACTGCAACGAGCTCGGGGTCAAAGTCCAAACGGGCGATCATGTTCTCAGAGACGCCACTCGTGCGGCAGGCCTCTTCGAATCAGCTTGTGATGGTGGGGTAGCAGAAGGTTGTTTCAGGCTCGGGCTTGTTCACAAGGACAGCCTAGACGTGCCTGGGGCAGTCTACCACGTAGTCGACCTGTTCGAGCAAGCCTGTGATGGCGGCGAGATGAGGGGCTGCACCAGTCTCGGCCGAATGTATCTGGATACGTTGGGAGTAACTCGGGACCCCATTCATGCCGCCGGTCTGTTCGAGCAAGCCTGTGACGGCGGCGATGCTCCCAGCTGTTCAGATCTTGGTATTCTCTACGCCGCAGGAGACGGAGTCACTCAGGATTTCACGCGAGCAGCAGGCCTGTACGAGCAAGCTTGCGAAGCCGAGGAAATGGAGGGCTGTCGCAGACTTGGCGAACTGTACGCCGCAGGAGACGGCGTTGCTCGGGACATGAACAGAGCAGTGGGCCTGTACGAACAAGCTTGCGAAGGCAATGAGATGGCGAGCTGCTTCAGGCTCGGCGATCTCCACGCCACAGGTGAAGGCGTGACTCAGGATTTCGAAAGGGCAGCCGAACTGTACCGGCAGTCCTGCGACCGTAGATATGCTGAGGGCTGCCATAACCTCGGTGTTCTTTATCTGAATGGCACCGGCGTGAGTCGCCAACCTTCGCGCGCCGCGTCGCTTTTCAGCCGCGCCTGTAATCTGGGGTTTGAGGAGGACTGCGAGAGTGAGGGTGAAAGTGAATAGCCCTGCCTCCGGTACCCCCCCCAAGGTTCTCCTCACCGCCCACAACCTGACAAAACACTACAAAGAGGTCGTCGCCCTCGACGACGTATCGTTCGACATCACCGACGGTATCACCGGCATCCTCGGCGAGAACGGCGCGGGCAAGAGCACCGCCATCAAAATCTTCCTTGGTCTGATCCCGCCGACGTCCGGCTCGGCGATTGCCCTCAGTCAGAATGCTCATGACAGCATCGTCGTGCGGACCAAACTCGGATACATGCCCGAGCACGACTGCTTGCCGAGTTACGTGAGTGCGGCGGAATTCCTCTGCCACATGTCCGAGGTGAGCGGATTGCCGCCGTCCCGCGCACGCACGAGGGCCGCAGACACGCTCAGGCACGTGGGGCTCTTCGAGGAACGGTACCGGGCGATGGGCGGATACTCGACCGGCATGAAGCAACGCGTGAAGCTGGCGCAAGCCCTCGTTCACGACCCGACGTTCATCTTTCTCGATGAACCGACAGCTGGACTCGATCCCGCGGGACGAGAAGAGATGTTGGAGTTGGTTCGGAAGACACATCGTGAGTTTGGCATCAGCATTCTCCTTTCTTCGCACTTGATGGCTGACGTGGAACGGACCTGCGACCGCATCCTAGTGTTGCAAGGCGGTCGGTTGGTGCAATCCGGAGAAGTCACGCATTTCACGAAAGAAACCGAAACCGTATTCATCGAGGTTGATGCTAACCGCGAATCTCTCGTGGGCGCACTGGAGAAACGAGGAGTTACAGTTACCACTGACGGAAGCAGCCTCTACATCGAGGGCACCGATGAATCTGTCTACGATCACGTGAGAGATGCGTTGGTGGAGACTGAAGCCCCACTCCGCCGTATGGCGCCTCGCAGGCGAGCGTTGGCTGAGCTGTTCCAACGCGAGGGTGAAGATTTCAGCGGGGAGATTTCTCCGTGACGAATGAGAGCACCCGCGAAGGCACCGTTTTCGACATCGGCTACCAGAGCTACGGTGGTCCGCGCGAGGGGAGAAATCGGGCCAGGCTCGCTGTGATCAAGGATGGAATTCGGATTTCCCTTGGTTTCGGACGAGGCGGCTGGGCGAAGGTACTTCCCTGGCTCTTCATCTACGTATTGGTGATGATCGCATTCATCTGGGCACTCGTCATCGGTGCGGCGGAGCGGTTGGGAGGACCCGGTGCCGCCGCTGAAATCGGCATACCGACACACTCCGACTACTACGGAGTGGCGTCGATCATCATCTTCGTGTTCGCTGCCGTAGGTGCGCCGGAGTTACTGTGCCCGGACCGCAAAGATGGTGTGATCAGCCTCTATCTCGTTCGGCCTCTCACGGCTGCCGACTACGTTTTTTCCCGGTGGTTTGCCTTCTTCGCCGTAATGGTGGCGGTCGCATGGCTCCCACAGTTCATCATGCTCGTTGGATTGTGCATGGGCGATCCGGCGCCGGTGAATTACCTGCGGCAACACTGGCTCGATATTCCACGATTCCTCGCAGCGGGAATCGCTATTGCCGCCTACACCACCACGCTGGCCATGCTTACAGCGGCATTTACCACCAGGCGCGCGTATGCCTCGGTCTTTCTGGTTGGGCTGTTCGTGATTACGACGCCATTCACCACGGGCATGGCTTCTGAGATCGGCGGCACCGTTGGCCAATGGATCTCGATGTTCAACCTCAGCAACATCCCGGTGCACGTGAACGACGTGATCTTCGGCAAAGCCAGCAGCGTAACTGGAGGAGCGCCCGCTGCCGAACTCTCGGCATGGATTCTCGTAGGCTGGTACTTCCTGTGGACACTCGGACCAGCCGGCGTGTTGTGGATGCGTTACAGGCGGTTGACACCGTGACGACGAACAGCGTTGCGCCGGTAATCCGAGTCGACCACGTGTCACGCTGGTTCGGCAGCGTCGTAGCGGTGAGCGACGTCACCTTCGATATCAAGCCGGGCATAACCGGTATGTTGGGACCGAACGGCGCCGGGAAGACAACGTTGCTGCGGATGATGACTGGGCTTGCGGAGGTGTCAGACGGCGAGGTCACCGTCTTTAGTGAGCCGGTTCGCCGCAACGCGCCTCTCTACAAGCGTATGGGGGTGATGTCGGAACACGAAACTGTATACGGTTTCTTGAAGGGCCGCGATTTCGTGAGGATGATGGGCCGCCTGAGAGGTGTAATGGATCTCGACGCCGCCGTCGAAAAGGCGATCGGCTACGTCGACCTTGCCGAGGCTGCTTCGCGTCCGATGCGTACTTACTCCAGGGGCATGCGCCAGCGCATGAGGCTTGCTGCGACGCTGGTCCACGATCCTGAAATCTTAATACTCGATGAGCCGCTGAACGGCGCCGACCCTCGGCAACGTGTGTATTTCCAGGCGCTGCTCCGGAAGCTGGCCGAGGAAGGCAGGACAATTGTACTTTCCTCACACATTCTCGAGGAAGTAGAGCAAGTAGCCGACACCGTCCTCCTGATCGTGAATGGCAAACTCGCTGCGTCAGGCGATTTCCGTGCGATCCGGGTAGCCCTCGATGAACGGCCGTACCACGTGTTGGTGGCTTCGGATTCGCCCCGCGAGTTAGCCGCCGCCATGGTGAGGCTCGAATCCGTCGATGCGGTGAACGTAGATCCCGATGGTACGGTTGTCGTATTGAGCAGGAACGTGCGGGACCTGCAAATCGAATTGCCTCGTATAGCGAAGGCATCCTCCATCAGTTTGCGCCGAGTCGAGCCGCTGGACGATTCGCTGGAAAGCGTCTTCGGCTACCTGGTGGAGCGCTAGCCATGTCTTCCGTCTTCTTTCTCACGCTGCGCCAACTGTCGGGCCGATGGAGATTGTCGATACTGACAGTGCTGTCGTCGCTGCCCGTATTGGTGGCGGTCATGGTGGTGAGTTCATCTGATGCGCCGACAGTGCAGCAGTTCGAGAACTCCGTGCTGAGTGCGATGCTGGCGGGCTCTATTTCGCCACTGGTCGTCTTGGCCATAGCAACCGCCGCGTTTGCCACGGAGGTAGAGGATCGGACGCTGGCGAATCTCACGCTCTCCCCAATACCGCGATGGAAGATCGTGGTGCCAAAACTGCTCGCTGCGATATGTGTGTCCGCGCCGTTCATGAGCATCAGCGCGCTGTTCACGGGGTACTTCGCATTCAGCGGAGACTGGGTCGCCACCTTCTCGGTCACGGTTGCCACGTTTGTCGGAGTGGCTCTTTACTCTTCTGCCTTTGTCTGGCTCGGTCTCAAGACCACACAGGCCATTGGCTACGGTCTGTTGTATATCGTTCTCTGGGAAGGGTTCTTCTCGGGTTACGTGGCGGGAGTCAGACTCTTCAGCATCCGATACTACTCGATCGCATTGATGCGCGGGTTCGACCCGCGAAGGTTCGTCGGGGCAGACGACCTGAGCTTTGGATTCGCAATCGTCGCTTCGCTTGTCGTCTTCGTCGGATTCGCGCTCCTGGCGGTGCGGCGACTCCACAAGATGGACGTTCCCTAGACCGCACTTCCTTCAGTCCACACCGCAGCAGTCCGGAACCACACGCAACATCGAACCGTCGCGGGGGTAAGAGCTTCCCAAAAAGGAGCCTCGGAATGACACGGTCCCACCTACTTTTCTTGGCACTGCCACTTGTTCTGGTTTTCTCCTCATGCGGAGGTGGCGGAGATGACGCCATTCCGGGAGGAGATGGTGAGCTGGCAACTCTGCAACTCGACGCAAGTTTCCCTGAAGGATTCAGTTACCTGAGCAGGATTCGCGAACTTGCCGACGGTAGAATCCTCGCAGCGGATCCGACAGCACAGGTTGTCTTGAGGCTCGATCTCGACGCGGGCGTCGCAGATACGATTGGGCGACAAGGTGCAGGGCCACAGGAATATGACGGCCCGGACCGAGTGCTCCCCCTGCCGGGAGATTCGACGCTCTTAGTGGATCTCGGCAACGGTCGGTTTATCGTGATCGACCCCTCGGGTGAATTCGTGAGCTGGACACCGATGACGGAATCCGCGGAAAATGGCGAGGCACGAACCGTACATCCAAGGGGCCTCGACGACGCCGGGAACATCTACGCCGACGCTCCCCATTATCTCGAAGGGCCACCCGACTCGACCGCAATGCACAGCATCAACCGGGCCACAGGTGAAGAGACTCGGGTTGCGTCGCGCTGGCACACGGAATACGTGAGGCGCCCACGAGGGTCGAAGCGTCCAATGCTGGTTCTCTACGACGACTGGGCGGTAGGCACCGACGGCAGGGTTGCGGTGGTACGAGCGAACGGATATTCCGTGGACTGGTACTTCCCCGATGGCACAGTCGTCGAAGGACCGCCAACGGAAACCGAGAGGTACCCTGTTCAAGAGGCTGAGAGAGAAGCTGAACTGGAGGTCATGGCCGCCACGGGAATCTTCTCGACCGTGCTAACGGGAGAGGGTGGAACACAGAGTATGCAGATGAGCAGGGGCATTCCCGCGAGCTACTTCGAGAATCGCGACGGATTCGAATGGCCCGAGACGCTCCCGGTCTTCCGACTCAGTGGGACTGTAGTCTCTCCGCGCGGAGAGGCTTGGGTGACGCGCATGATGCCGGCGGGCGTACCCGGCCGAGTTGATGTTTTCAGCGATCAGGGTATCAGGCTGGGCTTCGTGGAACTCCCCACCGGCGCAAAGGTCGTCGGCTTCGGATCGGGTCCGGACGAAATCGCGTACATCGCCCGCACCGACGACATGGGCCTCGTCTGGCTCGAGCGGTATAACGTGATCAGGGGGGACGCCAGGCGGTAGGAACATCCTACCGCCCGTCCGCCCTACCGCCCTGGGAAGCGTGGTGCTGGGTGCGGTACCGCCCTACAGCCCGTTCGGCCTCCTATACCTGATCGGCGCCGTCGGCTCCGGCATGAACGTGACAGCTTCAGTCTGGAGTAGCCGCAGCGCCTCCTGAACCGCGGCCTCGAGCTGCGGGTCGCCGCCGGCTATCACGGGCGCAGGATCGTTCCTCACCTCTATATCCGGCGCTACACCTGCCGCTTCGACTGCCCACTCGCCGTCAACGTCGAAGAACCCACCGCGCGGAGCCACGAAGCGGCCGCCGTCAATGAGCGGTGGTGTGTCCCATGTACCCACCAGGCCACCCCAGGTTTTGGTGCCAACAAGCGGTCCGACCTCGGCAAACCGGAATAGATACGGAAGCAAGTCTCCACCCGAACCGGCCCGTTCGTTGACAACCAACACCTTCGGGCCAAACAAACCCGCCATCGGCTGAGTGAAGGGTTTGCGATCGTTCGCGCGGGAATTGAAGTACCCGGTCAGCTCTCGGCTCATCACTTCCACGAAGTAGTCGGCCGCGGAGCCACCGCCGTTGTTGCGCTCGTCGATCACCGCCCCCCTCTTGTCTTGCTGGGCGAAGTACATGCGATTGAAATACGTGTACCCGCCCCGTCCTGTATTCGGCAGCCAGACATACGCGAGCTGGCCGTCACTCATCTCGTACACCTTCTGGCGGTTCTCCTCCACCCACGCCCAACGTCTCAGTTGTCCCTCGCTGGATACGGGTTCGACGACGATATTGCGAGCGCCATCCATCGACGGGCGATCATTGACCGATACGGTGATCGTACGACCCGCCGTTCCCTCGAGCAGCATGAACGGGTTTGTAGGTGCCTGCAACGGAATCCGGTTGATTGCCACCAGATAGTCACCTTCGGACACATTCATGCCGGGGATGGCCAAGGGTCCATGCAATCCTGGATTCCAGTCTTCACCGGTATAGATCTTCGTGATCCTGTAGTGGCCGTTCGACTCCTCGAGGTCGACACCGAGTAGCCCCGTACGCGGGCTGGTGAGGTCGGGATAGTCACCGCCTCGAACGTAAGAGTGGCCAACCGCGATCTCGCCGGAGAGCATGTCGAGCAGGTGGTTGAAATCAGAGCGGTGACTGACATCAGGCAACCAGGCGCTGTACCAGACCCACACGTCGTCCCACGGCGCGCCGTGCTGGTTGTCCACATACAAGAAGTCGCGCATGAACCGCCACCCGTCGCGCAGCATCTGAGCATACTCGGCGCGTGGCTCAACTCTTGTCCGCAAACCACTGAGCGAGAGGCGACCGTCGCTGTCACGCGGCGCCGAGCCGCTCGTATTCACTATTGTCCAGTTGCTGCCAGACCTATAAAGCATCTTCTTGCGATCGTGCGAAACGGTGGCCGCACTGACACCTTCCAGAAAGTCTGTGGCATCGCGATCCTCTAGCGAGTATCGATGCAATTTCAACCCACGCTCGTTGGGTATTGCCTCGGCGACGAACACAAACCCTTCCGGCCCCTCAGACAGGTCCTGGTAATTCCGGAGAGGCAACCCCGGCGCATCCACGATCCGGCTCGCGATCCCCTGGAAATCGATTAAGACTTCGACGCCCTCACTCGGGCCACCTTGCCTAGAACTGCGACCGTCGCCCTCTCCCTCCCCTCCCTCTTCTCCCTCCTCTTCCAACTCTTCTTCATCACTCTTCGGCAAGAACGGCGATTCCTCCCCTTCCCTCAGCAACGCCAAGTAGAGAGCACGCGTCACCGGCCTGTCATACGACGTCATGTCCAACCAGCCGGTGTTGAGACCATAGTCGGTGGACGCTAGGAAGTAGAGGTACTTGCCGCTCGCATCCCACACGGGGCTTATGGCGTCTGCCATGCCGTCAGTGAGCTGGCGAGTGTCGCCGCTTTGGGTATCGTGCACGAAGATCGCGCGCAGCTGGTTGTCTAGGCGGCGAGAATATGCGATCCATCTCGAGTCGGGAGACCAAATCGGATTCATGGTCCGCTGCGGATGCGCATACCGGTCTGTGTCGACGTGGGTTAGATCGCCCGATGCCAGGTCGAGAATCAACACGCGGTAGTCGGTGTCTGTAAACGCCAGCCTGGTTCCATCCGGCGACCAGGTAGGCACGAAGTAGAACGTAGGATCTGGGATATCGATGCGACGGGCGTTGTTTCCATCCTGGTCCGCCACCATCAGACCGTATTCTCCGCCGTCGTCATTGAACCAGGCAACCTGATCCCCCTCCGGAGACCACACCGCATGTCTGTCGGCGACACCGGGGCTGCGCGTGATGTTGCGCCAGCTGCCTTCCTCTGCCGGCACCGTGAATAGTTCCCCACGGTATTCGAACAGCGCTCTCTTGCCGGTCGCCGAGAGACGTGCGTCACGGAGACCATTTGCCGGAACTTCCTGCCAGCGGGGGCTCGCCCAATTCATGTCGCGCGCCACATTGATGACGAGTTGACGGCGATTGCCTGTGGCTGGATTCAGTTCATGCAGGTACCCGCCTTGCTCGTACACAACCACTCCGTAGCCCGCGCCGAGACTCTTCACGTCGAAATCAGAGTGGAAGCTGTGTTGTGTTTCAACGCCGGTTTGCGGATTCCACGACCACACGTTGGAGGCCCAATCGCGTTCAGACATGTAGTACACCACGCCGTCCAGCCACACTGGCGCCATCTGCCGTTCGCCTTCCCAAGGGGGTGTGCGTCTTTCCCAGCTCCCGATCGACACCACGCTAACCGGCTGTGCCTGGCCGCCACGGTAATTGCGCCACTCAGGGTCCCAGTAGCCAATCTCCTGGTATGCGAGCCACTCTCCGTCGGAACTCATCTCTCCGTGGTACGCCTGCGGCACTGCTAAAGCCTCAGGGAACCCACCGTCTACTCCGATGGTGAAGAACTTCCACAGTCTCGTAGGCTGCCCCACTCGGCCGGACTGGAACAACACCCTCCCATCAGGCGTCCAACCCTGTACCACGTCAGCGCCAGGATGCCATGTGAGCCGCCGAGGCTCACCGCCTGCAGCGGGAACGAGAAATACGTCGGTGTTGCCGCCGTACTGCCCGGTGAATGCAATCCAACGGCCGTCGGGAGAAAACACCGGATCGGTTTCGGCGCCTTCCGAGCTGGTGAGACGCATTGCGTCGCCGCCGTCTCTGCCAACAAGCCAGATGTCGTTGGCGTGCACGAATACGATGTGGTTACGACCTACGTCTGGATCTCGCAGCATACGGGTGCCTTGAGCATTCGCTACCTGTGCGAATCCTAGAAGCAATCCGAGTGAGAGGCAGACCGAAATGAACCTCGCTTGAAGACGCATGGCGAATCTCCGTGTTGCTTGATGGTGTCCGGATGTGGACGGGCGAACGGAGAAATGTAAGGGGAGGGAGGGCAGGCAAGCGACTGATGTACCTCGGCGGCGATGTGTGGTCACGGCGCTTGAAACAGGAACATCGGGTTGTGTGTCTGGTGCGCGATGATCGCGTGGATTTTCTGCAGGCGCGGTATCACTACTGATAGAGCCCTACCCCTTCGGCCTCATTAACTCATCGAATGGCTCGTATCCGCGGAGCGATTCGAGATCTACGTCTCGATGGAGTCCGATCCCGTATGAAAGGCCTTCGTTGAAGGCTTGTCTCAATAGATCAACCGCGGTTCTTTCGTCTCCGAGCACAGCAGCGATACGGGCGCGCCAAAGAGTGTTCGAGCCCCACAGGTAGGGCCGGTCGAGCGCAGCGATCTCGCCACTTATGCGGGCTGCCTCTGCCTCGTTGCCGAGCCGCGCATGCAGAACACCGAGGTAACCGTTGAGGTGAAGGTTCTCGGAATATCGATCCGCATACCGGTTAAACAACTCGAAAGCCTCGTCCCACTGGCCTGACCAGTGTAGCACTCGTCCTAGGAAGTATTGGTGCTCGTCCCGGCGACCTTCCTCGGGTGTATGCGCATCCAGCCGCTCGAACGCCAATTCGAACATGGCGTCTGCGGCATCGGCATACCCGTGTGCTCGTAATTCCAACCCTGCAATTACAGCAGGATAGGAATGTCCCCGCGTGGGGTGTGGGGGGGAACTCAGGTGCTGAGCTAGTACCTCTCGTACCTCTTCCACGCGTCCCATCGCTGCCAAGGCTCGTACTTCTTGCTCAACCAGACCACGACTGTCCGGGTGCTGTGCACGACCGCGCATCACGTCCTCTAGTTCCTGCCCGTAATCCCCGACCATGTGGCGCGCTCGTGTTAGCACGCTCCAGTATGGTCTCCATTCCTTCATCCATCCACGGGTTGGGTCGATGCTCTCGAGCGCCTCGATGGCTTCAATTGGACGATTGACCGAATTGGCGTCCAAGCCAAGCTCGTATTGCCAGTTACCCCAGTTGGGATTCTCGGCGACAATCTCGCGCGTTACGTCCAAGGCCTCGCGAAGCCTCCCTCGCAAGTACTCCTGGTTCCAACGCAAGAATTGCCCTTCGAATCTCGTGAGTCGATCGCGTGACCGAGCAACCATCTCGACCAAAGAGTCCGCTGCCGCGTATCCGTTTCTGTTCAGCTCCGCAACGGCAGCCATGAGTAACACGGCCACGAAGGTCGTGTCGCGGTCGTACGCAGCAGTGAAGAACTCAACTGCTTCGCTAGCTCGCCCTCTGCTCATCAGGTCGTACCCACGTACCTGATCCACGTAAGCGGCGTAGGTTGGCCGAGTCAGGCCCTCGATTCCAGCAGCGTCGAGTATCGTGTCGAGCTGAATCGCGAGGGCTCCAGCGATACGCTCGCTCAGTGTCTCGAGAGCGCTCTCCCGATTTGCTCTCGATCCGGAAACAGGAGGCACGGTGTTCAGTACCTCTAACCCAGTTCGATCCGTTATCTCGGCCTGGAAGCGAAGGCTGTCTTGCTGGATCGAGTAGCTACCAGACACGACAATTCCCGCCCCAGTCATTTCGGCCAACTCTCTCGTTGAGGCGCCTCCCTCAGCCGAAGTCGCTTCCTGTTGAACGGCCATCCACGGCACGACGCTGAATACTTCCACATGTTGAAGTTTGCCGGTGATCCAACTCGCCGTAACGTGGCCCAGAAGGTCGAGGGAATCTTCGCCGGTCAGGTTGGCGAATGGTGCGACGACAATTCTTCGCTCGTCGACAACCGAGCGACCAGTGCCTCGGAGGAATGTGCCTGCAAGGATCCCAACTGCGACTGCCGCGACCGCCGCAACGCCTATCACCATCCTTTTCACTCTCGGCACAGGACTGTGAGACTCCGTCCCGACCGGAGTGGTACCTCCACTAGGAGTCGCCAGCGCTTCTAATTGCGGTAGCAGCTCCCCCGCCGTCTGCCACCTGTCTGCAGGCTTCTTTTCCAAACACTTGAGCACCAGTTGTTCAAGCGCTGGCGGCACTGAGTCTCTATACTTCGTCACTGGCTCAGCGACTTGCGTGACGTGTGCGGCAAGTATCTCCTGCTGTGTGTTACCCGTGAACGGCGGTCTGCCCGTGAGCAGTTCGTACGCAACAGCACCCACGGCGTAGATGTCAGCTCGGTGATCAATGTGCGGATCGGCTGCGGCTTGCTCGGGCGCCATATAAGCCGGTGTTCCAAGCGCTACACCAGCCGTAGTGAGCCCCTGCCGTCCGGTCGCTTCGCTAACTGCCTTTGCGACACCAAAATCCGTGACCAGCGCATGCCGATCCGACAACATGACGTTGTCCGGTTTGATGTCTCGGTGAACCACATTCTCCGAGTGCGCCTTCGCCAATGCGTCAACGATCTCTTTCAAGATCCGCACTGCTTCAGCTATAGGAAGCTCACCTTCCCTTGTGAGCTTTTCACGCAGCGACTCACCCTTCACATAAGGCATCACATAGTAGAGAACTTCCCGTCCACTGCCACCCTGTACCTCTGCAGCTCTGCCGCTGTCGTAAAGCGGCATAATGTGCGGGTGATTCAAATTCGCTGCGATCTTGATCTCTTGTAGAAACCGATCCGGTCCAAGCGCAGCTGCGAGTTCCGGGCGGAGCACCTTGATGGCCACCTGCCGCTCGTGACGCAGGTCGCGCGCAAGGTAGACAGTCGCCATGCCTCCGGCGCCCAATTCGCGTTCCAGAGCGTATCGGTCCGCAAGTGCTTCTCTCAGACGCTCGATCTGATCGGTCATGCGAGTCACCTACCGCCCTACCGCCGGATGGTGCTGGGTGAAGGGTGTTACCGCCCTGCTGCCCTCCTATCACGCTCCGCTAAGATGCAGTCCTGGAGCACCGCACGCCAGAGGGAGCGGAGCAGACCGAAGCCGCCTTGCCATACCTGGAAAACCTGAGTTCGTCTAAACCCGTATGGAAGGGAACGAATCACATGCCTGGGAGTTCAATCTGCAGCACCTTATGTGGAAATGGGTCAAATGAAGCCACGTCCCAGTGATGCCAATAGGAGGAGCAACGCTCTCATGAAGAACTGTATCAAGTCTGCTGCTGTGGTCCTTTTCGCCGTCCCGTCACTGCTTCTCAGCACAACTGAGAACACTCACGCTCAAACTGTCGTTCGACCTGACCTGTCGGGTATCGCCACAGGCGACGGCTGGACCCTGGCGAACCGCGGTGCCACCACGGCAAGTGAAAGCGGCCGGACTATCATAACGTTCGACGGGCGGCCCGGATCGGGCGTTGCATGGTTGGACGACTTCGAGTTTGAGCACGGTACGATCGAAGTTGAGATCCGGGGCGCAAACAATCCCGGTCGGAGTTTTGTCGGCATCGCGTTCAGGGGTGTCGACGATGAGACCTACGACGCAGTCTACTTTCGGCCGTTCAATTTCGTGGCCGATAACGACCTGTCGCGCAGCCACATGGTGCAGTACGTGTCTCATCCGGACAATACCTGGCGCAGGCTGAGGGAAGAGCACGCCGACGTTTACGAGAACGCGCTGAACGACCCACCCGATCCCGACGAGTTCTTCAGCGCCCGCATCGTGATCTCAAAACCCGAAGTTCGGGTGTACGTGGGTGACGACGCGGAACCGTCACTGGTGGTGAACGAACTCACCGACCGCACCGGCGGGAAGATCGGCCTCTGGATGGGCAACAGCTCCGATGGGAGTTTTTCTGGGTTGGTGATCCGAACGGAAGGGCGCAATTAGGGGAGTTGTTTGAAACCTGTTGCCTTGGCACCTTCCGAATATCCGTAGCGGACTGCTGACATTCGGAAGGCATATACGTGTCCAAGACCCACCACGCAAACTTTTGGCTGTGCTGCATCCTTCTCTCTGGGTGCAGTGGTGACTCCGGGTCACATGTGCAGCCAGATGAAGAACAAGGTTCGCGAATCCCAGCCGCTCCTTCCGGCCTCGATTCAGCTGTGGTTGCACAATTGACAGAGAAGATTGAGAGCGAGAATTTCGTTTTCCACTACGAACCCGGCGACACCGTTTGGGTGGATAAGCAGGAGGCGTTACACCGGTGGGCGGTCGACTACCTCGGAATCAGCCTCCCCAAGAAGATCGACTACTACAAGTTCTCGTTCGAGGGCATGCATGCGGCCGTAGGCATGCATGCGAGCGGCAGTGGATATCCCGAGGATTATGCCCTGGCATCAATTCACAGCTGGCACCCGCACGAGACGATGCACATCTACACCTACAATCTCTGCCAACATTTCACCATACGCCTTTATGATGAAGGCATGGCTGTCGCAAACGAGATCGATCCGCTAGAGAACGACTGGGTCGCGAAGTGGCAGATGTGGCCGGGCGAAGGCGGCTACGTTTACGCGGAGAAGGTCCGTGAGCACAGGGCCGCCGGACGGCTCTATCGAATCGCGGGAATAGTGGAAAGTCATGCCTTTGATTTTGTACGCGGTCGCGAACGGGGAACCGTAAACAATAGGGTCGTATACGACCAGGCGGGCATGTTCGTCTCCTACCTGATTGACACCTTTGGAATAGACAAGATGAAACAGGCTATTTGCTCGGTTGCTCGCGACGACGACTTGGACACGATCCTCGCCGCGTTCCAAGAGACATTCGGGCTGAGCGTGCTGCAGGCCGAGCAAGCGTGGTGGGCCTACCTCGACGCGTCGATGTAACTCGTCACCGCCTCAGTCGAGCAATCTTCTCCTCCAAATCCTCATTCTCGGGATTCAACCGCAGCGAGGTTTGGTAAGACTCCAGCGCCTTCTCCGCCTCGGGGTGGTGATTGGGCGTCGTCGATAGTGGGAGAGTATGCGGGCGACCGACTATCCAAACGAGCACCGCCGCCGCGGTGAAAACGAGCTTTGAAAATCTCATGCTAGCACCCGTACGTAGCGCGCGACACGGATCAACCTTCTTCGAGCTCGTCTAGCTCCTCGAAATCTGAAGGTGGAGGCGTGTTCATTCGTTCCTCGAACCTGACCCACAAGTTTTTGAGTTTCTCTCTGAAGACGGGAAATGGGAAGAAGTAGAATACTAAGACAGGATATACCGCGTAGCGTATCAGGCCCGCCGCTGCCAAGAACAAAAACACGAATACCAAGATCTGCATCCGAGCGACGTTCTTGAACGGCAACAACAGTCGATGAGGATCATCTGATGGACGGGTCGCAGATTGGAGTTCGGGCCAGCGGGAATAGAATGTTGTTGCCACCACTCCCCAATACCAACCGAAAGCCGTTTTGGGATAGAGAAAGAGATCCCAACCCGCCAACGGAGTGATCGGAAACACTACGCTCAGGAATATTCCCTGAGCATAGTGGGCTGAACCGAAAATGAACGTGAAGAACGCAAGAACGCCGAGCATCCGGCCGAGTTCAGAACCGTCGCCCGCATCTCCCGCATCCGGGTTGGATTTCAGAAGCACCACACCGTATGCGAATCCATACGTGGCGCTGGATGCCCAAATTCCCCACATCAGGTCGCCCGCTCCCCATCGCATCCACCACGCAATGACGACGGTGAGCGCAAAGGCCAGGAGTGCTCGAGCTTGTGGTTTTGAAAGCCGTCTTACCATTTTGCCGTGCCTGTCATGATTATGAGAACTCACCCTAACGTTACCCCTTTGGCCCACTAGCGCCCAAATCAGTCCCGGTACATCTTGACAAGCCATGACCGACACTCTCGATCGTCTAAGAACCGCGCTATCCGACCGCTACGCCATAGAGCGTGCAGTGGGCCACGGGGGCATGGCAACCGTCTACCTAGCCGAAGATCTCAAACACCGGCGCAAGGTTGCGGTGAAGGTGCTCAGCCCCGAAATCGCCACCGCACTCGGCGGCGATCGCTTTCTAAGAGAAATCGAGATAGCCGCCAACCTACAGCATCCCCACGTCGTACCTCTCTACGATTCGGGCGAGGCCGACGGTTTGCTGTACTACGTCATGCCGTATCTGGACGGTGAAACGCTGAGTGCCCGCCTAGAACGCAATGGTACGCTTGCCACCGATGAAGCATTGGAGATACTGCGCGACGTTGTCGATGCATTGGCATATGCTCACGAACGCGGCGTTGTTCATCGAGATATCAAACCCGACAACGTCATGTTCTCGGGAAACCATGCGTTGGTCACGGACTTTGGGGTAGCCAAGGCATTGACGGAAGCTGCCGGTTCATCACAGATCACATTTACCGGCATTGCTGTGGGCACCCCCGCGTACATGGCGCCTGAACAAGCGACTGCCGACCCAACCATAGACCACCGAGCGGACATCTATTCGGTTGGCGTCCTCGCCTATGAGATGCTCGCCGCAAAACCACCGTTCAGCGGCGATACGCCTCAGTCCGTACTGGCCGGTCATTTGACAAAGGATCCGGTGCCGATCGAGGGTCACCGTGGAGACGTCCCGCCAAAACTCGCGGCGTTGATTGGGAAGTGTCTCGAGAAGGCTCCTGAGCATCGTGTCCAGGATACTTCGGACCTCCTTCGCCAAATCGGGACTCTGGCAGCGTCGGGAAGCACAGTTGAGCTCGAAGCGGCTCCGCGCGGAGAGTCCGGCTCTCTCAGGTCGGCGCAGCTGGTAGCTCTGTACAGCGTGACAGCTGCCGCAGTTGCCGGGCTTTCGTACGTGCTCATGATGGCGATGGGTTTACCTGATTTCGTATTCCCGTTCGCTATCGTTCTGCTTGCGGTGGGCTTACCAATCTTGCTCTCAACCCTTCGTCACGAGCGGCGCAGAGCGTCTGCCGAGCGAGGGGACCTGCCGAAACCGGCAGAATCAAAGTTGAGTCGCTGGTTCACATGGGGGCGCGCATTCTCGGGAGGAGCCGCCGCATTCGTGGGCCTTGGCGTGCTGGTCGCGGCATACATGCTGATGCGAATGATGGGCATTGGCCCTCTTGGAACGCTGGTGTCCACTGGAATCCTGGACGAGCAAGATCGGCTGATACTGGCTGAGTTCGTGGATCGATCGGGCGACACGACGTTGGCGAGCGCTGTTACAGAAGCATTCAGGGTTGATCTCGCCCAATCTCCCATGGTTACGCTGGTGCAGGGAAGCGAACTCGACGAAGCCTTCGCTCGCATGGAGCGGGAAGCACCCTCCGTGTTGACGGTGGAGCTAGCGAGAGAGGTGGCAGCGCGTGAAGGCATCAAAGCAGTTGTAGCCGGCGAGATTAGCAACGTCGGTGGATCGTACGTTCTGTCCGCTCAGCTTCTCGAAGCAGCGTCTGGTGATGTGCTGGTACCCCTGAGGGAGACGGCCGCGGATTCTTCCGAGTTGATCGCTGCGCTGGACCGACTTTCCAAGCATCTTCGTGAGAGAGTTGGAGAATCTCTAAAGTCGATCCGGTCAGGGCCGGAACTACAACGAGTAACGACTGCCTCCTTACCAGCTCTTCGGAAATATTCGCAGGCATCGAGCGCAATGGACGCCGGTGATGCTGGGCGCGCCGTCTCGTTGTTCCAGGAGGCAATCGCGCTCGATACGGCATTTGCTGCGGCTCATCGCGCAATTGCGATTCAGCTCTTCAACTACGGCATCGACCGTGCCCTGGCCAACAGGTCGATGAACAAAGCATATGAGTACCGAGACAGGCTGACGGAAAAGGAACGTCTATGGACCGAGGGTTCATATCATATGGGCCGGGGCGAAATGGACGAGGCACTGAACGCCTACCTCACGCTACTCGACTTCGAGCCGGAAAATGCCGCGATTTTCAACAACATCGGTGTCCTGTACAACCAGACTCGTCAGACCGAACGCGCGCTCGAGTACTACATAATGGCGCGAGACCTCGAACCAACTTCACCCAACGCGGCATTCAACATTGTGGTGAACAACATCGAATTGGGCCGGCTGGATGAGGCGCAAGCCGAAAACGAACGGTTTGCGGCTGCCGTACCCGATCACCCGTTCTATCAGGTCCATCGATTCTTCATTGCTGTAGCCGCCTTCGATTACGTGACTGCAGAAGAGGCAATCGATGCCTGGGAGGAATATGGAGATCAGGCAAGCGAAGCATTGATAACGCGAAGTCGTCTTGGTTTTGCAGGTGTGCAGGGGCAGTTGTCGGCGGCGGAACGCTCACTCGAGGAAAGCAGGACACGAGCAGCGTCCGGTCGGCAGGTGCGTGAGTACATCAGCGACGTAATCGGTGCGGGCATCTTCGAGATGCATGCACTTGGCAACCCAGAGTTGGCTGTGTCGCGTGTCGAAGAAGCACTCTCAGAGTTTCCACTTACCCAGCTGGATCCATTTGACCGCCCGTGGTTGGAACTAACCGAGTTTTACGCGCGTGCGGGGAGACCAGAGCGTGCGAAAGCAATGCTGGATTCCTTTCGACGAGACGTACCCGAAGGCTCACGCTTGGTGATGGATGCCGAGGTGCAGCGCGCCCATGGTTTCGTGGCGTTGGCCGAAGGCCGGAACGACGACGCGCTCGACCGGTTCCTTCGTTCCGACAAAGGAAGTTGCCCCGTGTGTGTGTTGCCGGCGCTTGCGCAGCTCTACGATCGAACCGGCAACTCCGACTCTCTTTTGGCAGTGCTCGATCGCTACGTGAATTCACCGGACGACGACAGATTCAATATCGACCCGATTGAGCTTCCCGGGGCATACGTGCGCTTGGGTGAGTTGCACGAGGCCAGCGGAAACACGGAAGAAGCAATCGACTACTACAACCGGTTTGTGAACCTCTGGGCAAAGGCCGATGCTGAACTCCAGCCTCAGGTCGAGGACGTGCGTCGACGGATAACCAGACTCGCAGGGGAGAACGTTAGCAGAAACTGATGCCTCCCCTTCCCCCCTTCCACTCTCCTCCCTCCTCCCCCCGAAACCTATTTATATCAATTACGTAGTAACAATCATCTGACAATCTGAATCTGAGGATGCCATGCGCGAGTCCAACCTGCGTGAGTTCGAGGAGTTGGTGCTGCTATCCGTGCGTTTGAACGGAGACAACGCCTCCGGTGCGACCATCCAGCAAGCCCTCGACACCGAGGCGGGGCGCGCGGTATCGCTAGGCGCGATATACACGGCGCTCGACCGCCTCGTCCGGAAAGGCCTCGTGGAGTCATGGTTAGGAGAACCCACACCGGTGCGTGGCGGCCGGCGCAAGCGACACTACCGACTCACTCCGGCTGGGCTCGAGGAACTCACCGACGTACGGGAGGTCCGCAACAGCATGTGGGCGAAGAAGGTGGCACAATGACACGCCCCCCAAAGCTCGCGATCTGTCTGTTACGACGACTCGTGTCCTCGGAGAGACAAATTGAAGTCGAAGGCGATCTACTCGAACGCTATGACGCATGGTCATCAACAGGAACAGCGTCCGCCAGGATTCGCGCATGGCGTGAGGTAATGTTGTTTCCCGTTTGGCGTGCGGTTGGGGCATGGAGAGAGAGACGTGATAGAGTCGCTATGAACGGCAGCGCGTCTGTCGGGCGCGGATCTTCCGGTGGAGTGTCCGGACGGCGAACATCTCCAACGCAACAATTGGCTCAGGATATTCGGTACGGCGTCCGGACAATGCTGAACAGCCCCGGCTTTGCGTTTGTGGCAGTTCTGATACTCGGCCTGGGCATCGGGGCAAACAGCACAATGTTCACATTGGTGAACTCGTTGTTCCTGCAATCACCGCCATCAATAGGCGAACCAAGCGAACTCGTCGGCTTGACCATTTCCGATGATGACGGCCCGGTCGACTACTTCAGTTATCCCGACTACGTGTTCTATCGCGACAACAACGACGTCTTTAGCGGCGTGATGGCGTACGACGACGGTGAGACCACACTGGCCGTAGGCATGGACGATGAGGTGATCCAAGCTGAGGCTTGGACGATCTCTTACAACTTCTTCGACGTGCTGGGTGTCGCCCCCTCCCTCGGCAGGAGTTTTCTCCTCGAAGAAGACGTCGCTCCCGGCGAGCGTCCGGTCGTGATGATCAGCCAAGGATTCTGGAACCGCTATTTCGGATCCGATCCGGCTGCTGTGAACAGCTCCATTACACTCAACGGTCAACCCTTCACCGTGGTCGGTGTTGTACCTCGGGAATTCCGTGGCCCAAACGTGGTCAAGACCGCTCCCGATCTATACCTGCCGCTGAACATGATCGGCGCAATCTCACCGGGTGGCGAAGAGGGTCTCGAAGCTGTCAACGGGCAAATCTGGCTCTGGTTGAGGGTGGTCGGCCGGCTCCGTTCGGGCGTCGACCTCGAGACCGCTCGAGCACATATGGGTGTGCTCCAGTCTCGGTGGGAATCTGGTTTTGCCTCTTGGATAGAGGAGACGTTCGACGAGGGCGACGAACCGTTCCGCGTAGGTCTAGGTGAACACTTTCACCTGACGCACCGGCAAGCCGACCAATTGAGACAATATCTCACACCGCTCTTCCTCGCCGTTTGTGCGGTATTGCTGATCGCCTGCGCCAATGTAGCGATTCTCCTACTTGCCCGCGCATCGGCTCGGCAACGCGAGATAGGAATTAGAGCTGCACTCGGCGCGAGCCGCGGGCGTGTGATCGCACAACTTCTCACTGAGAGCTTTTTGCTAGCCGGCATCGGTAGCGTACTTGGAGTTGCCGTAGCCTTTTGGGGTGCGGGGTTGGCCGCAGGATTGATACCGATGTCCTTGGCCGGTGCATTCAAACCCGATGCTTCGGTGGTTGGTTTCACGATAGCGCTCGCCGGAGGCGCCGTGATCTTCTTTGGGCTGGTACCTGCAATTCAGCTCTCCCGCTCTGACATTGCGGTATTTCTCCATCGCTTGGGGCACAGTAGGGGCAGAGCGAATTTGAGGAACCTGCTGGTCGTCGCACAGCTCACACTCTCCATAGTGTTGGTGACGGGCGCCGGCCTGTTCGTGCGGAGTCTGCTGAACGCTCAGCAGGTGGAATTGGGATTCGATCAGGACAGGAGGCTCCTGTTGAACGTGATCCCGGGCAATCATGGGTACACCGAGGAAGAGAGCAAGGAGTTTCTGCGCGTAATGCTGGATCGCATCGCTATGCTGCCTGGAGTCAGGAGTACGAGTATTACAGATCGGACACCGTTCCGAGGTAGGTGGACAAGCAGCTTCGAGGCACCAGGTACTGAATTCGTCGAAGAGCGATACCGGTCGGGGTTCAACAGGGTAGGTCCGGGCTATTTCGAGACGATGGGAATCTCAATTGTTGCCGGAAGGGAGTTCTCAGGAAATGACGACGAGCTAGGGCCGAACGTGGTGATCATCAACGAACACGTCGCCGACGAGCTATGGCCCGGTGAGTATGCGGTTGGTAAGACCATCATACGCCACGAAATCGAGTGGACTGTCATTGGAGTAGCCAAAAACGCCGTGTACTACGACATCGGCGAGGAACCCAACGCCCAGACGTACCATGCATTCCTTCAGGACTACCGCCCGCAGACAACGTTCGCGGTGGCTACAGCGGGCGACCCGATGGCGATGTTGCCTCAGGTCCAACAAATAATCCGCGACTACGATCCGAACATGGCGGTCTTCAACATCAGGACGCTGGAAGACGTGGTCGCACGGGAGCTAGGGCAATTCCGAGTGATGGCGATTCTCGTGGCTCTGTTCGGACTGCTCGCCCTGCTGTTATCGGCGGTAGGTCTCTACGGCGTTCAGTCATTCCTAGTCGCAAGGCGCACCCGAGAGATCGGGATCCGCATGGCGATGGGAGCATTGGAACGACAGGTCGCCAACGCCGTGATGGGTCGAGGCGTGGCGCTCGCCGCCGTGGGCATCGTACTCGGAGTAATTGCGGCATACGCCACAGCGCAATTCATCCAGAGTCTGCTATTCGGGATCGATGCACGCGATCCGCTGACATTCGTGACCGTGCCGACTGTGCTGCTGTTTGTTGCAGCAGCCGCAAGCTTGGTACCGGCGTTACGCGCGAGCCGGATCGATCCAGTTGATGCACTCCGAGAGGAGTGAGCAAACCTGCTAACCTTGGCGTGACTTCCAGGAGGCCAAGATTTCGGCCTCTCGTTGTTGCGGGATTGCCATTCGCGGCGTGGCCCGTTCTTCGTCTGTGAGCGCGTTCGAGTAGTACCACTCGAGAGTATCCATGGCCGTTATCGCTATTGGACGGAATGACAAACCGGCCGCCTTCGCCCTATCGATGTTGATGCGTTGTGAGCCTAGGTTGTTCCCGGTGGGCAACACCCAAGGGATTGCAGCATAGACTCTGTTTTCCTCGAGAAACTCATAGTCGTCCACCCACGTCCAAGACACCTCCGCGGAAGACGTGGCTCGCATTCCGTAGATAAATTCCTCCATGGTTATCGGTGACGCTGGACCTGTCGCGTTGAATACACCGTGCGTCTCGTTTTCGAGCAATTGGATCATCCACTCCGTTAGATCCCTTACATCTATCTGTTGCACCTGATCCGTCTTCTTGCCGGGGACGAGCACCTCGCCGCCCCTCTGAAGGCGATCTGGCCAATGTGTGCCCCTGTGGGTACGATCGAGTGGCCCCACGATGTAGCCTGGACGCACGATACAGGTACGCTCGCCGAAGACGCGCCTCGCTTCGATCTCAGATAATGCCTTCATCACACCGTACCGCAGCGCCCCATCCTCACCGCCGGAGTCGTCTTCCAACACGAGCTCTGTGTCTTCCTTGATGTCGGTCGTGAGGTAGGGATAGAAAACCCCGGTTGACGAGATGTACATGTAGGTCCCGACGGCCTCCCTCAATAGCTCCGCGGAGTCTTTGGTCCACCGCTCGTTCCTACCCGACGCGTCGATCACGGCGTCCCAACTCCGGCCCCGGAGCGCTTCGAGGTTGTCTTCCCTGTCGCCGATCAGGTGTTCGACGTGCCGATCGAAAACATCTTGGAACAGGCCGGGTTTTCTTCTGCCGCGCGTGAATATCGTCACATTGTGGCCGCGCTCGATGGCATAGCGAACATTGTGTGGTCCGGTGAGATTTGTTCCGCCCAGAATCAGAATGTCCAGCGAGTTGGATTGTGGTGAACGCCTGTCCGACGCCGCCAGAGATTCGGTTGTTGAATACTCAGCCGGAGCCGAATTGCTGCCCAACCCGAGGCCGAGTACTCCGCTAGCGGCGATGCCAGACTTGAGGAAGCGACGTCTGCTGGAGTTCATGAGTTGGGCTTCTCCCTTTTGAGTGGAGTTGAGGTATCTTCGGACGGGTAAGCCTGAAACGCACACACGTCAAGTCAATAGTGAAGGGACCATGACAGATCATTTCAGGGCATTTGTCGTAGACCAACAGGACGATGCAACCACCACCGAAGTACGGGAGTTGGCCAGGGCAGACCTGCCGGATGTCGGTGACGTAGTCGTGGAGGTAGCATATTCAACCCTGAACTACAAAGACGGACTGGCGGTCGCGAACAAGGCGAAGGTGCTGCGTTCCTTTCCCATGGTTCCGGGCATCGATTTGGCAGGAGTCGTTGTTGAATCGGACTCCCCCAAATTCCAGCAGGGCGACAAGATAGTCCTCACTGGATTCGAGACGGGCGAACGGTATTGGGGCGGGTACACACAGATGAACAGGGTCAGATCTGAGACACTGGTGCGACTGCCCGACGGTTTGACGCTCAAGGAAGCGATGATCATTGGTACGGCAGGGTTGACCGCAATGCTGTCGGTCATGGAGCTCGAGCAACGCGGTTTGAAACCTGCCGAGGGAAGAGAGGTAGTCGTCACAGGTGCGTCGGGTGGCGTAGGCAGCATGGCAGTGGCGATTCTGAGTCAACTCGGCTACGACGTCGTTGCTTCTACCGGCAGTGCAGATGCTCACGCATTCTTGCGATTGCTCGGCGCGAGAGCTTTCGTCGACCGCGAGGCCCTTGGGGCACCATCGAAGCGGCCGCTAGAGGCGGGGCGCTGGGCAGGGGCGGTAGATGCAGTCGGCGGTGATACATTGGCCGGATTGCTCCGGTCGATGGCGCCTCATTCGAGCATCGCGCTCAGCGGCAATGCGGGTGGCGTTGCACTCAACACGACGGTCCTGCCTTTCATACTTCGCGGAGTCAATCTACTCGGAATCGACTCCAACTTCGCTCCGATGGATCGGCGAACGATCGCTTGGCAACGACTGGCGGACCTGCTGCCGAAGGATGCAATCGAGGCAATGGCGCGCAACGCGACCTTGGATGAAGTTCCTGCTCTGAGTGAAAAAATCCTCAAAGGCAAGATCCAAGGGCGTACGGTCATCACACTCTAGAACGCCCTCAGATACGTCAACTTGATCACACCGGCGCGGTTCACCCACCTCTCGTCGCGGGGGTCCATCAGTTCACCCTCGAAGTAGCCAGTGTTCAGTACCAGGAACAGGTCGCTGCCCGGAGTGTGAATCCAGTTGATCCGAATGTTCGCCTGAATCGTCTCGGAGTCGTTGTCATATTGAACCAGGGCGTTGGCGAACAACTTCCTGTTTACAGCTCCGAGCACATTCAACCCCAGAATGGTCGTCGAGAATTCGCCATTGTCTACGGGGAGATCGATCTGTCTCCGGTCTATGCTTCCTGTGAGTTCGAGGTGCGGCCCGGTCTTCCAGGTGACACCGCCTCCGTACTGAAACCAGCTGCCGTTCCAGTAGTCTCCCCTGTGTGTCACGCCCTGTGCCGACAGTGCACGAGACGGGTTCGTGCGAAAAAGAACGCCCGCATAGTAGTAGGGATAGTCGCCCTCCGGAATCACGACACCGGGGCGGATCGAGAAAGGCATTTCTAGCCGCTCCCAGTGGCGGGTCAGACCCACGAGAATGTAGTTGCCGTTTTGAAAGGTGAAGCTCGGATAGAAAATGAGTGCATCTGATTGCTTCACGCCCGCCTGACTCTCGATGTAGTTCCCGAGTACCATCAAAGATGCTTGTCGGGCCCACGTGCTCTGCTCGAACCGCGGCGTCCAGGAAGCGGTACCCCCGTAACGGACCATGTCCCGGCGTCGCACAAAACCCAACGCGGGCTGATAGTTCTCACCGATATTCGTGTAGTCGGTTGCGACCATGAAGCGATCGTTGCGAAGCTGCAGACCCAAGTAGCCCGCAGCAGTGCCTGATTCGGCACCGCCATCTTGCCAGGTATTGGAAAACCAACCGCCTAAGCTGCTGCTACTCAGAAATCGATAGCGCAGATCCACGCCGGCAACGCGGTTGTATGAGTCTGCATTCTGGTGGTTGGTGACGATGCCCCCGACCGTTGCCCGCGGCCCAACGTCTCCTCTCAACCTGAGCACCATGTTATTGGCGCCAGGTATATCGTCGACGTCGTTGTCGGCCGTTTGAAGATTCAGAAATCCGATGGAGAATGGACCTGCCTGGCCGGTGAGACGGCCACCACCGATGACGTCGTTGGTTAGGCCGATGCGGCGGCTGAAGAACACTTCTGCTTCTCGACTGTTTCCAAACTGGAAAAGTTCGGAACGCTCCAGGAAAAACTCTCGCTTCTCCGGGTAGAAGAGACTGAACCTGGTGAGGTTGATCTGAACGTTGTCGGCTTCGACCTGGGCAAAATCGGTGTTGAAGGTGAGATCGGCGGTCAAGCTCGGAGTGATGCTCACCTTTGCATCGAGCCCTATCTCGTGTGTCACCGTGGGCTCGACATCACCTGCTCGTTTCTGCCCGCCTAGTATTCCGAACGGTTTCACCTCTATGTGCCGCCCTGGTCTCAGCCCCTCCAGCCCCACGAGCGTACCGAACCTGGAAGCCTGGTCCATTCCCCCCTGCAGGGTACCGGTGTATGCCAGGGGTATGTGCGGCCATGTCACCTGCTCGTTTTTCCTCCTGATTGATCTGTAAAATGCCACTCCCATCCGATCGACATTGGCCGGATCGAACCGAATCGTGGTGAGTGGAATCGCGACTTCTAGCTCCCAGCCGCGCTCCGTAACGCGTGCATCGCTCTCGAACACGCCCTGCCACATCCAATCGTCGGGAAATACGAGATTTTCGTTTGTGAAGTGGGCGTCGTCCTGCGTGCCGAACGAGTTCATCTCGAAGATGTATGCGCTGCGGCGGTCGTAGTATGTGTCCAGCGCGATGATGATATTGTCATCCTTGTCGATGCGGCCT
This sequence comes from uncultured Gemmatimonadaceae bacterium, assembly GCA_964518955.1. Classification (GTDB taxonomy): domain Bacteria; phylum Gemmatimonadota; class Gemmatimonadetes; order Gemmatimonadales; family GWC2-71-9; genus JBDGYW01. Next base: position 9,170 of record CAZFHS010000048.1, on the reverse strand, counting down.
TCGCGATGCAGGATGCTACGCATGATCCGATCGGGCTCCGAATCAAACATGATCATGCCGAAGTAGATTGCCTCGTCATCGTAAGCCACGCGCACTTCGGTTCTCTCCGAGGCCGGTGCACCGTCAGCCGGCCAGCGCTGACGGAAGCCGGTGATCGGCGGTGCTTCTCGCCACACCGCTTCGTCCAAAACTCCGTCTATGCGGACTGGCTGGGAAGTTCTGACTGCCCGGAGTTCAGATCCGCCAGTGGTAGATTGGGTTTGCGCTGAGATTGTAGCTGGGAAAGGAACACTCAGAAGCGCAAGGAAAGAGCACCCGACTAAGACCGTTGAAATTCCATCTACTCCAGCGATTTGGTCTTTCACCCTTCGTCCCTTCTCTTCAGTTGCCCATACGAAAACATCACCCCTAGATTGCCTAAATAAACTACAGACGTGTACATCTCTCACAAAGTCTGCCGGGAATGGGCACATTAGCCGTACGAAAGCCAGCATTCCTGGTTTGAGCCATTGGATGTGCATTCGATGCCGGCAAGCCGATTGTTTCACCGACGAAACTCGAACCAAGGCGGTCACGTATTTAAACTACAGTGAAGTTAATAAAGGAAGGCAACATGGATGCGCGACTTGGTGATTTCGAACAACTGCTTCTATTTGCCCTCTTGCGACTGGGAGAAGACGCCTACGGGGTTACGCTACGGCGGGAGATTGAATCGCGAACTAGCCGTACCGTATCGGCAGGCGCCATCTACACGGCAATGGAACGGTTGGAATCGAGAGGGTTCGTATCGTCGGCCATTGGCAAACCTACCCCCCAACGAGGCGGCAAAAGGAAGAAATTCTACCGGCTAGAAAAGGCGGGCGCTCGAGCGTTGCGGCGCAGCTACGACTCACTGCATGAGATGGCTAGAGGTGTGCTGCCGAAGCTGGCGCAGGCTGCATCCGACGATCCAAGAACATAGAGAACACAGAATGACCAGGGATCCCCGACCGCTGCTTGGTCGATTGTCGCTACGAATCCTGCTCCGAGGAGAAGCAAGAGAGTTCGTGGCGGGGGACATCGATGAGGAGTTCTTTGAACATGTGCTTCCTTCCGGCAATATCCGGACAGCCCGCCGTTGGTATTGGCGCCAGGTCTTCCATTCGATAAGGACTCGGGCATTCACCTCGCGAACTCCACGCCAAGCGCCTCGCGTGAAAGGCGACAACCTGATGAGAACAACCTGGACGGATCTGAGATATGCGCTGAGAGGATTGCGGAAGTCCCCTGGCTTCTCTTTCATCGCGATACTCACGTTGGCCCTCGGCATCGGAGCAAACACCGCCATCTTCAGCGTGGTGCACACCGTGCTGCTGCAACCGCTACCCTTTCATGAACCCGAGAGGTTGGTCCAGGTGTTGGAAACTCGGCCCGAACGCGGTTGGGATGGCGCCTCGCTATCCCGACCAAACTTCAGGGATTACAGGGCGTTCAACAGAACGTTCGTGGATATGGGCGCATTCATGACCTACGGGTCCGAGATGGTACTGACCGGCACCGGTTTTCCGGAACGTATCCGCGGCGCGCGCGTCTCCGCCGGCTTCTTCAGGGTGCTTGGAGCGGAGCCGATCCTCGGTCGCACGTTTGTTCCTGGCGAAGATGAGCCCGGAGCAAACAATGGAGTAGTGATCCTCAACAATGAGTTCTGGCGATCGAGGTTCGCCGCGGATTCGGCAATCGTCGGCACTTCTGTAACGTTTGATGACAACAGTTACACCGTTGTGGGCGTACTACCGCCCGGCCGACCTTGGCTGGACGCAGCTCAAGTGTTCGTTCCACTCGTGCGGAATCCCGATGCCAGCCGCGGGAACTTCATACTCGGCGTGATAGGAAGGTTGGCGCAAGGCGTCACATTAGAGTCGGCACGGGCCGACCTCGAAACCATCGCAGCTCAGTTAGCCGGGCAATATCCCGAGTTGGACGGCCCCATCGGGATTCGTTTGGACTCGGCAGACACCTGGATTGCTTCGGACACGATTCGGCGCGCCCTTTGGGTGTTGCTGGGAGCGGTTGGTTTTCTCTTGCTCATCGCATGCGTCAACCTTGCTAACCTCTTGCTGGCTCGCGCAACGACCCGGCACCGGGAAACTGCTGTTCGGGCCGCACTCGGTGCGGGCCGAGGACGTATTGTCCAACAGTTGCTCCTCGAGGCGCTGACAATTGGAGTCATCGGGGCCGCAATTGGGGTTATCATTGCGACCATAGTCATCACCGTTCTCAAGGCCCAGGACCCCGGTGGCATACCGCGACTATCAGAAGTCAGCTTGAACATTTGGGTGCTTGGCTTCTCTCTCGTAATAGGACTGTTGTCAGGAGTAATATCTGGATTGTTACCCGCCATCCAGATCCCATATTCCGGCCTTCTGACTGCCCTCCGCGAGGGAGATCGCGGCGTCGCAGGAGGCCGCGGCCAAATGCGTCTCCGCGCCGGCTTGGTCAGCGCCGAAGTAGCTCTTTCTCTCATGCTCCTGGTAGGCGCCGGCCTCCTCATTCGGAGTTTCAGCGAAGTTCTGGGTGCAGATCGCGGATTTCAGACCGACAACCGTTTGTTTTTCACAGTGACTCTACCCCCGTCGTACAACGATGACGAAGGAAGCCGCACAAGCGACTTCATCAACTTGTACTTGGAGCGAATGACCGCACTGCCACAGGTCACGAATGCAGCTGCAGTGAGCACTAGGCCGCTCTCGTCGGGAAGCACTGGTCTGGGAATCCTCGCGGACGGTCAGGAATCTGGTGATGATGGGTCGGTTCCATGGGCAAGCTGGAGACTCATAACGGAAGATTACTTCAGCACCATGGGGCTGCCGATTCTAAGAGGAAGGTCGTTCACCGAACTCGACCAGATAGGCAACCCGTGGCGCGCTATAATCAGCCAACGGGTAGCCTCCTTGCTGTGGCCAGGCGAGGACCCGATCGGCCGTCAGGCGGTTTTGTGGGCAGGTCAGAGCAACCGTCCTGCGGAGATCATCGGAGTGGTCGGAGACATGCGGGAGCGTGGACTAGAATCTGGACCTACCCTTGCCGTGTATTTGCCTATCTATGGTGCGGGATGGAGTTCCGTGAATTTTGTGCTGCACTCTACGGGTAATCCAACGCCATTGGTCAGCTCGTTGCGCGGGATGCTCGCTGAGCTGGATCCGAACTTGCCTATCTCCAATATCGCTAGACTCGACGAAATGGTGGACGACTCGGTGGCCACCAGAAGATTCAATATGTTCTTGTTGTTGGTATTTGCGGGTCTGGCTCTCGTACTGGCGCTCGCAGGGATCTACGGTGTCCAGTCATACACGGTTGCGAGGCGCACGTCGGAAATCGGCATTCGGGTAGCGCTCGGTGCACCGGGCGCGAGGGTGATCGGCCAGATAGTGCGGCAGGGGATGTTCCCGGCTCTACTTGGGATTGTGTTGGGAGCGGCAGGGGCATTCGGGCTGTCAAGGTTCATGTCCAGCTTGCTCTTTGAGATTCAACCAACCGATCCGGTCACCTACACTGGATTCGGAGTCTTGTTAGTTCTGGCTGCGTTGGTGTCGTGCTACGTACCTGCCAGACGAGCAACAAGAGTGGATCCTGTTACCGCATTGAGAGAGGAGTAGATTCTGCTTGCTAAGCCTCCCGCAGCGCGTCGACGGGATCTATCCTCACCGCGCGGCGCGCAGGCAACGAGGAACCCAACAATGCCACGGAGAGAACGAGGGCTGTCGACATCAGAAATACCGTAGGGTCGCTTGGTGATATCTCATACAGCAGGCTGGCCAAATACCGGGTAGTCCAAAACGCAACGACTATTCCAACGGACGCACCTAACAACGCCAACAACATACCCCTCCCCAACACAGAGCCGTACACGCGGCCCGTATTCGCGCCCAACGCCATCCGCACCCCGATTTCGTTGGTCCGCAGGCTCACGAAGTAAGCTATCACACCGTAAATGCCCAGCGTTGCAAGCCCTAGTGAGGCCACCGCAAAGAAGCCAACCAGAATCATCTGAAATCTCAGCGGAGCTAGCCACCGTGAGACTACTCGTTCAATCGGGACCACGGCTCCGATCGGCATGCTACTATCGAGCAACGAGAGCTCCTCCCTAACTGCCCGAATTGCATCCGTGCCGTCGGTGGTTCTCAACACGAGCGTCGAAAAGGCCCAAGGGTCCTGCGATAGCGGTACGTACACTTCAACTCGGGGCAAGCTGGCCAAACCCGAATGGCGCACATCGCCTACCACCCCGACGATCTCCCTGGATGTCGGTCCGCTTCTCGACACCACCGTGATCGTTTTGCTGATCGGGTCTTCGTTTGGCCAGTACCGAGCCGCAAAAGTCTCGTTGATGAGAACGACCGGTGCGTTCACGGCATCGTCATGCCATGCGAGGGCTCTACCTCCAACGAGGTCGATGCCCATTGTCCTGAAGTACCCCGGGCTCACCACGTGGTACTCCGCCGAGGCCTGCTCGTTGAGAGTCGCTTCCGGCCGGCCGTCGACACTGAACCCAAAGTTCATTGCCGAACCGCTCAGAGGCAGGTTCGTGGTAAGAGCAACAGACTGGATGTCTTGGCGTACGTCGAGGCGGTTCTGCAACTCGCGAAAGAAGCTCTCGCGCTGAGCGTCAGTTCCGTAGCGGGTTCCTGAAAGAGACAGCGATACTGTCATGATACCTCTGGATGCAAAACCGGGATCAACATTCTGAAGCCTGACAAAGCTCTGTAGTAGCAGGCCTGCTCCTATTGCCAAAACCAGCGAGAGACAGACTTCCGTCACTACCAGCACGTCCCGTACTCTTTGCCGTGCGGGGGTAGCTCCTATCTGCGATGATCGTATCGCCTGAAACGAATCCGACCTCCCGCTCGACCACATGGAGACTATACTCAGCGTCAAGCCGACCAGAATCGAGATGCCGAGGCTCGCCAGCAATATCCTGCCATCGACCGCGACATCGGCCACTCTCGGGATCTCTGCTGGAGCGAGTTGAACCATCGCGGGAATCGCCCAGAAAGCCGCGAATGCTCCGACACCTCCGCCAACCAACGACAGCAAGAGATGCTGCATCATCGACTGTTTGAACAGATGCCAACCCGAGGCACCCAGAGCCAATCGGACTGCCCGTTCCCTACCGCGGTCTGACGAACGGGCCAAAACGACATTTACTACGTTCACGCATGCGATCACCAACACCAGAGCCGTGCCAATCAGCAGCAACGTAAGCGAGCGCCTGTACTCGGACACCATATTGTCATGGAGCCCTGTCAGAGTAACGCCCCATCCTCGGTTGTTTGCGTGCCTTTCCCCCAATATCTCTGCGATCGCCGACATCTCTTCGCGAGCGCGACTTACGGGGACGTCTGGGCGAAGTCTCGCAATCACCTGCAGGTAGCGTGCGCCGCGCATTCCCTCTGTGAGTTGGCTTGGCGCGAATGTCTGAGGTAGCCACAACTCGGCTGTCTCGGGGAAGCGGAACTCGCGCGGCAGCACACCCACGACCGTGTGTTGCTCGTCATTCAATACCAGTGTCCGGCCGACCGCATCCGGATCTGCGCCAAACCAGTTCTGCCAGAACCCGTGGCTCAGAACCACCAAACGACCTGCGTCTGACAGGCTGGATTCGGTAGGGAAAGCGGTACCGATATGCATGTGCACGCCGAGTAAATCGAAAATGCTAGGCGAGGTGTACATTGCCGAAACACGTTCTGGAGCGGCACCACCAGTTAGGGTCGGACTGCCTTGGCTCAGCAGAGACATTTCTGTGAACGACTCGGACATTTCCCGCCAGTCGACAAACGTCGGTGGGGCAACCAAGGACTTCTGCCGGCCCCGTTCTACATTGTTCTCCCAGACCGTGTAGAGGCGGTCAGCATCAGGAAACGGAAGCGGGCGAAGCAACACAAAATCGACTACGCTGAAGATTGCGATGCTGCTCCCTAGACCTAGAGCCAGGGTGAGCACCGTTATCCCGCACAAAGCTGGACTCTTGCTCAACGACTTAGCAGACTGCGCTAGCTCCTGCAAAAACCTGGATACCGCGGTAGTTCTTCGCGGCGAGCTTCGATGATACGCCACGAGAGACGACCTCGATGTGGCCCTTTCGCTGACAACCCAGCGAACGATGTCGATTGTCGAACCGAGCACCACCGCGATGCTCCCACGGAGGCCACGCCTGCGCGTTTCGAAAGCGAGCGTTTCTACGAAGAGCTTCTCCATCTCGTGCCCATGCGATTGTCGCAGGTGCGTCGGAAGGAAGCGAAGAAAGAAGCGGTATATCGGCGCAGCCCAACAGTACTTCACGGCCTCACCGCACCAGTGATTACGTTCTTCTTCTCGGCAACGTGCACATACCGGGTGAGTCGTTCGACCTCTGCGGACAGACTCGCACGACCAGCTTCGGTGATGCCGTAGAACCGTCGCCGATCGGTTTCTGCACCGGGCCCTGCCGGGCCATCACGTTCTTCGACCAAGCCTGCATCGACCATCTTCTTGAGCGATCCGTACAGCGTCGCAGGCCATAGACGCATCTGACCTTCGGTCTGTTCAAGGACCTCCTTCATGATGCCGAGGCCGTGGCGTTCGTGGTCTGCGATGGAGAGCAGAATCTGGAACCACTGTGGTTTGATGCTCGGGGTTGTTTTCATCTCTGGAAGTCCGATTGATTGTATTAACTAATATAATGCTATATCACCCAATACACACGGACAACCCCAGTTTCATTTTGCGTCTCGCCATGCGAGGTGGGATCTTCAACTGTGGATGAGGAATAACCGAGACTGTGAGCCTAATACACGTTCAGGTCGAGCGAGACTACAGAGAAAGGATCTTCAGCTGAGTAACGACGACACTATCAAGATCGCGGTAAGTGGCATTCCGAGAGGCTACCACTTTCCTCGACCCGACGGTAACTGGCTGCTCGAAAAACACAAAGAGCAGATTCTCGGCATTTCGTCAAAGATCGAATTGGTCCAGGTTCCGGCCAACCAGGTTGGGAGCGTCGAAGGCTTCAGGGTGCTGTTGGCCGAAGGAGGCAACCGCATCCACTATCCGGGTGAACTGGATTGGGAGGACTATCAGAAGTTCTTCACACCCGATCTCGAGTGGGTACAACTCTGCAGCACCGGATTCGGCGACAACGTCACCCCCGAGGTACTCACAGGAACAGTGACGCTCACAAACGCACCAGGTCTTCATACCATCCCCATAGCCGAGAGTGTACTCGCGGCAATTCTGGATCACGCGAAGCGTCTCGGACAGCGAAGGAACGACCAGAAGAATCGCGAGTGGAACCGACTAGAGAACGACGAACTGGGTGGGAAGACCGTTCTCATCCTCGGGCTGGGAAGAATCGGCACCAAGGTCGCCGCGCTGTGCAAAGCGTTTGGCATGCACGTTATCGGCGTCAAACGATCAGTCGAAGCAGTCAGACATGTAGACACCGTGTTCAGTGTCGGGGCACTCCGCGAAAACCTGCCGCAGGCAGACTATGTCGTGCTCGCACTACCCCTAACCACAGATACAGAAATGCTGCTGGGTCAGGATGAATTCGCTGCCATGAAGGAGTCGGCATACCTGATCAACATCGGTAGGGGTGCTTCAATCGATGAGCAGGCTCTAGTCCAAGCCCTGAACTGTGCATCGATTGCCGGTGCATATCTCGACGCGTTTGCAGAGGAGCCGCTGCCGATGAACCATCCGCTGTGGGAAACGGAAAACGTCCTGCTCGTTCCTCACGACAGTCACTCCTCACCACACATCGGTGATCGGATGGTCGACATCTTCTGTGCCAACCTAGAGCGGTTTGTGAGAAATGAGCCTCTGGAATACATCTGTGATCCGAAGCGTGGGTACTGACCTAAAGCAGAACCTCACTCCCACTACGATCCGAACTGCCAACGAGTCGCGACAATCGACTCACGTGAAACCATTCGACTATTCCACCGTACGCTATAGCAGGCAATGCCATACATGTCAGAACCGGAGAGTACGGTGCCCACAAACGCCGATCCAAAAGCCTTTCTACCGCTCCAAACACACGTGTTTCACATTCTCCTTTCGATGCTCGACGGACCAAGACACGGATACAACATCATCAAAGACATCGAGGACCGCACCGACGGCGATCTCATGTTGGGGACCAGCACGCTCTACTCTGCAGTCAAACGAATGGTGAAGGGCGGGCTCGTCGAAGAAATCGACCCTCCGGCGGAAGCGGAGTCGCAGGGTCCCAAGCGCCGCTACTACGGCGCCACCGCACTAGGGCAAGATGTCGCACGCGAGGAGGCGCGCAGAATTCGACAGCTGGACCGCATTGTCTCCCGCACCAAGTTGCTTGGGAAAATATGATGGCTGGCCGCGAGCCATTCGCAGTGAGTGTGCACAGATATCTCCTCTATTTGCTATTGCCGGTCTTGGGCTCTCACTTCGTCACGCAGGCAAACTCGACTTTCGCGGATCTTTACGCGGCTGCGGCTGGCGCGTCCAAGAAATACCGTACCCGATTGTTGCTGAGGGAGATTCGGTCTCTCATACACACGCTGGCGGTCGAACTCAGACACTTCGGCAGACGGGCCAATACCCACAGCAGGTTGAGCATGCCGCAAACGCCAGGGCCCGAATCAGGGGGTGACAATCCGCCCGGCCGAATAGACCGACACCGCGTTTCGGCATCAGTCGATGCCTTTGCGCGAGATCTCCGATATGCAGTTCGTGCCATGGTTAAGAACCCGATCTTCATAGTTGTGTCGGTCTGCTCGCTCGCATTGGGCATAGGGGCTGCTACGTCGGTGTTTGGGCTCGTGAATGCAGCGGTGTTGCGGCGCGATCCTCACGTGGCGAACCCGGAAACCCTCGTCAGGATCTTCGGCACCTTTCCGCCGGACGAATTCTACGGCCCACTCGCATACCGCGACGTCGCTGACATCGGCGAGCATGCGAGTTCACTCTCTGAGATAGCGGCATACAGAAGTACCTCGCTCACTCTGTCGCTGCGGGGTGGGGGCTCGCGCCAAATTCAAGCAGAGCAGGTCTCACCCAACTGGTTCAGCGTGTTGCGGGTCCCGATTCCGCTCGGCCGCGGATTTCTGCCCGAGGACGAAACACCTATAAGGCCTCCGGAGTCAAGCGGGCATAGGTAGACAACACGGGGTGTT
>CAZFHS010000047.1:0-52879 GCA_964518955.1 uncultured Gemmatimonadaceae bacterium | reverse complement strand
GCGAATTTGGGCTTCCCCACTCTCACTATCAACCAAATTCTTTTACCCATCCCCAATCTGCACTCAACACTCTGCACTCTGCATTCTGCCCCTCTCCCCGCCCCACCAACTATCTTTCCATCGCGAACCAACCTCCAATGACCTACACCAAGACCTGACCATGCCATACGAAACAATCACCCTCGAGGTCAAAGACTCCGTCGCCTTTGTGACCATCAACCGACCCGACAAGCTGAACGCACTGAATGCCGTCGTCGTGACCGAACTCGGTGAAGCCGCCGACGAGATCGCCAAACGAGAAGACATTGCGGGTGCGATAATCACCGGCGCTGGCCCCAAAGCGTTCGTAGCCGGAGCGGATATCGGAGAGCTTGCCCCGCTGGTACCGCTTGAAGCACAGGCAGTTGCCAAGAAAGGGCAGATCATGTGCCGCAAGATCGAAACGTGCGGCAAGCCCATCGTAGCGGCAGTGAATGGATTCGCACTCGGCGGCGGATGCGAACTCGCCATGGCCTGCCACGTCCGCGTCGCCAGCGAGAAGGCGAAGTTCGGACAACCCGAGGTGAAGCTGGGCCTGATTCCCGGATACGGCGGCACGCAGCGCCTGCCTCGGCTCGTGGGCAAAGGGCGTGCGATGGAGATGATCATTTCCGGACGAATGGTCGGCGCCGATGAAGCCCTTCAAATGGGGCTTGTAAACAAAGTCGTAGCGCCCGAAGAAGTATTGGATGAGGCGGAGAAGCTGCTGCGGGGAATCCTCTCGATGGCCCCGCTCGCTGTGCGGTTGGCAATCGAAGCGGTAGACCAGGGCTTCGACATGGCGCTGAAGGATGGACTCAAACTCGAAGCCAACCTCTTCGGCCTCATCGCGGCCAGCGAAGACAAAGCCGAGGGCACGAGCGCATTCCTGGAGAAACGGGAGCCGGAGTTCAAGAGCAAGTAGAAGTGTCGGATTCATCTTTCTGCTTCGAGTCGGATCTCACTGACCTAACCGTCACCACGAATGGAAAGGCCGTCACGCAAATCGAGTTCGGGAAACACACCGATCGTTTGCCGGAGGGCCGGCTGGAGCAGCAGGTCGTCGACGAGTTGCGAGAGTATGTCGAGGGTGATCGCAAGCAGTTCACCTGCCCCATCGAGCTGCAAGGCTCCGATTTCAATCGGAGAGTGTGGACCCGCGTCTCCCGCATTCCGTACGGCCAGACGACGACGTACGGAGAGATCGCACGCGAATTCGAGAAGCCTGGGGCGGCCCGCGCGGTCGGTACGGCGAACGGCCGGAATCCGATACCAATCATCATTCCCTGCCACCGCGTCGTGGCCGCCGGAGGCAAACTCGGCGGCTTTGGCGGCGGCCTCCCGCTCAAGCGGAAGCTGCTGGACCTGGAATGCTCCAACAGCCCGGCGGTGAGCTAGAAGTGGTTAAAACGGTACAGATGTGTCCGAGTCAGACGGAGGATGAGTGCGCATGCCCCTCCCTCTCCTCCCTCCTCTCCCTCCTCTCCCTCCTCTCCCTCTCCTAACCCCATGAACCTCTCCGCCCTAACCATCCGCAACCTACGGAACCTCGCCTCAATCGACGTCGAGATCCCGCCCGAGGGCGTCGTCATTATCGGCGACAACGGTCAGGGAAAAACGAACTTCCTAGAGGCCGTCTATTACCTGGTTCTGTTCCGCTCCCTGCGGGGCTCCAGAGACCGCGAGTTGGTGCGTTTCGGAGACGCGGGGTTCTTCGTGGCCGGAACGGCCGAGCGGCGCGTGACGGCGGGGTTCGAAGTTCAAGGGAGACGCAAGAAGGTGACGGTCGACGGCCATGAGACCAAGAAGTTGGCCGACGCCGTCGGCATCATCACTGCGGTGGCTCTGTCACCGGCCGACAGGGCATTGGTGGATGGCGGACCTTCGGGCCGGCGGCGATTCCTCGATGTACTCCTTTCCCTTTGCGAAAAGGGATATCTGACGAAGCTCACCGAGCTTCGTAGCGCCTTGAAGCAAAGAAACGCTGCCTTGAAAATGGCGAAGCGCGAGGAGGCTCAGGCTTTCGATCGCCATGTGGCTGCAGCGGCGGCCTATGTGTCGGCTACTCGTTTCAACTGGGCTGAAGCGGCGCGGCCGCGGTTCATCGAGCTGTGCGGCGCGTTGGGGGAGCGAGTGGAGCCATTTCTCGAGTACACCTCGAGGCACTGGACTCCTGAGGGCGGTGTGGACGGAGTCGCCGAAGCTCTCCGGGTGAGGATCGAACGCGACCTCAGGAAAGGCATGACGACCGTCGGACCACACCGAGACGACCTCGTTTTGACCTTGGCTGGCAACGAGACTCGACGTTACGGTTCCGGAGGCCAGCAACGTACGGCCGCAACGGCGCTCAGACTCTTGGAGGCGCAGGCCTTGGCGGATTCCCACGACTCGGCGCCTATAGCCCTCTTTGACGACGCCTTTGCCGAGCTCGATCAAGACAGACAGGAGCGGCTGCTAACGCTGATCAAGGAGTCATTGCCCGGCCAGGCGATCATCACAGCTCCTAGAGACGCCGAAGTGCCGCAAGAGCTGTTCGAACGCCCGCGCTGGTACATGACGGGAGGACGCCTTGAGCAGTAGATCGGGCACCCCGCTGGGCGATGCGATTGAGCATTACTTCCGGCAGCATGGCATCAAGCGCCGCGTGGAGCAGGCGAGCGTCGTACCGGAATGGCCTGAACTGGTCGGCGAAAAGATCGCCCAAGTGACCACGCCACGAGAAGTGCGCCGCGATGGAACCTTGGTCGTGTCGGTGAAGTCGTCCGCGTGGATGCAGGAGTTGCAGCTGATGGAGCCGCAAATCCGAGAGCAACTCTGGGCGCGGGGCAAGAAGATCAAGAAGATCGTTTGGAGGGCGGAGTAGAAGAGGAATCGTCGCAGTTCGCGCCGCCATTCACATAGTCCTCTTGCTGCAATCATGAACGTTTTTACGCACCTTGACCCGCGTTGGCTTCTGCCGCTCTGCGTCTCTGCACCTCTGCAACCATAACCCATTGTCCTACAATAATTTAGACACCGTTCCCCGAGTTGCATTTGGCCCCCAAAAGCGGTATATTGATTGGACCTCAAACGGGGTCGCCAACGGCCCCTTTTTCTATGTAGGAACTCCGAGGAAAATGAGCGCAAAAAAGGCTTATAGCTCCGACTCGATCCAGGTCCTGAAAGGACTCGAGGCAGTCCGGAAACGACCTGGCATGTATATCGGCTCCACCGCCGCGCGCGGTCTTCATCATCTCGTTTACGAGGTGGTGGACAACTCGATCGACGAGGCCATGGCGGGCTTCTGCAACCAGATTGGCGTTACGATAAACGCCGACAACTCCGTCACCGTCACCGACAACGGACGCGGCATACCGGTCGATCTCCATAAGACAGAAAAGAAACCCGGCCTCGAAGTCGCAATGACGATGCTTCACGCCGGCGGTAAGTTCGACAAGAGCTCGTACAAAGTGTCTGGTGGGCTGCACGGCGTCGGCGTTTCGGTGGTGAACGCTTTGTCGGAGAAGCTCGAGGTGTGGGTATGCCGTGACGGCAAAGAGCATCACATGGCGTTCGAGAGGGGCCTCACGACACAAAAGCTCCACGTGACGCGCGATGCAAAGCGCACCGGCTCCAAGGTGACGTTTCACCCGGATCCCGAAATCTTCACCGAACTGAATTACGACTACGACACTATCGCCAACAGGCTTAGGGAGTTGGCATACCTGAATTCGGGCGTTACGCTCACGATGAACGACCGTCGAGACAACCCGCCCAAACAGGAACTCTTCCTTTATAAGAAGGGGATAGCTGAGTTCGTGCAGTACCTGCGGGGCAACAGAAAACCCCTGCATTCGAAGCTCATCAACATCACGACCGTCAAAGATGACGTCGAGATCGATATCGCAATGCAGTATTGCGATGGATACGCGCAGAACGTCTTCTCATTCGTCAACAACATCAACACTCACGAAGGCGGAACCCACCTCACCGGCTTCAAGTCCGCTCTGACACGAGCGGTCAACGAGGTCGCCAAGAACAAAGGGCTCTTGAAGAAAGTCAACTTCACGCTGAGCGGTGACGACGTGCGCGAAGGCCTCGTCGCCATCTTGCATGCCAAGGTGAAGGAACCGCAGTTCGAGGGTCAAACCAAGACAAAGCTGGGCAACTCCGAGGTCGAGGGCATCTTTAAGACCGTCGTCTACGAGCACTTGTGTAATTTCTTGATGGAGACGCCGTCCGCCACTAAGGCAATAATTGACAAGGCTTTAGGTGCTGCCCGAGCCCGTGAGGCGGCGCGCAAGGCCCGTGAACTCGTGCGGAAGAAGAGCGCTCTCGAGGGCGGCATCCTTCCGGGCAAGCTCGCGGACTGTTCGCTGAATGATCCGTCGCTTTGTGAGTTGTATCTGGTCGAGGGTGACAGTGCCGGCGGTTCGGCAAAACAGGGGCGAGACCGATCGTTCCAGGCGATCCTTCCACTCCGAGGTAAGATCCTGAACGTGCAAAAGGCACGCATTGACAAGATCCTCTCGAATGAAGAGATCCGCCGAATGGTCACGGCTATCGGCACAGGGGTAGGCCAGGACGATTTCAGATTAGATGAAGCGCGCTACCACAAAGTCATCATCATGACCGACGCCGACGTGGACGGCGCGCACATTCGAACCTTGCTGCTGACATTCTTCTACTCTCAGATGCGGCAGCTCATCGAGTCGGGGTATGTGTACATCGCCCAGCCACCGTTGTACCGCGTCGCCAAGGGCAAAGAAGAGTTCTTCGCCTACGACGAAACGGAACGCGTGGAGTTCGTAAAACGCCTCCAGAATGGATCCAAGGGCAACGTCTTGATCCAGCGCTACAAAGGGCTCGGCGAGATGAACCCTGAGCAGCTGTGGCGCACCACCATGGATCCCGCCGTTCGTACTATCCACAAGGTCGAGCTGGAAGACGCTTCCATGGCTTCCAAGTTGTTCGAAGATCTCATGGGCGACGAAGTTGACCCGCGCCGTGAGTTCATCAGGAAACATGCGAAATTTGTGAAGAATCTGGATATATAGAAGGGGAGGGAGGGGACGGAGGAGAGGGAGAACGACAGTCTGAGACCCTGGGTCCAACACCCGGGGTTTTTTCAGTTCCCCCTCCCCCCCTCCCCCCCTTCCCTCTTGACACATATTATTATCGCTATTATTCTATTTACCATGACTGACGCCAAAGAAAAGCCTCTCCTCAGAGGCATCGAACCAGCCCTGCTCTCTCGGGCCGCCGAGACCATCAAGCTGCTCGGCCACCCGGAGCGGTTAAAGATCGTGGAGATCCTAGAGGCAGGTGAGTCCACGGTTTCGGAGATCCAAGCTGAACTAGACTTACCCCAAGCTATTGTATCACAACACCTTGCGAAGCTTCGCGGCCTTGGAATAGTTGCAGCGGAAAGAAATGGAGTGCACGTTTACTACCGCGTGATGGAACCCAAGGTAATGCACATCCTGGAGTGTATCCGAAAATGCGACGTTTGATTACCACGAGCCGGGCAGCCGGCCAAGCGACCAGTTCTTTCTGAGGACTATATATATGTTTATCACTATACCCATATTGATGGTTGTTCAGGCTGCCAGCGCAGACACAATCAGTCTGTCGCTGGGCGATGCGTTGGAGCGGGCGCGGGAGTTCAACCCCACGCTCCGGGCCGAAGTGGCCGAGGCGACCGCGGCAGCACAGGGGCCGCTCCAGGCGAGCCGGGCCTTCCTGCCAAACGTTCGCTTCGACGTTCAGGGAATGCGCTCGACCGATCCTGTTGCGGCATTCGGACTCAAGCTGCGTCAAGAGAACTTCGCGATGGAAGATCTCACTCTCGACGCGCTCAATCGCCCGAACGCATACTCCGGCTTCACATCTTCGGTGACCGTCGAATTGCCGATTCTGGCGCCGGAGGGATTGTTCGGGTTCAGCGCCGCTCGCCGCGGAGCTGCGGCCCGGAGCGCAGGCACACGCCGCGCCGCCGGAGCCACGACCTTCATGGTCACGATGGCCTACTGGGATGCCCAGCTAGCGGCAAGGCGGGTTGAGACACTGCGCGACGCGCTAACCGCCGCACGCTCGCACGCCGAGCAGGCTGAGGCGATGCACGCGCAAGGAATGGTCACGGGGCTGGATGCGCGCATGGCACGGATCGGAGCAGCCGCTGTCGAAACGCAACTCCTCGCGGTTAGCGCCCAGGCCGAAAACGCCGTCTCCTCTTTGAGAACGCTGCTTGCGATGCCGGATTCGATTCCGGTGATACTCACAGACTCCCTGGTTGGACCAGCCAGTTCCAACTCCACCTGCGACACCGGTTCATCAGCATGCGACATCGGCGACCGCGGCGATCTGGAGGCTCTGCTACTGGGCACAGCAGCTACATCCGCAATGAAAAAGAGCGCCTGGTCGAAGAACCTTCCCGCTGTCGCCCTTTTCGGAACGGCGGCCCATCACGGCCGGACCACGCCGTTCGGCGAGGGCAGCGGCGACTGGACCATCGGCATCGGAGTGAGGTGGAACGCATTCGCGGCCCTGTCCGGCATCGGCGCCGTACGGCGCGCGGACGCGGAACACGACGCAGCTTCGGCTCGTCACGAGGCCGCGCAGCGCCAGGCGCAACTCGAGGTGACTTCAGCAGAGCGCATGCTCGAAGCGGCAACGGAACGAGTATCGGTGGCGGCAGCAGCAGACAGCGAGGGAGCAGAAGCCCTCGAGCAAGCGCAGCTTCGGTACAGAACCGGCGCAGCACCAATTACGGAACTACTCGACGTCCAGGCGGCGGCCACGGCCGCATCGCTTCAGCTACTCGAAGCCCGCCGTGACCTGTTCGTCGCCTTAGCAGCACTGGACTTCGCATATGGAGTGAACGACCGATGAACAAGACTATCTATCTGACCATCCTGGCACTCGGAGCTGCTGCCTGCGGGCACGACGAAGAGCATTCCGCCGCGCCAGTCCAGGAACCCGCCAACGCAATCACTATCGAGACAGAAACCCTTGCAACGGTGATCGCAGTTGACGGCAACATCGAAGCGCGCAACCGCGCATCGCTATCCACCAGGATGATGGCGCGCGTCACGGCGATTCCGGTCGAGGTTGGTGACCGTGTTCGCGCCGGCCAGACGCTCATCAGACTCGGAACCGAGGACATCTCGGCAAACCGCGCCAAGGCAGAGGCAGCCGTCAGTGTTGCGACAGCGGCACGAGACGAGGCCGCTAGACACGCTGCCAGAATGGACACCCTGCTCGCGCAAGACGCCGTACCGCGGGTAGCGCGCGACCAGGCCCATCTCGGCCTCACACAGGCCGAGTCGCAGTTGGCGATGGCAGAGGCAACCCTCGATGAGGTCGAGAACGCCAGCCGCTATGCAACTATCCGTGCGCCATTCGACGGTGCGGTCACTGCACGGAACATCAACGTGGGTGACCTCGCCGCTCCAGGAATGCCCCTGATAGTCGTCGACGCCGATGGGCCTCGCGATGCAGTGATCGCTGTGCCGGCCGACGTCGCCAGCCACGTGACCACGGGGTCACCCCTGACGGTTGCGGGAAGCGATGGCAACACCACCTCCGCCGAGGTGCGAGCTGTAGCGTCCGGCGCAGACCCTTGGACACGCACGGTACAGGTGCGAGCAACCGTTCCCTCCGATTGGCCTACCGGAGTCGCCGTGACCGCACTGGTGCCTACTGGATCACGCCTGGGGATCGCGATTCCCGAACGGGCGGTCGTGCGACGCGGTCAGCTTACGGGTGTTCGAGTGGTGACGTCGCTCGGCGAACAGCTTCGCTGGGTGCGCCTAGGCAGGGCAGTGGCTCCGACAACCACCGGCGACGATGAAATGGAAGCACGAGTCGAGGTACTGAGTGGACTGGAGCCAGGTGAGAGGATAGTGCCATGAAGACCGGATTTTCAGGCGCAGTTGCTTTGCGCTTTCTGAACTCGAAGCTCACGCCGTTGTTGATCGGCGCGTCACTCGTCGCCGGGCTGGGCGGCCTGATGACGACACCGCGTGAGGAAGAACCACAGATCCGCGTGCCGATGATAGACGTTGCCGTCGGTCTGCCCGGCGCGAGCCCGCGCGAGGTCGAGCGACGGATTCTAGAGCCGCTCGAGCGGTCGATATGGGAAATCCCCGACGTCGAATACGTCTACGGAGCGGCGCAAACCGACGGGGCGCTGGTTACGGCCCGCTACAAGGTCGGCACCGACCCCGACATCGCGTTGGCCCGGTTGCACGGCAAGCTCTTCGCGAACGCCGCGAAAGCACCGCCGGGTGCTACGCAGCCGCTGGTGACACTCCACGGCATCAACGAAGTCCCGATCTTCACGCTGACACTCTCTGGCGGTTCGGATGCGGGCGATGGATACATGCTCCGCCAGCAAGCGTCGGAACTCGCTGCGGAGCTGAAGCGTATTCCCGACGTCGCTGAGACGTGGGTAATAGGTGGAGCGCCACGCGAGGTATCGGTGACGCTCGACCCGCAGGCTCTCGCTGCCCGCGGTCTCTCCGCCGCCGCGGTGGCACACATACTCTCGGTCAACAACGCAGAGTTGCCGGCCGGCGCGGTGCTGAGCGGAAACCGCAGCATTCCGGTGCGCGTGGGGCATTTGCTGAGAGATGTCGACCAGGTGCGCGGAATCGTCGTTGGAGTGATGAACGACAGGCCGATTCTGCTTCGTGACGTCGCGACGGTCACCGACGGCCCGGCCGAGCCCGAGAGCTACGTCTCTTTCTTGCCCAAAGACGGCACCGGCGTCGACTTCGAACCGGCCGTCACGATCGCCATCGCAAAGCGTGAGGGCACGAACGCGGCAACGATTGCACATCACGTAATCGAGCGCACCGAGGAACTTCGCGGCAGTGTTTTCTCAGACGACGTTCGCACCACGGTCACGAGAGACTACGGTGAAACGGCGACCGAGAAATCGCGAGAGCTACTGTTCCACATCTTCGTGGCGACTGTTGGCGTCGTCATTCTGGTGTGGTTCACGCTTGGCTGGCGCGAGGCAATCGTGGTGCTGGTGGCGGTGCCAGTGACCCTGGCTCTGACGCTGATGGTGTACAGGCTTTACGGCTACACTCTGAACCGGATCACCCTGTTCGCACTGGTGTTTGCCATCGGAATACTCGTGGACGACGCGATAGTGGTGGTCGAGAACATTGCGCGGCACATCGGTCTAGAGAGAAGAAGCACAGACGAAGCCGCCGTCATGGCAGTCGACGAGGTCGGCAACCCGACGATTCTCGCCACGTTCACCGTGATCGCAGCCATACTGCCGATGGCATTTGTCTCCGGCCTGATGGGACCGTACATGCGTCCCATTCCAGTGGGTGCATCGGTCGCAATGCTCTTCTCACTCGCCGTCGCATTTATCGTTACACCCTTCCTGGCGATCAGGTTGGTGAAGGGGCACAAGGTCGAAAGCGACCTACTCAAGCCAGGCCCCGACCCCGAAGAGGAGCCGCTTCCAACAGGTCGAGTCGCAGTATGGTATCGCGAATGGATCACCCGCCTGCTTGGCGACAACAAACGGCGCATGAGTACCTATGGCGCGATGGTCGTACTGCTTCTGATCACTGTGCTCCTCGTGCCGACGAAGCTCGTGACGGTGAAGATGCTCCCGTTCGACAACAAGAGTGAATTCCAGCTCATCGTCGATATGCCGGAAGGCACTTCACTCGAGCGCACGGCCGAGGTTGCCCAGGCCTTGGCTCTCACGGTCGCCCGCGATCATGCGGTGAACAACGTTCAGACGTATGCCGGCGTGGCAGCACCGTTCAACTTCAATGGTCTAGTCAGGCACTACTTCCTGCGCACCGGCCCCACAGTGGCAGACGTGCAGGTGAACCTCGAGCCCAAGCACCACCGGTCGGAACAGAGTCATGACATCGCCTTGAGGCTACGGCCCGCAGTCGACTCGGTGGCATTGGCGTACGGTGCCTCTGTGAAACTGGCGGAGATACCCCCCGGCCCGCCCGTACTTGCGACGCTCGTAGCAGAGATCTACGGACCCACGTACGAGGAACAGATTGAAGCCGCCCGTCGCGTAAGAGACGTCTTTGCGGCAACCGATGGTGTGGTCGACGTCGATTGGTCGGTTACCGCCCAGCACGAAGAGCTGCGCGCATCGATCGAGCAGGCAGAAGCCGCCAGGGCTGGTACAAATCCACAAGATATCGCCCGCACGATAGCGGCTTCGATGGGCGGTGCCACGGTCGGCCTACTGCACGACGAGTCCGCCGCCGAGGCGGTCGCCATTCGCGTAACGCTTCCCGACTCGATCGTGAGCGGTATAGGAGACCTGATTGGCATGCCGATCTCCACTCCACGTGGCGCGAGGCACCTGGCGACTCTGGCGGCGTTCGACAGCACGCCTGCCCCAACGGTGATCATGCACAAGAACCTGCGGCCGGTCGTCTATGTCACGGGCGACGTGGCGGGTCGTCTCGAAAGCCCGGCTTATGCAATGCTCGAAATGCAGGACCCGCTCACCGAATCCGGCGGAGAAACACCGGTCTACTGGTCGGCGTCTCCTACGCTCACCGAAGAGACATTCATGGTCTGGGACGGCGAATGGGACATCACCCTCGACGTATTCCGGGATCTGGGAATCGCTTTTGCGGCCGTATTGGTGCTGATCTACGTGCTGGTGGTGGCATGGTTCCAGTCGTTCAAGATCCCCATTGTGATCATGGCTCCGATTCCACTGACCCTGATCGGAATTTTACCGGCGCACGCGCTTACAGGTGCGTTCTTCACGGCAACTTCTATGATCGGCATGATCGCGTTGGCGGGCATCATCGTCCGAAACTCGATACTGCTGGTTGACTTCATAAATCTGGGGCTCGAGCGTGGCCAGAGTCTGCACGACGCGGTCATCGCGTCTGGGCTTATCCGCGCGCGCCCAATCATCCTCACCGCCGCGGCAGTGGTGATCGGTGGGTTCGTGATGGTCCGCGACCCGATCTTCCAGGGCCTCGGCATTGCACTGATAAGCGGAGCGATTGTAGCAACCGCGCTCACGCTGGTCGCTATTCCACTCCTTTACTACGAGATGAACCGATGAAGATGGTAATGATGATCGTCGACTCCGGAAACACGGACGAGATCAAAGAAATGTTCCAGGAATGCGACGTACCCGGGTATACGGAAATCCCCGATGTACTGGGCAAGGGAACGACCGGCCACAAAGGTGGCAGCAGGGCATTCCCAGGATCCAGCACGCTGTTCATGGTAGCACTCGAGCAGGATTGCGTGGACATGCTCACTGACAAACTGAAACACCATCATGAATCGATCGGGAAGTCGGAAGGATTCAAGGCTTTTGCGTTCGATCTGGAGGAATTGGTATGAAGATGCACTACATCATCCGCGGCATAGCTGGGGCGCTGATCCTGCTGTCCCTGGCTCTAGGGTATTGGGTAAGCCCCTACTTCCTGCTGTTCACAGCATTCGTGGGCCTCAACCTGCTCCAGTCGAGCATCACCAAGTGGTGTTTGATGGAGGACATTCTCGCGAAGGTGGGGGTGGCGCGGAAGGAAGGGTAGGGAGCGATTCGCGCAGCGAACAACGTACACCGAGCAACGAAGGGGATTTTCGCACGGCTGATGTACGTTGTTCGCTGCACGCTGATCGAATGCCTTCTCCCTCCTCTCCCCTATTGACCCAACCTGCACCTAGAAGCATTCTATCTCCCACCTCGCAAACCGGAGCCAACAATGGAACACCGCGTGTGGCATGACTCTTATGACAAAGGCGTTCCTCCTTCAATCGATTACGAGGAAATATCCATCCCCGGGATCTTTGCGCGGGCGGTGGAACGCCATGGCGAAAGGCCAGCTGTATCGTTCATGAACTGCAATCTCACTTACTCGCAGCTGAACGATCAGGTGGAACGTTTCGCGACTGCTCTTGCGGCGTTGGGAGTGCAAAAAGACACCAAGGTGGCGATCCACCTCCCGAATCTTCCACAGACGGTAATAGCGTTCTTTGCGACTGCGCGGCTTGGCGCACAGATCGTCATGACCAACCCGCTCTATACCGAACGGGAGATCGAGCATCAGTGGATAGACGCAGGTGTCAGCGTTGCAGTCGTTCTCGATGCGCTGTTTGCACGACGCATCAAGCCTATGCGAAATAGGCTGCCAGTGAAGCATTACATAGTGGCCTCCATTCCCGAATATCTGAAGTTCCCGTTGAACGTGCTGGCACCGCTCAAGCTGAAGAAGCAAGATCCGCCAATGGTGGCGAAGGTCGAGCCGGAAACGAGCGTCCATCTCTTCAAGAAGCTCGTGAAGGGCACGGAGCCGAGGCCACCCGGAGTCGCAGTCTCGATCGATGATGTAGCTCTGCTCCAATACACGGGCGGAACGACAGGTGTATCCAAGGGAGCCATGCTCACGCATCGAAACATCTCCTGCAACGTACAGATGGCGGCCACGTGGATCACCGGACTCAACCACGGAAACGAGGCATTACTCGCCTGTCTGCCGTATTTCCACATCTTTGGGCTGACTATTTCGCTGAATTTCCCGGTCTATTTCGGCGGCCTGTTGGTGTTGATTCCCAACCCGCGTGACATCCCCGGCATCGTGAAGAACATAGAAAAGCACAAAGTCACACTACTTCCAGCAGTACCCGCGATCTTCAACGCGATCACTCAGTTCCCTGGCATCGAGAAGCACGACCTGAGCAGTATCAAGGTATGCGCGTCCGGTTCTGC
Source organism: uncultured Gemmatimonadaceae bacterium (assembly GCA_964518955.1). GTDB lineage: Bacteria > Gemmatimonadota > Gemmatimonadetes > Gemmatimonadales > GWC2-71-9 > JBDGYW01. The sequence continues at coordinate 40,143 of CAZFHS010000047.1, read as the reverse complement.
GCCGATACCGGCGAGCGTGTCGCAGCGTTTCGAAGCACTCACTGGCGTGAAGATCTCGGAGGGGTTCGGCATGACCGAGACTTCTCCGGCCACCCACTTCAACCCTATGGCCGGTACCAAGAAGGAAGGAAGCATTGGCCCGGCCTGGCCAGATACCGATGCCAGGATAGTAGACCTGGAGGACGGCGTCACCGAGATGCCTGGCGACGCCGAAGGGGAGTTGGTGATCAAAGGCCCGCAGGTAATGCAGGGGTACTGGAACAAGCCCGACGATACAGCTGACATGATCCGCGACGGGTGGCTTCACACCGGTGATATCGCCAAGATGGACAACGAAGGCTACTTCTACATCGTCGGCAGGAAGAAGGACATGATCATCTGCTCCGGGTGCAATGTGTATCCCGACGAGGTGGATGAGGTGCTGACGGGGCACCCGGCAGTCCTGGAATCGGCGACGATCGGCATACCCGATGAGAAACGCGGTGAGACCGTCAAATCGTTCGTCGTGCTGAAGCCTGAGTATTCAACCTCTGCCGACGAGCTCGTCGAACACTGCAAGGGCCAACTCGCCTCCTACAAGGTCCCGCGGTCTATCGAATTCCGCGAGGCGTTGCCGAAGAGTACGGTTTTGAAGATTCTGAGGCGGGAACTCAGGGACGAAGAGATGGCTAAGGGAGGGTGAAGAGTGGAGGGAGAGGAGGGAGGGGAGGGAGAACAACATTCCCTCTCCCTCCCCTTCACTCAACTATCTTGATCCAACCCAAAAACCAAACGGCCAATACCATGCGCAAGCTTCTCCTGACCCTATTAGCGATCTCGATCTCCGCCCCCGCATTCGCACAATCTCCCAACTGGGACCTCGCTGAGAACTTCCCCTGGAGAAACATAGGCCCCGCAAACATGATGGGCAGGACTTCGTGCATAGACGCCATGAACGACGATTACCGGACCGTGCTGATCGGTGCGGCCTCCGGCGGCGTGTTTTTGTCGAGTAACGGCGGCATAACTTTCACGCCCATCTTCGACGATTACGGCAGCCAGTCAATCGGAGACGTGGCCTTCTTCCAGGGCAACTCCGACATCATCTGGGTCGGCACGGGCGAAGCGACCAACCGGAACAGTGTCGGCTGGGGCGACGGTGTGTACAAGTCCACCGATGGCGGCGAGACCTTCACCAACATGGGCCTCGGTGAAACACACCAGATCGCCGAGATTGCCACTCATCCCACCAACCCCGACGTCGTCTACGTCGCGGCGCTGGGTCACCTCTGGGGCTACTCCGGCACGCGCGGCCTCTACAAGACGACAGACGGTGGAGAAACCTGGGAAGAGCTGACGAACGGCCTGCCCGACAACGAGCGGGTTGGGGCGACCGCATTGGCGATTCATCCGGAGAATCCCGACATCGTCTTCGTAGGGCTGTACGAACGCCTCCGCACTCCCTCGAACATGCTGAGCGGCGGCCCGACAGGCGGCCTGTTCAAATCGACTGATGCGGGCCAAACGTGGCGGAAACTGACGGACGGTCTACCTACCGGTGAGACGGGGCAAATCGACGTGAGCATCTACCGCAACAACCCCGACATCGTGTGGGCTTACTCCGAGGCGTCAGACGAGTTGCCCGACGATCTCTCGATCCCCGGCCCCGGCGTCTACCTATCCACCGACGGCGGCGAAACGTGGACGTACAAGCACAGGCACAACTCGAGGCCGTACTACCACGGCAGAATTCGAGTGAACCCCTCAGACAGCAGTCTCGTCTACATCGTGGCGCGCGATTACTACTACTCGACGGACGCAGGTGAGACGTTCCAGCGTGGCCACCCATGGCGCGGCTCCGGCGGCGACGATCACGACCTGTGGATCGACCCGAACAACAAGAACATTTTCTACACCGCGACCGACCAGGGCGCATACCTGTCTGTGGACGGCGGGCAAAGTGTGCTGGCTTTCAACAACATGGCGATCGGTCAGTACTATGCGATCGGCGTTGACATGCGCGATCCGTATTGGGTATATGGCGGCCTCCAGGACAACGGCGGTTGGGGTGGACCAAGTTACGCACGCGATCGGCAGGGTATCCTGACCGACCATGTGACCGTCACGAACGGCGGGGATGGCTTCCACATGCAAGTCGACCCGACCGATTGGCGGACGCTCTACGCCGTGACACACGTGGGTTACTTCGGTCGGCACAACATGGAGACGTGGGAACACGAGTTCATCACGCCGACGCCGTACACCACGTCCAACTTCAACGATTACTACGACCCCAACTTCGACGAGACGCAGACCAACTATTCAATCAACCCGCAGGAGCGGTGGCTCTGGAGCGATATCCCGAACCGGACCATCAATGGCAACATCTTGCCGCCGCAATTCCGGTGGAACTGGAATGCGCCACTCGTGTTGTCACCGACGAACCCGCACACGGTCTACGTCGGGTCGAGTTACCTGTTCAAGTCGGTGGACCGCGGTGACACGTGGCGCATCATCAGCCCCGACCTCACGAGCAACAACCCCGACGTCCGAAACACGACCAACAGCGGTGGGCTCACGAAAGACGCGACCGGCGCCGAGAACAACAACACCATTTACACGATTGACGAATCTGCACTGAACAGTGCCGTTGTCTGGGTCGGAACCGACGACGGGTTTGTGCAGGTCACACGCGACGGCGGCGTATCGTGGAGCGATGTCACACCCAACATCCCCGGCGTACCTAGTGGAACCTGGGTGAGCCGAGTGGAGGCGTCGAAGTTTGCCGAGAGCCGTGCGTTCGTCACCTTCGACGGCCACTGGCTCGACGACACGACGCCCTACGTCTTCCGGACGGAAGATTTCGGCGAGTCGTGGACGAACATCTCGAACAATATTCCGAGTGAGAACCCGGGCAATTCCGTCTACACGATCGTTGAAGACGCGGAGAACGAGAACCTGCTCTTCGTCGGAACCGAATTCGGGTGCTTCGTCTCGGTCAACGGCGGCGGAAGCTGGAGCAAGTTCATGAATGGACTCCCTCCAGTGGCCGTGCACGATCTCGTCATCCACCCACGCGACAACGACCTCGTTGCCGGCACACACGGCCGCAGTATTTGGATCGCCGACAACCTCACGCCGCTGCAACAGCTCACGGATGAGGTTCAGGCAACGCCTATCCACGTATTTGAGAACCGGATCGCCACGCGGTGGGCAAGCAAGTCCAAGGGCCGGATTCAGAGTTTCTTCAAGTTCCGTGGCGGGAATCCTCCGCGGGGCGCAACTATCAACTTCTACCTCCAGGAAGATGTGTCGGGCCGAGTGCAGGTAGACATCGAAGATCCCTTCACCGGACGGGTCCGTACGCTTTCGACATCGGGCAAAACGGGCGTCAACACCGTCTCCTGGGACATGCAGTTCCAGCCTACGGATGAGGAGATGGATGAACACCGTGCGTTCCTGAGCGGCATACACGAGACTATCACCGACCTCGTGAGAGGCACAAACGAGGAAGAGATACTCGACGGTATGCGAAAAGACCTGCTCGCGACCCAACGCCAGCCTAATCTCTACCGTGACGCCGAGTACCCCAACCTCGACGACAGCCGCGAGCTTCTGCTCGAGCACCTGCGCCAGATCCGTATCAAGCTGGACGAGGCGAGCTCGGTCCGCGCGTTCTTCCAGGTCCGCGAGCAACTGCTGGCTTACAGCCACGTGGTAGGCGACGAGGCCTATTTCGGCTTCTACGGCGAAGAGCTCAGCAATATCGATGCTCCGGCGGGAATGTATATGGTTCGGGTGAGCGTGGGAGAGCTCTCGGCGACTGGAACGATTCCGGTGAGGGAGGATCCGTTGCGCACTGAGAACTGATTGGAGAGGAGGGAGGAGAGGGAGAGGAGGTAGGGGTCGTTGGGTGGATCCTCCCTCCCCTCCCACCCCTCCCGCCCCTCCTACCTCCCACCCCCTCCACCAGCGCCTAGGAAATTGGTACGTTGTTTAGTTCCCAATGCGGCGACGCGGAGGCGTACCAATTGACCACCGGCACCATCTTCGACATCAAGAAATTCGCAATTCACGACGGCCCCGGCCTGAGGACCACGGTGTTCTTCAAGGGCTGCCCGCTGGAGTGCTGGGCATGCCACAACCCCGAAGGGAAGGAAGGACGTATCGATCTCTTCGTCAGGGAAGAACGCTGCACGTTGTGCGGGGACTGCCTCGATGTGTGTGAGCCGGGCTCCATCTCACTCAGTGATGGAAGACTCACGGTCGACAGGGCCACCTGCACGTTGTGCGGACTCTGCGCCTCTGCCTGCCTGCCGGGTGCACTTGCGATCGCCGGCCGGCAAGTAACGGTCGACGAAGTCATGAGGGAAATCGAGCGCGACACAGTCTTTTACGATCAGAGCGGTGGCGGAGTCACCTTCTCAGGCGGGGAGCCACTTTCACAGCCCGATTTTCTGCTCGAGCTGATGCGCGAGTGCAAGGAGAGAGATATCTCCGTTGCGGTCGATACGTCCGGTCACGCGCCGCTAGATCTCGTGAAATCGGTTGCCGAACTGGCCGACCTGTTTCTCTACGATCTCAAACTCGTCGACAGCCAAGGCCACGATGAGTTCACGGGTTCATCCAACGAAGACATACTCGCAAACTTGCGGTGGCTGGCCGACAATGGTCCGCCTGTAGTCGTACGAGTACCCCTCATCGAGGGGATCAATGACGACGACGAAAACATCTCGGCGCTAGGGAAGTTAGTGGCGGGATTGAACAACGGAATGTCGATAGACCTGCTGCCCTACCACCGCGCCGGCATTGACAAATACACACGACTCGGCCATGCCTATCGTATGGTGGATGCATCTCCGCCGTCTGAAGAAGCAACCGCCAGAGTCGTTCGGACACTGCGGGCGTATGGCCTGAAGGTATTAGTACGAGGTGATTCTCATGAGCATGAGTGACAGAGTACGACAGTTGAGGGAGTTGAGCTTGAATACTCCCGCTACACTTTCGGCGGAACGCGCCGAGTTGATGACTGAGTTCTATTCATCGGACAGCGGAGCCCATTCGCCCGCGGTCAGGCGGGCCCTCGCATTTAGGCACCTGATGGAGAACAAAAGGCTCTACATAGGCGACGGTGAGTTGATCGTTGGCGAGCGCGGCCCGGCGCCCAAGGAAACACCCACCTTTCCGGAAATCTGCTGTCACACGCTCGAAGATCTCGATATACTCGACTCGCGCGAAAAGGTATCGTTTGCGGTGAGTGACGAGGTGCGTACCGCGTTTCGCGATCGCATCATCCCGTTCTGGGAGGGACGGTCGCTTCGCGACATTCTCTTCCACGAGATGACGGACGATTGGAAAGCTGCCTACGACGCGGGCCTTTACACCGAATTCATGGAGCAACGCGCGCCGGGGCACACTGTTCTCGACGACAAGATATATCACAAGGGTTTCCTCGATTTCCAGAAAGACATAGACGAGAGCCTCGCAAACCTCGACTACTTGAACGACCCCAAGGCGTACGAGAAGCAGGAAGAACTCAAGGCCATTTCGATCTGCGCCGACGCACTCATTCTTTTCGCCGAGAGGCATGCGAACCTCGCTCGAGAAATGGCCGCCTCGGAACCCGATCCGGACCGCAAGAAGGAACTCCAGACGATCGCCGAGGTGTGTTCCCATGTCCCCGCCAACCGCCCGCGCAACTTCTGGGAGGCACTCCAGTATTATTGGTTCGTGCACCTGGGTGTGGTGACCGAGTTGAACACCTGGGATTCGTTCAATCCCGGCCACATCGATCAACATCTATATCCGTTTTACAGAGAAGGCGTTGATGCGGAAACGCTCACGAAAGATCAGGCTCGTGAGCTGCTGCAGTGTTTCTGGATCAAGTTCAACAATCACCCTGCGCCACCCAAGGTGGGTGTCACAGCCGCTGAAAGCAGCACGTACACCGATTTCGCTCAAATAAACACGGGTGGTGTTTACGCTGACGGGAGCGACGCCGTTAACGAGGTCACCTACCTCGTGCTCGACGTGATCGAAGAGATGCGTCTTCTTCAGCCAAGCTCCTCGGTTCAACTCAGCAAAAAGAACCCGAACCGATATCTCAAGCGAGCCGGCAAGATCATCAACACGGGTTTCGGTCAGCCGTCCATCTTCAACGTGGACGTGATAGTGCAGGAGTTGATACGCCAAGGTAAATCCGTGGAGGATGCACGGAACGGCGGGTCGAGTGGCTGTGTGGAGGTGGGAGCATTCGGCAAGGAGAATTACAACCTCACCGGTTACCTCAACATGCCGAAGGTTTTCGAGCTGACGTTGAACCGCGGTCGCGATCCCAGAACCGGGATCCAGATCGGCATCGACACCGGCGACCCATTGAACTTCGGCAGCTTCGACGATCTCTTGACGGCATATGAGAGGCAGCTCGAGCACATCGTGGACATCAAGGTGCGCGGCAGCAACGTCATCGAGCGCCTGTGGGCGTCGTACCTGCCTACCCCCTTCATGTCTCTCTTGATAGACGACTGCATCGCGACAGGCACCGATTACCACGATGGTGGCGCCCGGTACAACACCTCCTACATCCAGGGTGTCGGGCTGGGCACTCTGACCGACGCGGCTACGGCAATTAGGTATAACGTGTTCGAGAAGCACACCATGACGATGGAGGAGCTGCTCGACGCGTTGTCCGCGAACTTCGAAGACCGCGAGAAAACCCGCATGCTCCTGACCGAGAGAACTCCCAAGTACGGCAACGACAACGATTACGCGGACTCGGTCATGACGGAGCTGTTTGAAGCGTATTTCAAAGCGATCGACGGGAGACCGAACACCAAGGGAGGCGAGTACCATATCAACTTGCTGCCCACAACATGCCATATCTATTTCGGGTCGGTCGTAGAAGCCACCCCGGACGGCCGCAATGCCGGCGAACCGCTATCCGAGGGAGTCTCGCCCGTACAGGGAGCAGACCGAAAGGGCCCCACCGCAGTTTTGAAGTCGGTGGCGAAGATGGACCATGCTCGCACCGGCGGCACCCTGCTCAACCAGAAACTGACGCCCGGATTGCTGGACAGCGATGAGGGGATGAACAAATTCGTGGATCTGGTGCGCTCGTACTTCAGAATGGATGGGCACCATGTGCAGTTCAACGTCATCGATGCCGATACGCTTCGAGCCGCGCAGGAGGAGCCCGACAAGTACCGCGACCTGATCGTTCGCGTTGCGGGCTACAGCGACTACTTCTGCGACCTCAGCAAGGCGTTGCAAGACGAGATCATTGCGCGCACGGAACACCGGGCATTCTGACAGCCGCTGACTAACGCGATTGAAGATGTTTACGGCGACACTCCCCCCCGGGTGTCGCCGTCTTGGATCTGCGCACACAACAGGAGATCGTCGTGAAATCGATTCGAGTCGCCCTCGGACTATTGCTGGTCACCGCGTTACTAACACCACTCTCGGCTCAGAGCAACGACCCCTCAATGCTCACGCTGAATCGGATCTTTGCCTCACGGGAGTTTTCACCTCGCGGTTACGAGTTCACACTAGCTCGATGGCTCGACGACGGCTCTGCGTACACCGCGTTCGAGCCCTCGCCTAGTGTGCCCAACGCGCTCGACTTGACCCGGTTCAATCCTGAGACCGGTGCCGGAACGGTGATCGTGCCCGGGTTCCGGATGACACCTGCCGGCGCATCGCGGCCACTCGAAATTGAAGATTACTCATGGTCGCGGGACGGGCGGCAACTGCTCGTATTCACCAATAGCCGAAGGGTCTGGCGGTCCAACACCCGCGGAGACTACTGGGTGCTCAGCTTGGACGACTGGAACCTCCGCAAGATCGGAGGCGGCGCACTCGAGGCGTCACTCATGTTTGCGAAGTTCTCGCCTGACGGTACCAGGGTCGCCTACGTGCGTGAAAACAACATATACGTAGAGAGCCTGGCCGACGGGCAGATTACGCAACTCACCTCCGACGGTTCACATACGTTGGTGAACGGAACATCAGACTGGGTATACGAGGAGGAGTTTTCATTGCGGGACTGTTTTCTCTGGAGTCCCGACGGTGAGAGAATCGCATACTGGCAATTCGACTCGGACGGTGTCAACGAATTCCGCATGATCAACAATACCGACTCGCTCTATCCCAAGATCATCGCGTTTCCGTATCCGAAGGCAGGCGAGGCCAACTCGGCGGTTCGCGTGGGCGTCGTATCCGCATCTGGTGGTGAGACTAGGTGGTTGGAGATCGGTGGGGACCCACGCAACAACTACATCCCTCGAATGGAGTGGGCCGCAAGCTCGAACGAGCTCATCGTACAACGCCTCAACCGTCTCCAGAACACCAATTGGCTGTTGCTGGGTAATGCTGCCACCGGTGAAATCGACACCGTATTGATCGAACGCGACGCCGCCTGGTTGGATGTCGTTGAAGATCTCGAGTGGATGAACGACGGCGCCGACTTCACATGGGTCAGCGAGCGCGACGGTTGGCGCCACGTGTACGTCGTATCGCGGTCCGGCGAGGATGTTCAGCTGATAACACCCGGCGACTTCGATGTCGTGAGCATCGCGGAAATTGATGAAGCAGGTGGCTGGCTCTACTATATCGCCTCGCCTGACGATCCAAAGACGCGGTACCTGTATCGCACCAGACTGGACGGCAGTGGCGAGGCCGAGCGGCTCACCCCGTTGAATTCGGTCGGTACACACGGGTACCAGATTTCTCCCGGAGCGGATTGGGCCATACACAACTTCTCTAGCTTCGGCGTTCCCCCAGTTTTCGACATCATTCGCTTACCCGACCATACGGTCGTTCGTACCCTCGCCGACAACGCGCGGGTGCGCGATCGTCTCGCCCAACTCAGGAAAACACCGGTTGAGTTTTTCCGGGTGGACAACGGAGAGGGTACACCGCTCGACTGCTGGATGATGAAGCCGCCTGACTTCGATTCCACTGCTCACTACCCTGTGTTGTTCTACGTCTACGGTGAACCGTGGGGCCAGACCGTCGCAAATTCCTGGTCGGGACGCAATTACCTTTGGCACCTCATGCTCTCGCAGCGGGGATACATAGTGGTCAGCGTTGACAATCGTGGCATACCGGCGCCGCGGGGACGAGAGTGGCGCAAGGTCGTGTACCGGAAAATCGGTGTACACGCCTCAACGGACCAGGCAGCCGCGGCCCGAACGCTAGCAGAACGTCCCTATGTGGATCCTTCCAGAATGGCGATCTGGGGATGGAGCGGTGGTGGCTCCATGAGCCTCAACATGATCTTTCGCCATCCCGACTTATACAACACCGCAATGGCAGTCGCACCGGTTCCCGACATGCGCTACTACGACACGATATACCAGGAACGTTATATGGGGCTGCCGGACGAAAACGCCGAGGACTACCGACTGGGGTCGCCGATCACTTTCGCGCACCAACTGGAAGGCAACCTCCTAGTCGTACACGGAACAGGCGATGACAACGTCCACTATCAGGGAACTGAGGCACTCATCAACGCACTCGTGGCTGCAGGCAAACAATTCACCATGATGGCGTACCCAAACCGGTCACATGGCATCTACGAGGGAGACGGCACAACGATGCACGTGTATACGCTCTTGACGGAATATTTGATGGATAAGATGCCAGCGGGAGGAAACTGACTCGTGCAGCGAGCAACGTGCAACGGAGTGGACGATCGCCACCATCGTTGCACGTTGTTCGCTGTTCGTTGTTCGGGCTCCCTAACCTTCTCCCTCGTCCGCTCTCAGCGTACTATCCACCGGAATCATCTGATTCGCCTTCCACTGTAGAATCCGGTAAATGATGCTGTCAGACTCCACTCGCACCCAGTAGGCGGCATTGGTCGAGTCGAATGCGAGAGATGCGAGAGTTTCTCCCTCCAACCCATAGAGCGTCACGGTTCTGTCCGGACGCGTGAAGTCGGTGGAGTCGACCTGCGTTTCAGTCGCGAAACCACTCGCCTGCAGCGAGTTGTACTGATTGAGCATTCGATGCACGGCTGCCGAGTCGGTCGCACCACCTCTGTCTATCAGCCAACCGCCGTCGCTGCGATTGAGTGTGTAGTCACCTTCACTACGCCGGGCGACAACGCGCCCGATGCTGTCTGGTTCGATACTCACCATGTTCTTGTCGCGCCAATCGGTCTCGGCACGGTCTACCGCGCTGGCCAACTGCCCGGTGAACTGATAGACGAGATCCTCGCCTTCGAGTCTGACATAGCGTGAGTTATACGCCCCACCCTGTTTGCCGAACACCACCGACGCCAGATGCTCGCCTTCATTTTCGAATCGGACGAAGATGCCTTGAGCGGAATCGATTTCCATTCGGGCATGCACAGTTGAGCCTGTTGCTATGAGTTCCGCCTCTATGGATTCGGTAAGGCCGTCGAACAGCCCCTGCACTTGATTATGCGCTGCTGCGTACCCGTTGACCGTCCAGGTGCTGTCACCTACGCGCCGGAGCAAGTTGGTACCTGCCGGACGTGTGATCGTGATAGCATCTACTTCGGACATCTGAAGCGCAGGAAGCACAAACGCGGTTTCTAAATCGTCAGGCCCACCGCCCAGGAGCTCTGCCACGAGCCAGAAGACAATAACTACAGCGAGTACGACTACGACCCGCTTCAGCTGTGTGGGATTCATGCAACCTCCTCACGGGTGAAGGGAACGTATTGCTGCTGCTTCGCCTGCCTGCGCCTCAACAGCCTCACGATGGCGGCAAGGATGATCAAAAGCGGAATTCCGTAGACATTTCCATACCGCACGAGGTCTCTGACCGTGGCGCTCTCGAAAACGAGAGGTGGTGGCGAACGGTCTTTCGAACGGATACCCACCAGGCCTTCGTCTTGAGCAAGCCAGTCAACTGCGTTGAGCACAAACGTCACGTTCTGAGGAGCATTGCGCACCCACTGGTCTGTGGCAAACTCTCCGTTCCCGAGGACCACGATGCGTCCTGGCGGCACAACGATGGCAGACGCTTCGTCTGTCTCCGCAGCCTCGTCTTCAGCACCGTCTAATGCGTTCGCGGGATTGACCATGACACCAACGAGGCGTGACGCAAGACCATCTTGGGGAAAGTCCGTGCGACGAGGATCGATGTAGGCCTGTCCGGACTCGACACCACCGGCGTTGCTGGTAACGAATAGCGGAGTGATGCTCCCCTGTGCTGCTCCCGCAGTGTCTACTTCGCTGGTCCACGGCAGGAACACCGACTCGATTTCCTGGTTGATTGTTGCCGCTTTTGTGCTCAAGCCCCTGAGCCAGAACGGATAGCTCACGAAAATCCTGCCGAAGTTGGCGGGCACGGATACCCGCTCATTGGCCAACAGGTCATAAACCATATTCGTGCTGACCGACACGCCGTACGGCTCGAGCACCCGGTTCCATGCCACCGGCGTAGGCCCCGCAAATGGCTGCTGCATCTGGGGAGAAAGCTGCATGCCGCTCGCCATTACTAGGGCGCTTCCCCCACCCTGCAAGTACGCCTGCACCTTTGCCGCGACAGAGTCTTCGATCATCGGAGGCGAACCCGCCAGAACCAGCGCGGTGAGTTCGCCGGGGTTCAACATCTCAGTAGGGAGATTGACGTCTCGTACCTCGTACATCTCGTTGAGAGCACTGCGAATCGCATTGTACGTCGGGCCCTGGGCCGGTTGCCCCGGAATCGACATACCGCCTTCAGCGACCAGGCCGATCACCGGCTCTGCTTCTCTGGTAAGCGTGCGAATGTACGATGCGAGCCTGTATTCCAGATCATGGGTCCCGCGAATCAGCGGTATGGTCTCAGTTTCGTCGGCATACTGAACGGCGAGGCCCATGTAGCCCTCTTGCACCGTCAACTGATCCTGGCCGACCACGTTGAACTGTACCGGCTGAATCCCGAGCGACTGCGCGTCGTTGGCCACCTCTTCGTCTTCCGCCGGATCGCGCTCGATCACTCGAATATTGCCACGCCCCGCCGACCTGAGGTCGCTCAGAAGGTCGTCGATGTCGCGCTTCGATAGCGCTATCTGAGGCGGAAGCTCACGGGAAACGAAGAGCTTGATTGTGACTATGTCGTGCAGGTTGCGCGCAATCTCCTTGGTCGCGCGAGACAGCGTGTAGACATTGCCCGGTGTGAAGTCGAGTCGCCCACCGATGTGCCTGCCGAACAGATTCACGATGACGAGCGTGACAACGAGCACCGCTGTACCGGTACGCATTCGTTTCAAAGCGTCGCCTTTTGGAGCAAGCTTTCGACCGATGAGGGCGCCGTATGCCAACACGAGGAACACGGCGGCCAGGGTGATGAAGTAGACCACGTCCCGAAGGTCTACAACACCTCGGCCAATGTTCTCGAAGTGCGCGAGAACACCCAGGTTCGCAGCAATCGTTGCGAACGCTGGAGGCAGACCGGTGACCATCATGTCCAGGCCCATGAACACGAACAGGAACATCACTGCGACACCGACGATGAATGCCGTGATCTGTGTATTGCCTAGGCTGGACGCCCACACGCCGATAGCCGCAAATCCGGCAGCGAAGAGCGCAGTTCCGATGTATTGGGCGAAAATCACTCCAAGGTGTAGATCTGCTCCAATGCTCAACCCGAGTGGAATCGCCAGCGTAATGCCAAGCGCTATCCAGATGAACAGTACCTGGCCAAGGTATTTGCCGATGAGCAGCTCGAGTTCGGTGATCGGCTGCGCCAAGACCACTTCGATGGTGCCCGAACGAAGGTCCTCGGCCAGGGCGCGCATCGTCACTGCCGGAACGAAGAACAGGAATAGCCAGGGCATGAGGCCCAACATGGGCCTGAGCTCGGCAACTCCCATCTGATAGGCCTGGGCAAAGAACAAAAAGTTGTTGATTCCTACGAAAACGACCAGCAGGATATAACCCATCGGGTGGTCGAAAAGCGCGTTCAACTCGCGTCGTGCAATAGTCCAAATGGATTTCATTATTCCGACCCCGTTCCGGCTGTGAGTTCGCGGAAGAGATCTTCCAGACTCCTGGTTGCCTGGTGCAAGTCGTACAAGGTCCAGTCTTTGGTCTTCGCCAATTCGAAGATCGCTGGACGCACATCGGATGTGCTGTCGGCCGTAACATTTAGCAGCGACCGGCCTGTTTGGTGGTCCGCGGCTTCCTCGACTTGCCTGACACCGTCCAAGCCACGTACTGCATCAGCGACACCGGACCCGACAACTTCCACAGCGATCCGCACGGCTCCGCTCGCCTGAGCTATCAACTCTTCGACCGGGCCGTCTGCCGCAATTTTGCCCTCGTTGATGATCAACAGACGTGTGCAGGTGTGTTGAACCTCGGGGAGAACGTGAGTTGAGAGAATTACAGTATGGTCCCTACCCAAGTCACCGATCAGGTGGCGGATCTCGATGCGTTGATTGGGATCCAGCCCCTCTGTCGGCTCGTCGAGAATCAACAGGTCGGGCCGATGCAAGATCGCTTGGGCAAGGCCAACTCGTTGCTTGAATCCCTTTGAAAGCTCTCCCACCTGGCGGTAGTACACATCCACGATGCCCGTTGCCGCAACAGCGCTGTCTAACGCCTGCGCTCGCTCAGGGCCATTGATGTCTCTCAGGTCGGCTATGAAATCCAGATATTCGGAGGTCATCATGTCGCCGTAGAGAGGATTGTTCTCAGGCAAGTACCCAATGCGGCGTTTGGCTTCTCGCGCCACCTCGGGCAAGGGATCTCCGTCGAATAGGATGTCACCCGCGTCTGGTTCGAAGAGCTGGTTGATCATTCGCATTGTTGTCGACTTGCCAGCGCCATTCGGCCCTAGGAAGCCGACCACCTGACCTCGATCGACAGAGAATGATGCCCCATCAACCGCGGTCACAGGTCCGAAATGTTTGGACACGTCGTTGAGAGTCAGTAGCGTCATACTCGTTCTTCCTGTTTAAAAGTCGCGGGACGGGTTCGTCCCGTTTTCGCGCGTAAAATTTTAATTGGGATACGTGGGACGATTCAAGCCCCTTCGCGACGCAAATTTCGCCCCATCGCTAGGTACTCGTTTCACATCCCTAGATGCAGAAGCGAGCAGCAAGGTCGCATTCTTGCAAACGAATGGCAATGGGAAAAGTGACATCCAGCCACTACACTTGCGCACATTGCCCACCATTTTACTTTGTAATACAAAGTTCTTTTCCCGTACACACCAGAGCGGAGGCGCTGTGACGACCCCAACGCCCAACAGCCAGCACGACGCAAAGGAAACCCTGGACTACATTCGTCGCACCATGGAGTCCGCATCAACCTACACTGCTGTATCTGGCTGGGGGCTCGTTGTGAGTGGTGCCGTGGGGATCTTGGCCACTTGGCTCGCCTGGCTCCGCGACGTGCCGGCCGACCTCGGCATTTGGATTCCGGCAGCGGTTGTTTCCGTCGCCGCCGCGAGTGTTGCGAACGCAATGAAAGCACGAAAGATCGACGTCCCTGTATGGTCGGGCGTGCTGCGACGGGTTTTCTGGGTGGTCGTCCCCGTACTGGTGGCGGGTGCTCTCCTCACCTATGCACTGGAAACCAATGGTGCAACACAGCTACTGCCGGGTACGTGGCTGGCACTCTATGGGGCCGGCGTTGCGGCCGGTGGCACCTTCTCGGTCAGAGCGATTCGCTGGATGGGAGTTGTGTTTCTGGCGCTGGGCGCCGTCGCCCTGGTTCAACCCGAATTTGGGCTCGTGATGCTGGGAGTCGGATTCGGCGGGCTGCACATTGGCGCCGGCCTGGACATCACTTGGAGACATGGTGGGTAGCGTCGAGCCAGACGATCTCGATCGGTTGATCCACGAACGGATTCGGCTCGGAATTGTCTCCGCGCTGGCCGCCGAAGATTGTCTGAGCTTCGGCGACCTGAAGACAATTCTCAAGACGAGTGACGGCAACCTCAGCGTGCACGCGCGCAAACTCGAGGGGGCCGGATACATAGGAGTGAGAAAGGGCTACGAAGATCGTAAGCCAAAGACCGAATACCGCCTCACGCCAAAGGGCCGTAAGGCGCTGGAGAATTACCTCATCAGCATGGAATCCCTCCTCAGCGAGGCACGGGACGCGTTGGAGAAGAAATGAGCGGGATGCACGTTGGAATCATCATGGACGGGAACGGTCGATGGGCGAAGGCCCGCCGTATGCCGCGTTGGCGCGGGCATCAGGCTGGAGTGGAAAGCGTACGGGATGTGGTACGCGGTGCCGCCGAGCAAGGCATAACCACGCTGACGCTCTATGCGTTCTCGGCCGACAACTGGAAACGGCCTGCAATGGAAGTTGGCAGGCTATTCTGGATGCTCCGCGAGTATTGCAGGCGAGAGCGAGACGAGTTGCTGGAGAACGGCGTGCGAGTTTCCGCGATCGGGCGCCGAGACCGACTGCCACAGGCTGCCGTCACAGTGCTGGAAGACTTGGAGGCCTCGAGCAGCCATTGCACACGGCTTCATCTGCGGCTCGCGTTGGATTACAGTGCCCGCTGGGCGATATCTCAGGCTGCGGCCAGGCTTGCGAAAAGCGTCGAGAGAGGCACGCTCGCACCTGAGGAAATTTCGCCAGACCTGATGCAAGAACAGATCACCAGCGGGACACCCAACGTAGACCTGCTCATTCGCACAGCTGGTGAGCAGCGACTATCGGACTTTTTGCTCTGGGAAACGGCCTACGCTGAGTTTTACTACGCCAGCGTGCTGTGGCCCGAGTTCCGCAAGGCAGACCTCGCGCTGGCGATATCCGACTTCAACCGCCGCGTACGTAAATTCGGGGCTTTGCCGAAGGAGGAGCCTAGTTTGAAGGTGAGTTGAGTTCGGCCACCCATGCGCGTAGATCTCCACACCCATTCCTCTGTCTCACCAGACGGATGGCTCTCGCCCAGAGGAATGGTCGAGGCGGCAATCGCCGCTGGACTCGACATGATCGCTATCACGGATCATCGAGAGATCGATGGTGCGCTCGAGGCGTTTGACGCCTATCCCGACCGCGTGATCATAGGAGAGGAGATACACTGCAGGGCAGGACCACACCTAATAGGCCTGTACATCAACGAACTCATTCCCTCCGGTAGGTCAGTCGAGGAGACCGTAGAAAGAATCCGGGAACAGGGCGGGGTCGTTTATGCTCCACACCCTTTCGCATATGCTTGGGCCGCCGGTAAGCGAGCTCACGAGGCACTAGCGGTTGCCGACGTGGTGGAGGTATTCAATTCGCGCGCATTTCTACCAGGATGGAACCGCCGTGCCGCGGCCGCGGCCGAAGCTAGGAATCTCGCCGCGGCCGCCAGTACCGATGCCCACTTCCCATGGGAGTTCGGTCGTGCCTACACGGAGCTGCCCTCGTTTTCTAACGTGGATGAGTTCAGGAATTCTTTGAAGGGCGCTCGCCCTTACGGAAAGCGGCTGGGTTCCCCGTGGCTGCACATAGGATCCCGACTCGTGGCGGAGGCGCGCAGATTCGTTCCCACCTGGCGCCGACACGCGGCATACGAGCCAAACGGCTTTAAAATGACCCCTTGCTGAACTAGTAGCTCAGAAGTCTAGTACCAACCACCCTGCACGACCGCTTGGAGCCTGTACGAACAGTACGCCACCGTATGAACCGAGCACCGGCACCTGTTGTCCCGCGACCAAACTGTCTGTCGCCGCAGCAGTAGGCAGCGGCGCCTCCCGCAACAGTGCACCGGCCGCAACGAGCTCACTTCCTATCGGCTGGCTAACTGGCTCGATGAAACGGGATTCGACGAACCCGGACGTACCATCGGGCAACGCCACGCGGTACCACCTCCCAATACCCGCAACGACCGACAAGGGAGTGTGACGCGCGAGACTCGCCATGGCGTTTGAGCGTGCTCCCGGAGCAATTCGGATTCTGGTACGTTCGGCGCTGACTCGAACAAACGATCCTATGAGACTCGAGTCACCTCGGAATTCGGGTGCCGGGCCGGACGGTGCCGCCAGCGCAGGCATTGGATTGAACCAGCCGCGCGACGCTATTCCGAAATGAAGGTGTGGAGGAGTAGTACGGGCATTACCGGTATTTCCTACAAACCCGATCGTATCTCCGGCTTCAACCCGATCTCCGCGTACCACTGCATGGTTATCGAGATGCGCATAGTATTGCGACCGTCCGAGCTCATCGCGCAGCCATACGACTTTGCCACCGAGGTTGTTCGGCCTAGTACTGCGAATTGACCCTCCTGTGGCAGCTAAGACCGGGGTCCCGCGCGGGGCAAAGATGTCCACGCCCTGGTGACTTCGCCCTCCCGACCTCCAATCACCCCAGAAACTGCGAATGGCCGCGTGATCGTGCCCTTCCACCGGAAACCCGAGAGAACCGCCTACTTCGACGGTTATGGTGTATCGCCCACCTCTTAGCAACTCGGGTTGGATACGCACCACGTAGTCTCCATCCCGGCGAGCTATATACTCGATGCCACGTGAGTTGGTATCCGCACTGGCTAACAGCACCGGGTTTCTCCGGGCCCCCGTTGGCATCACAAACATGTCGAGGAACACTTTGTAGGTGGTGTCGCTGTCGAGCTCGAAAACCGCCGTGACCCGTTCACCGCGATGCAGACTCAACGCATATCCAACAGCGCCCGCTTCTCCCGCATCCAGATAGCTGATCTCGCTATACGGAGGAGAGATAGCCACAGGTGCTTCCAGCGCCCGATTGGCTGCCGCCATCCAGTCTCTCCCCAAAGCCGTCTGGTCGAGCCCCGCCTCCTTCAGGCCATGCTCGTAACGTTCGTGGGGCGTATAGCCAGCGAATGGAGCATGACCACCCTCGGTCCCGCACGAGGTCATGCAGAGCATCAGACAGCCCAATCCAGCCATCCCGAGCGCAGTTCGTTTCATCGTGTTTTTCATGCTTAGAGTTACGAATACGGACATCATTTGTTCCAATCGACAACCCGACTAGGTTCACTAGCAAGAATGTTGGTTGTTCTTCGCCGCCCTTTCAGGAGCAATGTTATGGCCACTCGCATTCAGATGCCCACCAAGATTTCTGCTGCAGGAACCAAGCCAAAAATCATAGAGGAGTTCATCGGGCGGGTGAATTCTAACACGAGCGGCGTGAGTATCGCTCGCATGAAAAGCCCGTCAGGTTGGGAAGAATCCGCTCAGACCCCCGAATTCGATGAGTTCACCATCGTGCTCGCCGGAACCCTCCAAATAGACCACGATGCTGGTTCTACGAGGGTCGAGGCTGACGAGGCCTTCATTGCTCCGAGCGGAGAACGTGTCCGCTACAGCACTCCGACACCGGAGGGCGCAGAGTACATAGCAGTTTGCTTACCGGCTTTTTCTCCGGATTTGGTCCACAGGGAGGGATAAAGGTTCAGATCCCTTCCTCTGGGTACAGTGAAACACGGACGTAGTTGCCGGTATCCAGGTACAGACCTGCGGCTACTCGCAGCTTCTCGCACGTGAGACCGTCTAGCAACTGTCCAAAATCGAGGATCTCGCGTGGGTCTTCCCCATACCTATCGGCATAGAGCAACTGGTACAACCAGTATCCGTTCTGCTCGAGGCTTGTTTCCCGGGATCGTCGCTGAGCCTCTTTGACCTTCAAAAGATCGGCATCGGCGGGCCCATCTGCCTTCAGCTCGGTTATCTCGTCGAAGACAGCTTCTACGAGTTGGTCGAGACGCTCGGGATCGGCCGCGAAGCTCACCTGAATCGAGTACGCATGCACAGGTTCACGCTCGGCGGATCCACCGACCGTAACCGTGTACGTCCCACCCAGATCTTCCCTCAAGCGTTCGCGTAATTTGATCTGCAGCAGCTCTGTGAGCGAAGACACGAGGTAGTGGTTCTCTCGGTTGTAGTCGATCTGGCCGGTGAAAACTATGCTCGTCTGACTGCGCGGTTCCACACCTTGCCTGACCGTTCTCTCAACTATACCCGATGGGGACCGCACGCCAACATCTCGCCAACTCTCCTCCCGTCCAATCGACGGCAACGTGGCCAGATATCTCTCGACCAACGGGCGCATTTGCTCGAGATCGAAATTACCCACAAAAACAAAGGTGAAGTCGCCAGCTTCAGCAAACCTGTCGACATAGAAGTCGTACGACTTGTGCAGATCCATCTCTTCGTACACCTGGACCGTGGGGGGCCTGGCACGGAAATGACGTTGAGACAGAGCAACCGTCAGCGTATCGTGGAATGCTTCCACCGGATCCATGCTACGGTTCGCCAAGAATGACTCCACCTGCGACTTGAACGCGAGGTACGCATTGCTGTCACGCCTCGGAGCGGTGAAGGACAGATGAATCAACTGGAAGAGAGTCTCCACATCTTCCGGTATTGCACTTCCACCCAGTTGTTCGTAGAGGTTTCCTATGCTTGGCGATACGCCAGCCACTTTGCCGGCCAGTTTCTTTTGAAGTGAGATCAGGTCGAACGTGCCCAACCCACCAGAAGAAACGACCATGCCGGCTGTAGATGCGGCGATGTAGTCCGAGTCGGGCACCAGCGACGTGCCTCCCGGACTGGATGCCCTGAAGAGAATCTCGTCGTCCTTGAACTCCGTCGGTTTCAATATCACGCGAGCGCCATTCGACAGGTCCTAAATGGTGACGCTCAGTTCGTCGACCGCTTCCTCATGGGTGATCTGGCCTGGATTCAGGAGTTCAGGCACGAGGGGACCATCGTCAACCGCGTCATCGTACGCTGTTAGTTGCATGCCGCGAACGGCATCGATCGCATTGAGGAGCTCCTGCTCGGTGGGCACCGAGACACCGTCCTTTTCGGGCGCATTGACGAGCACAACCCGGTTGCGATTGGTCAGCCACTCTCGTGCGAGGCCATTTACTTCCTCGAGACGAATCCCCGGTAACAGCCGCGCGTAGAGTTCGTATTCGTAGGGGACACCCGGGATTGGCTCGTCCATCAAGAATGCGGTGGCGTATTCGCGGGCATACGCAGCCGAATGCGTCTTCTCCCGCTCCGCGAAAGCATGCTCCATCAATCGCAACAACTCTGCTGTCTCACGCTGAAGCTCAGTCGGCGTGAAGCCGTGCATGGCCACCCGTTCCGCCTCTGTCAGAATCGCGTCCAAACCCCGCACTATCCCACCGTCGGCGACTCCGGCACCCAACACGTAAACTTCCTTTGATCTTATCAACCGGCCCTGTCCGGAAGACGCATACATGAACGGCGGATCCGGTTGTTGCGTCAACTCGAACAGTCGATTGTTCAGCATCCGGTTGTAGAGGCGTTCGACCATCAGTCGTCGGAAATCTCCAACCGTCTCAGTGGCACGCCGTGGCTGTTTGAAGTAGATGCTCACGCCGGATTCTGTGGCTTCACGATCGGTGGCGATCGTCACAAGAGTCTCGTCGTGGTCTGGCACCGGATAGGTGCTCCGCAGCCGCGGATCTTCCACCGTACTGAGCGCGGAAAAATGCTCCTTGATCAGGTTCTCGACTTCGGCCGCGTCAAAATCTCCCACGGCGATAACGGCCATCAGGTCAGGGCGGTACCAATCCCGATAGAACCTCGTGAGCGCTTCGTGCTCGAACGACTGCAGGCTCTCGACGGTGCCGATCGGCAAGCGGTCAGCGTACCTGGAGTCTTTGAAAAGCACAGGGAACTGCTTGTTGAACATCCGCGCGCCCGCTCCGCGCCCACCCCTCCATTCCTCGATCACTACACCACGCTCGCCGTCGATCATCTCGGGATCAAATGCCAGTTTGTGCGCCCACTCCTCCAGTATCTGAAACGCAGTCTCCAAGATCTCCGCCGAGTCAGTTGGGACGGTGAGCATGTAAATAGTTTCGTCGAAGCTGGTAGAGGCGTTGATCTCGGGCCCGAACTTCATGCCGATGCGTTCGAGGTAGTCGACCAAAGCTTGCCGAGGGAAACCTTCGGTGCCGTTGAATGCCATATGCTCGAGAAAATGAGCGAGGCCGAGCTGGTCTTCGTCCTCTAGCACCGAGCCCACATTCAGTACGAGCTGCAGTTCTGCCCGGTTCTCAGGGCGTTCGTTGGCACGTACGTAGTAGCACAATCCGTTGTCGAGCGTGCCGACTGTGACTTTCGGGTCTACCGGAAGCCTCTCGCCAAGCTCTTCAACCGTCTGCGGTGCAGCAGTTCCACAAATTGCCGTCGTAGCCAGAAACCAAAGGACGGCAATGTTACAGTTCAGGTTCATCAATGTCTACCTTGGATCAACTCGTCATCCGCACGTCATCCTGGTGTGGATAATTACCCCCGGGCCCGGCAGAGGTGCCAATTGCCACCCCTCACCGCCCTACCGCCTGTTCTCCGCCTCCTCCAACCCCAGCGTCCTCCCCTTCATGATCGCAGGAATCCCTTCGGCCAGCCAAACAGGCGCCGGCGCGCCTTTTAAATAGTGGTCGAAGAACTGCTGCATGCGAATGTTCCAATCGCGCTTGTTGGCATACGTCGTCGGCCAATGCGGCTCGTCATTGTAATTCACCATCCAGACAGGCTTGCTCAATCGACGGAGCGCGACGAACATCTCAATGCCTTGATACCACGGCACTGCGGCATCGTGATCGTTGTGCATCATCAGCAGGGGCGTTTCGACTTTGTCCGCCCAGAAGATCGGCGAATTCTCTATGTAGCGAACCGGTGCCTCCCAAAGAGTGGCACCGATCCTACTTTGCGTCTTCTCATATTGGAACATTCGGCTCATGCCGGTTCCCCAACGGATACCGCCGTATGCGCTGATCATATTGGATACGATCGCTCCCGCTCCGGCGGCTTTGAACATGTTGGTCTTGGTCACCATGTATGCGATCTGGTAACCGCCCCAGCTATGCCCTTGAACTCCGATATTCGCTTCGTCCACCCAATCTTCACCGGCCAACTGCAGCACGCCTGGCATCACGGCATCCATGGCACTCTCGCCCGGATATCCCACCTGGTAGCGGATGTCGGGGATGAAAATGATGTATCCGCGGCTGGCGTAGAAGGTTGGTTTGATGACCGACCGATGTGGTATCGGAGCGTGGTGCGAGTGAAGGTTTTCGGCGTTTCGCTCGTAGAAGTACACCATCATCGGATACTTCTGCGACGGATCGAAATCCTCGGGTTTGTAGAGAATGCCCTCCAACGGCGTACCGTCGGTCGAGCGCCACTCCACTAGCTCAGCAGTTGCCCAGTTGTACTCCCTCTGCTGTGGGTTGGCTTCGCTCACTTCCCGTATGTTGGAAAACTCGAGATTGCTGACCCAGAGATCGGGGAATTCCTCGATCGATTGCCGAGTGAACATCACGACGTTCGCTTCTTCGGCCTTCGTAAGCCTCGAGAACCTCACATCCATCATCATGAGGCGCTCTGGGGCCCGCTCGCCCCGGACCCGGTCGCTGTAGAATCCGGACGCCTTGGTTCTCATGTCAAAAGCAGAGAGCGTCAGGGTCTCGTTTGGTGCGAAAAACTCGGCATCCGGATCGAGGTCAACCAAGCGGAATCGTACGTTTTCGCGCCGGCCTACCTCCTCGGTGATAGACCGGGGAGCCGCACGTCCCTCAGGATCCAGCGCCCAGATATCAAAACGGTCGTAAATCAGGAATTCGTCGTCCCCCTCTGTCCACCCAGCCGAGCCGTAGGCATTCGGGCGGTAGGGCCAGTCATGGTCTTCGTTGTGCACAGGGATAGAAATCGCCGACGTGAGATTCACAGCCTGCCCTTCATTCACCGAACGCGCGTACCAGGCAAGTTCCTGATTGTCCCACCACACCGCAAAATTGCCTTCCGGTGACAAACGCATGGTGCCATGGAGTTCTTCATGGAAGAGCCGGCGTTCACCTGTTGCCACGTCCACCAGGTAGTAGTCGTTGTATCCCGGAGTATCCCAGGAGACACGCTGCCGGTATGGCAGGTCTGACCTACCGAGCGCTACGTCCGCGTCGCCCTTCTGACCGATCGTGACATTGGGCATTTCAGCATCGGCCAGCTGCACCGTTTCACCGCTCTCGATATGAGCCACCGCCAGATGAGTGCGGCGCCGTTCTCGGTTCGCCTGGAGGAGCTGCATCGGCTGGATGTAGGGATCATGCCAATGCCATACGTCCAGCTTCACACGTTCAACGTCCAACAAGCTGTCGTCGACTTCGGGTGCGGGCCGAGGCGCCGTGCCGAAGAGCACTCGCGTTCCGCTGTCGGAGAACGACGGATCTTCGTTCTCGCTTATCCACCACCCAGCAGGAAGGAATGAAGCACCATCGCCAACCAGCACCCTGGCCTCACCCGATCCGGCTCGCCAGTGGAACAGCGAGTACGCCGATTCCTCGGCAGCATAGTCGTCACGATTGGACAGGAACACCACCTGGTCTCCGGATTCGTCGAACGCGGGAGATTTGTACTCGCCCTCACCCATAGTTAACGTCTCGATACCTCCGTTCGACACCGCCATTACGTAGACACCGTCGGCGGATCCGTCTTTGGTTGAGACGGCATAGACCAGACGCTGCCCATCCTTGGCGAACTCGTATTGGGTTACGAAATCGATGTCGGTCTCCTCACCCGACTCGAGCTCGCGGAGCACCAGAGTCGTGCCCGCTCTCTTGTCCTTCTTCGGCTCCTCATCCTCTGCCTCTTCTGCCTGCTCTGCCTCCTCCGCTTCCGGTTCCCGCGCCGCCGCAGTCTCGTCGCGCAAATAGGCCACCCATCCGCTGACCTCTTCCGGAAGCTCATACGACTTGATCTTCTCCGCGCGGAAGATCTCTCCATTTGCCAGATTCAACACCGCCAGCGAGTCCTTGGGTTGCTCGCGCGAGCTCTTCCCTTCCCTCTGCGCCTGACGGCTGAGCTCGAGTTCCGGTTTGACCACCGACACCACGAACCGTCCGTCAGCGGTGAACCTTGGCGAGCGGCCACGCGGCACAGAGTAGACGACGTTCGAGATCAGGCTTTGCACTCGCAATTCCGCATCGCCGTCCTGTGGAACAAGAGTGTAGAGCACCCAGCGTCCGTCGTGCGAGATCGCCTGGTCTTCGATCCCCATCCAGATGTCGTACGCATCGTGATCGAGCGGACGTTTGGCCTGCCCAGAGGCTGCCGCAGGGATCAATAGGACTGTCAGAACAAATACGAGGGAAAGTCGACGCATCGGAATCTCCGTGTTGAACCGGTGAATTGCTCGATCGCCCAGCACGAATAGGAAACCGCGCAGTGAAGAGCAGTTGCGGCACCCGGGAATCAAGCCCGCGGAAGATACTCAAGTGGTGTCAGACGGTAAATTCGTGAGTCGCCCTCACAAAAACTGCTATCTTAGAATCATGATCAATGTCTCGAGCTTTGGCCTAGTTCTCCTGGCTCAGTCAATCTCTGCGGTTCCCCTCTGTGAAGGGGACACCGCCAAAGTCACATGGGAACCGGCAGCACCCCTGGAAGGGTCCGTTATTCAGTTGGTCGTGGCTCCGGCGGTTGGAGCTTTCGGGGAGAACGATCGCTTCTCGATCCTCGGAGAGATCTCAGATCAGCAACTTCATTTCGAGGCCGATCGAGATGGGTGTTTTCGAGCCCTAGCGCCTGTTCCAGTCGGAGCACCAGACACTCTGATTGTCGCGTTGCGTTTCGAGGGATCCGCCAGCGGAGTTGAAAGCCGTACGGTGAGTATTCCAGTGGGGCGCATCCGAACAGGAGTACTTCAACTCAGCGTAGACCCACGGTTTATCTCACCACCGGACTCAGAGCTACCTAGGATTCAATCCGAACGGGAGCTCGTCGGCAGGGTCTCGCGTGCGTCTCACGTCACGCCGCGGCTTTGGAGCGAATCCTTTTTGCGTCCGCGCACCACACGAATCACGGCCAATTTCGGACAGCGGCGGGAGTTCAACGGAGAATTCCGGAGTTTGCACCTGGGAGTAGATCTCGCTGGGGCAACTGGGGCTCCGGTAATAGCCTCGAACCGCGGTGTCGTGGTTATCGTGCACGACTTCTACTACGCGGGCAACGCCATACACGTCGACCATGGCAACGGCCTGACCACAGCCTACATGCACCTGAGCCAGACGAACGTAGCTGTTGGAGACACGGTGGCTCGCGGTGAGGTGATCGGGCGGGTCGGGTCAACCGGCCGAGTGACCGGCCCACATCTCCATTGGCATGCCAAATACGGCTTGTTGACCGTGAACCCCCTAACGCTGCTCGAGGTTGAGGTTGCAACCGCAGAGCAAGAAGGGGGGCGGTGACGGCCTTACTTCTTCTTGGTTGGCTTCTTCTTTGAGTCTTTTTTCTTGGCCGCAGCTTTCTTGGCAGCCTTCTTCTTCGAGTCTTTCTTCTTTGCCGCATCCTTTTTTGCTGCCGCCTTTTCGGCGACCTTGCGCTTCTTTGCGCGGTCTTTCTCCTTCACCTTCGCGCGTTTGGCTGCCTTTTTCGCGATCTTTTTCTTCGCGCGTTTTACGGCCTTCTTCGCAGTCTTGACCTTTTTGGCGGTCTTTTTCTTGACGCTCTTGACGGCCTTCTTGACGCGTTTCACAGCCTTCTTGGTCTTGGTCGTCTTTCGTTTGATCGCCATCGCCCTCTCCCAATCCTTTAGACGGTTGACACCGTCAGGTGGTTTTCTTCTTTGCCCTGGTTTTCTTGGCCGGCGCTTTGGTCGCTGTCTTCTTGGTGGTCTTGGAAGCTGTCTTCTTGGGTGCAGCCTTCTTGGCTGCCGTCTTCTTTTTCACCGTCGTCTTAGCGGGCTGCCGCTTGACGGTCTTGGTCTTCTTGGTTGCCTTCTTCACGGCCTTGCCAACCCGCTTGGCCGTCTTCGTTGCGCTCTTGGCAACTCTCTTCGCCTTTTTGGCTGTGCGTTTTGCGGTCTTCTTGGCGGTCTTCGCCGCTTTTTTCCCAGCGCGTTTCGCCGCCTTCTTTGCTCGCTTGGCCGTCTTCTTGGCAGACTTAGCCGCCTTCTTGGTGGCGCTCTTAACCGCTTTCTTCGCCGTCTTCGCAGCTCGCTTGACAGCCTTCGTCGCTCGGACCGTCTTCTTCTCGGCATCCTCCGAGGAGACGTCCCCCTGATCTACCGGTGCTTCTCGTTCCGCCGTCATCTTCGCCCTCCTGGTTGTCTCACGAACGCTTCAGTTATCTCGATGTTAACACTTGAAGTTCTCCACGCCAAATCCGGGAACGATGTCACTGTTCGGACTTGGGACGGCGTTTCCCAAGAGCGGGCACAGATGGGCGGTGTCCGATTCGGGATGAACTCTGCAACTGGTTGTTTTTCGTGAACTTGTACGCCGGCGATATTGCGGCATGCCGGTTGCCAGTGAGAATGTGTGATGTACCGGGTGCCGCCGCGATCGTCAGAGCAGAGCGGTCCACTCTAATTATCGTGACGTGTAGCGACGGTCACCCGGTACTCAACTCACTCTATCCTACCATTCGACGACGCCTACCTGAACCAGATCGTCCAAGTATTGCGCCACAGCATCGGTAGGCACTGGTCCAAATTCTGCGCTGAGCGCATTGCGAATTTCGGTGACTGTGCGTTCGCCGTCGATGAAGTTCAACAGCTCGAAGGGAACGT
Source organism: uncultured Gemmatimonadaceae bacterium (assembly GCA_964518955.1). Lineage (GTDB taxonomy): Bacteria > Gemmatimonadota > Gemmatimonadetes > Gemmatimonadales > GWC2-71-9 > JBDGYW01. Next base: position 13,675 of record CAZFHS010000047.1, on the reverse strand, counting down.
TGCCGCGAAGCGGGTAATCTGGTGAGGAGTACCACGCTGCATCTTCTGGCGAAAGCGCACTGGATGGCAGCCCGGAACCCAACGGCCCCCGCGTCAACCGTTTCGGAACTCTGTCATCATCCGGAGAAGCCGGCCGTGAGCGCGTGGCGATTCCCGCTGCTCCGGCTTCCACCCTCAATCCGGCAAGCAATGCTTCGGATTGCTGTTCGAGTTGCCGTTGGTTCGATTCCACAGCATCTCTTACGCGAGAGTCATCATTGAATGATAGAATCGACCCAACAGCTCCAACCTCCCATTCGGCAACGTGAGCGAGAGTGTTCTCCACTTCGAACCACGTGGCATCTCCGGCGGCACCCGATGTCAGCACACCCCTGACACGCCGCGCCGCGACCCCGAGTCGTTCGGCACTGTTGGCACCGGCCAGGTATGCCAAATCAACAGCCTGCTCCGCGGTCATTTCGGACAGGAACAACATGGTCGCGGCAGTGATGATCTCACTGCGTTCTAGTTCGACCGGGTCCACTTTGTCAGGCGTATCCTCAGACGTATGATGGGTATAGTCTGAATGCCCCAACATCATCGCCGGGATCTTCCGATCGATCAGAACCATATGATCGCTTCCTCCGCTGTACGGAGTCACGCGATAGTTGAACGCCGACATGCTACCTCTCGGTGTCCGCACGTTCATCCCATCGACCATCTCCGCCATATTGGCCACGACGTCGTTGAGAACCGTAGGTATCGACGACGGCACCCGCGTGAGGTTCATCCTGGAATGCAGCAGCTCGAGGTTCTCACCGACCATGTCTAAATTCATACCTGCGAGGAACCGGCCACCCAGATCCGGGCCAGTCAACTCCGGATGTGCGTCCACGTATGCCATGATTCCGTAAAACTCGGCGATCCAGAGCAGACGAATCGAACGCTTCGGCTGCGGCATGCGACCTGTGTCTATCAGCTCCCTGAGCGCCCTGGCAATGTCCAGCATTGCACCGGAGCCGCTGCCGTTGTCGTTAGCGGATTCTTTGGGATGATCCAGATGTCCGCAGATTATCAACTCCTCACCGGACGGGTCGGTGCCCGGAATTCGGGCGACAACGGCATCCATGAAATACGGTTCGAGCCCAATACCTGAGGCCTTTCCACTAAGAACCACACGTTCGCCGTCCATCAACATGTCCCGAAGTCTCTCGCCCTGCCTGTTTGAGATGTTGAATCCGAACGTTACTCCGTCGAGTTCTTCGGTGGTTGGCCACATGCCGGTATAGGCCAGCATGTCGGGGTACTCCTTGGCGCGGTCATCATCGAGGAACACAACGACCGCAGCAGCTCCATGCTTCAGAACCGCGTTGCGATGAACTTCACCGCCATACCCGGTGGCGAGCACAAACTTGCCTCGCACGTCTTTGCCGACATAGTCAGCGTCGCTTATACCCGATCCCACCCAGACTACTTCGGCGGTAACGTCACCAGGATTCGAGTACGTAATCAGACTCATGGCGACTTCTGGATATCCAACTATGCGCTCGTCGTACGGCTCCACCATTCGGAGTTCTGCTGATTCGATGTCCCATCCCGACGGCGATTGCCATGTCTGGTATACGATCCTCCCATCGGACGGAGCTGATTCGACATACGCATCGGTTCCTGAGAACCCGTAGCCACGTAGTTGCTCCAGAACGTATTCGGCCGATTGGCGGTACCCGCGTGATCCCTGGACGCGGTGGTATTGGCTTATCTGTATGACGTGGTCCTTGGCGATCTCACCACTCAACGCTTCGTGTAGCAGGTCCCGCAACTGCGGATCGAGCAGCGGCAGGTGCTGTTGCCCTCTAGCGGGGGACGCCAGCGCCCCCAGAACCAGCAAAAACGCGCACAGTCTCTTCACGGATATCGCTCCGATCTACGGTATTGATGAATCGCATCTACTGAAGATGCACGCAACGCGAAAAAGATACGCTCCCGAACACCCGGTTGCGAGCCAGTCTCCTGCTACCTTATTTCCTTCGTGCGCAGCACTTGAAAGGACACGGGAAAATGTTGAGTGGCACAGTGACAATCGGCGGGCATGAATGGAATGTGAGCGAGGAGCGGCGCGGTGGACCACAAACGCAGCTCTTCTCGCTCACGGCGGTTGACGCACCATACGCACGCATGCAGATACGGCTGGGCGCCGGACAGGAAGCAAAGTCTCTCGAAGACGTTGGACTCTACGCTGCCGATCCGGCGATTCGTTGGTTTGCCGACAACGCAGGGCTCCGATGGGAGGCGCGTATCGTCGTTCACACGGAGCCCAAGGGCCCCGATCGTGAACTCGTCAAGTTCATATCCGACAGCTTGGACGTCCGCGAAGGCGCGTATGGCCATGCCGGTGGACTTGGCCTGCGCACCGACGAGGAGCTGCGGCAACTGTTGGAGAACGCTGGCTAGACCTTATCAACGCGGCCCCTCCACCACGGTATTCTTCAACACACCCACGCCGGGGATCTCCACCTCAACGGTATCTCCGGCTGCAAGCGGCCCTACCCCCGCCGGCGTTCCCGTCGCGATCAAATCGCCTGGCTCCAGAGTCATGATGTGCGAGATGTACGAAAGCACATGCGGAATGCTGAATGCCATCTCCGACACATGGCCGCGCTGACGCTCTTCATCGTTCACCCTACAGATAACTTCCAGGTCATCAATACCACCCAGTTTATCCGGAGAGACTTCCCGCGGCCCTACCGAGCAGAAGGTGTCGAACCCTTTTGCCCTGGTCCACTGACCGTCGGTTTTTTGCAGGTCGCGCGCTGTGACGTCGTTCACACAGACTATGCCTGATATGCCCGCGACGGCCTCATCTTCACCGACACGTAAAAGAGTTTTACCTACGACGACCCCGATTTCCCCCTCGTATTCAACCTGGTTTGAAACCTCGGGCAGCACTATTTCGTCATTGTGCGTAATCACCGATGAGGGTGGTTTTAGGAACAATAATGGGTATTTTGGTACTGTATTGCCCATTTCGGCCGCATGTTTGATGTAATTCCGGCCGACACAAACAATTTTTCCAGGGCGGTTCACAAGGCCTCCTACTATGAAGTACGATACGACGACGGGAATTGAAAAACGGGCCTGGAACCAGGCGTCGGCACCATCGTCACAGCCGAAGGCGCTTTACCGTCTCACGGAGCGAAATGTAGTGGAAGATCTTCACGCAGCCATTGCCGAAGCGTTGGCGGATCGATACGTAATCGAGCGTACGATTGGCCATGGTGGAATGGCCACCGTGTTCTTGGCCCGAGAGCACCGCCCGCCGCGACTGGTTGCCATCAAGGTATTGAACCCCGAGTTCGGAAGTCAGATAGGGGAGCAGCGGTTCACGCGCGAGATCGAGATTATCTCGGGCCTCACGCACCCGCATGTAATTCCGATTTTCGCGGCCGGGGAAACTGGAGGGTGTCTTTACTACGCGATGCCCTATGTGTCGGGATTGTCTTTGCGTGCCAGACTCGAACGTGAGACGAAACTACAGCGAGACGATGCCGTTCACATCACACTCGACGTGGCAGACGCCCTCAAGTACGCTCACGCACAGGGAATCATTCACCGTGACATCAAGCCTGAGAACATCATGCTGCAGGAGGGTCACGCGCTCGTTGCGGATTTCGGCATTGCCAAAGCGCTCAGCGAGGCGATACCGACCGACGAACACCTGACGCTGGCCGGCCAGTCCATCGGAACTCCGGGCTATATGAGTCCCGAACAGGCGTACGCAGCAGATGACATCGATGCCCGAACCGACGTCTACAGTCTTGCTGCCGTGCTGCATGAGATGCTGTACGGCGAACGGCCGATGTTGGGAGTTGGACGCAGGAACAGTCATCCCACACAGGGAGCGAACGGGGGGCCCGGAGAAGGCGGGGCGACGAGAAGCGTTCCGACCGCACTGAAGCGAGTCTTGGATCGAGCCCTCGAATGGGATCCTGCAGATCGTTTCGAAACCATAGGTGAGTTCTCCAGGGCTCTCACGGAAGCTCACCCATCGTTCGTACCGCACGCGGCTCCTCGGCTCGCCGTTTCACGACCCGCTCACGAAAGCAAATCGCTGGCGGTTCTGCCATTTGTCAACATGAGCACGGATGCGGAGAATGAGTATTTCAGCGATGGCATTACCGAAGATATCATCGCACAGCTCACCAAGGTTCCCGATCTCAAAGTCACGTCGCGCACTTCAGCGATGCAGTACAAGGGAACATCGAAAAGCCTTCGGGAGATAGGCGCCGAGCTCGACGTTGCTTCGATTCTCGAAGGTACGGTTCGTCGCGCTGGAAACCGCGTGCGCATAGTGGCACAGCTCATCGATGCACGAACAGACCGACACCTCTGGTCGGAAACATACGATCGAGATCTCACGGACATCTTCGAAATCCAGAGCGACGTTGCCAGCAAAATTGGGGGAGCGCTACACACCACCCTTTCTACAACAGTCGCTGCCAGCATCAACCGGAGGCCGACCGAAGACTTCGAGGCATACAAGCTCTACCTTCAAGGCATCTATCATTGGAACAAGTTCAGGCCGGCGAGCACAAAAACCGCACTCGAACTCTTCGAACAAGCGACAGAGCGGGATCCCGAGTTCGCCCTGGCGTATTCCTGGTTGGCAAACACCCACTTCGTCATGGCATTGGGCACTGGGGTTGATCCCGAGCGTCCTGCCAACGCATTCCCCAAGGCTAAGGCTGCCGCAGAACGTGCTCTGGAGATCGACGATTCGCTCGCCGACGCTCATGCAACCCTTGGAGCGGTCCATTTCATGTACGAGTGGGATTGGGCTGCAGCTGAATCCGAATTCGAGAATGCCCACCGTGTCGGACCAACATCCCCTGAACCGGGAATCAAGCATGGTCAGTTCTTGGCGTGCGCCGGCCGGCATGAAGAAGGCCTCGCCGTGGTTCGAGAGGCTCAGGAACTCGACCCCGTATCATTGATCGCCACCACAAACATTGCCCGCCAGCAATACTGGGCACGCGACCTAGACCTGGCGATAGAGGGTTTCCGGAAGACGCTGGCGTTGAACGAGATCTTCCCCCCGGCGCGAGTCGGTCTCGCATGGTGTCTGTTGCAGACGGGTGAAGTGGAGGAGGCAATCAACCACTTCGAGCATGCGGCAAGCATCAATCAGAGATTCTCCAGGGTACTCGCTTCACTCGGATGTGCCTATGCGGCTGGCGGTCGCACAGGAGAAGCAAGAGCCATTCGTGACGAACTGGTCGGCAGAAAGACTTCTCCCGAAGTGTACATCTCCAGCCACGATCTTGGCCTGCTGTCGGCCTGGCTGGGCGAAACCGGAGCCGCACTTGATTGGCTGGAACAGGCTCTAGAGGACCGTGCGTCTTGGGTTCCATTTGCGAACGTCGATCCGGTTTGGGACAACCTCCGCTCAGAAACACGATTCAAAGAAATCGTCCGACGAGTCGGCCTGGAACCGCGTACCTGACCAAGGGACGGCTGTTTCGGTACACGACCACCGCTTCACCTATTCCCACCTAGAGTCGGTGGAGTAGATTCCACATCATGCCAGAATCAAATAAGAAACTCGTGGTGGTTGGCGACCGCGTGCTTGTCTCACCGGAGGAGGGTGAGGAGCGAACGAATGTCGGATTGTACCTGCCACCAACCGCAGTCGACCGCCAAGCCGTACAGAGTGGCCGGATAATCGCCACAGGACCCGGGACTCCGCTTCCGGAGCCAAATCAACTCGACGATGAGCCGTGGAAGATTGCGGGCCCCAACTCGAACCAGCGTTTTGTCCCAATGCAGGCGCAGATCGGCGATTATGCGCTCTTCTTTCGGAAGGCTGCAGTGGAAATCAACTTCGAGGACAAACGGTACCTCGTCGTACCACAAGCTGCCATTATGGTGTTGGTGCGTTCTGACGACCCGCTCGACCACCTTTGATTTCGAGTAGCGACCGTGACCTCTGAATCCGAGAAGCACTCGACTGTAATCTTCCTCTGCGTTGCCAACTCCGCTCGCAGCCAGATGGCCGAGGGTTTGGCACGAGCTTCAGCACCGCCCGGGTGGGAAGTGCACAGTGCAGGGTCCAGCCCCAGCATCGTGAACCCACTGGCCATCGAAGCACTGCGCGAGCTCGAAATCGACATCACTGGTCACAAGTCCAAGGGGTTGGACGATGTGCCAATGGATGACGCAGACCTAGTGGTCACGCTCTGTGCCGATGAGGTCTGCCCTGTGGTTCCCCAAGGCGCTGAACATTTGGATTGGGCCATGCCAGACCCGGCCGGAGCTGGCGATCAAATCCGATTTCAGATGGATGCGTTCCGAGAAGCCCGCGACGAGATCAAGAAGAAGATCGACGCGCTCTGGGAGGAAAGGAACGCGTAGCCGGTCGAATGTCTCTGACAGTCGTTCTCATCCTTGCCGCGCTGGTAGTCGCCCTGATCGTACTTCCCCTTGGAAAGCGCACGAATGTCGAGAGGTTGCTCAACGAGCTCGACCGCACCGAAGACGAAGAAGAATTGGCAGAGGCTGAGGATGAGGTACGAAGCCTGGACGCTATGGCAACCCCCGAAGAAGCGGACCAGCATCTCCCAGATTGGGGACCAGGCGTCCCCCGGAAGAAGAAAAGATGATTGTGCACCGGAGCACTGTAACACTGATGTTCTGCGGAATACTCGCCGCATCGGCCATGGGCCAATCCACTGCCGAACATATTACTCGTGGCGACAGCGCGTTTGATGCACTCGATCCTGCGGTGGCACTAGAGCATTACCGGGCTGCTCACCTTGCGGATCCACAAGACTACGAGGCAATCTGGAAATTCGCTCGTTCCCAAATAGACGTGGCGAAGGTGATGGTGCACGATTCATTGGAGGAACAACGCGATAGCCTGTACGGTGTTGCGGTTGCCATGGCCCAGGGCGCTACCTATCTCGACTCGCTAGATGCAGAGGGACACGCGATTTTGGCGTCCGCCATAGGCCGCCTCTCGCGCACAAAGGGCGGAAGGGAACGTGTGCGTTACGGCCGGGAGATCTACGACGAGGCCGCCAGGGCAATCCAGCTGGATCCGGAACACGACGGTGCGCGTCACGTGATCGGAGCGTGGCATGCGGAGGTGACCCGGCTATCGGGAATCACGAAGTTCTTTGCTAAGACCTTCATGGGTGGCGGTTTCATGGACAAAGCGAGCCGCGACTCGGCCGTCGTACACCTCGCCCGTGCGATTGAAATCAAGCCCCAATACGCGTTTCATCACCTGGAGCTGGCCGAGGTGCTGATCGACCTCGAGCGCTACGCTGAGGCCCGCGATGAACTCCAAATCGTGCTGGAGTTGCCTGTGAGTGATGTCTCCGACCCGATGCACAAGGCAACGGCCGCCGCTTTGATGCAGGAGATTCAGGGCAGGAGTTAGTCCGTCCTGCTCCGGTTCAATCTACGTCGCAGCCGGCGTCGCTGTTTTTTTACTTCCCGCCTAGCTTCCCCTCGCCAATCGTCCAGTTGATCGCGCGCATCGTCCTGGAAATCGCGCCAATTGCGGCCAATACGCTTGCGTACAGCCTCACCACGATCCGGCGCAACCAGGAGTGCGACACCCGCACCCACAACAGCGCCGACCAAGACTCCCACCAAGAAGCCCCGAATGCCGAGGGAACTAGGAATTTCGTCCAGATCTTCGAGATCCTCTTCGTCCAGATCTTCTTCGTCAAATTCGTCTTCGTCTTCGACGAGTTCGAGTTCTTCGTCGCGTCTCATCAATTGCTCCTTGTGAGCCTGGTACTAATCGAGTTCATGAGGCTCTCGATCTCCTCGACGGTCTTTGGAGCGCCTGAAGAGAGAACCTCACATCCGGTTTCTGTCACGAGCACATTGTCTTCAATCCGAATTCCCAGGTTCTCCCCGAGAATGTAGATGCCTGGTTCGAGTGTGAACACCATGCCAGGTTCCAATGACATTGAGTAATCGCCCACGTCGTGAACGCGCATTCCCAGCCAATGCCCCAAGCCGTGAATGAAATATCTAGTGCAGTCTTGGGCGCCGCACAGGTCACCGCTGTGAGAACTCATGTACTCGCGGGCAACCATACTCAGGTCACGCATGGTCAACCCCGGCCGTATCGCTTCGATCACCGCAAGTTGAGTACCCAGCACCAGGTTGTAGATGTCCTTTTGCCTATCCGTGAACCGCCCATTCACAGGAAAGGTCCTGGTCAGGTCTGCGGTATATTGCCCCCACTCGGCACCTATGTCCGCGAGAATCAAGTCGCCATCCTCGACCTGGCGACGGTTCACGTCGTAGTGCAGTATGGTTGTGTTCGGACCGCTGCCCACGATCGACGGGAATCCCACTCGGTCGGCACCCAAGTTTCGAAACGTATACTCGATCGTCGCTTCCACTTGATATTCGTACATACCAGGATGTACAGCCCTCATCGCTGCCTTGTGAGCCTCAGCGGTTATGTGAACTGCTCTGCGGAGCGCATCGAGTTCGACTTCATCCTTGACTACCCTCATGCTGTCGACCGTCGGAATGATGTTGGCTGCATCTGCCCCGTTTCTGGCCAACCCAGCCAACAGTGGGTGCACACCAGCTCCACGTCGCAGAACCGCGTACAGAGCTCCAGAGCCGCCGCTCAGAAACTTTTCGACTGCCGACGTTACGCTATCGGTGATCATCACCCTTACGTCTTCGATTCCAGTGAGTCTCACCGCATCCGGACCGGGGCCAAGCTTTCTGCCCGTCCATTGCTCGGCTCGCGGATTCCTCGCGGGAAGAAAGAGCACGACTTGATCGGACCTCGTGGAAGATGCGTTCAGGATCAGCCACGCGTTCGGCGATTCGAGGCCTGCGAAATAGAAGAAATAATCGTCAGGTCTGAAATCTCGATCCTGCAAGACTAGTTGTTCCAAATCGAACTGGACTCCGGAACCAATAACCACCACCCCATCGCCAATGCGATCGAGCAAGGCGGCTCGACGGGCGCGGTGGGCCTCAATGGCAATGGGACGGCCTGCTCCCGGAAGCTCGGCAACGACCGCCGGTGGGGGGGGCGGCGGTGTCTGCGCACAGAGCGGAGCGACGATCAATAACAAGACAAATACGTAGCGCAACGGGAATCCCTCCTGGTATCGCGACATCTCAATCCGGATACTAGTACCTTGACGTACCTCAGTCGAGGCCGTCAGACTTCAGGTAACCACAGTCTACTACACGAGAGCCGCCATGACGGATCCTTCGGTCGTCGATGAAGCAGTCGATATAGAACAACTTCGGGCGCAGGTCGAGGAACTGGAGCGCGAACGAAAGCTCCTGCTTGCCGTGATCGACATTCTCCAGGAGATCTCGGGTACCCTGCACTTCGTTGACATCTTGCAGAAAATCACGAGCAGGTTGGGAGAGACGTTCGGCCTGGACCGATGCTCAATATTCTTGAGCGAACGGGGGACGAAGAAAGCGAGACTGGTCGCTTCGTACGAAGATCCAGGAATCCGGAACTACATAGTCGACCTGGACCGGTACCCGGAAATCAAACGGGCCTTCGAGTCCTGCGAGACGGTATACATCCCAGATGCCCAAGTAGACCCCACGCTCAAACACGTGAAGGGCGTGTTGGAGAATCGCCGCGTGCAGACCATTACGGTCGTCCCAATAACGTGGAGGGGCACTTCCATCGGTGCCATCTTCCTGCGCACCTTCCGGGACGGTACGGCGTTCTCTGAAGCGGACGTGAGATTTACGCAGATGGTCGCCGGACTTGCTGCCAAGATGCTGCGAAACGCCTACCGTTTTGAGCAACTGATGGAGCAGCAATCCGACGCTTCTGAGGAAACGAGGCGAATGGACCTGGAGCGAACGGCACTGGTCGGTTTTCTGAGGAGACTCCTGGAAGCGCATGCGAACCGCGAGGGTGCCTGGGGTGAGGGGCTTTTGTCCAGAACGTCCGCTGAAGAGCTCGATCGATTGGTGGATGTCGCAATCACTGTGGTAGAGGAAGAAGCCAAGAGCCGCTGAGGCTTGCGCTGCGCCGAAGGATGGCCCTATGTTGCCACGTCGCCAACACGACTTGATCCCATGTCCAAAAATGTGACGCTCGACGACAATATGATCGGTGTAGGGAACCGCGTCCTGCACAACCTACGGCAATCTCTCGCTCGGGATTTCGGAGACCAGGCTGCTGTCTACCTGCAGGAGGCCGGTTTTGCGGCTGGAGAGCAGGTGTACGAGTGTTTCCTCGCTTGGCTCCCCGGATTCACCGGAGTCGATGACCCGGCAAACTTGGATTCTGGGACTCTGGAAGAGGTGCTTTCCGCATTCTTCGAAGCGTTGGGTTGGGGAACGCTGACAATGACATCGGCGGGCAAGGGCGCCCTGTTCATCACAGCGACGGATTGGGCCGAATCCGAGCCAGGTGGAAGTTCACCGCAACCGTCCTGCTATGTCACCTCGGGGATTTTGACCGACTTCCTGGCTCGGTTGTCTTCCGTGCCGGTGGCTGTTATGGAGGTCGAATGCCGAACGAGGGCAGACCGCCAGTGTCGATTCATAGCCGGAGCGCCCGAGATGCTCGAGGCTGTCTTCAGTGCGCTAGCCGACGGCGAAAGCTACGAGTCGGTATTGAATAGTTAAGACCGACCGAGGGCGCAGAGCGTACAATTCCGAAGGCGCTCGTTGCCTCCCTTCCCCAGGTCTCTTATCTTGGGCTTGGCAATGGCATTCTGGAAATTCTTCAGGCGACGCAGCGGCGCGAGAATCAAACCGCAACGCCTTGACTATCTAAACGAGGCACTTGCGTTGGAGCGCCAGGGTGACTTCGACGCTGCGCTCACTTCTTACAGGTTGGCACTCCGGGACCATCCAGACGATCTGCGCATCCTGCAAAACATGGCAATTGCCTTCACCAAAACCCACCGTCCCGACGATGCCATCCGCTACTACCGCCGCGCACTCGAGATCGACGACACTCTCGCCGGTGCTCACTACGGATTGGCGTTTCTGCTCATGCGACGCGGGGAAAACCAGCAGGCAGCTGAACATCTTCGGACATTTCTTGCACGCCCGCCACGCGGACCCGACGCTGCCAAGTGGATAGAGCACGCCGAAACGGCTCTAGCGGACTTGGGCGTTGGGGAGGAGACCTGAAACCCCGGCTGCTGCTCATCGTTCTTTTTGCCGCGTGCACCGTCATCACCGGTGATCTCGGCAGAACCGTCGCAATCGCAATCGAGGGTGAGTCGACCAAGCAGGTCGAAGAAGACGATACCATCACACTGCTGGCGCGGGCGATAGACGCCGCGGGCGACACTGTCTCTGATGCGATTGTCGTGTGGGAACTGCTGAATGCCGACGGCGCTTTCGATCTCGACAGTATCACCGGCGTCGTGCACGCGAGGCATCCTGGCCGCGGCAGAGTGCGCGCTCGTGTCGAGGAACTCCGCTCCGATACGATCTCCATTCGGGTCACCGGTGCAGCTGATTCGATAGCGGCAGTTGGTGATACCGTCGTGACGATGACGGCGGATGAAGATGCGTCGCCGCATTTGTCGACCATCCTGATCGATCTTACGACGGATACCGCATTGATAGAGCCCCTCTCAGAAAGGGATGTGACCTACACTCTGGCACACCCAGCCCCGGGGACGATTTCTGCGCAAGGTTTCTTCCTCACTGTGAGCGACAGCCTACCTGGTTCCGAACCGCATTCGGTGGTAGCCAAGACGGACGGAGCCAGCACTGCTTTCGTTGTCGTACGTCAGGCTGGAGGAGGCTCTTTGCCCGACAGCGCATTCATCGATGCAGTGGCTGTAACCGCGGTCGGCGACACTGTAGCGGGTTCACCCGTGAGGTTCATTGTGGTGTTTGACGGTGGGACGTAGTCAGCATCAACCCGGATGCCGGAGGTTGCAGTGAGCGCACCATCCACTTTGACGCAGCTATTTTTCGAAGCGATCGACCGGTTCTCATCGAAAGGTGCCGCGCTGCGATACAAGCAGGGGGGCAAGTGGCACGACGTCACCCACCAGGAGTTGGCTCGAAAGGTCCACCACGCGGCCGTCGGATTGTGGGAGGTCGGAGTCCAGCCCGGTGACAAGGTCGGCATCCTATCGACCAACCGTCCCGAGTGGGCGATCGCCGACTACGCATGTCTCACCGCTCGCTGCGCCGATGTACCCATCTACCCTACGATTCCAGGGAATCAGGTCGCGTACATCTTGAACGATTCTGGCGCGACCGCGGTCTTTGTTGCCGATCACGCCCAATACCAGAAGATCGCCGAACATCGGCAACAGCTTCCCAGCCTCAAACACATCATCTGTTTCGACGGGCCTATCGAAGGCGACGGGGTCATAACACTGCAGGAGCTTTGCCAACGAGGTGCAGCCGCTGAAAGTGAATACCCCAACTACAAGCAAGACGCATGCGCTATCGGGGCGAACGACCTAGCGACTCTGATCTACACGTCTGGTACCACGGGTTCTCCGAAGGGAGTGATGACCACACATCGAAACATCGCTTCTAATATCGAGGCCGCGCTCAAAGTTCTCGACATAGGCCCTGAAGACAGCGTCCTGTCGCTCTTGCCCCTGTCTCACACCTTCGAGCGCACGGCCGGTCACTACGTGATGTTCCATTCCGGCGCAACCATCAGCTATGCCGAAAGCATCGACCAGGTTCCCGCGAACCTGCTGGAGGTCCGCCCCACGATCGTGCTTTCGGTGCCGCGCCTGTTCGAGAAGATCTATGCCAGAGTGCTGGAGAATGCTACGACAGGTGGCGGAGTGAAGCGCCGCATCTTTTTCTGGTCACGCAACACCGCAGAATCGTGGGCCGACCTGGCACTCGCGAAAAAACCAATTCCCGGGGGCCTCAGTCTCAAGAAGAAGGTCTCAGACAAACTCGTATTCTCGAAGCTGAAGGCAAGAACGGGCGGGAGGATTCGCTTTTTCGTGTCGGGCGGAGCACCACTATATCCCGAGATTGCACGGTTTTTCTACGCTGCGGGGATTCCGATACTGGAAGGATACGGGATCACCGAAACATCGCCGGTACTTGCGGTCAACCCACTAGACGCGCCTCGCATGGGCACCGTCGGCCCGGCATTACCTGGTGTCGAAGTCAAGATCGCTGCCGACGGTGAGATTCTAGCTCGCGGTCCGAACGTAATGGCAGGGTACTTCAACAACCCGGAAGCAACGCGCGAAGCCATAGATGAAGACGGATTCTTCCATACCGGAGACATCGGCGAGTTCGATTCGGACAGCTATCTCAAGATCACCGACCGCAAGAAGGACATAATCGTCACGGCCGGTGGGAAAAACATAGCGCCGCAGCCAATTGAGAACACGGTCAAGGCCAACAAATACGTTCTAAACGCCGTGATGGTCGGCGACACAAGGAAGTTTCCGATCATCCTCGTGGTGCCGAACTCGGACGGCCTGGAACTCTGGGCGACGGAAGAAGGCATCCTTGCGAATCCTGGCGAGTTTCTCAATCACCCCGAGGTGGTTACAAAGATCGAAGCCGAAGTGATGGGGTGCTTTGGAGAGCTTGCCAGCTACGAGATTCCGAAAAAAGTCTTGATAATTGAGAATGACTTCTCAATAGAAGCGGGCGAGTTGACCCCAACTTTGAAGGTCAAGCGGAAGGTTGTCGAGGAGAAGTACAAAGACCGAAT